>NZ_QNUG01000149.1 GCF_003385395.1 Epilithonimonas hispanica | reverse complement strand
GCTACTCACAACGAGGCGTTCAGTGGGCGGTAAAACAGGCATCAAGAGCAGCAAAAATCTTGAAAGAAGTTAGTGTTCATACGCTTCGTCACAGTTTTGTGACGCATCTTCTGGAAGATGGGATGGATATTTTGAGCATCAAAAATCTTCTCGGTCACGAAAGTATAGACACGACGTTGATTTATCTTCAAATTGCCCAGCTTTCCACCCACAAACTCTTTTCACCGCTCGATACTTTGTTTTCAGAATTTGGGAAGAAATGAGAGGTTTTAAAACCATAAAAAAACAGCCAACTCAACCACAATCTCAAT
>NZ_QNUG01000148.1 GCF_003385395.1 Epilithonimonas hispanica | reverse complement strand
CGTGGCAAGGGAAGAGGACAAAGACCCTGAACCGCCGGAATTTAAAGAAATCAGCAAAGAAAAGATCCAGCAAACCGTAGAAAATATCAATGCCAAATTGAAAGGCAGCGACCGCAAGACCGATTGCGACAAAAAAGCTAAAGCCAAGCTGAATTACATTAAAAATAATTTTGAGAAAAACCTCGATAAATACGAAGCTCAGGAGGCTATTTTGGCAGAGAGGAATTCCTACAGCAAGACTGATGAGGACGCTACTTTTATGAGGCTAAAGGATGACCATATGCAAAACGGACAGCTCAAACCGGCCTATAATGCACAGATTTCTACCGAGAATCAGTTTATTGTAAATTAC
>NZ_QNUG01000147.1 GCF_003385395.1 Epilithonimonas hispanica | reverse complement strand
TTTCCATCAATGAAGTTGGCAAATTGATAATGCTTTCCACGATTATTTAATGTGCCGTCATAAGACGTATCTCTGAATGCTTCAATTTGTTCTTTGGTAATCTCAGAACTGTTTTGCAAGGAAGTATTGACAATTTTATCCTGTTTTGAGAATTGATATTTTAAAACTCCTTTTTTGAGTTCGGGTTTTGACTGAATTTTATACTCATTCTGATTTTTGGTATTGTGAATAGAAATAATCCTATCACTTTTTTCAATCAGTTCTTTTAATTTTTCCTCTGAAAACGATGTCGGCTTTGTGATTAGATCTTCGCGCAGTTTTTCATACTTGCTAATTTCATTCGTAATTGTGGGAGATTTAAACTTGATGTTATTGA
>NZ_QNUG01000146.1 GCF_003385395.1 Epilithonimonas hispanica | reverse complement strand
CGCACGGTTACCAAGCGTGCTGAGGGTACCTTTGAAAGCCTCCGTTACTCTTTTGGAGGCGACCACCCCAGTCAAACTACCCACCACGCAATGTCCTTCTATTAGAAGTTAGGCTCCAAGTAAGTAAAGGGTGGTATTTCAACGTTGACTCCACAAACACTAGCGTGCCTGCTTCATAGTCTCCCACCTATCCTACACATTACTTACTCAAAGTCAATACGAAGTTATAGTAAAGGTTCACAGGGTCTTTTCGTCCCATTGCGGGTAATCGGCATCTTCACCGATACTACAATTTCACAGAGCTCATGGTTGAGACAGTGCCCAGATCGTTACACCATTCGTGCAGGTCGGAACTTACCCGACAAGGAATTTCGCTACCTTAGGACCGTTATAGTTACGGCCGCCGTTT
>NZ_QNUG01000145.1 GCF_003385395.1 Epilithonimonas hispanica | reverse complement strand
TCCTTATACTCAAACTCAATTTAAAATTGACGCTTTGGTTTTTTTTCCTTACTTGGTTGTTATATTGTTATGTCAATGAACTTTGTTCTGTTCGCATCACCAGGAATCTTTTATCTGTCATCTTGTCCCTGATTTGCGAGTGCAAAAGTATAAAGTTTTACCCAAACAACCAAAACTTTTTTAAAGTTTTTTTTCGTTACTCGAAAATTGTTTTGATTACGCTTGCTTAACCTTCTCCTGCGCTCCCATAACTCTCGTTTGGGGTTGCAAAGATAACTAAACTTTTATCATTAGCAAACTTTTTATTAGATATTTTTTTTAAGATTTGTAACCTCTTTATTTTTATCTAATCTTGTCTCTACCTTCTTCTGCGCTGCTCTCTTAAAGCGGTGGCAAAAATACATACTTTTATC
>NZ_QNUG01000144.1 GCF_003385395.1 Epilithonimonas hispanica | reverse complement strand
GCATCGATGAAGAACGTAGCGAAATGCGATACTTGGTGTGAATTGCAGAATCCCGTGAACCATCGAGTCTTTGAACGCAAGTTGCGCCCAAAGCCATTAGGCTGAGGGCACGCCTGCCTGGGTGTCACACATCGTCACCCCTTCCTCCACACTTAACCAGTTAAATGTGAGGCAGTGGGTGAAAGTTGACCTCCCGCGAGCCAGTTCCTCGTGGTTGGTTGAAAAGCAAGTTCGGGGCGGAGTCCCCCACGATAACGGTGGATGAGCCCACGCTCGAGACCAATCGTGCCTGTGGGACTCCGACGTAACGGACTTATCGACCCCACACGCGCCCTCTGTGCAAACCGAGTGTGCCATCTACGAGACCTCAGGTCAGGCGGGGCTACCCGCTGAGTTTAAGCATATCAATAAGCGGAGGA
>NZ_QNUG01000143.1 GCF_003385395.1 Epilithonimonas hispanica | reverse complement strand
CAATTTTATACTCTTTGTTAATTTTGTTGGGACGAATCAATTCAGGATTGTCTTCTTCGCCTTTTATATCAATGAATTCCGAAAGTAATTGCTGAAACAAAGAATTATTTTTAAACCTCCGAACATTTGCTTTAAATTTAACATCACCTTTTGCATCAATTTCCATATCATTGTCCGCTTCCATAAAGGTCTCGAAGAATGTATTCACATTGAAATATCCCGATTCTTCTAATCTTTTATTTGCTATTAAAGAAAGAATAGAATAATATTCCAAAGGTTTGTTCGTAAATGGCGTTGCGGAAAGCAGTGTTACATTTCTGCCGTCATTTTTGTCTTGAATGTACTGAGCTGCCATCCAGGTATTGATTCCCAAATTGGAAGTCTGTTGGTTTTGACTTCTAAAATCGGAGGCAAATCTC
>NZ_QNUG01000142.1 GCF_003385395.1 Epilithonimonas hispanica | reverse complement strand
AGCTGAGGGTTAGTCGGGACCTAACGCGAACCCGAAAGGGGTAGTGGATGGACAATGGGTTAATATTCCCATACTTGCTCACACTAAAAAGGGGACGGATTTACGTACTTACTGGAGACTGACGGAATAGTCAAGGCTTAGCCTTCGGGCGAAGCTGCTGTAGGGAAATAGATTCCAAGAAAAGCCGAAGTGAAGCAACCCGTACCATAAACCGACACAGGTAGTCGAGGAGAGAATCCTAAGGTGCTAGAGTGAATCATGGTTAAGGAACTAGGCAAAATAGTCTCGTAACTTCGGAAGAAGAGACGCCAGCAGCAATGTTGGCCGCAGTGAAGAGGCCCAGGCGACTGTTTATCAAAAACACAGGACTCTGCAAAATCGAAAGATGCAGTATAGGGTCTGACACCTGCCCGGTGCTGG
>NZ_QNUG01000141.1 GCF_003385395.1 Epilithonimonas hispanica | reverse complement strand
GCTTAAATCGGAAGGTTTGAGCTATGATTATTTGAGTCTTCCGGAAATTAAAAGAGAGAAAAAACTGCCTGTAGTGCTTAGTAAACAGGAGGTTTGGCAAATGCTTTCGGGGTGTAAGCTTTTAAAGCATAAAATTTTGATCGGCATTCTTTACGGGTGCGGACTCCGCTGTATGGAAGTTAGAAATCTCCGTTTATGCGACTTAGATTTTGATAGAAAACA
This sequence comes from Epilithonimonas hispanica, assembly GCF_003385395.1. Lineage (GTDB taxonomy): Bacteria > Bacteroidota > Bacteroidia > Flavobacteriales > Weeksellaceae > Epilithonimonas > Epilithonimonas hispanica. The sequence goes on along the minus strand of NZ_QNUG01000141.1, from coordinate 199 downwards.
GTTGAAAGTGGTTCAGGGAAAAGGGAAAAAAGACCGCTATTTACCACTTTCCGAACATCTGATTCGTGGACTCAAAAAGTATATCGAAGCGGAAAAACCGGAAGATTATCTCTTTGGAATGCCACGAGAAGGAAGAGCTGGCGGAGAGTTTGATTCCCGCTACTCACAACGAGGCGTTCAGTGGGCGGTAAAACAGGCA
>NZ_QNUG01000140.1 GCF_003385395.1 Epilithonimonas hispanica | reverse complement strand
CGATACGTGCTCCAAACTCAAGGAAGGAATAGACCAAAAGAGCGGGAAAAAATTGGTGAAATTCAGTTTTTCCTTCGATGGGATTTTACCTTCCGGGGTTGAAGTTTTTACGGCTCAATCCTATTCTTCAGAAGAATCTGCGCTTCCCGAAGCGATCTTAAAACAAGCCAAAAAAGAAGAACATCACGCTAATGTTTATGTGATTGACAGAGGTTTGCAGTCGACAAGAACAATGAAAGTATTTGAAGAGAAATCAGTAAAATTCATTATTCGTTCTAAAGAAAATCGAAAGTTTGAGGAAGTTGAATCTTTTCTTGAAAACCAAAACCTTGTAAAATGGGATGACTGGAAAGTTGTTAAAGATAGCAAGGTAAAGCTTTACACCGGAAAACCCATCCAAAACAAACGTGGAAATACACACTATCGGGAAGAGAAAGTGGAAAC
>NZ_QNUG01000139.1 GCF_003385395.1 Epilithonimonas hispanica | reverse complement strand
GAACTGTTCATAGAATTTGAAAAAGGTCAGTTCTCCGCTTTCCATCCCAAGAACGGCATTTTTAAGTTTAGCACTGTTTACAGCCCCCTCATTCTTCAGAATTTTGGAATAGCATTCCTCAATACCCGAACGAATTTTGTCAAGTTTCCTGTTTGTGTCTTGTGCTTCTCGGCTTTTACCTAAAACCCTGCCGTACTTCAAATCCCAATTTGTTGCGGAAATATCCAGCTTTGTACTGAATGCAGACTGTTTGCCGTTTACGGTAATTCTGCACATAACCGTAACCTTTCCGTTCTTCTTCGGGGCATTCTTTTTAAGGTAGAAAAGAACCTTAAACGTTGATTTTTTTGTCGTTTCCATACTCACAATTCTTAATGATAAAATTAAACCTATGTGAGCTACGGAACAATATGAAAAACTATGCAGAAAGCTGAAATACAGTATTTTAAAAC
>NZ_QNUG01000138.1 GCF_003385395.1 Epilithonimonas hispanica | reverse complement strand
GCAAAAGCAATGGTGGATAAAGAAATGACCTTGTTGATCTTGATTCTTTGTTCTATATTTTTGATAAGCATCTTTATTTTAGTTGTTGGTTGATAATGTTTGGTTGTTGGTCATTCGTACAACATTTATTTTCCTTTTTTCATCGCTCTTTGAACTCTGCCTGATGCTGAACCTGCTGCTGCACTTGCTGCTACAGAAGCTCCTCCTGTTTTGGCAGCCAATATTGCTGTTTTAGCACTGCTTGCCATTTTTCCTGCTGCACTTTTCATTTTCGTCATTGCTCCCGCCCCTCCTGCAGAAACAATACTGTCTGCAATGGTTGGGGTCATTAGTACTCCGATTCCCGTAACAACATAGGCAACACAGGTGAAAAGCTGATTGTAGATCATTCCGGAGTTGCTCACATAGACCATCAAAGCGTCTAAGTTGGTAATGGTTCCATTGGATAATAAGGTATCATACCTTTCGATCTCCATTGTATAACCGGAAGCGATCAATTGCTGACCGATGTTGATGATCGTATAGGCAACAAAAGTGTA
>NZ_QNUG01000137.1 GCF_003385395.1 Epilithonimonas hispanica | reverse complement strand
CTATCGTTTAATACTTTGTTCTTTCACGTTATTTTTTTCGTGCTTGTTGTCTTGTTCCAAACCTTCTAAAGGCTTGTTGGTATTGATTCTGTTCATATCGGAATCATACAGATTCAGATTTTTATATTGCGGATTCAGCACCGCTTTGCCTTCTACCACTTTATCGTCGAATTCAAATTTCACCTTGACGATATTTCCTTTTTCCAAAGATTTGATGGTACTTTCCTTCCATTCCGGCTTATCGAAGATCAGTTTGGATTTTTCTACGATCTGAGCCGTATCAACACCATAATTTTTATAGAAATTCTGGAAATTGTAATTTTCTTTTTCCGTTTTGGGTTCGTTAAAATTGAGCTTGGCAAATGCAGGTTCTATTTTTTCTGTTTTCGGATTGTGAAATTCTATTTTAACTGTGCGCCCTTCTAAAAGGTTAATAGCTTCTTTAGCTGTAAATGTATTTAACCTGAGTTCGGTTTAAGCGAAGTTTAAAAATAATTGACCGTCATTTACTTTTTTCAAGTTGAGTGACGGTTTTTTTGGAAAGAAGCAATAAGCGG
>NZ_QNUG01000136.1 GCF_003385395.1 Epilithonimonas hispanica | reverse complement strand
TACACCAAGGTTGTCACACAAAAAAGAAACGATGCCGATAAAATTTACAGCATTCACAAGCCTTTTACCCGATGTATTGCCAAAGGAAAAGCGCATAGCCAGTATGAATTTGGGAATAAGGTAGGTTTGATAACCACCGCCAACAAAGGCAAGAAAATCATTCTCGGGATTAAAGCATTTTTGCAAACTCCTTACGATGGTCACACCATAGAACCACTTTTGGAACAGATGGAAACCGGTGGTCAAAAGCTCCCAAAAGAACTCCTTTACGATAGAGGTGGCAGAGGAAAATCAGAAATAAAGGGCGTGAAAATCTTCATCCCAAGCACTCCAAGAAAAAAAGACACTGCTTATCAAAAGCAGACAAAGCGCAAAAAATTTAGAACCAGAGCGGCAATAGAACCTATCATCGGACATTTAAAAACCGATTTTAGGCTGGCAAAAAATTACTTCCTGGGAGAAACGGGACCACAAATCAATGCATTACTAGCTGCAACCGCTTGGAACATGAAGAAAATGATGGAACTACTGAAACAGAAAATTATTTTCTTATTTTATAAGATACAAATTATGCT
>NZ_QNUG01000135.1 GCF_003385395.1 Epilithonimonas hispanica | reverse complement strand
TCATAGACAAATATCTGATTATCAGATATAAATATACAAAAAATAACAATTATAACCAAAAAAAATCCGCCTCAAGTTGTGAGACGGATTCTTTTTTTTGCTCCAAACTTAAACTTATTATTCTTATATCTATCCACAATAAACTATTATACTCTTATGACCTCATTCGAATAGATGAATAAGTGGTTTTGTTTTTATTAATTAAAATATATTCGTTTCATTTTTAATCTCTTTTTTTGGTATTTTAAATATTCATTAAAGTTTTAACATGATCCTTATAATTCTCCAAAATTATTGGATTAATTATTGTCCTTAGGCTCTTTTCCTTTCTTTTTTTAGCATTAACTTAAAAAAAATTGCTATACTAACCGCTGATATATTTAAATCAATATTATACTTTAAAAATAGATTATATTGAAGTTTATTAAGAAGATACTCGTAGTGCATTATTAAATTAATTCAATTTTAAGTCTATTCATTTTTCTACTGAAAACAAAAACATTTACAAATTGAATGAAAGTTAATGCTGTTATTTTGCTCAATACCCTTGTTTTAAAACCGTTAAAAGATTTTGCGTAATTGTTTCTGATTTTAAATTGGTCGCAAAGT
>NZ_QNUG01000134.1 GCF_003385395.1 Epilithonimonas hispanica | reverse complement strand
AATTTGGCATTGATATTTTCTACGGTTTGCTGGATCTTTTCTTTGCTGATTTCTTTAAATTCCGGCGGTTCAGGGTCTTTGTCCTCTTCCCTTGCCACGCTTTGGGCATATTTCCAAAGGTCCTCTAGTTGGCGGAGCATCTTTTCTTTATTGGTTTTAATGGCATTGGCCCACACAAAAGTGTAGCGGTTTGACTGGGCTTCGATTTTCGTTCCGTCCACAAAAACCTGTTTCAAACTTACCAAACCTTCTTCGGCAAGAAGCAAAACCACTTGCGAGAAAATATCTTTGAAAGCCGCTTCAAGCTTGTGAGCCCGAAATCTGTTCACGGTATTATGATCCACGATGCTCATATTGGAGAGCCACATAAAGTTGATGTTTTCGCGAAGTGCTTTTTCGATTTTCCGGGAGGAATAAATGTTGTTCATATAGGCAAAAACCATCACCTTGAGCATCATCACGGGATGATAGCTGGGATTTCCCTCTTTGCTGTAGGCTTTTAGCAGCGGGTCTATATTGATCCTCTCCAAAATATCATTGACAATCCGAACAGGATGATTATCGGGAATCAACTCCTCAAAACTATACGGAAACAACACCGTCTGATTTTGGTT
>NZ_QNUG01000133.1 GCF_003385395.1 Epilithonimonas hispanica | reverse complement strand
GTAATTGCGGTTAAAGTCTTTTACAAAACGATTTCTAATATCATTGGAAAGTTCTTCCCGAACAAACTTGTAAAACAAATCGTTCGCAGCAGCTTTTCGCCTTTCTCTAACTAACGCATTCCTCTCTTTATCGCTTCCTGTAACCGTTTCGTTATCTACAAAGCTTCGCACTTCCCAAGCTGAAGAACCTGCAAAAGCTTCACTTGATAAAGTGCCAACAAAATCTTTGAATTTTTCCGCAAGATTGTAATCTACAATGACTGATTCGGTACGTTTTGTAATATGATTATATTGGTCTTTTTCTATTTGACCCAACTCAAATTTGTGTACGAACTCGTGGTTCGGACTGATATAAATTTCATCTAAAGATTTCGCTTTTGGTAATACTTTTTCTAATAGTGCTTTTTGTTTTTCGTATTGACCGGCAGTGCCGGGTCCAATTTTATCATTAATTAAAAAATTGGAAGCCGAACTTCGGCAAAAATCCCGCTCCAATTGTTCCAGTTTTGCGTAAATATTTCCTTCAGTATAATAAAAATCGTGAACCCAGTTTCCATCAATGAAGTTGGCAAATTGATAATGCTTTCCACGATTATTTAATGTGCCGTCATAAGACGTATCTCTGAATGCTTCAATTTGTTCTTTGGTA
>NZ_QNUG01000132.1 GCF_003385395.1 Epilithonimonas hispanica | reverse complement strand
GTAATTGCGGTTAAAGTCTTTTACAAAACGATTTCTAATATCATTGGAAAGTTCTTCCCGAACAAACTTGTAAAACAAATCGTTCGCAGCAGCTTTTCGTCTTTCTCTAACTAACGCATTCCTCTCTTTATCGCTTCCTGTAACCGTTTCGTTATCTACAAAGCTTCGCACTTCCCAAGCTGAAGAACCCGCAAACGCTTCACTTGACAAGGTGCCTACAAAATCTTTGAATTTTTCCGCAAGATTGTAATCTACAATGACTGATTCGGTACGTTTTGTAATATGATTATATTGGTCTTTTTCTATTTGACCTAGCTCAAATTTGTGTACGAACTCGTGGTTCGGACTGATATAAATCTCATCTAGCGATTTCGCTTTTGGTAGGACATTTTCTAATAATGCTTTTTGTTTTTCGTATTGACCGGCAGTGCCGGCGCCAATTTTATTATTAATTAAAAAATTGGAAGCCGAACTTCGGCAAAAATCCCGCTCCAACTGTTCCATTTTTGCGTAAATATTTCCTTCGGTGTAATAAAAATCGTGAACCCATTTTCCATCAATGAAGTTGGCAAATTGATAATGCTTTCCACGATTATTTAATGTGCCGTCATAAGACGTATCTCTGAATGCTTCAATTTGTTCTTTGGTA
>NZ_QNUG01000130.1 GCF_003385395.1 Epilithonimonas hispanica | reverse complement strand
TGTAACGTTCGATTACAAAGATTACCGCCAAAAAGGCATCAAAAAGCAGATGGTTTTAAGCCACGAGGAGTTTATCCGAAGATTTGCGATGCATATTTTGCCCAAAAGATTTGTAAAAATCCGTCATTATGGTTTTTTGAGCAGCACCTGGAAGCGTATCAAGCTTAAAAATCTGCAACAAAATTTAGGTATTCAGCCCAAGGAAAAGCTTCCACCCAAAGCTTTTCAGCCGAAATGTAGTTGTTGTAAAGTTGGAAATCTTGTGACGATTGCCACGTTCGATCTTCGAGGTCCGCCAAGTTGGTTTTTGGAGATGAGCCGAAATTTACCTGCTCCTAAATCTGCATTTTAGCGGATTTGGGTAAGGGAAATGTTACCCTACGTGAAGGAAAGCACGATAAAACCAAGAAAAACTCGCCAAAATCACCCACAAAAAAAGAGACTCTTCTCAAAGTCTCTTGTATCTCTAAAAATCTTTTGTCGATAAACCCATAGTGTGGGAAAATACCCAACCAAAAGCTGCCGAAGCTTCCGTTCAACAAGGTTTTCATTGTTCGTGCTTCGCACGCAACGAAAACTTAGCTATTCATAGCAGTGTTTTCAATCATTGTGCAAATTATTATATATACTCGTAGTGCATTATTAAATTAATTCAATTTTAAGTCTATTCATTTTTCTATTGAAAACAAAAACATTTACAAACTGAATGAAAGTTAATGCTGTTAT
>NZ_QNUG01000129.1 GCF_003385395.1 Epilithonimonas hispanica | reverse complement strand
CTCATGGCGATGGTTTTGAGCTGTCTTTGAGATTTCCTTGCCGCTTTTGCCCGCTTGGGATGTTTTCCGTTGTAGGTGTTGCGCACCATTTGTTTGCTGACTTTTGTGTAGCGTTGTCTTTGTTTTATGCCTTCATTTCCTGCTATTTTGTTGCAATAATCGATCACTTTTTTGCACAATTTTGCATCGGTAGGAAAAGAGGTATTATTCTCCTGAACGGTAGTATCGGACAAAACAAAATTTGAGGTGTTCGTCTTGGCATCGTGCATTCTTACGCTGTAGGCAAAGATTTTTTCGATACCTTTTTCGCCAATTCTTTTTCGGAAATGAACAAAATTACTCGGGTCACAAGGAAATTCGTGTTCAAAGAAAACCCTGCCACAAAAATGCTGCATATAAGGATTCATGATCCAGGCTTTTTCCAACGTCTCATCGCCCAAATTATACAAATGTTTCAGTAGCAAACAACCCACCATAAACCGAATCGGATGGCTCGGATTGCCCACTTTGGAATACAAGGGCGAAAATTCTTTCTCAAAATAATTCCAATCTATTTTTTCTGAAAGTAGAACAAGTTCATGCTCGTGGTCAATAAAATCCACCAACATTGGGCGGAATAATTCTGGCTTCTTTTCTGGATTTTTCCCCAACATATTTGCAAGGTTTTAAAGCTCTAAGATACAAATTCTTGCAATAAAAAACAAGCTATTTTAAACCCAAAATACTAATAATCAGTAAATTATAGGTGGTTTAAGGAGAGACTA
>NZ_QNUG01000128.1 GCF_003385395.1 Epilithonimonas hispanica | reverse complement strand
TCCGTCCCCTTTTTAGTGTGAGCAAGTATGGGAATATTAACCCATTGTCCATCCACTACCCCTTTCGGGTTCGCGTTAGGTCCCGACTAACCCTCAGCTGATTAGCATGGCTGAGGAAACCTTAGTCTTTCGGTGAGCGGGTTTCTCGCCCGCTTTATCGTTACTTATGCCTACATTTTCTTTTCTATCCGCTCCACAATACCTCACGATACTGCTTCGGCGCAAATAGAATGCTCCCCTACCAGATGTACTAATGTACAAATCCATAGCTTCGGTAATATGCTTATGCCCGATTATTATCCATGCCGGACCGCTCGACTAGTGAGCTGTTACGCACTCTTTAAATGAATGGCTGCTTCCAAGCCAACATCCTAGCTGTCAATGCAGTCCAACCGCGTTGTTTCAACTTAGCATATATTTAGGGACCTTAGCTGTTGGTCTGGGTTCTTTCCCTCTCGGACACGGACCTTAGCACCCGCGCCCTCACTGCTGAGAAACATTTATTAGCATTCGGAGTTTGTCAGGAATTGGTAGGATTTGACTCCCCCGCATCCAATCAGTAGCTCTACCTCTAATAAACTTGTCTCAACGCTGCACCTAAATGCATTTCGGGGAGTACGAGCTATCTCCCAGTTTGATTGGCCTTTCACCCCTACCCACAAGTCATCCGAAGACTTTTCAACGTCAACCGGTTCGGTCCTCCACTTTGTGTTACCAAAGCTTCAACCTGCCCATGGGTAGATCACAAGGTTTCGCGTCTAATCCTACTAACTAT
>NZ_QNUG01000127.1 GCF_003385395.1 Epilithonimonas hispanica | reverse complement strand
GCAATGGTCTTTTCACCAATAATGTCATACCAGCCCTGCACCGGGATCTGCGATGTTACAATGATGGATCCGTTGTTGTGACGGTCTTCTATGATCTCCAGAAGGGTTATCCTGTTGGCACTGTCCAAAGCCTGAAGACCAAAATCATCAAGGATGATCACATCCTGTCTTTGTATTTTTGCAAGTTCGCGCAGGTATGACCCGTCTGCTTTTGCCATTTTTAGTTTGGCAAACAGCTTGGAAGTATTAAAATAATTGACCTTGAAGCCTTCGATACAGGCCTGATAGCCCAATGCGGTTCCCAGGTAACTTTTACCCACGCCTGTACTTCCTGTGATCAGGATGTTCTCGTTTTTCTCTACGAACTCACATCCTGCAAGACGCATTACCAGATTACGGTCGAGATTGCGGGTGTCATCGAAGTTGACACTTTCAATACTGGACTTGTAATGGAACTTTGCATTTTTGATGCTTCGCTCTATGCGCCTGTTGTGCCTCTCATCCCATTCGGCATCGATGAGCATCGATACAAACTGGTCGAGGGTATAATGGTCTGTCCTTCCGCTTTCAATAGCGGTCTTAAAGGCATTGTGCATGCCGTAAAGCTTCATTTGCTTCATTTTACTCACTGTCGGTTCGTTCATAACTGTTGATATTTAATGATAATATTGTTTTCCTCTGATGTTGCCGTGATCAGGCAGTTCCTGCTCCTTTTCTTCTTTTTCCGGATCGATCATCTGATCCAGATTGTTCTCCAATATCTTCTGTACGGTCTTAAAGCTGTAGATCTTAAAATCCAATGCCCGTTTACA
>NZ_QNUG01000126.1 GCF_003385395.1 Epilithonimonas hispanica | reverse complement strand
ACTTTTATGAGGCTAAAGGATGACCATATGCAAAACGGACAGCTCAAACCGGCCTATAATGCACAGATTTCTACCGAGAATCAGTTTATTGTAAATTACACGATCCATCAAGAGACCAACGACTTCAATACCCTGAAGCGTCATTTGGAGAATTTTGAGAAATTGTTCGGCAAAAAAAAACTCGGAGAATTGGAAGAACTCACTGCCGATGCGGGCTACGGAAGCGAGGAAAATTATGAATTATTGGAACAAAAAAACATTATTCCATTTGTAAAGTACAACACCTTCGATAAAGAGCAAAATGCCCATTATCAGGCGAAACACAAGACTTTCAGCAAAGAACACCTGCACTACAATCAGGAAAAAGATTATTACGTCTGTCCGATGGGTCAAAAGATGGAAAAAACGCACGTAAGCACTCGGAAAACCAAGACCGGTTATCCTCAAAAACTCTCCCATTATCAGGCTAAAAATTGTGATGGATGCCCAATCAGAGGCGTTTGCCACAGTTCCAAAGAAAACCGGAGCATTGAGCGAAACCATCATTTGGAAGATTACAAAGAAAAAATCCGGGAACTTCTAAACAGTGAAGAAGGCATTAAAAAAAGAAAACAACGGTCAGTTGAAGTAGAACCTGTGTTTGCACACCTGAAACATTGCAACAATTTTAAGCGATTCACACTTAGAGGTCTGAAAAAAGTAGAATTGGAGTTCGGATTACACGCTTTAGCACACAATTTAAGAAAGAAAGTTGCCTGAAGAGGACAACTTTTCACTTTTTCTTAAAATATTGAAAAACTTTTATAACAAAAAAA
>NZ_QNUG01000125.1 GCF_003385395.1 Epilithonimonas hispanica | reverse complement strand
TATGTTTCAGCAGTTCCAGATAATGATCCAATGTTCTTAAAGTTTACTGCAAAAATCGAAAACTTATTTCAATTTGCACACAACTTTTGAGATTGATCCGGTTTTACTGCTAATCTTTTGGAAAGATTTAAATCTCATAATTATTTAGCTAAATCTGGATATACAATTAAATTTAGACCTTGGAAAGTAATTCACGTAGAATTTTTCAACGAAAAGAAAGATGCAATGAAAAGAGAACAATTTTTGAAAACCGGACAAGGAAGATTATTCATCAAATCTTTGATTAAATAATTAGAGGGCTCATATCCGCCAAAGGCGGACACACGTTCGAGTCGTGTCCTCGCAACTAATTTAAGAGAATCACAAATGTGGTTCTCTTTTTAGTTTATGGAAGAATTTGTTGTTTACGTTTTATATTCAGAGAAATTTGATGAAACTTATACAGGTTTTACTGCTAATCTTTTGAAAAGATTTAAATCTCATAATTATTTAGCTAAATCTGGATATACAATTAAATTTAGACCTTGGAAAGTAATTCACGTAGAATTTTTCAACGAAAAGAAAGATGCAATGAAAAGAGAACAATTCTTGAAAACTGGACAAGGAAGACTGTTCATCAAATCTTTGATTAAATAATTGGAGGGCTCATATCCGCCAAAGGCGGACACACGTTCGAGTCGTGTCCTCGCAACTAATTTAAGAATCCGTCTCACAACAAAATTTGAGGCGGATTTTTTTGTTATAAAAGTTTTTCAATATTTTAAGAAAAAGTGAAAAGTTGTCCTCTTCAGGCAACTTTCTTTCTTAAATTGTGTGCTAAAGCGTGTAAT
>NZ_QNUG01000124.1 GCF_003385395.1 Epilithonimonas hispanica | reverse complement strand
ACCTCTGCTTTGGGTGGTCATATTGACGCTTGTGATGAATGTGGAAATGTAAGCATCAGTTACAACTCCTGCCGAAACCGTCATTGCCCAAAATGTCAGAGCAAAAACCGAGAGCAATGGATTGAAAATCGGGAAACCGAACTGCTTCCGGTACCTTATTTCCACGTGGTTTTTACGCTTCCTGATGTATTGAACAAAACCGCGCTTCACGAGCCCAAAATGTTGTACGATTTTTTATTTGAATCTGCCTGGGAAACGCTTCAAACGTTTGGTGAAAATCGAGGTTTAAAAATGGGAATGATTGCTGTTTTGCATACTTGGGGACAGAATCTGAGCCTTCATCCGCATTTGCACTGCATTGTTCCGGGCGGTGGAGTGGATGAAAGCGGAGCTTGGAAAAATCTACGTTCAGACGGCAAATTTTTGCTTCCGGTAAAGGCTTTGAGTAAAGTTTTCAGGGCTAAATTTTGTGAGAAATTAAAAGATAAAAACCTTAAAGAATATACCAAAATCAGGCAAAATCTGTGGGAAAAACCTTGGGTTGTTTACGCTAAAAAGCCTTTTGGAAGCCCAAAATCGGTGGTGGAATATTTGGGCAGATACACGCATAAAATCGCCATCAGCAACCAGAGAATCAGGAAAATTGACGCGAAAACGGTCACTTTTTCTTACAAAGATTACCGCCAAAAAGGCATCAAAAAGCAGATGGTTTTGAGCCACGAGGAGTTTATCCGAAGATTTGCGATGCATATTTTACCGAAAAGATTTGTAAAAATCCGTCATTATGGTTTTTTGAGCAGCACCTGGAAGCGTATCAAGCTTAAAAATCT
>NZ_QNUG01000123.1 GCF_003385395.1 Epilithonimonas hispanica | reverse complement strand
CGAAAAGCTGCTGCGAACGATTTGTTTTACAAGTTTGTTCGGGAAGAACTTTCCAATGATATTAGAAATCGTTTTGTAAAAGACTTTAACCGCAATTACAATAACATCCACGTTCCGGATTATTCTAAATTCCCATTATTTTCCAGAATTTATCTGCATTTCAAAGGTCAGGAATTGCGTTTGACCGAAGTTCAGAAAGCAGGAATCGGAAGACAGACCACAAAAGGAGTTGGACTTTTGGCGCACGAAGTGGGTTTTGGAAAAACGCTTTCCGGAATCCTTTCTATGCACGAAGCAATGGAGCGAGGAAATGCGAAAAGACCAATCATCGTAGTTCCGAATGACAGTATTTTGAAACAATGGGTGGAAACGATTTTTGAAACGATTCCCAATGCGAAAGTCAATGTTTTAGGTAATTTGGGGAAAGATTTTGACCTTTCAAAATTCGATAATAAAGATGGAGAAATTACCATTGTTACCTACGAAGGTTTTAACAATATTGGATTTTCATCAGAAATAACCGAAGAACTTTCTTCAAAATTCAGCTACATCTCTACAAGCGAAATGAAAGGTGTTACCAATACGGAAAGAGACCTCCAAATTGAACTTCAGAAAGAAAAGGAGATCGAGGGGAAAATGAAGCGTGGTAAAATCTATGATTGGGAAGATTTTGGATTCGACCATTTGACTTACGACGAAGTTCACAATGCCAATCACATTGTAGGAAAAGTAAAAATTGAAGACCGAAGATTTGCCTCCGATTTTAGAAGTCAAAACCAACAGACTTCCAAATTGGGAATCAATACCTGGATGGCAGCTCAGTACATTCAAGACAAAAATGACGG
>NZ_QNUG01000122.1 GCF_003385395.1 Epilithonimonas hispanica | reverse complement strand
TAACCTGAGTTCGGGATAAGAAATGAAATAAAATTTGCAATGAAAAGTAATAATTCGTATATTTAAGTTTCTGAAATTCAAATATTTAACGAATTATTACTTATGATTTTGAAAGACCAAATTACAACTATTTTTGTACAGATTGATGATTTTTGTAAAGAATTTGATTTGCAAATCAAAAATTTGAAATTAAATGCGGCTGCAGATAATAAGAAAAGAAGAAATCGATCTTGTTTAATGTCCGATTCTGAAATTATTACTATTATGATCGGCTTTCATTTAGGAGCACACAAAACTTTCAAGCATTACTATAAAGAAATTGTTTGCGGATATTGGAAAGATTTGTTCCCGAAAAGCCTTTCTTACAACAGGTTTGTGGAATTGCAGCAAAGAAGTTTTGTGGTCTTTGCATTATTTTTGAGAGAAAAAGGATTAGGAAAATGTACTGGAATTAGCTTTATGGATAGTACAACATTGAAAGTCTGCCGTAACCAAAGAATTCACAATCATAAGGTTTTCAAAGGTTTGGCAGAACGTGGAAAATCTTCGATGGGTTGGTTTTACGGGTTTAAACTGCATTTGCTTTGCAACGAAAAAGGGGAACTTTTATCCTTTTATTTAACGAAAGGAAATGTGGATGACAGAAATCCAAAACATATTAAGAAAATGACTAAACAACTTTTTGGAAAAGTATTTGCAGATAAAGGTTACCTTTCAAAAGCGCTTTGGGAGATGCTTTTTGCAGATGGAATACAGCTTTTCACTAAACTTAGAAAAAATATGAAAAATCATATTATGAAAATGGAAGATAAGATTTTACTCCGAAAAAGAGCCATAATTGAAACGATTAATGA
>NZ_QNUG01000121.1 GCF_003385395.1 Epilithonimonas hispanica | reverse complement strand
AGCTGAGGGTTAGTCGGGACCTAACGCGAACCCGAAAGGGGTAGTGGATGGACAATGGGTTAATATTCCCATACTTGCTCACACTAAAAAGGGGACGGAGTGACGTAGCTACTGGAGACTGACGGAATAGTCAAGACCTAGCCTTCGGGCGAAGTTGTTGTAGTGAACTCGCTTCCAAGAAAAGCCGAAGTGAAGCAACCCGTACCAAAACCGACACAGGTAGTCGAGGAGAGAATCCTAAGGTGCTCGAGTGAGTCGTGGCTAAGGAACTAGGCAAAATAGTCTCGTAACTTCGGAAGAAGAGACGCCAACAGCAATGTTGGCCGCAGTGAAGAGGCCCAGGCGACTGTTTATCAAAAACACAGGACTCTGCTAAATCGAAAGATGCTGTATAGGGTCTGACACCTGCCCGGTGCTGGAAGGTTAAGGAAGGGCGTTAGCGTAAGCGAAGCGTTTGACTGAAGCCCCAGTAAACGGCGGCCGTAACTATAACGGTCCTAAGGTAGCGAAATTCCTTGTCGGGTAAGTTCCGACCTGCACGAATGGTGTAACGATCTGGGCACTGTCTCAACCATGAGCTCTGTGAAATTGTAGTATCGGTGAAGATGCCGATTACCCGCAATGGGACGAAAAGACCCTGTGAACCTTTACTATAACTTCGTATTGACTTTGAGTAAACAATGTGTAGGATAGGTGGGAGGCTATGAAGCTGGCACGCTAGTGTTGGTGGAGCCAACGTTGAAATACCACCCTTTGTTTACTTGGAGCCTAACTTCTACGGAAGGACATTGCGTGGTGGGTAGTTTGACTGGGGTGGTCGCCTCCAAAAGAGTAACGGAGGCTTTCAAAGGTACCCTCAGCACGCTTGGTAACCGTGCG
>NZ_QNUG01000120.1 GCF_003385395.1 Epilithonimonas hispanica | reverse complement strand
TTTCAACGTCAACCGGTTCGGTCCTCCACTTTGTGTTACCAAAGCTTCAACCTGCCCATGGGTAGATCACAAGGTTTCGCGTCTAATCCTACTAACTATGCGCCCTATTCAGACTCGCTTTCGCTCCGGCTCCGGACCTGAAGTCCTTAACCTCGCTAGTAAAATTAACTCGTAGGCTCATTATGCAAAAGGCACGCCGTCACACCTTATTGGTGCTCCGACCGCTTGTAGGCGTACGGTTTCAGGTTCTATTTCACCCTTCTATTCGAAGTGCTTTTCACCTTTCCTTCACAGTACTTGTTCACTATCGGTCTTTCAGGAGTATTTAGCCTTGGAGGATGGTCCCCCCATATTCAGACAGGATTTCACGTGTCCCGCCCTACTCATTTATCATCTTAATATACCTTTCGAATACCGGGCTATCACCGTCTACGGCTGTTCTTTCCAGAACATTCTTCTAAATATATAAAGACTTTTGGGCTAATCCGCTTTCGCTCGCCACTACTTACGGAATCTCTTCGATTTCTTTTCCTCAGGGTACTTAGATGTTTCAGTTCTCCTGGTTTGCTCCCATTGCTGGGTGACATATCTTCAATATGCCGGGTTGCCCCATTCGGACATCTCGGGATCAATTCGTGTGTGCCGATCCCCCGAGCTTTTCGCAGCTTACCACGTCCTTCTTCGCCTCTGAAAGCCTAGGCATCCGCCATACGCCCTTAACGATTTCTTTCCTATTTTTAGGTTACTCAAGCGCTTGTTTGCGCTCGGTTTTCTCTTTGTGATGTCTTTACCGTTAATGTCAATGATCTTTATTTCTTTTTAGTCATCTGATGAACAATTGTCGTTTTTGGCTCCAATCGTAACTTTTAAATCAAACTCCTAAAACAGTGGAGAATAAGGGAGTCGAACCCTTGACCTCCTGCGTGCAAGGCAGGCGCTCTAGCCAGCTGAGCTAA
>NZ_QNUG01000119.1 GCF_003385395.1 Epilithonimonas hispanica | reverse complement strand
ATTACACGCTTTAGCACACAATTTAAGAAAGAAAGTTGCCTGAAGAGGACAACTTTTCACTTTTTCTTAAAATATTGAAAAACTTTTATAACAAAAAAATCCGCCTCAAATTTTGTTGTGAGACGGATTCATTTTTTTATTTAAATGATTTTATCCTAATTTCTTAGAATCAGCAACAAACTGAGCTAGTCCAGAATCAGTTAATGGATGTTTCAATAAATTAAGGATTGATGGAAGAGGGGACGTAATCACATCTGCTCCAATCTTAGCACAATTGATGATATGCATAGGACTTCTGATAGATGCTGCCAGAATCTCTGTGTCGAACATATAATTGTCATAAATGGTTCTGATTTCTTCAATTAGATTAAGACCATCAACAGAAATATCATCTAATCTTCCTAAAAACGGAGATACATAAGTTGCGCCAGCTTTTGCCGCTAATAAAGCTTGACCAGCAGAAAAAATCAAAGTACAGTTTGTTTTAATTCCTTTATCAGAAAAATATTTTAAAGCTTTTACGCCGTCTTTGATCATTGGGATTTTTACAACGATTCTTTCGTGCAAAGCAGCTAATTCATCGCCTTCCTTGATCATTTCTTCGTAGGTTGTAGAAAGAACTTCTGCAGAAACATCGCCGTCTGAGATATTACAAATATCAACATAGTGTTTGTTGATAGCTTCTTTGCCAGAGATTCCTTCTTTTGCCATAAGAGAAGGGTTTGTTGTAACGCCATCTAGGATTCCCAAATCTTGAGCTTCTCTAATTTGATCCAAGTTGGCTGTGTCGATAAAAAATTTCATATTAAGTTTTTTGAAAAATTATTAGCAAATATACAGCTTTAGTTTTTGAGGAAGAAACAAAAAAAGAAGCCAATTGGCTAGTCATGGTCGGAAAAAAAATCCGGCCATTTTTTATGTTTTGGTTTTAAAAACTTTTGTAGGGTCTCCTCCTGCAAAAACGATTAAAATAGCCGTA
>NZ_QNUG01000118.1 GCF_003385395.1 Epilithonimonas hispanica | reverse complement strand
ATGAATATCCGTAATTACACATAATTTCGTATATTTACTTATAATTTAATTAGTTAGATGAATATATTTAGTTTTACAACGCATTTTGGGACAGAGGAAGATTGCAGAATTCATTTTAAGGAGCAGAGAGATAAAATCGGAGTGGTTTGCAAGTGCGGTCACAAGGAGCATTTCTGGATTAAAAGCATCTGGAGCTACGAATGCAAAAAGTGTCGTAAAAGAATTTCCTTGAAAAGTGGAACGATTATGCAAAATTCTAATCTTTCATTCTTAATTTGGTACAAAACCATGTTTCTAATGAGCGTTACCAAGAAAGGGTTTTCATCGAAAGAGATTCAGAAACAATTGGGATTGAAGCGATATGAGCCAGTTTGGGCAATGGTTCATAAGTTGCGAAAAGCAATGGGAACACGTGACGAAAAATACACTTTGGAAGGTATGATTGAGTTTGATGAAGGCTATTTCACAGTAGAATCCAGCGAGATAGAACAAGAAAAAGGCGTTCGTGGCAGAGGCGCTGCAGGCAAGCAAAATGTAGCGGTGATGGCTGAATCTGTTCCTTTGGAAAATTTGGAAACAGGCGAAAAATCAAAATCCTGCAGATATTTTAAGGCGAAAGTTTTGGAAACGCATCTTTCTCTGGAAATTAATGAAACCATAAAAGAATCGATTGATAATCAAAGCATTGTTTTCACGGATAAAAGCACATCATACGTTGATATTTCAGATTTTGTTGAACTTCATATCACCGAAAAATCTGATAAAGAAACTACCAACGAAACCTTAAAATGGGTTCACATCACCATCAGCAATGCTAAAAGAAATCTATTGGGAAATTATCATAAAATCAAAAGAAAATATCTTCAATTGTATCTCAACGAATTTATTTACAAACTAAATCGAAGATATTTCGGAGACAAACTATTCGAAAGGCTCATTATTGCTAATATTACAGCAGTATGATTAAAAACGGATATACATA
>NZ_QNUG01000117.1 GCF_003385395.1 Epilithonimonas hispanica | reverse complement strand
TATGTATATCCGTTTTTACTCATATCGCTGTAATATTAGCAATAATGAGCCTTTCGAAGAGTTTGTCACCAAAATATCTTCGGTTTAGCTTATAGATAAACTCGTTGAGATATAGTTGAAGGTACTTTCTTTTGATTTTATGATAATTTCCTAATAGATTTCTTTTGGCGTTACTGATGGTAATATGAACCCATTTTAAGGTTTCATTGGTGGTTTCTTTATCAGATTTTTCCGTGATGTGTAGCTCAACAAAATCAGAAATATCAACGTAAGACGTGCTTTTATCTGTGAAAACAATGCTTTGATTATCAATCGATTCTTTGACGGTTTCGTTAATTTCCAAAGAAAGATGCGTTTCCAAAACCTTCGCCTTAAAATACCTGCAGGATTTTGATTTTTCACCTGTTTCCAGATTTTCCAAAGGAACTGATTCTGCCATTACCGCTACATTTTGCTTCCCTGCAGCACCTCTTCCGCGAAGACCTTTTTCTTGTTCTACCTCGCTGGATTCTACCGTAAAGTAGCCTTCATCAAACTCAATCATACCTTCCAGAGTATATTTTTCATCACGTGTTCCCATTGCTTTTCTTAGTTTATGAACCATTGCCCACACCGGTTCATAGCGCTTCAAACCCAATTGTTTCTGAATCTCCTTTGAAGAAAATCCTTTCTTGGTAACACTCATCAGAAACATCGTTTTGTACCAGATTAAAAAAGAAAGATTGGAGTTTTGCATGATTGTTCCGCTTTTCAAAGAGGTTCTGCTGCGGCATTTCTTGCATTCGTAAGTCCAAATGCTTTTAATCCAGAAATGCTCCTTGTGGCCGCATTTGCAAACTACTCCGATTTTGTCTCTCTGAGCCTTAAAATGAATTCTGCAATCTTCTTCTGTCCCAAAATGAGCCGTAAAACTAAATATATCCATATAATTACCTAAATTACAGTCAAATATAGTGAATTATTCCTAATTACGGATATTCATA
>NZ_QNUG01000116.1 GCF_003385395.1 Epilithonimonas hispanica | reverse complement strand
TTGGCTTAATTTTTCATTATCGAAAATAGAGAAACGAAGTAGATAAAACATTTTTTTACCGTGCAGAACCTTGCTGTAATAATCCACTTTGGTACTTGCAGAAAGATGACTTAAAAGTGCTTCGGGAATAAATTCTAAAACGTGTCTAAGAGATATTTTGTGATCTTTAAAAACTGACATAAATAATTGATTATCAGTCGTAAAGATACGAAAAAGCACTAGCAAAAACAAACTAATTAACTAATAATCAATAGATTGAGTTCTTTTATTTTTTTGGTGAAAAAAAATAAAAAAGTCGGAAGAAAAATCTTCCGACCATGACTAGCAATTTTGCTCTCTTTTTTTTGTTATCTTTAATTCCTAAAAAAAACATTAAATGGATCCAATGGAAATTTTTTTCGAATCGCCCTTATATCAAAAGGCAGAGGAAATAGACGAAACGCTTCAATCAATCTCTAAACTGATTCCGGAAAATAAAGTATTCTTAGTTTTTCTTAATGGTCTCATAGTTAGAGCTAGTTCTAGAATAACGCAAAACCTAATTAGAGCAGAGGAGAGCAAGCGATATGACACTAAAATGTATTGTGCTGCATTAATTAGAAGTGGTTGTTTGGATATTGAGGGTTTGGGAAATCTAATGAACAAACGCGGTTTTAAAGACAGTAAATATTTTTCAATTGTTTATCGTCAGATAGAGGAATTTAGAACTCTTTTTTTACAATGGGTAGCTGGTTTCGATCAAAAGCAGTTCGTTACTGACCGATGGGGTCTCTTCAATCCACCAGGAATTTCTATAGATTATGTTCAAAATCCTCATGATATTGCTGATTTGCTGGACGAATACGATGATGATAATGATGATGATAGTTTCGAACGATTTCTGAACAATGATGATAATTAACCTGAGTTCGGGATAAGAAATGAAATAAAATTTGCAATGAAAAGTAATAATTCGTATATTTAAGTTTCTGAAATTCAAATATTTAACGAATTATTA
>NZ_QNUG01000115.1 GCF_003385395.1 Epilithonimonas hispanica | reverse complement strand
TAAATGAATCCTCGATATATTACCTAAATTTTGTAACTTAGTATCAAATAGTTATCATGAACCTACTCAATTTCGTAGAGCAATATCCTGATGAGGCAAGTTGCAAATCAAAATGGAAAGAATTTCGGGACAAGCATGGTGTAGAATGTCCCAAATGCGGCGGAAAGGAGCATTACTGGAAGCAAGACAAAGAGCAGTATGAGTGTAAAAACTGCAAATACCGGCAAAGTTTGCGCAGTAACACAGTGATGCACGGCAGCCAGCTGCCTTTCCGCTACTGGTTTATTGCGATGCATCTGCTTACCTCGACCAAAAAAAGTTTTTCGGCACTTGAGCTGCAACGGCAATTGGGACACAAATATTACAATCCTATATGGGAATTGCTGCATAAATTACGCGCTGCAATGGGCAACCGGGATGCCAATTATACATTGTCTGATGTAATCGAATTGGATGAGGGCTTTTTTTCGACAGAAATTCCCGATGAGGAAAAAGAAAAACCGTTAAAAAGAGGACGTGGAAGCCAAAAGAAAAGCAAGGTTCTGGTGATGGTGGAAAGCCGTCCCGTAGAAGAAAAAACCAGGAAAAAAGGAAAATCCAGACAAGTAGGATACCTGAAAATGAAAGTGATAAACGACTTGAAATCAGAAACGATAACTCCGTTGGTAAAAGAAAATGTGGAAGAAACTGCAACGATAGATTCGGACGATTCCACCTCATATACCAGATTGGGAGAAGTTGTGAAAGAGCATCGCCCAAAAGTAATTCCAAAGAAAGAGATTGGAAAAATGTTACCTTGGGTGCATATTGCAATCAGCAATGCCAAACGTATGCTGTTAGATGTTTTCCACGACATCAAACCGGAATATTTGCAAAGCTACCTCAATGAGTACTGCTACAAGTTCAACCGAAGATACTTTGGAGAATCCCTGTTCGACAGGCTGGTGGTAGCTTCTGTATCTCAAAAAAATAGTTTTAGGCATAATATCAAGTAGTCATT
>NZ_QNUG01000114.1 GCF_003385395.1 Epilithonimonas hispanica | reverse complement strand
TTAGCTCAGCTGGCTAGAGCGCCTGCCTTGCACGCAGGAGGTCAAGGGTTCGACTCCCTTATTCTCCACTGTTTTAGGAGTTTGATTTAAAAGTTACGAATAGAGCCAAAAACAATATTCGTTCATCAGACTGTTAGAAAGAACAAAGATCATTGACATTAACGATAAGAACATCACAAAGAGAAAACCGAGCGCAATTAAGCGTTTGAGTTTACAAAATAATTTTAGCAGCGATGCTAATAAAAAAATACTGAACTAATTAATAATTAGGAAAGAAATCGTTAAGGGCGTATGGCGGATGCCTAGGCTTTCAGAGGCGACGAAGGACGTGGTAAGCTGCGAAAAGCTCGGGGGATTGGCACACACGAATTGATCCCGAGATGTCCGAATGGGGCAACCCGTCTGGTTGAAGACCAGTCACCCGCCGTAAGGCGGGAGCAAACCCGGAGAACTGAAACATCTAAGTACCCGGAGGAAAAGAAATCGAAGAGATTCCGTAAGTAGTGGCGAGCGAAAGCGGATTAGCCCAAAAGTCTTTATATGTTTAATAGAATGTTCTGGAAAGAACAGCCAAAGACGGTGATAGCCCGGTATATGAAAGGCATATTTGGATGATAAATGAGTATGGCGGGACACGTGAAATCCTGTCTGAATATGGGGGGACCATCCTCCAAGGCTAAATACTCCTGAAAGACCGATAGTGAACAAGTACTGTGAAGGAAAGGTGAAAAGCACTTCGAATAGAAGGGTGAAATAGAACCTGAAACCGTACGCCTACAAGCGGTCGGAGCCCGCCATTGGCGGGTGACGGCGTGCCTTTTGCATAATGAGCCTACGAGTTAATTTTACTAGCGAGGTTAAGGACTTCAGGTCCGGAGCCGGAGCGAAAGCGAGTCTGAATAGGGCGTATAGTTAGTAGGATTAGACGCGAAACCTTGTGATCTACCCATGGGCAGGTTGAAGCTTTGGTAACACAAAGTGGAGGACCGAACCGGTTGACGTTGAAA
>NZ_QNUG01000113.1 GCF_003385395.1 Epilithonimonas hispanica | reverse complement strand
TAACCTGAGTTCGGGATAAGAATAGAAATAAGATTTGTGTAAAATAGCAATAATTCGTATATTTAAGTATCTAACATTCAAATATTTAAACGAATTACTGCTATGGATTTGAAAGACCAAATTACGAATATTTTTGTACAAATTGATGATTTTTGTAAAGAGTTTAATGCTCAAATCAAGAAAATGAAACTTGAAGCACTCGGCGATAGCAAGAAAAGAAGAAACAGAGCCTCACTAATGTCAGATTCTGAAATGATCACCATTATGATTGGCTTTCATCTGGGCGCTCACAAAACGTTTAAGCATTATTATAAAGAAATTGTTTGTGGCTACTGGAAAGACTTATTTCCTAAAAGCCTGTCTTACAATAGATTTATTGAACTTCAGCAAAGAAGCTTTGTGGTTTTTGCCTTGTTTCTGAAAGAAAAATGTTTGGGAAAATGCACAGGAATAAGTTTTATGGACAGTACAACTTTGAAAGTTTGCAGAAATCAAAGAATCCATAATCACAAAGTTTTCAAAGGTTTAGCAGAGCGCGGAAAGTCTTCAATGGGTTGGTTTTATGGGTTCAAGCTTCATCTGATTTGCAATGAAAAAGGAGAGCTATTATCCTTTTATATAACGAAAGGGAATGTGGATGACCGAAATCCGAAACATATTAAAAATATGACAGATCAACTCTTTGGAAAACTCTTTGCCGACAAAGGATACCTTTCCAAAGCACTTTGGGAGATGCTTTTTGCAGATGGAATACAGCTTTTCACAAAACTTAGAAAGAATATGAAAAATCATATTATGAAAATGGAAGACAAGATTTTGCTGAGAAAAAGAGCCATCATTGAGACAATAAATGATGAATTGAAGAACCATTGTCAGGTAGAACACACCAGACATAGAAGCGTGAACAATTTTATGATGAACATTTTGGGAGGGCTAACCGCTTATTGCTTCTTTCCAAAAAAACCGTCACTCAACTTGAAAAAAGTAAATGACGGTCAATTATTTTTAAACTTCGCTTAAACCGAACTCAGGT
>NZ_QNUG01000112.1 GCF_003385395.1 Epilithonimonas hispanica | reverse complement strand
AGTGCTTTGAATTATCAAACTATTGAAGAGTTTAACAATCAAAACAAAATTTATCAAAATGTAGCTTAACTTATACTGGAATTTTTATTTGCATATCCATGGTTATTTTTATCTGTATAAAATGTTAAATAACTTTAATAGTATTTTTCTATTGTTTTATTAATTATACTATCTAATCTATATTAAATTTTTAATTTTTATTTCATATTTGAATGGCAATAAAATCTAAAATTATAGAATTTTATAGAGATTATATGCAACAAAGTTTAGTATATGATAAATGGTTTTTAGAATCTTTAGATTATAAATTAGATGAAATAAAAATTCATGAAAATAATATTAAGTTACAATTACCTCTTAAAAACAAGAAAGAAAATTTACAGAAAATTGCATGGATTTTTCAATCACTTAAACAAACAAAAGATTCTGTATCTCTTATAGTAAA
Organism: Epilithonimonas hispanica; assembly: GCF_003385395.1. Classification (GTDB taxonomy): domain Bacteria; phylum Bacteroidota; class Bacteroidia; order Flavobacteriales; family Weeksellaceae; genus Epilithonimonas; species Epilithonimonas hispanica. The sequence continues at coordinate 760 of NZ_QNUG01000112.1, read as the reverse complement.
TTCAGCAATTATTACTTCATTTCAATTTTTTGAAACTTTCTTTTTTAGATTATATAATAGTCATTTTCAAAATGATTATATGAAAGGAGACTTTAAATCATGGATTGAAGAACTAAATAATCAATATAGCAATATTGGTAATATATTAGGTGATAAGATATTTCTCTCTATACTTGAATATAACAAGAGAAGGAATTTGTACACCCATTCTGGCGGTAAAATAACTACTATATATATAAATTTTTTGGAAAAAAATTCTTCAGTACTCTCTCATCTTAAAAATTTAGATAGTTTAGATCAATTTAAGCAAAATTATAAAATTTGAGATTATATTCTTACTCCACCTTCTTATTATAAAATCAATCAAATGTTATTGGATCTTGCTATCACAGTTATATATTTTCGTATTATTTACCTAGAAATTGATAGTTTTATTTGATATGAGAAATATGTGGAAGATGCTTTAAATACAATACTTATTAACCTGAGTTCGGGTTAAGCGAAGTTCAAAAATAATTGACCGTCATTTACCTTTTTCAAGTTGAGTGACGGTTTTTTTGGAAAGAAACAATAGGCTGTTAGTCCTCCCAAGATATTGATCATAAAATTATTGACGCTTCTGTGTCGGGTGTGTTCCACTTGACAATGGTTTTTTAGTTCATCATTAATCGTTTCAATTATGGCTCTTTTTCGGAGTAAAATCTTATCTTCCATTTTCATAATATGATTTTTCATATTTTTTCTAAGTTTAGTGAAAAGC
>NZ_QNUG01000111.1 GCF_003385395.1 Epilithonimonas hispanica | reverse complement strand
CAAAGATTTCTATGTTAAAGAGCAAATATTATTTGAATTTTTTATTGATAAAAATTCTTCTTTTGGTAGAAATGGCAGCTTTCGTTTGATGACAGCTATGATTCTGTGAACGAGTTTATTTCTTACAGCATTTAAAACACTCATTTTGTTTTTCCCTTGTTCTACTTTTCTGTGGAAATATGCTTTTATTTCCTTGTCAGATCTTATGCTTGCCATTGCCGACATATGGAGCAGTTTTTTAAGTTTTTGATTCGCCATTTTTGAGATTCTCTCTTTCTTTACAATCGTTCCGGATTGATTTTTAAAGGGGACCACTCCCGCATAACAGGCCAAATGCTTTGCATTATCAAAAGATGTGAAATTGTTTGTGCTAATAATGAAGTTGATCGCACATTGTTCTCCGATTCCCGGAATTGAGGTCAATAGATCCTTGTTCTGCTTTATTTCCTGCTCTTTTTCTATTAATACCGAAAGCTGGTCTTCTATCTTTTTGATTGAGGACTTAATTACTTTTAACGCTTTTGAAAAAGATTCTTCCAGGAGTGTGAACTCAAATCTGTCGTGGCTTTTGGCCTCTCTCAATTGATTTTCCAAAGCTGTTTTTTGAACAACCAGAGTATTGCGGGATTTGGTTAAAATATTCATTTTTTGAATGACCTCACAAGGTTCTTCATAAGCAATCGATTTGTCCCTGTATCTTACGGCGTAGTCTGCGATCCTACGTGCATCTTTCTTGTCATCTTTCCCTCTCAGGTCACTTGCCGCTTTTTTTATTTTTACAGGGTGTTCTATCCAAAGTAGGACTTCAGATTTTGTACATATTCTTTCCAAGGGTCTGTTATAGATGCCGGTGTTTTCACAACAAATCAAGAGTTCTTCATTTGAAGTTTTCAAAAGCTTGACTATTTTTTTCAAAAAATCACCAATCCCTTTTTCGGTGTTGGAAATTATCATTTCGTATTGGATCTTGTATTCAAAATCCATAACGGCGCAATCTAATTTCGATTTGGAAATATCGATTCCAATAACGTACTTTTGTTTCATAACTTTTAGTTTAGCATTCACGTTGAGAGTTTTATCTAAGCCCTTGATAATAGGTCGTAATCCTAAATTTCTATCATGATCTTGCTCTCAAAGAAACAGGGTTCATAATCTTTGCATAGGTCTTGATACCTTTGACACAAAATGGTTCACCCTGTTTCTTGTGAATGATTTTTAAATTATAAATCTAATCTTGTATTTTTTATTTTGCAAACTAAAGG
>NZ_QNUG01000110.1 GCF_003385395.1 Epilithonimonas hispanica | reverse complement strand
TGGATATGCAAATAAAAATTCCAGTATAAGTTAAGCTACATTTTGATAAATTTTGTTTTGATTGTTAAACTCTTCAATAGTTTGATAATTCAAAGCACTGTGGCGTCTTTTTTTGTTGTACCAGATTTCGATGTATTCAAAGATTTCAAGCTCCATTTTTTCTTTGGTGATGAGTTTGTTACCGTAGATCAATTCTGTTTTTAGGGATTTGAAAAAGCTCTCTGCCACCGCATTATCCCAACAATTTCCTTTACGGCTCATACTTCTTGTAACGCCATAAAAATCAATGGTATTTGCAAATTTTTTGCTTGCATATTGAACACCTCGGTCACTATGAAAAATTAAACTTTCCCCTATTTTTCTGTTTTTGACAGCCATTTTCCAAGCAGCTAAACTAGTTTCCTCGGTACTCATCCCATTACTCAAACTCCAACCAATTATTTTCCGGTCATACAGATCAATAACTGTGGTCAAATATAAAAACCCTTCTTTGGTCTGAATATAAGTGATGTCCGAAGCCCAAACTTTCGACGCTTCTCTCACTGAAAAGTTCCTGCCCAAAACATTTTCCACTACCAAATAACTGTGTTTAGAGTTTGTCGTTACTTTGAATTTTCGGCTTAATTTACTTCTCAAACCAAGTTCTTTCATATATTTTGCAACGGTTACTCTGGAAATTTTATAGCCTAAAGAATTCAACTCAAACGTAATCCTGGGGCTTCCATAGCGTTGTCTTGATGAAAAATAAATTGAAGTTATTTGCTCTTTTATTTTTTCTTTCAAAAGCAATCTCTTGCTCCTCGGTCTATTTTTCCATTTATAATAGCCACTGGAACTTAATTGCAAAACATTACACATCTTTTCAATCGGAAATATGGATTCGTAGCTTTTAATAAACACATATTTCATCGACCGCTCTTGGAGAAGATGCCGATTGCTTTTTTTAATATATCACGTTCCAGCTCTGCATCTTTGAGTTTTTTCTCCAGTTCGTGAATCTTTTCCTGTTCGGGTGTGAGTTTTAAATTCCCATTCCCAGGAAAGCTACCTTCTCCAAATTGTTCGTACTCTTTGCGCCATTTGTAAAGCAGCGTGACTGCAATTCCCAATTCTCTTGCGAGTTCTGAGATATTATTTCGCTCATTGCTCAGTTGAACAGCTTTGGTTTTAAATGTTGGATCATAGATTTTTCTCTCTCGTTTCATAGGTTAAAAATAAGGTTTTATGCTTAACTTTAACTGGACGCTAAATTACTACATCCA
>NZ_QNUG01000109.1 GCF_003385395.1 Epilithonimonas hispanica | reverse complement strand
GGATCAATCTCAAAAGTTGTGTGCAAATTGAAATAAGTTTTCGATTTTTGCAGTAAACTTTAAGAACATTGGATCATTATCTGGAACTGCTGAAACATATTCTGCCTGAATTTTTAATTGAACATTTTGATTTAACGAAGCAAACCACCGAGGGTGAAGTGATGCACCTTTATTTTGAGGAGAAAAATAACCCACCCAAAGAAGTTTCAAATCGAATTTTAACAGCACACGGATTCCATAAGGAGATTACTATTCAAGATTTTCCCCTGCGTGGAAACGCCGTTTACCTGCATATTAAAAGACGCAGATGGCTGGATAAGAACACAAAGCAAATCGTGCAGAGAGACTGGAACTTAGTGGCAGAAGGCACCCGTTTAACCAAGGGGTTTGCCGATTTTTTAAAAGAAATCTGTCGATACCCGACCTCTTGATTGTAAAACCATTGCTGAAATGTACGGTGTGGCGGGTAAAAAATTCCAGCGCCAATACAAAAACAGAATTAGTGATTATAAAACCTGGAAAGAGAAATCCCATGCACAGGAATGGCTCATTTATCCCGAAAACATGTCACAATCCTTGTCGATAGATGAAGTAGCCTTGTCCAGCGGTGAACTTTATACTGTGGTCACGTCTAAAAAAGCGAAAGGTAAAAAAGGCTGCCTGGTTGCCATTATCAAAGAAACCCGCGCAGAAACCGTCATAGAACATTTACTGAAAATCGACCGTAAATTAAGGTTAAGCGTAAAAGAAATCACTCTAGACATGGCCGGTTCCATGAAACTCATTGCCAAGAGATGCTTCTCCAATGCCAAACGGACCATTGACCGATTCCATGTACAGCAACTAGCCTCAGAAGCCCTGCAGGAAATCCGTATCAAACACCGATGGAAAGCTATAGAGCAGGAAAGCGATGGTATCCTGAATGCCAGGAAAAATAAAGAAATCTACCAACCGGAACTGTGTTCAAATGGAGACACCAGAAAACAGCTCCTGGCACGAAGCAGGCATTTGCTGTATAAGAGTTCCTTCCACTGGACCGAATCCCAGAAAGAACGCGCACAAATCCTATTCAGTGAATATCCGGATATCCACAACGCTTACCAACTAACAGAAGATTTAAGAAACGTCTACCACAAGAAAAACACCAAAGAAATCGCTATGTTAAAATTAGCAAGATGGTATCACCAGGTAGAAGTCTCCGGCTTTAAATCTTTTGCTATCCTGTTAAAAACGTTTACCATCCACTATAACGATATCCTAAACTACTTCAATCATAGAAGTACGAATGCATCCGCAGAATCTTTCAATGCAAAAATTAAAAAATTTAGAAGCAACTTCAGAGGAGTTAGGGATCGGGCGTTTTTTCTATTCAGACTACAAAACATTTTTGCTTAAACACAAGTTTTGGTACTGATCC
>NZ_QNUG01000108.1 GCF_003385395.1 Epilithonimonas hispanica | reverse complement strand
TAAAGCAACCCGATTAATATTTTATGTTTTAAAAGTTTACAACAGGACAACATCTTCCAAACCTCATGCTTACTGAGCACAACAGGCAGTTTTTTCTCTTTTTTAATTTCCGGAAGACTCAGAAAATCGTAGCTTAAACCTTCCGATTTTAGCAGAAACCGAAGTCCGTAAACGGTGTGTTTAAAATACGATTGCGAAGGCGATTTAGATTTTTTCTGAAGGTAAAAGAGGTAATCATGAATTTGATCTGAATCCAATTCTGTAGGAATTTTCCCGAAATGTAGCGACACCGCAGCCACGTGTCTGGAGTAATTTTGAAACGTACTTTGGCTTCTTCCCAACACCGAAACCGTACGTTCAAACCTTTGCAAAAGCTCCGCAAATCCCGGAACTTCGCGCTTTGCCTGATTGATGATCTTGTTTTCTCTAAGCTCTTCTAAACTCTTTTTTTTGTTGCCATTCTATTGATTTTTAATTAGTTTTACAAAGTAATCAAAAATATGCAGACGGGGCTACCGAAGGTTTAGTTCAACAATGTATTGGCAAAAGACGGGGTGAATATTGTCTTTGAGCATTCGGTTAACAATATCCGCAAAAATGCTTTTCATATTTCTTTTTTCCGTAATTTAGAAATCTGAAAAAGCATTTTGCTCAGGCTCGGTCTTCCTTTGAAATTGTCAGCAAAGTAGCCCGTCCTTCGCCAATACTTTTTCCGTTGTGCGCAATATTACAAAAGCGGTTCTGAATAGAACTTTCAGATTGTAAAACCAAAAAAATCAAATGCAAATCTGAATCAAATTCAACGCAAAAAACTTGCACTAAAAATTCTATAATTTTTTAAATTCTACTGAATAAAATTGCGAAAAAATATTCCTCCGAATTTCCAAACTTCGTGAATAAAATCTTGCGTAAAATTCTAAAAAACACTCTGAATTTTAAAAATTTCGTGAATAACTTGTGCTGAATTCTACAAACTTTCGAATATCGTTGAGAATAAAAATTTTGCTTAAAATTTCAAAAAATTTTCAAAAAAACGTGAAAATTATTGATCGTGCTTGATTTTTACTTCTCTGAATTGAATTTAACGGCGTTAAATCCAATTCCTCGAACCAAAAATACTGCGCACAATAGCTAAGTTTTCGTTGCGTGCGAAGCACGAACAATGAAAACCCTGTTGAACGGAAGCTTCGGGAGCTTTTTGCTGGGTATTTTCCCACACTATGGGTTTATCGACAAAAGATTTTTAGAGATACAGGAGACTTTGAGAAGAGTCTCTTTTTTTGTGGGCGATTTTGGTGGTTTTTTCTTGGTTTTATTGTGTTTTCTTTCACGTTTAGACATAAAATCCCTTACCCAAATCCGCTAAAATGCAGATTTAGGAGCAGGTAAATTTCGGCTCATCTCCAAAAACCAACTTGGCGGACCTCGAAGATCGAACGTGGCAATCGT
>NZ_QNUG01000107.1 GCF_003385395.1 Epilithonimonas hispanica | reverse complement strand
ATTACACGCTTTAGCACACAATTTAAGAAAGAAAGTTGCCTGAAGAGGACAACTTTTCACTTTTTCTTAAAATATTGAAAAACTTTTATAACAAAAAAATCCGCCTCAAATTTTGTTGTGAGACGGATTCTAAAATAAAAGAAGCAAAATTATTTGGAATCTCCTGGTTTGTGGACATGAGGTTTCAAAGCTGGATGTTTAGGTTTTGTTTCTGGTGTGACTCGTTGTCTTCTGTCTGGTGTTCCATCTGCTTTGTCAGGTTTTGGGCCAGGCTTGATGGCTTCAACTGTTGTACTCATAATAAATAATTTATTGGTTAATATGAGTAAAAGTAATTTGGTTTTTCCTAATTAGATTACGGAAATGCGTATTCCACAAAAAATATTTTTAATTACAACTTATTTACCGTTGCTGTAAATGGTCAGCTTATCATTTACTTTCCTCTGGCGAGCTTATAGGTAAAAAAAGTTTTCTTGTCTTCTAGATTCTAGGTAGCAAGTTCTTCAGACACTTCCGCCGGATGTTTTTTACCGATATCACGAAGTGCATTTCCAACAGACTTTCTGAGGTATTCGCTGTCTTCTGATCTGTGGGCACTGATAAGATGGATAGCCACTTTGGGGTGTTCCTTAAAATAGGGTCTTCCCATACAGATCCGGAATCCCTCAATTACAGCTCTCTTTACATTGGCATTGGAATCGTTGAGCCATGTTTTTATTTTGGGAAGGCTTTGTTCGTAACCTGTAATACTGCAATGGTGGTCAAATGCCTTAGCGAGCATTTCCTGAACGCGTCAATTAGGGGCTTCCGCCACTTTTGTCTCAAGGAGCTTCAGGGCTTCCGGGTGTATATTGGAGAGCTGCCCGAGCATATATGTTGCAAGCATCCGGACCTGATAGCTTTCATCATCTAAAAAGTTGATGGAAAGTTCCAAGTGATTTTGCGCTTTATCTTTCAAAATGGAATCTCCGGCTTCAATGATATGCTTAAATCCATGTTCTATTGTTTTGATATGTGCAATAATCTCTCTCATAATACTTGATTGACCAATCCCATCATCCCGCATAGTTGCAAAATATTGGTTGATGAACAAAGGTAATAAGCTTTTATGAATAAAAAATCCCGACACGTCAGGATTTTCAATTCTACTTATTTTCTTCTCGGAGCACTTCTGGTATGTGGAGTTACCTAGATTTCCATCCTTGTGTGACCCTCAAAAGTAAGGTATTGATAAAATCGAACTTTAGTTAAAATTCAACCAAACAAAACCAAGCCGATTCTTTTTCCAAAACTCAAAAAAAATCTTTTTTACTCATTTATAGCTTTCGTAAAAACTGGGTAAAGATAAAAATACTTTAGTCCAAATCATTTTAGTTAACCTGAGTTCGGGATAAGAAATGAAATAAAATTTGCAATGAAAAGTAATAATTCGTATATTTAAGTTTCTGAAATTCAAATATTTAACGAATTATTA
>NZ_QNUG01000106.1 GCF_003385395.1 Epilithonimonas hispanica | reverse complement strand
AGTAATTCGTTTAAATATTTGAATGTTAGATACTTAAATATACGAATTATTGCTATTTTACACAAATCTTATTTCTATTCTTATCCCGAACTCAGGTTAAAAACACAAAAGATGTTAAATAACGTTAATGTTGATCATCGAAAATCAGCCTTTTTTCTAATGTTCTCTGCCATAAGAATTTGTTCATGATAAAATATTTCATCCGATTCCTAAACATTTTACTTGATGCTGAAACCACTTTTTCCGGTGATTGATTATGCCGTAAATTACAATTATATTTCTAACAAACTTTGTGTTAACATAACTCAGCCAGAGCTTCATTGCAATGGAAAATGCTATGTTTCCAAAGAATTGGCAAAATCATCGCAGAAAGATTCTTCGCCCTTTTCCAAAACCAAAATTCCAACCCAGAAAACATTGGATTTTTACCTTCCCGCAGAAATTTCTGAGATTCCATTAGTAGCAAAAGAATTTTGTACAAATTATTTATTTATACAACAGATTATTCATATCTGTTTCTCAAGCATATTTTCCGACCTCCTATTATTTAAGTTTTAATTTTTCATAATCATCCTATTTGTGGGGCAAACCGCTCAACAAAGGATTCTACTATTCTTATTATTAAAAAAATGTATATTTACATTGCAGACAATGAAACAATTGCGGCTAAGCGGCTGTTGCCTGCAGTGCGTGCTTTGTAGTTAAGTGCTTTTCGAAAAGGTTTGCAAACTTTATAGCCTTAAAACTGTTAATTTTATTAGATAAATTTTTCAAACTCAACACGTATCAATAATTTTAAGTGTAACAGAATAAATGTAAGACTGGAATATATGAGTAGAGGATTTGTGAAAGAGGGTGATCAGGAGGAATTCCCGCTGATTCCGCCCCGTGCCGATTTACCGCCCGGTACGGTAAACTTCGTTACCGAGTTCGGATACGGTCAGTTACTCGCCGAACGTGATCAAATGATTCACGAGCGTGACAATACCTTGATTTCGAACGAGAATGAAAATCGCATTGCCGTAAATTTAATCAATGCGAAATTGCAATTGTTACTCGATCGAATTTCGTCTGCCAAAATTGTTAACCTTGCCAAACAACCCAAAAATATAGTTAGGTTCGGTGCTGAAGTGTACTTTAAGGTTGATTCCGATCCCAAAATCCAGCACTATCAAATCGTGGGCGTCGATGAGGCAAATGTTGCAGAAGGAAAAATAGCGTTTACCTCTCCTATTGCAAAAATCTTTATGGACAGAAAGGTCGGCGACCGCGTGACATTGAAATTGGGCAAAGCGGAAAAGCAATTTGAAATTGTGTCGATAAAATACTGATGGATTTGTAAAGTTTATTGAAAATGGATGAAAACCACTCAAAAAAAGAATCCGTCTCACAACAAAATTTGAGGCGGATTTTTTTTGTTATAAAAGTTTTTCAATATTTTAAGAAAAAGTGAAAAGTTGTCCTCTTCAGGCAACTTTCTTTCTTAAATTGTGTGCTAAAGCGTGTAAT
>NZ_QNUG01000105.1 GCF_003385395.1 Epilithonimonas hispanica | reverse complement strand
TTTTTTAAAGTTTTTTTTCGTTACTCGAAAATTGTTTTGATTACGTTTGCTTAACCTTATCTGCGCTCCCCTAACTCTCGTTTGGGGTTGCAAAGATAACTAAACTTTTATCATTAGCAAACTTTTTATTAGATATTTTTTCGGAATTTAAAACCCCTTATTTTATCCTAATATCATTCCTAATCGCCTCCTGCGCCGCTCTCTTAAAGCGGTGGCAAAAATACATACTTTTATCATAACCGCAAACTTATTCGCCTATTTTATGATTCCTGTAAACCAAATACTCTGATTTGTAGCGCGTTTAATTTTAATTAGTTCTAGTAATCATACTTTTCCATCACAAACATCCATTATATTTAAATTAATGAAAAAGCAAAAATAGTTTACTAGAAAGCAATTCATTAGGGTTGTAAACAAGAACTAAAGAAAAAAAAATTGTTGAAAAATATTCTCATTCAAGTAAAACTAATATTTATATATCAGATCTAATGAATAAGTAAATACATCCAGTCATGAATTGTAAAAACCTTAAGATCAATTAAACTTGAACATATTGATATTGGCAAAAAAATCGATGTAAGATATATCTTTTATTGAGAATCATTTGTTACGAACAACTCAAAGGTGAACAAATTGGAAAAATTATTAATAATATATGAGTCTGAATATTTTTAAAATCTATACCCAAAGTACATAACGGATCTTACTCCCAAACATTGAAGATATAAATCAATCTTTGCACCAGTTGAATTGGTTGTAACATCATCATCGAATAAACTGACATCCAAATCTTCTATATCATGTTTCAACTAACTCAGTTATATTTAAATACTAGTTATATGAAAAGAAGCTATAATTACTTCAGCTAGCTCGTTCCATAGTGCCCGTTAATAAAAAGTATCTAGTCCTCCAAATTTGAGATATTAAATCAGTAGGCTTTCTAGAAAAATTTAAATAAAATGAATAATGGTAATACCTGAGGTAATCTATTTTTTTAAAGTATAACATTGATTTAAAGATATCAGCGTAGTTAGTATAGCATTTTTTTTAGTTAATGCTAAAAAAGAAAGGAAAAGAGCCTAAGGACAATAATTAATCCAATAATTTTGGAGAATTAGAAGGATCACATTAGTTATTATGAATATTTAAAATACGTAATTATCTCACCAATTTTTTTTCCAATAATGCAAGGTTTGGTAGTGGAAACCGTATTTTCCAGACAATTCTTTTGCGGTCTGCCCTGATTCGTATTCTTTCAAAATTGCCAATATTTGGCTGTCTGTAAATTTACTCGCTCTCATATCCTAAAATTAATTGTTTTTTCTCATTAATCTTAGGAGTATAAATTGGCCAGTTTTTAGGGAGACTTCCAATCGGATATAATATAATAATAATAAGTTTAAGTTTGGAGCAAAAAAAACCTCAATCAAATAAATGATTGAGGTTTAAAAAAAACTGGCGGCGACCTACTCTCCCGCTTTCGCAGTACCATCGGCGCTAGAGGGCTTAACTTCTGTGTTCGGAATGGGAACAGGTGAGCCCCTCTGCTAAAACCACCCTAAA
>NZ_QNUG01000104.1 GCF_003385395.1 Epilithonimonas hispanica | reverse complement strand
ACGGGGGTTGAATGTATAGCTAGTTTATTACTTACGCTTCTGTTTCCTGTGGCCGGGCTACCAGCGCCAATGCCAATGAAAATATTGTTAGACCCTGTTCGGTTTCCTGTCCCGGACAGATAGCCGATAGATATGTTATCGTTTCCTGACGTGATATATGACATGGCTCCAGGACCAATTCCGATATTTCTACTTCCTGAAATCACTCCGTTTGCAATCCCATTCAATGCCGATACTCCTGCACCATAATTAAGTTTGCCTGTAACTTCTCCTTGAGACATTGCGTAAGCACTGGCTGAATTTCCTTTTCCCGAAGTTATATTAGAATCTGTTGCAAAAATAGAATTGTAATCACCGGTGATTGGACTTCTGGAATTGCCCAGTATGTAATTTTCTTTCTCATCAAAATTAAGATGCAGACTGTTCTTGACAATAAGTTCAACCGTAGAAGTGTTGCCCTTGAGTGCAACTGTATTTAGTGGGTCTTCCTGTATAAATGACTTCCATAGATCACCATCAAAATAATACAATCCGGACTTTGTGATATGAATGACCTGACCGGATAAATTAGTAGCTGGAGATGTTACAAAGACGACAGCTCCTTTTTTTGCAGATGAATATGTTTTTGCTGCGAGTTGGTTTCCATTGATCCGTGGAGGAATAATCCCGTCATAATGATTGGTATCATTAGGTTTCCCTACAACTTCTAAAGTGGTCTCGGGCGTCTGGGTGTTGATGCCAATCTGTCCCTGTATTGATATTGCTATGAAAGGCAGAAAAAAATAAATTAATGTTTTCATTTTATTTTTTATTAAAATTCATTTGGTCTTAAGAATCGTATTAACTGTTTTAATTTATATTAATTGCTATAATTTTAGTATTCTATTGTAGATAGGGTCTAATCCAATTTGAGTAGCCCTGAGCTTCTCCATAAGTATAATATGATGTTGATATTGCGCCTAAAGAAGCTTGAGGAATTTTTATGGTAAAATTTTCAAGCAAGGCTGGAATAAGCATTGTTGAATTCTCAGGATGTAAAAAAACAATCTGGTTAGGAATATACCCTATGTCACTAAAGATATCCGGGATATGTATAAGTGCGTCTGAAGTAATTGGTTCTGAATCAGTCGACCTGAATATTTGAAATTTTACATTGACGATACCATTAACTTTTCTGAATGATACGGATCCTTTTAAGCCTCCATAATTTTTGGTTCCAATCGTATAGTATTTAGAAGCGGTTAAATAATTATTTGTATTTCCATTATAATTAACCGGAGCGGACCAGGTAGAAGTTGCAGTAAGAGCTGTAGTGCTGGTATGGTCAAACGTCAATAGAATTCTATATTCAGTGGGTTGCTTTTCTTTTGAAAATGTTTGCCACAAATTACCATCAAAATAATATAATCCGGGTTCACTTATTTGAATGACTTGTCCTGATAAATTGGTAGCCGGAGATGTTACAAAGACGACAGTTCCTTTTTTTGAAGATGAATATGTTTTTGCCGCGAGTTGGTTTCCTGTAATTCGAGGAGGAATAATTCCGTCATAATGATTGGCATCATTTGGTTTCCCTACCACTTCTAAAGTCGCTTCCGGATTTTGGGTATTGATGCCGACCTGACCTTGGATTGATACTACTATTAA
>NZ_QNUG01000103.1 GCF_003385395.1 Epilithonimonas hispanica | reverse complement strand
GCAAGTACCAAAGTGGATTATTACAGCAAGGTTCTGCACGGTAAAAAAATGTTTTATCTACTTCTTTTCTCTATTTTCGATAATGAAAAATTAAGCCAAAGAACATTAGAAGATACTTTTAACAGTAGCGGATTCAAAGCTTTGTTCGGTTTAGGAGAAGAGGAAAAAGTAAGAAGAAGCTCAATCTCAGAACGGCTTTCAAAAATTGATCCCACTTATTTCAAAGCAATCTATGAACAAATGTATGGGAGGTTTTCAGCCCTTTACTCTAAGACCGAAATCGAAAAATACAACCTTATCCGCGTTGACAGCACAATCGTTGCCGATACGTGCTCCAAACTCAAGGAAGGAATAGACCAAAAGAGCGGGAAAAAATTGGTGAAATTCAGTTTTTCCTTCGATGGGATTTTACCTTCCGGGGTACCGCAAAAAGACGAATAACAATGGAACTTCGAGATATGATTACGGCTATTTTAATCGTTTTTGCAGGAGGAGACCCTACAAAAGTTTTTAAAACCAAAACATAAAAAATGGTCGGATTTTTTTTCCGACCATGACTACTTGTGAGAGTTACTTTTTTTATATTGAGATTTTCTTCAATGCTGATGATTTCTGAGCTGCTGTTTTACCGGTCTTTTAGCTTATTACCTCATGTTGAGGTTTCCATTCCGAAGCTCGTCATTGGCGGTTCATCAATATAAAATCTGAAGTATGAATCTTTATGATGATACCGTAAGTTTCGCCATTTTAAAATCTCTATTTGACATGATCTCCTTTTTTTAGCATAAATAGTATATTTTATATTTTAATTTTCTGCTTCTATGTTTTCCAAAACGCCTTGAAATTGATGGGCAGAGTCTTTAATATCCTTAAGCTGTTCAGCAACAATCGTTTTTTCGGAACCTTCCAAAATATTTTCATCTAAAGCTTGCTGATAAGTTTGTATCGCTGCATTTTCTCCATAAAGAACTTCTCTAAGTGTAGATTTTTCGATATTATCGAATAATAGAGAATTTTTTATAGATATCCATGTTTGATGAAAAGCTCCTGATATTGTTTGATGTTCAGAATATTCTCCTCCCAAATCCTGAATAAGATTGATAAGGCTGGTTTTCATTATTTTTGTCTGTGAAACCATTTGTTCATATAAGCCTTTTAATTCTGGATGTCCTTCCCATACTTTACCTTCAACGTTTTCAAAACCAGTGAGGCGGTCTTGTAAAATGTGTACAAGATCATTGAGCAGCTGAGATGTTTTTTCTGAATTCATGTTGTAATTATTTAAATATTAAATATCTCTCGATCATTAATGATTTCTTACACCTTTATGATGATACGGTGTATTTGAAATCTGATTTTTATCTATATTCCCAACATTAGAAAAAACTTTTTCCGGAATTGAATTCCTTGTTTGCGATGAATATTCATCAGGAATATTTAATTTTATTTCTTTTCCATTACGATATAGTTTCTTGTCTGAGCTAAGATAATTACTATCAGGCTTATAAGAGTTACCATCGGGAGCAACAAAACTCTTTACTCTTTTTTGTTTAAATACTTTATATAAAGCAATTCCGGTTCCTACTGCTAGTGTCAATGGTATAATGATTTTATTATTCATAATTCTTTTTTTTATCTCTAATTCAAAATACCTGCCATCATTTTTCTATATAATTAATTTTATAGAAGATTACAATATTATCCTAAAATAGCTTATTTAATTGTAAATGAGTTATATATTGTGATTCAAATCATAAAAAATTTAAACAATATTTCATTATGTAATTTGAAATGATGATAAGTTTTGGCAGA
>NZ_QNUG01000102.1 GCF_003385395.1 Epilithonimonas hispanica | reverse complement strand
GAAGGCGATACAGCCGAAATTGTCGTACATAATCAATTAAAAGAAAGTACATCATTGCATTGGCATGGCGTTTTTTTACCCAATAAAGAGGATGGTGTGCCTTGGCTTACACAAAAACCAATTAAGGCGGGCGATACTTATACCTATCGTTTTCCGATTATCCAACATGGCACGCACTGGTATCACTCACATTCTGGTTTGCAGGAGCAGATTGGTATGTATGGTAGTTTTGTGATGAAAAAGCGTGAGGATGATAAAACTTTTAGAGAAGGAATAGATGATTTGCCTACTGTACCCATCATTTTAAGCGAGTGGACAAACCTCAATCCCAATAACATTAATCGGATGTTACATAATGCCAATGATTGGGCGGCTATTAAAAAAAATGCTACACAATCATACGCAGAAGCTATCAAAGAAGGTCATTTCAAAACAAAAGTAACCAACGAATGGAAACGTATGTTGGCAATGGACGTAAGCGATGTATATTATGACAAAATTTTAATCAACGGAAATCATACTACCGATTTAAAAAATGTTGATGGCAAAACGCTAAAAGCAGGAGATAAAGTAAGATTACGAGTGTCAAATGGTGGTGCATCCTCTTATTTTTGGTTGCGATATGCAGGAGGTAAAATTACCGTAGTTGCAAATGACGGCAATGATGTAGAACCTGTGGAAGTAGATAGATTAATCATTGCAGTATCAGAAACATATGATGTAGTTGTTACGATTCCTGAAGATGGAGTTTCTTATGAGTTTTTAGCTACTACTGAAGACAGAACACAATCGGCAAGCTATTTCGTAGGTAATGGCATCAAACAACTCATTTCACCACTTCCTAAATTGAAATATTTTGAGGGAATGAAAATGATGAACGATATGATGAAGATGAACGGAGATTTGGACGATATGGGAATGAAAATGAGCTTGAACCAAATGGATATGAACGTAGTAATGTATCCTGAAATCACAGGAGATAGTAAGCAGAAAGAAGACCATAGCCAACACAATATGAATATGAATATGGAAAATGATCCCAACCGTTACAATGCAAATGCTTTGGGAGAAATTAAAACCCTTAATTATGCAATGTTACAATCTCCTTCCAATACGGAACTTCCTAAAGATGCTCCAGTAAAAGAATTGAAATTTACCCTTACAGGAAATATGAACCGTTATGTGTGGAGTATGGATAATAAAATACTTTCAGAAGTTGATAAAATACCTGTAAAAAAAGGAGAAATTCTACGAATTACCATTCATAATAACTCAATGATGCGACACCCGATGCACTTGCACGGCTTTGATTTTAGAGTTATTAATGGCAAAGGTGAAAAATCTCCACTTAAAAATGTTTTAGATATAATGCCGATGGAAACTGACACTATTGAGTTTTTAGCAAACGAAGAAGGAGATTGGTTTTTCCACTGTCATATCCTTTATCATATGATGTCAGGAATGAACAGGGTATTTGCGGTTGATGATTATCAAAATCCAAATTTGCCTGACAAGAAACAAGCATATAATATGTTGCAAAGAGAAAGCAATATGCCTCATTTTATGGCACAAAATGATTTTGCAACTAACGGAAATGATGGTGACGCAATGCTTCAAAATGCAAGATGGAGTTTAGGTACAGAATGGCGTTTAGGTTATAATGATATGCACGGCTATGAGATAGAAACTCATTTAGGAAGATATATTGGTAAAATGCAATGGTTTATGCCATTCATCGGTTTCGACTGGAGGTATCGTAAAATGGGTATGGATGAACACGAAACCAATTTATTTGGTCAGAAAAATGAAAAAGATACACGTAGAGCCATTAGTTTAGGTTTTATGTACACTTTGCCAATGTTAGT
>NZ_QNUG01000101.1 GCF_003385395.1 Epilithonimonas hispanica | reverse complement strand
TAATAGCTAAGTTTTCGTTGCGTGCGAAGCACGAACAATGAAAACCCTGTTGAACGGAAGCTTCGGGAGCTTTTTGCTGGGTATTTTCCCACACTATGGGTTTATCGACAAAAGATTTTTAGAGATACAGGAGACTTTGAGAAGAGTCTCTTTTTTTGTGGGCGATTTTGGTGGTTTTTTCTTGGTTTTATTGTGTTTTCTTTCACGTTTAGACATATCCCTTACCCAAATCCGCTAAAATGCAGATTTAGGAGCAGGTAAATTTCGGCTCATCTCCAAAAACCAACTTGGCGGACCTCGAAGATCGAACGTGGCAATCGTTACCAAATTTCCAACTTTACAACAACTACATTTCGGCTGAAAAACTTTTGGCGGAAGCTTTTCTTTAGGCTGGATGCCTAATTTTTGTTGTAGATTTTTAAGCTTGATACGCTTCCAAGTGCTGCTCAAAAAACCATAATGACGGATTTTCACAAATCTTTTGGGCAAAATATGCATCACAAAACGGCGGATAAACTCCTCGTGGCTCAAAACCATCTGCTTTTTGATGCCTTTTTGGCGGTAATCTTTGTAAGAAAAAGTTACCGTTTCCGCGTCAATTTTTCTGAATCTCTGGTTGCTGATAGCGATTTTATGCGTGTATCTGCCAAACCTCCTGTTTACTGAACATTACAGGCAGTTTTTTCTCTCTTTTAATTTCCGGAAGACTCAAAAAATCATAGCTCAATCCTTCCGATTTCAACAGAAACCGAAGTCCGTAAACGGTATGTTTAAAATACGATTGCGAAGGCGATTTAGATTTTTTCTGAAGGTAAAAAAGGTAATCATGAATTTGATCTGAATCGAGCTCTGTAGGAATTTTTCCGAAATGCAGCGACACCGCAGCGACGTGTCTGGAGTAATTTTGAAACGTACTTTGGCTTCTTCCCAACACCGAAACCGTACGTTCAAACCTTTGCAAAAGCTCCGCAAATCCCGGAACTTCGCGCTTTGCCTGATTGATGATCTTGTTTTCTCTGAGCTCTTCTAAACTCTTTTTTTTGTTGCCATTCTATTGATTTTTAATTAGTTTTACAAAGTAATCAAAAATATGCAGACGGGGCTACCGAAGGTTTAGTTCAACAAGGGTTTGGCAATAGCGGGCGGAACGTCAAAAATTCACGTTTTGTGCTTCGATTAAAATTTGTATTTTAGTTGAAAGTTTCGGCTTCGATTTGCCCGCCATCGCCAAGCCCCGAAACGTTATGTGCAATTTCACCGAAACAGCGTCCAAATGAAGGAAAAATTAAACGAATTATTTGAGTATAACTATCATTTTAATAAAAAATGGATTGAGTTTTTGACGGAAAATTTTCAAGAAGTTCCTGAAAAATCATTGGAACTTATAAATCATCTAATGAACGCTCAACAAATATGGAACGCTAGAATTGAAAATGAAACTGAATTTGGGGTTTGGCAAATTAACGATTGGAATAACATCTCGGACATAAATTATGAAAATTATACAAAAACTTTGAAAATAATTCGTGAAAAAAGTCTTGAAAATGTGATTGAATACCAAAATTCAAAAGGACAAAAATTTACAAATAAAATTGAAGATGTTTTATTCCATATTATAAACCATTCGACTTATCACCGTGCTCAAATTGCAACTGATATTAAAAATTGTGGAATAGAACCGATTAACACAGATTATATTTTTTATAAAAGAAAAATTGAAGAATAAAGAAACTGCACATAATAGCTAAGTTTTCGTTGCGTGCGCAGCACGAACAATGAAAACCCTGTTGAACAGAAGCTTCGGGAGCTTTTGGTTGGGTATTTTCCCACACTATGGGTTTATCGACAAAAGATTTTTAGAGATACAAGAGACTTTGAGAAGAGTCTCTTTTTTTGTGGGTGAT
>NZ_QNUG01000100.1 GCF_003385395.1 Epilithonimonas hispanica | reverse complement strand
TTATTTAATTGTAAATGAGTTATATATTGTGATTCAAATCATAAAAAATTTAAACAATATTTCATTATGTAATTTGAAATGATGATAAGTTTTGGCAGAAGAATTGTTTTAAAGAATCGAACTAAATTATTCTTTTTTAATCACTTCAAATTATATTATTATGGAATCATCTAACCTGACATTAAATAATATTGGACAGCATCTTCTTAAAAGAGAAGAAACTATTTCAATAGCAGAAAGTGTTACTTCGGGTTCACTGCAAATGGCTTTTTCGCAAATCCCTCAAGCGGAACAATTCTATAAAGGTGGCTTAACTGCATATAATTTGGAACAAAAAGTCAACCTATTAAATATTGATCAAGACGAGGCTATATCTGCGAACTGCGTATCAAGAAATATTAGTGAGCAAATGGCTATAAATGTTGCTAAGCTTTTTAATACAGAATGGGGAATTGCCACAACCGGATTTGCTACACCTGTAGAAGAATCCAACGGTGAGATTTATGCTTACTACTGTATTTCTTATAAAGGGACAATCATCAGAAGTGATAAGATTGAACTTCATCCAATGACAAAAGCGGTTGATGCACAAAACTATTTTATGGAGTATGTTATTGGTTGTCTTAGATGTGAAGTAAAGAGAGATCATTTAGAAGTAATAACTTAGGATGAAGGATTCATTAAAATAGCAAATATTAAATTCAAAATATTTAAATAAAAAATTATGGCAACTACCGCAAAAAAGACAACTGTACGAAAAACTCCGGCAAAAAAAGATGCTGCAAAAGAATTGAAAGATCTTTTTGAGGATGGTCTCAAAGATATCTATTGGGCAGAAAAAGCATTGGTAAAAGCCTTACCAAAAATGCACAAAAATGCTACCAATGAGAAGTTGAAAAATGCTATTGTCCAACATTTAAAAGAAACTGAAGGACACGTAAGCCGATTGGAAGAATGTTTCAAATCTATGGGTAAAAAAGCACAGGCTAAAAAATGTGATGCTATGCAGGGTTTGTTGGACGAAGCCGATAGTATTCTAAAGGAAACAGAACCGGGAACTGTACGAGATGCCGGCATTATTGCCGCTTCTCAAAAAGTTGAACACTATGAAATTGCCACCTATGGAACATTAGCTGCTTTTGCAAAAGTGTTGAAAGAAAAAGTAGCATTAAAAAATCTACTTGCCACATTAGAAGAAGAAAAACAATGCGACAAGTCATTGACAAAGCTTGCTGATACAAATTTGAATGTAAAAGCTAAGTAAATAAATTACTAAGCTTTCTTTATTAGAAGTATA
Organism: Epilithonimonas hispanica; assembly: GCF_003385395.1. GTDB lineage: Bacteria > Bacteroidota > Bacteroidia > Flavobacteriales > Weeksellaceae > Epilithonimonas > Epilithonimonas hispanica. Next base: position 619 of record NZ_QNUG01000100.1, on the reverse strand, counting down.
TCAATCAGAGAGCAATTAATTGTTCTCTGATTTTTTCTAATGAAATTTTAAATTACAAAAAAATAAAGCTGATCCGTATGAAAGCAAAATCAATACGAGGAGTTCCAATACAATATAAGGGATCATTTCACGATACAGAAAGTCAGAAAAACATTATTGTACCGGAAATATTAGATAATAAATTTAGCATTCTAAAAAATCGTTTTTACTCTATTAATTACTGGAATGATTATTCAGGAAATGGTTTTGCTGACTTTAACCTGTTTAATTCTTTAGGATTGCATATAGACAGGCATCCTCGGGTCGGTGATTTTATTAGAATTGACATTCCCGGTCCAGGTAATGTCGGTTCAAAAGGTTATGACTGGGTGAGAATCGATGAAATCACTTTGACAACTAATGATGAAAAAGAAATACATTTGATTACCTGCAGACCTTCTGCGTCTCCTAAAGGAAATCCTAAACATATAGAACATTTTTATTCTGATAGTGCAACATCTACATTCATTATTGAAAAAGGAATTGATTATATTAAAGTGGGAATATATGGACGAAATGAAATACCCAATACGAAGAATAAAGGTATATGGACTTTAGTCAGAAATTTTATAGTGACTTT
>NZ_QNUG01000099.1 GCF_003385395.1 Epilithonimonas hispanica | reverse complement strand
AACAAGAGTTTTTATCAAAATTAAGGGTGGTCAATTTAAACCGAAATTACCTGGTCACTTTGATTTGAAATTGGGTGGTCAATATCACTGGAATTTACATCCTGACGGTAAAGATGCAAAATGGGATATTTCTGCAAGAAAAGTAAAAATCGAGAATTATAATTCTCAAGAAGCAACAGCGACAATAGGCGGAAGAAAATGGATTGTAAATTTCACAACTGAAATACCATTTGCCTATGGCCCATATAAATTTGGGGGCTTGCCAGGATTGATAGTGTCAGCAAGAGATGAAACAGATTCTTATATTTTTAAAATAGTTGGTTTAGAAAAGATTAAGGAAGAGGGTGTGTTTACTCCCAAAATTTTCAGTCGTACTATAAAAACTTCTAAAGAAAAATATTACAAAGCATTTAAAAATTATAAAGTAGATCCTGCAAAAAAATTAAAGGAAAACATCATTACTTACCCCGATGGAGATTATATGACATTAGCGAAGCCACTGTCGTCAGATTATATTAAAAAGCAAGAAAATTTAATGCTTAAATATTTAAAAGATAATGATAACTATATCGAAATCATCAAGTAGAAAAAACATATCAGAAATAATTTATTATTTCTTAATACTCTTTTTAACTTATGTTTTTGTTAATAAAGTGATTGATATACCGGCATTTACAAGCAACATTTTTAAAACTGGTTTATATGGTTCTTTGGGAGCTAAGATTTTGACGTACTTGGTTTTAGTTATTGAATTACTAAATATTATCATTCTTTTAATTTTCAAAAAGAAAGGCTTATTTGCAAGTTTGATAATTTTTATGGTTTTCACAATATATATTACATTTCTAAATTTTACAAACCGCTACGAGGTTTGCGGATGTGGAGGAGTTTTAAATGGACTTTCATTTGAGAAACATTTATTTATAAATTTTTCTTTGATTTTTTTAACAATAATATCTTTAAAGTTTTCTAATGAAGATAAAGCATCTTTTGATAATTAATATTTTTCTTATACTCATAATTCTTATCAATTTTGTATTTAAAAATGATAGCAAGAAATATATTTTCAATAGAAATTTTAAAGAAAGTGAATTTCGAGTTGTTAAAAGTTATAATACAGAAAATAAATATTTTTCCGCACCTTCGAATCTTATTGCATTATATAAAAAACAATCAAATTCTGAAAATCAATTTGTAGAGGGAAAGTTTCTGACTTTAGATGAAAATTTCACTGAAAAATCGACGTTTAAATTCCAAATCAATAAGAATTTCAATCCAGTAATTTTAAATATTTCAAAAAATCTATTATATACTCAAAATTGGAAATTGTATCTAAATAATAAATTAATAAGTGATAAAATCAAAGTCGTAAATGCGATTTTTCTTAACAAAGAAAAAATATTATTTCTAGGAGAATATTACGATGGAAACGGTTTCAATTTTGGATTCTTTTATTTTGATTTAAATACTAAAACCATTGAGAAACTAAACATCATAAGAAGCGATTCGCTTTCTTTTTTTCCAAAATTATTTCTCCAATATACTGGCAACTTTAAAAAATATGAGAATAAAATTGTTTATGTTAATGAAAAATCTTCCAATGCTTGGGTTATAGAAAATACTGAAATATCAGAATTTGCAACTAAGGATAAAACCCCTCTTCCTACTATTATAAATTCAGATAATAATTATTATTATGAACGAGGTAAAACCTATAACACAAATTCTGATTTTTTCTTGACGGAAAAAAATGTTTGTGTTTTTTCCAACAGAACCGAAAACAAAAACGAAATAGTTATTGACCTTTACAAGTACAATGGAAAATATGTAAATAACTCGTAGTGCATTATTAAATTAATTCAATTTTAAGTCTATTCATTTTTCTACTGAAAACAAAAACATTTACAAACTGAATGAAAGTTAATGCTGTTAT
>NZ_QNUG01000098.1 GCF_003385395.1 Epilithonimonas hispanica | reverse complement strand
AAAACAAACTAATTAACTAATAATCAATAGGTTGAGTTCTTTTATTTTTTTGGTGAAAAAAAATAAAAAGTCGGAAGAAAAATCTTCCGACCATGACTAGGTAAAATCCCGCTTTTTTTATTCTGTATTTTTACTATTTGAGATATTTTATGAGTAAAGTTTAATTTAAAAATTAACCCTTTTGTATATCAAAATAGTAAGCTCTATCTTTGCTGGATAGAAATCCTTTCGCAACAGCGGAGGGATTTTTTTTTACCATATTATTGCGTCACAACTTTAAAGATTGAGAAAAAGGAGATTTACCAATTAAGAGTTGAACGTGATTTTAGTGAGAGAGTAACAGCTAAAAATGACAAAACGAAAAAAAAAATAAAACAATTTAGTTTTACGAAATATTTATGAATAAACAAAAATCAAAATTATGATAGACTTATTTAGTTTAGTATGGATAACAGGACTGTTAGTTCTGTTAGTAGCAATTTTCAAAAAAAGAAAATTCAAGGGATGTTTAACATTTTTAAATTTCAGCTTTTGCTTGGAAGGAGAAGATTAAATGAGAAAAGCGGGTGAAAATCCCGCTTTTTCTTTTATTATTCTAAAGCTTTCATAATTTCTTCACGACTTACAGTTTGTTTATCCATCCGATAAATTTGATCTTCATAATTTTTAACCAAAATAGAAAGTGCTTCCAATTCATCAGATTCTTTAGAATTGGGTTTGATTTCGGTTTGCATTAGTTCGAAGATTCTTTTGATATGATTTTCGTAAATTTCATTTTCCGTTATTTCTCCGAATAGTTCATTAGCATTATTAAACTTTACTCCATCGCCCGCTTTAAGCTCTACCATTGCTTTAATAGTTTCATTGTTAGGTTTTTTCATCTTTTTAGGATTTAATTTAACATCCAGATTTTCCGTAATTCCACTACCCCCCCCCAAAAAAAAATATTTATAAATTACTCATTTAAAGTGCTTTTCATCAATTGCAGTATTTATTAGTTCTTTTAGGCTTATACCTTTTTCTGCTGACATCAATTTCAATTTTTTCAATTTTTCAGTAGGGATGTACAAAGAAAAAATTGTTTCTTCTTTTTTTTCCTTTACAGGAACTACAATCTGTTTCGGTGTTGTAACCGGGGCGTTTTTTGCTTTGCCTATAAGGGCGGAAAAATCTTGCTTTGCCATATTGTGTAATTTATATAATTATATAATTATATACTTTTAATTGATTGATAATGTTAATATTTCTTTTGTCAAGTTATCAATTTGCTTCTGTGCTTTATTATTTTCTTCAACCCCATTTAATAAGACTGAACGAGAAAAAACAACTAAGTCAGAAATCATATTTTTAGAAACTTTCACATTGTATTCTTTTAATTGGTCTTTTATTTCTTCCGTCAAAGTGGTGTTAGGCTTAATCATATTGAAGACAATAATTGCCTTCTTTTCGGCTTTAGAATCTTTAACTGTATTAATAGTAGATTTAATTGCTAAAAGGTCTAAAACTCCTACTTTTGTAGGTATAATAATAACATCAACCACATCACACAATTCGGTTATTTTTTCAGATAAATAAGGAGGTATATCTATGAAAATGAAATCATAGTCAGATTTAATAACTTCTTTTAATTTGTCTGCAGAAAAAATTGGAACATCTGACAGTTCTCGAATATTTAGAAGAGAGCCTTGCATATCCATATCAACAATACAAACTTTTGCATTCTGTCTTAAATTTGATACCAGGTTGAGTGTCAATGTCGATTTTCCTACACCACCTTTTTGATGAGTGGTTAAAATTATTTCAGCCATTTATATAATTATATAATTATACAAATATATAATTATTATTCGTGATTTAGAGTATTAATTAACCTGAGTTCGGGATAAGAAATGAAATAAAATTTGCAATGAAAAGTAATAATTCGTATATTTAAGTTTCTGAAATTCAAATATTTAACGAATTATTA
>NZ_QNUG01000097.1 GCF_003385395.1 Epilithonimonas hispanica | reverse complement strand
CTTGAAATTCATAGACAAATATCTGATTATCAGATATAAATATACAAAAAATAACAATTATAACCAAAAAAAATCCGCCTCAAGTTGTGAGACGGATTCGAATAACTTTAAAATTTTCCGTCGATAATAAACTGAAAATCAAGAAAAGCTACCGGAGCTTCCTTTCAACGGGCTTTCATTTCTTGTCTTGCAGACAAAACGACCCGAACGAAGTGAACAGAGCGAAGCTAAAGCTTAGTTATTGTAGGCAGTTATTGTTTTTCGCTTATTAATTTTAATGCATATTCTAAGTAAATATTTTCATTATTAATATATTGATTTATTGTTGGGATTACTTCGTAATTGGGTTTTACTCCACTTCCAAATGGTAATTTTGGTTCAACATTCATCACAAATTGTAATGCTGGGATTTCAATGGTTATTTTGGAATTTGGCAAAGTTAAATCTTGACTATATCCACTCGTATTTCCATAATAACCTCCGCCTGTTTCTTGTCCAATAAATGTTGCTAATCCTTGCGAATACATCATATTTGAAAATTCGCTACCGCCAGAATATGTTATTGGACTAATGAGAACATACACATTACCTTTAAAGGTGTTTTTTGGTGCTTTTTTGTATGCCATAAGTCCGAGACCTAAATTATTTTTTCTTTCAAGACTTCCATCTTTCATTTTTTTGTTTACAAAAATTCGTTCTAAAAATCCGAATACTTTAAGTTTTATCGGTTTGTCAATTCCATTATTAAGGATTGCTTTTTGAGTTTTGACTCTTACTTTAGAGTATTTTTGGTAATTATCGCCAAAATAAGAATATAACAAACCTTCATTTCCTTCAGTTCCACCGCCATTTTTACTAACGTCAATAATCACATTTTTAATATTATGTTCTTTTATTTCGGAAAAACTTTGTTTCAAGAACTTTTTTAATGTTTTATATTTGCTTTCTCTTTTAATTATGTCGTTTGAGAATGTTTGAATATCCAAATAAGCTGTTTTTGCATTTATAATTTTGAATTGCAAAGGTTCATTTTCAGTTTTTTCTTTGTCAATATTGTTGTTCTTTTTTAGGTTTTCATTAATTTGACTAATTGACAATGAATTAATTGTGATAGGCTCTGTAATTTCTTTGAATTTCACTTCATATTTCTCAATTATTCCATAGTAGTAAAAATAGTTTTTAGAAAAATTAAAACCACCCAAATCACTGTATTTTACAGATTTTATGTACCCATCTGATGTAAATAAAATTCCAATTTTTGTGACAATTTCTTTGGGTGTTTCTCCATTGATTTTTTCAATTTCAAGATTTTCAATTTTTGCAGAATTATTTGAAGCATTTTTGACACAATATAACTTCTCGCCCAAGAAAACCACAGTTAAAGGTAAAAATCGAATATTTTCATTTTTATTGGTCTGTTCTTTAACTTCTTTTGGTAAAAAAATGTCTGTGTGGTCTTCTCTTGATAATGCTACTAATGGTGCAATTATTTTGTGAAATTCATAAACATTAAGGTCGGTTGTGATTTTGTTTTTCGCAGTTTGGAAAGCAAAATCAACGCTGTCTTTTGGGGTGTACCAGTACATTCCAGAATGAAACTTGTCCAAGCCTTGATACAATAAATCTAAATCTCTATGAAGTTTCTCCTTTGCAATTTTGGGAAAATCTCCAAAATTCTGAGAATACGTGGTTTGTATCAGTAAAATTAAAAGTATAAATGTCGATATTTTCTTCATTGACGGGTCGTTCTGTATAATTGCCTACAACGATCGGGTATTGCCGAAGGCGGGGGAATTTAGCACCGAACTTCAATAGAAATACCACAGTTCAAATATAGCAAAAATTTTCAATTGAAAAACTTCAGCCCCGCTTTTGGCAATACCTTGTTGAACTAAACCTCCGGTAGCTTTTCCCATTCGCCGTTTTAGTAACTTTGTTTTTATTAACCTTTTAAAAACTCATGAAATGGCTACAAAAAAAAAT
>NZ_QNUG01000096.1 GCF_003385395.1 Epilithonimonas hispanica | reverse complement strand
TCGTAACTTTTAAATCAAACTCCTAAAACAGTGGAGAATAAGGGAGTCGAACCCTTGACCTCCTGCGTGCAAGGCAGGCGCTCTAGCCAGCTGAGCTAATTCCCCCTCTAGTTTTAGACTTGAGATGTTTAGATTTGAGATCTGAGACTTTTTTCGTCTCCCATCTCTTGTCTTCTAATCTCCCGTCTTGTAATTAGTAGTCTCGGGCAGGCTCGAACTGCCGACCTCTACATTATCAGTGTAGCGCTCTAACCAGCTGAGCTACGAGACTTCATTATAATTTTAAATTTTAAATTGAAAATTTTAAATGATTTTTAAATCTAAAATCTATAATTTGTAATCTAAAATCTCTCTATCCCTGTACTAATTTCTAGTGGGTTTATTTGTTAATATAAGCAACCGAGTAAAAAAAACCAAAGCTTTATTTTTTATATAAGGCTCTTTTAATATTTTTTGACGTATTGTCTCTAAAATGAGATGTTCCAGCCGCACCTTCCGGTACGGCTACCTTGTTACGACTTAGCCCTAGTTACCTGTTTTACCCTAGGCAGCTCCTGTTACGGTCACCGACTTCAGGTACCCCAGACTTCCATGGCTTGACGGGCGGTGTGTACAAGGCCCGGGAACGTATTCACCGCGCCATGGCTGATGCGCGATTACTAGCGATTCCAGCTTCATAGAGTCGAGTTGCAGACTCCAATCCGAACTGAGACCGGCTTTCGAGATTTGCATCACATCGCTGTGTAGCTGCCCTCTGTACCGGCCATTGTATTACGTGTGTGGCCCAAGACGTAAGGGCCGTGATGATTTGACGTCATCCCCACCTTCCTCTCTACTTGCGTAGGCAGTCTCGCCAGAGTCCTCAACTGAATGGTAGCAACTGGCGACAGGGGTTGCGCTCGTTGCAGGACTTAACCTAACACCTCACGGCACGAGCTGACGACAACCATGCAGCACCTTGAAAATTGTCCGAAGAAGGATCTATTTCTAAATCTGTCAATTCCCATTTAAGTCTTGGTAAGGTTCCTCGCGTATCATCGAATTAAACCACATAATCCACCGCTTGTGCGGGCCCCCGTCAATTCCTTTGAGTTTCATTCTTGCGAACGTACTCCCCAGGTGGCTAACTTATCACTTTCGCTTAGTCTCTCATGCCGAAGCACAAAAAACGAGTTAGCATCGTTTACGGCGTGGACTACCAGGGTATCTAATCCTGTTCGCTCCCCACGCTTTCGTCCATCAGCGTCAGTTAAATCTTAGTGACCTGCCTTCGCAATTGGTGTTCTAAGTAATATCTATGCATTTCACCGCTACACTACTTATTCCAGCCACTTCAAATTTACTCAAGACATGCAGTATCAATGGCAGTTTCGCAGTTAAGCTGCGAGATTTCACCACTGACTTACACATCCGCCTACGGACCCTTTAAACCCAATAAATCCGGATAACGCTTGCACCCTCCGTATTACCGCGGCTGCTGGCACGGAGTTAGCCGGTGCTTATTCGTATAGTACCTTCAGCTACTCTCACGAGAGTAGGTTTATCCCTATACAAAAGAAGTTTACAATCCATAGGACCTTAATCCTTCACGCGGGATGGCTGGATCAGGCTCTCACCCATTGTCCAATATTCCTCACTGCTGCCTCCCGTAGGAGTCTGGTCCGTGTCTCAGTACCAGTGTGGGGGATCACCCTCTCAGGCCCCCTAAAGATCATCGACTTGGTAGGCCGTTACCCTACCAACTATCTAATCTTGCGCGTGCCCATCTCTATCCACCGGAGTTTTCAATATTAAGTGATGCCACTCAATATATTATGGGGTATTAATCTTCCTTTCGAAAGGCTATCCCCCAGATAAAGGCAGGTTGCACACGTGTTCCGCACCCGTGCGCCGCTCTCAAGTATCCGAAGATACTCTACCGCTCGGCTTGCATGTGTTAGGCCTCCCGCTAGCGTTCATCCTGAGCCAGGATCAAACTCTCCATTGTATGTTTGTTTGTCCTTATACTCAAACTCAATTTAAAATTGACGCTTTGGTTTTTTTTCCTTACTTGGTTGTTATATTGTTATGTCAATGAACTTTGTTCTGTTCGCATCA
>NZ_QNUG01000095.1 GCF_003385395.1 Epilithonimonas hispanica | reverse complement strand
CGGAATGACCTACATAGTTAGCGGAATGACCTACATAGTTAGCGGAATGACCTACATAGTTAGCGGAATGACCTACATAGTTAGCGGAATGACCTACATAGTTAACATGCTTTTTTAGGTTTTACCCCCGGAATGACCTACATAGTTAAATTGAAATCCCCGGAATGACCTACATAGTTAAAGCCGTTTTCCCCGGAATGACCTACATAGTTAGCCCGGAATGACCTACATAGTAGCATACTCTAAGCTCCCATGAATAAAGGCTTTGCGCAACCCTAAAAAACTATGTATTTAAAAACATTTGTTTATTTAAAAAACAAATGTTTTATAGTCGGAAAAAACATCCATTGTGGATAACTTTTTTTTGAAAAAAGAAAAAGTTGCGCTAAAAAGAAAAAAGTATAAAAAAACGGTCGGTTTACTGTAATAATAAGTATTTTCAAAAATCCAAAAATATTATTAATCTCAAGTACATTTTCGTTGTACATTATTTCAAATTACATTATATTCGTATTAAATGAGTAAAGTGTACTATGTTAATAGGATATGCAAGAGTAAGCAAGTTTGAACAAAATTTGGATTTACAAACTGATGCTTTGAAAAATATTGGAACTGAAAAAATCTTTATTGATAAAGTTAGTGGTGTTAAATCAGAAAAGCCACAACTTAATGAATTATTGAAATTTATTCGTAAAGGAGATATTTTAACAGTTTGGAGATTAGACAGAGTTGGAAGAAGTACCGTTGGGCTTATCAAGTTTGTAACTGAACTAAATGAAAGAGGAATTCATTTTAAATCTATTTCTGAAAATATTGATACAAGTTCTGCAAGTGGGAAAATGATTTTTCAAATATTTTGCGTTTTAGCTGAACACGAGAGGAATGTTTTAATAGAAAGAACAAACGCAGGATTGAAATCTGCTAGAGCAAGAGGAAAAAATGGCGGGAGACCAAAAGGAATGACTGAAAAATATCAAAAAATTGCGCCCTTGGTAAAAGCTTCGTATGAAAGTAAAGAACTTCCAGTTGAAGATATTATGAAAGCTTTTAAAATTGGAAGTAAAACAACCTTTTACAAAATAATTAATTTAAATAACGATAAATAAAATGGATATTTTTATTTTACTCGATAAATATAAATCTCAAAACATAGTTCTAAGCTTAGAACAAGAAAGAGAGCTACTAGCTAGATATATTCACTCTACAAATCAATTGGAGGGTAATAATTTAACTTTAGCTCAAACACAATCAATTATTGATAATGGCGAAGTATCTGGAGATAATATCAAAACCCGAGATATTTTGGAGCAAAAAGGAACTTATAAGGCACTAATCAGAATGCTCAAGGCTGTAAGAGAACAGGAACCGCTTTCAATAGAACTAATGAAAGAACTTAATTGGCTTACAGTGGGAACTTTATTCCAAGATGATTAATATCTTAGTTACAAAGATAAAGGTCAAAAAATAGGAGATTTTAAGGCTGTGAACAATAGATTCAAATTACAACTTCAAGTGGAAATACACAGAGAATAGAGCCTTTGAGTAATCCCGAAAATGTTAATCTCAATATGCAAATGTTATTTAGGCGTATTGAAATGAGTAAAACAAATGTGATTAAAAAATCTTCACTTTTAGCACAAGAAATTTGGCTTAATCAACCTTTTATTGATGGTAACAAAAGAACTGCTAGATTATTAATTAATTTTTTGACTATGAAAGAAGGATTTCCGCTTTTTACTTATGAAAATAAAGGTGCATTTTTTAATGATATGCTTGTTACCCAGTACACAGAGCGCAAAATAGGATTGATAGAAGATTTCATTACTGAATCATTGGAAAACAGAATTAATGAACTGTTAGATTAACTAAATAACCTCAAAAAACGATAAATATGGGAAAATATTTCTACGGTAGTCACAAAAGTAAAGAAATGGCAATGAAAATTGCGGATGATGCAGCTAATGCATATAGAAAAGGTAAATGTTATACACCATCATTTAGAATTCCTAATTCTTGTAATTTGAATGAATCAACAGGAATTTGGACTTGTGTAGCTCATGCGCATCATCATTGGGGCAGTTGTAATTCAAGAACTTTTACATCCACGCATCAACAAGGAACAGGAACAGAATGGGGACCTATATCTATTCCCATTCCTCTGTTAAATTCGGAAAATGAAGCAGATGAAAAGTTCGAAGATGAATACACTGATGCAAATCCAGAAGATTACTTTACAGAATTATCATCTGAGGATAATAAATAACCTGAGTTCGGGTTAAGCGAAGTTCAAAAATAATTGACCGTCATTTACTTTTTTCAAGTTGAGTGACGGTTTTTTTGGAAAGAAACAATAGGCTGT
>NZ_QNUG01000094.1 GCF_003385395.1 Epilithonimonas hispanica | reverse complement strand
TTTCTTTTTGTAAGCACTTCCTGCCACAAAGAAATCAAATCCGAAAAAGGAGGAATCGATGTTGTCTCCAATGTATATTTTGATGTTTCCAAAAATCTGGACAAAATCCAAAGTTTTCATTTGTCAAGCCTTAATTATTCGGGAGATTCTATTATAGAAAGGATTCCGGATGCTGATGCTCCCGAAATAACCCAACAGATTTATTTCATTAAAGATTCATTGTGCTATACCATTGAAGATGAAAATCCCGGCAAAATTATTCTGTCAGACATCATAAAGAAACAAAAGCCGCTTTCGGTTGAAGAGAAAAAAGTAGGAACATTGTTTTCTCAGGAAAAAATCCCCAATTACAGAAACAGAAAGAATCTTAGTGATACGGTTTTGTTTAAGAAAAAATACAAACGGTTTGAAATCAACTCACCTTGGATGTACACCCGGTTTTACATTTATCCGACCGATACTATCTTACCGTACTCTATTTACAAACACGCGGAAAATGACTACCACGGAAGGCTCGAAAGGATTGATTCTTACAATAAAAAGACGGACATATTCGTGACGCTTCAATTAATATCAAGGAAAAACTGGGACAGTGAAGCCAAAGAAATTTTTGAATTTAACCACTTCATAAAAAACAGAAAAAAGTGAAAGATGAAGATTTTTTTAATGAGATAAATGATGACATTTCTGTAGTTGAAGGAAATAAAAAGGAACTTATTGTTTTCACAAACAGTAAGGATATGCTTTCATTCTTGGAGCTTCTTCAAATGAATAAGAAAGTCAATAATAGAACATTGATTACGCTTAATTCCGGTTCAAATAGCAAAAAGTTCCTCAATAGATATCAGAATTATGATGGTAAAATGTTTCTTTGTCTTACCGGGGACAGAACGGGAAATGCAATAACCATGAAAATTCTTACAGAATTTAATGGCAAAAATATCAAAGACGTTCGTCCGTTGTATGAAATTTCTGAAAATGGGAATCAAGACCTAAGCGAATATTTAGACAATAAACTCAATCGTCAAGATAAAAATACTAATTTAGTTGAACCAAAAATTTCTGAAAATGAAAGCAATGCAATTGAATCCGGAAGAACATCCGATTCTCAGCAAGTGGGAAACGGAACACCTGAACAACACACTGGAGAACTTGGCTCAAAAAACCAATCCGAGCAAATCGGAAGTTACGGAAGCGGACAATCATTGGGCAGCAACAATGCTGGAAATGGACTTGCAGGCACAGAGCGGAGCAATTTGGGAAACAGAGACCGAGAAAGAGGATCCGATGGTGGAACACAATCGAAAAATGCTCAAAAAAATGAGGGAAGAGAACATTCCTTGGGCGGAATCATATCCGGGAGACCTGTATCCGATAGACGAAGATCCGAAGGAAGATTTTCCGAGGTAAGCGAAAATTCAACAAATTATGTAGAGCTTGATGCTCTCATTTCAAGATATAAAGACCGAAAACTGAATAATGAACAAGTTGCAGAATTGGTTTCCGCAGCTTGTTTTGTTTCTGACGACCACAAAATCTTTCTAAAGGAAAATCTTAACATCACTGATAATTTAAAAGTAATCTGCAACCAATTCCAAAGTGGTGGAACTTCAAAAGAGGGTAGAGGGATTTTAGATGAATACTACACGCAGGATAAAATCGTTGATGCCGTCCGTAATTTAATCAAAGACCATTTCAAAACCCAAAAAGAAATTTCTATTTTAGAACCTAGTATTGGAACCGGAAATTTCATTTATGCTACTCACCGATTATCTGTAAATTCTAAAATTACAGGTTTTGAAATCAACGAGACCACCGCAAAAATTGCCAAAATTCTACATCCCGAGGCGGACATTAATCTTCGTTCGTTTGAAACTGAATTTATTGATGATCGAGGTAATAGAAAAGACTCAAAAGATTTTTCAGAAAAGTATGATTTGGTCATCGGGAATCCGCCCTATGGTGAACATCGGGGACTTTACAAGGGGTTGGGAGAGGAGCCTAAAATTTCAAAATACGAAGATTATTTCGTTAAACGGTCTTTGGATTCACTAAAACCTAATGGAGTTTTGGCAATGGTACTTCCATCATCTTGGCTGAACCGTCGAAGCAATTTAAAAAATGCCAATATTCTGGAAGGTTTCCGCTTACCCAATGGAGCTTTTGCAGGAACACAAATCGGAACCGACATTATCATTCTAAGAAAAAACACTCAAAATATCTCTACTGATATTTCTAATTATTTCGATGATAACCCAGCAAGAATTTTGGGTGAAACCCGAGAGAAAACCAACCGGTTCGGGCGATTAGAAAAATATATTCGCGGAAATTTAGATGAAGCTTTATTTAAGATTGACCAGTTTAAAAATAGGATAGAAACCCAACGGATCGGAAATCTGTTTGAAGATTTGTTTTTAGAGGAAGAAGCTAAAGTTGAAAATAAAGTTTCTGTACCCAAAAAAGGAAATACAGAAATCGAAGATTCTACGAGGATTGAAAACCAAAATGAAAATGAAGTAAATGTAATAGAAACTCAAGAAAAAATTGAACTGGTACTTTCTAAATTCAATAACATCAAGTTTAAATCTCCCACAATTACGAATGAAATTAGCAAGTATGAAAAACTGCGCGAAGATCTAATCACAAAGCCGACATCGTTTTCAG
>NZ_QNUG01000093.1 GCF_003385395.1 Epilithonimonas hispanica | reverse complement strand
TATGTTTCAGCAGTTCCAGATAATGATCCAATGTTCTTAAAGTTTACTGCAAAAATCGAAAACTTATTTCAATTTGCACACAACTTTTGAGATTGATCCGTAACAATTCGGTAACACTTTTTTGAGCGTTTTTATTTCTACTTTTGTACAACATTAACACTAAATAAAATGGCTAAAACACTCATTAACATTAGGTATAACCGTAGAAATAGATTAGACAAAAACGGTTTTGCATCAATTCATTTAGAATTAAGATTAAACGGAAATCGAAAAATTATAGATACAAAAATCAAGGGAAAACCGGAATTTTGGGATAATTCAAAAAATCGTTTTAAATCTTCTCATCCTAACAGCATCCAACTTAATCAGCGTTTAAATCAAATTCTTACCGATTATGAAGAATTTGAATTAAGTTTTTTAAACTCCAAAAAGCCTTTTTTTATAGATATGTTTGATGATGTTTATAAGAAAAACGATTTTTCTAATTTTAATGAGTTTTTTAAACTGGAATTAGAAAATTCAAACCTTACAGAAGCAACAAAGAAAAATCATAAAAGCACACTAAACCGCCTAAATCAGTTTAATAAAAATATTCCCATGGATGGGATTAATTTTGAATTATTGCACGATTTCGAGAGGTTTGTAAGGTCGTCAAAATGTGATGTTAAATTTAAAAATCAACCATCAAGGAAATTAAATCAAAACACAATTTATAAATATTTTAAAAACATTAAAACCTATGTTAATTTAGCGATTAATAAAGATTTAATTGATATTAATCAATATCCTTTCAAGAAATTTAAAGTTAAAAAAATCGAAAGTGAAAGACAATATTTAACGCCTTTTGAAATTGAAAAAATTGAAAATTGTATTTTAAAAAATGATTTGGAGAAATACCAATTAGCAAAAGATTTGTTTTTGTTTTCTGTTTATACTGGTTTGCGTTATTCGGATGTAATGAGTTTGGAAATTTCTAATATTGTCTTTGTAAATGGCGAAAACTGGATAATAAAAAAGGCAGTTAAAAACATTAACACTACCGAAAAGCCTGTAAAAATTCCAATTGAAACGCTATTTAACGGAAAGGCTAAAGATATTATTTACAAATATTATAAGCTTGGTAATTCAAATATATTTCCACCAGCAACAAACCAACATTTAAACCGATGTTTAAAGAAAATAGCTGAAGAAAGCAAGATAAATAAACAAATAACCTTTCATTCTGCACGGCACACAACAGCCACCTATTTACTTTATAAAGGTGCAAATATAACAACCGTTCAAAAGATTTTAGGACATACCAAAATCACTACTACACAGATTTACGGGCATATAATGGACAACACTATTTTAAATGATTTGAAAGCAATAAACTTTTAAAATTTGCTTCATTCATTAAACGACAAAATCTATAAACGCCTTAATTTAGGGCGTTTTTTGTTTGTAAACTCTTTTAATTTAAATAGCTTTTAAAAGGTGTTTAAACATTTTTTAAAAGAACTATTTAAAACACTGCATATCTTGGACAGCGTTCCTGGTGCTTGCGTTCCTGGATGCTTGGACAGCTTTTTTTATAAAAAAACCGACTAAATAAGTCGGTTTTGGGCTTGTGCGTTATAAAAAGTGAGAGTTTTTTTTAAATGATTTTAAAAAAGTTTTCTTTCAGATGATATCCGGATTCGCTCCGTGCGCATCGGTTCCGGTGCCATCGTTCAAGGCGTTGCGTTAATATCAATTTTATTTATACATTAAGTTTAAGATTAGACAAAATAACGAGCAAAAATATATTACTAAAAATGCTTCCTAAACTAATTTTAATAGTATGAAAGCATTATCAAAAACTTATAATAAAACGTAGAATTTAAATCTTTTTTAGATTGTTGTATTTAACAGATATATTCTTTCCGTTAATATCCAAATATCTGTCTAAAACAAAATCAATATTCGAATTATCGTGTATTTCTGTTATTTCGTGCAGTTTTTCAATAATAATATTTAAATTATTATTTACTTTTTCTTGTTTTTCGTTTGTAATGAAAATGGAATATTGATTTTGCCATTGTTCTAACAAACTTGGTTTTACTTCTACATTACCATTATCTACTATAAAAAAATCTGCATATTGATAAAAATTACTTTTTGGGTCATTCTCTCTAAAAATAATTTCTTGACTAATTTTTGAGATAATATTTTTTAATTCAATAGGAATGTCTAAAAGTTCAAATGTTTTACTTTTATCTAAAGTTAATCCATTTATAACCGTTGGTTCAGTTATGATTTTATTCGCGAAAAATTCTTTTGGATTAGTAAATAAATCTGATAAATCATTTTCTTCTATTGTAATTGCTTCAATATTCAAACTGATTATTTCATCAATATAAGTTTGAAAATGATTTTTGTAATAGTTGTATTCTTTTAATGTTTGATTGTAGCCATATTCATTAAAAGCTACTTTTATTGGTGTAAATTCCATACGTTTTTTTACAAAAATAATTTTAAAATAATATGTTTTACCATTATTTTAAATACTGATAGAAATTTAAAAATTAATTTATCAAAAAATAAAAATGCTTCCAAACTATTATAAAATAGTAAGGAAGCACAAAATATGTCAATTTGAAGTTAAAAACGTTCAAAAATAAATTTAAAAATTGTATATATCCTTATAGTTTTAAATATTGATATAAATTAATAAAATAATTTATTAAAGGCGTTGCGCTGACGTGCAGATGATAGCCGGATTCGCTCCAGGTGTATCGTTTCCGGTGCCATCGTTCCAGGCGTTGCGCTGATATGCAGATGATAGCCGGATTCGCTCCAGGTGTATTGTTTCCGGTGCCATCGTTCCGGGCGTTGCGTTTGGGTTCCTGTAATCGCTGGGATTCGTTCCAGGCGCATCGGTTCCG
>NZ_QNUG01000092.1 GCF_003385395.1 Epilithonimonas hispanica | reverse complement strand
TAACCGCTTATTGCTTCTTTCCAAAAAAACCGTCACTCAACTTGAAAAAAGTAAATGACGGTCAATTATTTTTAAACTTCGCTTAAACCGAACTCAGGTTAATTAATAATAACCTGAGCGAAGCTAAGTAATCTTTGTGACCTTAAAAACATCGAATTACTAATCAAAAACCTTATGCACTTGTGTTAAAAAATTTAAGAAAAATGGAAAACCACAATCATCATAATCACGACAATCTACATCCCAATCAAAGAATTTCGCCAAGTTCCGTCTATTATTGCCCGATGGAATGCGAAGGAGACAAACTTTATTTCAAGCAAGGCAGATGTCCGGTTTGTAACATGTTCCTCGTTCCAATAGAAGAGCGCGAAGACCACAGAAATAAACCACAAACTTATTCCAAAACCAATTTGCCGGAAAGTTTTAAAGATAAAATCGGAGACTATTTTTGTCCGATGTTCTGCGAAGGCGACAAAACTTATGAGTCTGATTCCGGTTGTCCGGTTTGTCATATGCATTTGGAGCCAATCACGCAGGAACTTGTGAACAACAGTGTCACTCTGAGTGGAGCAGAAGGTACTCATCAACATCATTCTCACAATCATCATAAACCAACAATTAATCAATCAAAAAACGCTGGAAAATACTATTGCCCAATGTTCTGTGAAGGCGATAAGGTTTATGATTCCAACGTGGGTTGTCCCGTTTGCGGAATGGATTTAGTCAAAATCCCAGAAAAAAAAGCTGTTGAATACACTTGTCCAATGCATCCTGAGATTGTACAAAACGAACCCGGGAATTGCCCAATTTGCGGAATGGACCTCGTTCCAAAACCATCAAAAGATAATGACCACGAAGATGAAACTTACAAAATATTAAAGAGAAAATTCTGGACAGCTTTAGGATTTTCTGTTCCTGTTTTTATTTTATCGATGGGTGGGATGTTCATTGATTGGCCATTTTCTCATCAGGTTCAAGGAATTTTAGAATTAATTCTGACGTTACCGGTTCTGTTTTATGCAGGTTGGTTTGTGATGAAACGAGGCTGGGTTTCCTTCAAAACCTGGAATCTCAATATGTTTTCATTGATTGCTTTGGGCGTTGCATCTGCAATGATATTTAGTTTAGTTGCATTATTCTTCCCCAATATTCTTCCACACGAATTGGCTCACGGCGGAAACGTTCCACTCTATTTCGAATCTGTTTGTGTGATTTTGACCTTAGTCATTATGGGACAAATGATGGAAGCGAGAGCACATATGAAAACTGGAAAAGCCATCGAAGCTTTGATGAATTTGTCACCCGACACAGCCAATGTGATTGTTGACGGAAACGAGAAAAAAGTATCATTAGCAGAAGTTAAAATCAATGATATATTAAGAGTCAAAGCTGGTGAAAAAGTTCCTGTTGACGGAAAAATTATCGAAGGTAATTCCAATGTTGATGAATCAATGATTACAGGAGAACCAATTCCTGTTGAAAAAAAAACTAATGATAAAGTCACTTCGGGAACGATTAACGGCAACGGAAGTTTTCTGATGAAAGCCGAAAAAGTCGGCGATGAAACTTTGCTTTCTCAAATCATCAGAATGGTCAACGAAGCCAGCCGAAGCAAAGCTCCGATTCAGAAATTGGCAGATAAAATCTCGAAGATATTTGTTCCGACTGTTATTGGGATTGCTGTTCTGACATTCGTTTTATGGTACATTTTCGGAGGAGAGAATAAGTTGATTTATGCATTCGTGAATGCTGTTGCTGTTCTGATTGTCGCTTGTCCGTGCGCATTAGGTTTGGCAACACCAATGAGTCTGATGGTTGGAATTGGAAAAGGAGCACAAAACGGAATCTTAATCAAGAATGCGGAAGCTCTTGAAGAGATGCACAAAATCAATGTTCTGATTACAGATAAAACCGGAACTCTGACAGAAGGAAAACCAAGTCTTGACCATATTGAACCACTTGAAAATACAGATAAAAATGAATCAAGCGAAGCGTATCTTGACCAACGGGAAAAAATTTTAAAATTAGCAGGCTCATTAAATCAGAATTCTGAGCATCCTTTGTCTAATGCGGTTTTAAGTGCGCTTCGAGAGTCTCAGCGTGACAATATTGACTTACAACTAGAAAAAGTTCAGAACTTCGAAAATATCTCTGGAAAAGGTGTAAAAGGAACCATTAATCAAGAAGAAGTTTTATTAGGAAATGAGGCTTTATTAAAACATTTCAATATTGAAATTCCGGAAGATTTAAAACAAAAAGTAATTATAAGTCAAGAGCAAGCAAAAACCATTTCTTACTTAGCAAAAGATGGAAAAGTTCTTGGATTCTTAAGTTTCTCAGACCAAATAAAAGCCACTTCAAAACAAGCCATCGATTATCTCCATTCTCAAAACATCGAAGTGATAATGATGACCGGCGACAACGAACATACCGCAAAAGCTGTCGCAACAGAATTGGGAATCCAACATTACAAAGCCAACTGTCTCCCAGAGGACAAAATGAACGAAATCAAAAAACTGCAAAGCGAAGGAAAAATCGTAGCAATGACCGGAGACGGAATCAATGATGCGCCTGCTTTAGCCCAGTCCAACATCGGAATCGCAATGGGAACAGGAACTGATGCCGCGATAGAAAGTGCCGAAATTACATTATTAAAAGGCGATATTCTTGGTGTAGCAAAATCAAAAATATTGAGTGAAAAACTATTGCAAAACATCAAAGAAAATCTGTTCTTTGCTTTTATCTACAACGTTTTGGGAATTCCGTTAGCTGCTGGTTTGCTCTACCCTTTTTTCGGTATTTTGTTAAGTCCGATGATTGCGGCTGCCGCGATGAGTTTCAGTTCGGTTTCTGTGATTTTAAATTCTTTGAGATTGAATAATGTGAAATTAGAGATTTGAGTTAAACACAAAGACACAAGGAGTTATTTTTTTTAATAATGTTTTAAGGCACAAGGAAAAACTTTGTGCCTTAAATTTTTATTCTTATTAATTAACCTGAGTTCGGTTTAAGCGAAGTTTAAAAATAATTGACCGTCATTTACTTTTTTCAAGTTGAGTGACGGTTTTTTTGGAAAGAAGCAATAAGCGGTTA
>NZ_QNUG01000091.1 GCF_003385395.1 Epilithonimonas hispanica | reverse complement strand
AGATAATTTTGGTTTAATTGGTTTGAAATAAAAATTTTCTTTGATGGTTAATTTTCTTAATTCCTTTAAAATAAAATCGTAAATTGCATCTAGGTTATTCATAATGTATTAGATTGGTAGTCAATACAATATACGAAATTTTCGTATTATGAGTAACCTTTTTTATAATGCACTACGGGTATATTAATAATTACTGCAAGCATTGCATTTTACGAATCTTGCACAGCCGTTTTTCCAAATAACAGTTTCTACTATGATGAATTCGAATATGTAACAAATCGAAAAATCCCAGATTCGGCAGAGATAAAATTCAAAGATTCCAGCTATCCCGATTTTCACGGAGATTATTTCTCTAAATCAATTATTGAATTATCGTCAAAATATTATGACAAATTACTTAAAGAATTAGAAGATGATAAAACATTAATAGAATCAACCGAAAATGATAAGAACATTTTCAAAGTTTTCGAAAGAAAGATTCCCAATGAAAGTGATAGGTGCCTTTTTATCCGTTTCTTAAAAGACAGAAAGACAATTATTGTAAACGCTGATTTTACATAAAAAGCTAACATTTTTGCTAGCTTTTACTTTGTTATTCCAACCAACTCGTTTTATAAGTTGGGTCTTCTACTTTAATCGTTTCTTCTGCAAGCTTCAAAGGACGGAAAGGATCAACCATTACTGCATATTCATCTGTGAATTTTTTACCAATACTTCTTTCCATTGCACCAGGATGTGGACCATGAACAATGCCTCCAGGATGAAGTGAAAAATCCATTAAATCCACGTGATTTCTGCTCATAAAATCTCCTTCTGTGTAAAACAAAACCTCATCCGAATCGATGTTGAAATGATTGTAAGGCGCGGGAATTGCTTGTGGATGATAATCATACATCCTTGCACAGAACGAGCAAACTACAAAATTGTGCGCTTCAAAATTTTGATGAACTGGAGGCTGTTGATGAACTCGTCCGGTAATTGGTTCAAAGTTTTTGATATTAAATTTATACGAATAAAAATACCCATCCCAACCAACTACATCAAATGGATGTGTCGCGTAAACAAAATCTGTGATTTGGTTTTCTTTTTTGACTTTGATGAGAAAATCTCCTTTCTCATTTTTCGGTTCTACAAAAGTTGGTGGAATAATATCTCTCTCACAAAACGGCGAATGTTCCAGCAATTGACCAAATTCATTTCGGTAACGTTTGGGCGTATAAATTGGAGAATGCGCTTCTATGAAAAAGAAAACATTTTGTTCTGATTCCACTTCTAATTGATAAATTGTACCTCTTGGAATAATGAGATAATCACCAACTGAGAAATCTATATTACCTAGCATTGTTTTCAGAATTCCTTTGCCTTCGTGGACGAAAAGTAGTTCGTCGCATTCTGCATTTTTATAAAAATAGTCGGTGGATTTTCTTGGTTTTGCCAAACCCATTTTCAAATCGTTGTTTAGCATCAAGACTTTTCGGCTTTCCAAAAAATCCTCTTCAGCAGTCACTTTTGCACCTTTTATCATTCTTGGCGTGACGTTTTTCTCCACCGCAATTTTGGGTGTGACGTCTTTTGCTTCGCCAATGGATTTGATTTGAGTCGGGCGATGTGTATGATACAACAACGATGCAATCCTGTGAAAACCTTCTGTTCCAAAGAGTTGTTCGTAGTAGAATTGGTCATCTTCGGATTTGAAAATCGTGTGTCTTTTTTGAGGAACTTTCCCCAATTAAACGTATCTCATTTTATTAGATTTGGCTTTTCTCAAATGTAATATTTTTTCTTTGAACGCAAAGTCCGCAAGATTTTTATTAATCATTGAAAACATTTTTAAGGTTCACAAAGGCGCTTCGCTCAGGAAAGATGTTGAATATCTCGCTGATGAAGCAGATTTGAAAATAATATCTAATTGTTTTTTGAACGCAAAGTCCGCAAAGATTTTTTTCACTTTATTGAAAATATTTTAAGGTTCACAAAGGCGCTTCGCTCAGCAAAAGGATTCGTAAAAATTATATTTGATGTTGAAAGTTGTTTCGATGTAGCACCCCCTAGCCCTGATGGGAACGGCATCCTTTTTTGTTTTTCATTTAAAAAACTTCAAATTATTGACAAAACGTTCTGAAAAACAAAAAAGATATAGTGGACAGCAGGTTCCCGGCTCCTAAAAAAGATTTATGAAATCCTTAAGATGTATTTTTAACAGAAAATGTTATCTTTGAGAATAACTAATTTTATAGCAAATGAATGATTCATTAATGGTTTCTCAGTTGTCAGAAATCGAAAAAGCAGAGTTTTACAGGAAAACATATATGCACGTTGCGGTGGCAATCTTGGCTTTCGGAGCGGTGGAATATCTTCTATTGAAAACAATTCCATTGGAAACGGTTTTGTCGATGTTGACCGGAAAATATATTTGGTTAGCCGTGATTGGCGTTTTTTGGTTGGCATCTATGTTGGCTACCAAATTATCATTCTCGCTTTCCAGAAATACACAATATCTTGGGTTAGGATTGTACGTTCTGATAGAAGCCGTAATTTTCCTCCCGATGTTGGGAATCGCGAGTGTGTACGCTCCGCAAGTGATTACTCAGGCAGGTTTGGTAACCTTATTTATGTTCGCTGGATTAACAGCAACCGTGTTTTTCACGAACAAAGATTTTTCTTTCCTTAGAAATATTATTGTAATTGGCGGATTTGTGGCGTTGGGAATTATTATTGTAGGTGCGATTTTCGGTTTCAATTTGGGACTTTGGTTCTCTCTGGCAATGGTTGGATTAGCGAGTGCGAGTATCCTTTACGAGACCTACAACATCAAAAATATCTACAACAAGGAACAATACGTTGGTGCAGCGTTGCAAATGTTTGCCTCGATAATGCTTTTGTTCTGGTATATTTTGAGAATTTTCTTGAGCAGAAGAGATTAAGATTTAACCAATATCAATTATTATAGAAGTGTCCAGAATTTTCTGGGCACTTTTTTATTTCCCGTGTATTGTATATTTGAACACGAAGTGCACAAAGGTTTTTATTAATTAACCTGAGTTCGGGATAAGAAATGAAATAAAATTTGCAATGAAAAGTAATAATTCGTATATTTAAGTTTCTGAAATTCAAATATTTAACGAATTATTA
>NZ_QNUG01000090.1 GCF_003385395.1 Epilithonimonas hispanica | reverse complement strand
TTACGGCTATTTTAATCGTTTTTGCAGGAGGAGACCCTACAAAAGTTTTTAAAACCAAAACATAAAAAATGGCCGGATTTTTTTTCCGACCATGACTAGGATTTTACCCGCTTTTCTCAATTCTAACTTTCCCCCTCGAAACCGAAGCCCGCATCGAAAAGTTTAACATACCCTTTGAATTTTCCATATTTGAAAATTCCTGCTAACAATACTATCATTCCTGTTAGCACAACTAATGTAAATACATCTATCATAATTTCTAATGTTTCTATTTATTATTAAATATCTCCTAAAATTGAATTGTTCTTTTTTATTTTTATTTGTCATTATATTTCAGTCCTTATCCCTTTTTAAAACCTGTTTTATTTTATATTTGGTCTTACCCTGTTTTACCATTTCTTCAAAGATAATATCGCTCTGGAGCAAATCTATTTTTCCTTAACTTCTTGCGAAAGGACAGCAATTAAAACTCTTTCAACCATCGATAAACAAAGATATTTTCAATGGTTTTCAAAATGTGTTATGCGAAAATGAAAACTAGTTTACCATCCCTACTTATAAAGATAAAATTGTTCGATTTCATCTGAAAGGACAAAAATAATCTCCGAACCTCACTCAAGTTGTGACGCAAGAATATGGCACAAAAAAAAGCCTCCTTGGAGACTTTGGTGTCGTAAAGTTACGATCGAAAACAGCGAAATCCAACTAGCTAAAAGAAACTCTTAAGTTTCATATAGCACTGAAAATTTATTACCTGTAATATCTCAAATTGTCATTATAGACAGAGAAAACATTTGATGTAAATAAGAACATCATACCAGGTTTAAATATTTTATTTAACAAAGATTATCATAACTTTATACTTATTTAAGAAACTATGTCTGAGTATTTTATAGCAGTCCCTAAGTTTTTAAATTTAGAGCAACGCTTATCAAAATTTCCTCCTAATTTTAAATTCAGTAAAGATTTTTGCTATTACTATATAGCAGAAATTATTAGAGAATCGATGAAAAAACATACAAGTCAAAATACTAAAATTGAATCAGTAATCAATCAATTTATTCCACGATCTTCTGTCATAATGCAGAGCATATCTAGACAGTCAAAACGTCATATAGATTACCTTTATGAAGATTTTTTTGGTGAGGGCCGTCTTTTGCACAGAAAAAATTATGGTCCTGGAGAATGTTACTCATATCGCTTACCGGAATATTTTTGGGGAGATGGAGAACTTGAGATTATAAAAATATCGGAACATACACTTGTGAAAAATATAAAGAAAAAGAAGAAACCTACTATTCATAATACTGTGAAAAAAAGGTTCAATTTTGTATGTGGTTATTTTAGTCCCAAGGCATTTGAAATCGACGATCAAGAAGCGCTAAAAGACCTTTATACTGAATATAAAGTCAGTGGAAACTATAAACAATACCTTTCAAACGTATTAAAAGTTGTAGATTTTAAGAATAGTCATTTTCCTTTTTATCATAGACCTAATACAGACGGGAGATTACATACTGCTATAACTTCGTTTCCCAAGATATGTAGAAAGTATCTCAAATATGGAAATGAGCCTTTAGCAGAAGTTGATTTATCGGCTTCTATCCCTTTTTTTCTTTCATATATACTAAATTTAACCATAAAAGAGTCACAACCATATAATATACTACATAACCAAATATACAACAAGAACATACTATCCCTTTATATGTTAGTAAAGTCTTCTGTATCTCTTTCTAGTAAGGAGGTTGAGGATTTCAAGGCGTTAGTATTGAACGATACAATATATGATAACTTTATGGATAAGTTTTTAAATGCCCCAAATTTCGAATTTTACTTTGAAAGTAAGTTTGGGAATGTTTTTGACGGAGATGTCTCAGATTTAAGGAAATACAGTAAAAGTAGATTTCTTTCTATGCTTTTTGCAAAAAACAACCAGTTTCAATGGGAACAAGAAACCTTATATGAACAGTTCCCCACCATCCACGAATTTATCAAAGTTTTTAAGCAACTAAAATTAAAAAATACAAAGAGTACTGACCGCCATAAGAGATTATCTTATCTGTTATTTCAGCTAGAGTCTCATTTTATGCTAAATATAGTAGCTCGTGAAATAAATAATAAGTTTAAAAGAAAAATTCCCCTTTTTTCACTTCATGACTGTATCATAACTAAAAAATCGGATATTGATATTATATCTGAGCAAGTTCATGATATTTTTATCCGTGAAATTGGATATGCTCCGAACTTAAAAATGAAAGTTTGGGAGTAATTCATAAAAAAAGTCACCTTTATTAGTGACTTTTTTTAAACTATTAAAAATTTAGAATTTTACGGATAAAAGCTCACGACCAAGCTCGTGTACAGCTTGCTGTATCTTTTTGGCTTGATCTTGTGAAGCAGCTGTAATCCCATTCTTATACTGTCGTACTAAAGATTCATTCATATTTGCTTTTTTTGCGATGTACGAAATCTTTAGTTCTGGAACAAGCTCAAAAAATGAAGATATATCCATTTCGTACTGAAATGTGATATTGTCATAATCATTTGCATAATCTTCATTTGTTTCTTTCGCTAATTCCATGTGGTCTGCGAATGCTTCTTCGAAATTGGTTTTTAACTCCTCTAGACTTTCTCCAAAAGTTGTTATAATACCTTCGAAGTTTTGTGATGTACCCCAATAGGTTCCATCTTCGGTTTTTTCAATAAAAACCTCGATTGTACGGTTTAACATGTGTTTCTCCCTGTCTTTAATAAATTTCCTAACTTTCTTTATTGCATTTTTCAAAACAAGAAGGGCTATTTAAGCCCCGCTTGTTTCAAAATAGAATTTACCGTTTTTAAAGGCATATCTTTCTTAGGATGGGGGACGGTCACCAATCCCTTTTTAACGTTATGCTTGAAATGGTTATGACTACCTTTAGTCCTTACCAAATACCAGCCGTCCGCTTCAAGCAAATTAATAAGATATTTCGAGTTCATCTTTTCATCAGCTTATATTTAATAATACAAAGGTATATAACATTTTTGTTATATTAAAATATTTTATAACGTTTTTGTTATATTTTTGTTTTTAACTTAAATTCCCATATCTTAAGTTTGTTCAAAATTTTGTTTAAACCGTACGATGTATAATGTAATTGAAAGTAATATAAAGTTTAATACTAATGGACAAATTTTGTCTGTATTAGCACTTGTCGAGTATTCTAAAGGAGACGTTAGAGTAATTGAAGCAACTAACCAACCCCGAAGTGGCTATATGAATATATCTCATAGAACAAATTATATTTTATTTGACCTATTACAAGAGGTAGCAGGTTACGGAATGGAAATTACTGATAAGAATAAAATTCCTGCGGAATGGTTAAAGAAAACACTTTAAATTATTTAACCTGAGTTCGGGATAAGAAATGAAATAAAATTTGCAATGAAAAGTAATAATTCGTATATTTAAGTTTCTGAAATTCAAATATTTAACGAATTATTA
>NZ_QNUG01000089.1 GCF_003385395.1 Epilithonimonas hispanica | reverse complement strand
CGGATTCGCTCCAGGTGTATTGTTTCCGATGCCATCGTTCCGGGCGTTGCGTTTGGGTTCCTGTAATCGCTGGGATTCGTTCCAGGCGCATCGGTTCCGGTGCCAGCGTTCCGGGCGTTGCGCTGATATGCAGATGATAGTCGGATTCGCTCCAGGTGTATCGGTTCCGGTGCCATCGTTCCAGGCGTTGCGCTGATATGCAGATGATAGCCGGATTCGCTCCAGGTGTATTGTTTCCGGTGCCATCGTTCCGGGCGTTGCGTAGCGGTGTACGGCTTGCAAAAAATAAAAATACTTTTTACTTTTGCGTTAATGGCAGATAATCAAAGATTTTTAGAAAGAAATAAACAAGTTAGGATGTTTTTCGATAATCTCGAAAGAAAAAATCCCAATTGGCGTATTGGTGCATTAGAAAAAGTAACCGCAGACCAATTTTTTATTAGTGAAAGAACGGTTCGAGCAATTTTAAAAGAAAGTGGTATTTATCAATCTACATAATTATGACAGGTGAAGAGCTTTATCTAAAATTATCAATTCGTGATTATAGTAATTCGGATAGTGATATTTATGCTCAGGATTTACAGACATATTTTTTTCATTCCGTAACTTCTAATACTATTGCTGATTTTTTTAAACTTTTAGAAATGGCTCATTTTTTAGATAAGAAAATTATTCTGAAAAGTGAAAATTTAGAAAGTGACTAATATACTTCATCCGCTTTAACATTGGAATAACTTATTTATTAGCCTATAATTACTATTATAAATATCATACTTATTTTATATATTTGCTTATGGAATTAAGGTTTATTTGTCGGTCAATTTCTCTTCACCAAAAGTTTTGGATGGATTAGAAAATTCTGATCCATTGAATAAAAATGTTCAAAATTGGTGGAAAGGAAAAGCGTCTGAAATTTACAAACTGATTCCAGATTTTGGAGGTTTTTTGGTTAAAGCCAATTCTGAAGGTCAACCAGGACCGCAGGATTATGGAAGAACGCACGCAGACGGTGCGAATATGATGGCGGATGCATTAAAACCTTTTGGCGGACTCATTATGTGGCGAGCTTTTGTTTATTGTCCGAGCAAGGAAGATAGAGCAAATCAAGCCTATTTGGAATTTGTTCCGTTGGATGGAAAATTTAAAGATAATGTGATTATTCAAATCAAAAATGGACCGATAGATTTCCAGCCAAGAGAAGCTTTCAATCCGTTATTTGGAGCTTTGAAAAAAACGCCCGAAATGGTGGAATTTCAAATTACTCAGGAATATCTTGGATTTTCAAATCATTTGGTTTATTTAGCACCATTATTCAAAGAAAATCTAGACAGTGATACTTGTTCTTTTGGTAAAGGCTCTACGATTGCAAAAATCACAGACGGAACTTTGATGAAAAATAAAATCACTGCGATTTCTGCTGTGGCTAATATTGGAGAAGACACCAACTGGACAGGTCATCACTTTGCACAAGCGAATTGGTATGCATTCGGACGTTTGGCTTGGAATCACGAGTTGTCTTCTGAACAGATTGCTGATGAATGGCTCAAAATGACTTTTACAGATAATCAGGATTTTGTAAAACCGGTTAAAGAAATAATGTTGTCTTCTTGCGAAACTGCTGTGGATTATATGAAGCCTTTGGGACTTCATCATATTTTTGCTTCTGGACATCATTATGGGCCTGAACCTTGGGGCGATTACAAAGGCGGAAGACCAGATTGGTCACCTATTTATTACCATAAAGCAGATGCAAATGGAGTAGGATTTGATAGAACAAAAACAGGAAGTAATGCAGTTTCATTATACTTTCCACCACTTAATGAAACTTATGAAAATATAAAAACTACACCAGAAAATCTAATTCTTTGGTTTCATCACGTTCCTTGGAATTACAAAATGAAGGATGGAAAAACGCTTTGGGAAGAACTTTGTTTCAAATATGATACAGGTGTAAAAAATGTCCGGGATTATCAAAAAACTTGGGATAAGCTACAAACTTATGTCGATCAAGAGAGATTCAAATCTGTTCAATCAAGATTGAAGATTCAGGCTAAAGATGCAGTTTGGTGGAAAGATGCTTGTTTGCTTTATTTCCAGACTTTTTCAAAACAACCAATTCCTTACGATATAGAGCGCCCAATTCATGAGTTGGACGATTTGAAGAAAATTAAACTGAATATGGGACATCATAATTAGTAATTAATAGAAATTTAATTCCGGACTTGGCTTCGGAATTTCTTTTTTCGGAATCTTTTACGGTTATTTGTACCAATGATTTTGGAAATTGAATAAAAATAATCCTTTATGAAAGAGATAAAATTAATAGTAACTGATATGGATGGGACTTTCCTAAATTCTAATTATGAAGTGAGTCCAGATTTTCCTAAAGTATATCAGGAACTTAAAGATAGAGGGATTTTGTTTGTGCCAGCTAGCGGAAGACAAATGCCAGGAATTACAAAATATTTTGGAGACATCGAAAACGAAATAGGTTTCATTGCAGAAAACGGAGGTTATATTGTTTACAAAAATCAAGAGCTATTTGCTGATGAAATGGATCACGATCTTGTGGTGAAAATTATAAAAGCTGTTCGTGAAATTCCAGGAGCAAGAGCTGTTCTTTCTGCAAAGAAACAAGCATATTACGAAACGGAAGATCAAGAATTTATCGATTTTTTCACGCAATATTATACCAAGAATCAAAAAGTAGAGGACTTGACAGAAGTCATTGATGATACTGCTTTCAAGATTGCAGTGTATCATCCGGATGGATCAGAAAAAAATTTGTATCCGATTTTGAAACAGTTTGAAGAATATGATTTGAAATCAGTAGTTTCTGGTAAATATTGGCTAGATGTCATGAATCAAAATATCAACAAAGGAATTGCTTTAGAAAAATTGCAAAAATCTTTGAACATATTACCAGAGGAAACAATGGCTTTTGGTGATTATATGAATGATATAGAGATGTTGAAAAATGCACGATACTCTTATGCTATGGAAAATGCACATCCTACCGTAAAAGAAACTGCTACTTTTGAGACCGTTTCCAATGATAATTTTGGAGTTTTGGAGATTGTAAGAGATTACTTAGTGAATAATTAAGTATTAATACCCTGCAGAACACCATAAAATTAATTTCATAATTCAATTGAAAAATGATATAAACTACTATATTTGCAACCCAGTTTAATACTTTATACTTTAAAAATTATGAAAGAACTTATTGAAAAAATCAATGCAGAATTCGAAGCGTTTTCTAACGAAGCAAACCAACAAGCTGAGAAAGGAAACAAAGCTGCTGGAACAAGAGCAAGAAAATCTGCTTTGGAGTTAAGCAAATTATTCAAAGATTTCAGAAAAGTTTCTGTTGAAGAATCTAAGAAATAAAAGCTTTTAAAAGTGAAAGAATCCGTCTCACAACTTGAGGCGGATTTTTTTTGGTTATAATTGTTATTTTTTGTATATTTATATCTGATAATCAGATATTTGTCTATGAATTTC
>NZ_QNUG01000088.1 GCF_003385395.1 Epilithonimonas hispanica | reverse complement strand
TTGCCTCATCAGGATATTGCTCTACGAAATTGAGTAGGTTCATGATAACTATTTGATACTAAGTTACAAAATTTAGGTAATATATCGAGGATTCATTTAATATTAAACAAACGAGCGACTTCGGAGCCGTTTCCAGCCCCCTGCAAGGGCAAGTGCTCTTGAGTTGCGGAAATTTATTTCAAGGACCTCAAGAGATAACTTGCTCTGAACAGGAGTTCAGAAAAATCCGTTTTGCAAACGGATTGGAGTTAGCAGGGAAAACCCATAGCTTCCATTACAAATTTCGGTAAGACTATTTGAATAACAGCTATTTACAACAATGACAATGAACGCCAAATGATGCCACTGAATACCACCTTAAGGCAGATTGGGACTGCTTTTATTTCCTTTGTATATGGCTAGCTGGCTGATTGGTTATATCCTTAATGAAGTAACTAAACAGCATAAATCCCGACAGCAAATCTGCGTGATTGAATGCAGACGAATTACAGATTTTTGAGTTAATGAACTACCCAATTAAGGGTCTGCAGGTGCTTAGGTAGATAGGTAGTTACATAGATACAACAGTATATACAGCTGATTGCTTAGTTAACCAAACAGCTAATTGGATATAATATTAAAAATGATAGATATGATACACGAAGAAAACAAAAATCAGCAACCCGAAAAAGAGGATTTCTCTATTGAAAATTTCATAACTGATGAAAATAAACAATCTTTCACGGAACAACAGGCAGTAACACATCGGGAAGATTTTGTCAAACCCAAAGTAGATGAGGAAGCTATTATGCGTGTAATGGCAGGCGAAGAACCTTCGGAAACTGAAACGGAAAACACAAAAACACCTGCGAGTAATACAAGAAGGATGATTTACAAGCCAAAGAAGCTGACCAAAGAGGACTACTGCGGACGGTTCTTCAAAATTCCCACGACAACGGCAAGCAGGGGGAAATCAGTGTATGTACGGCAGGAACACCACGAAACATTTAACAGGCTTACAAATATTATGGGCATCGACAAACTGACGATTTATGCGTATCTGGACAACATTATCGAATACCACTTTCAGGAGTTCGGGGAATTGATTAGGGAAATCTATAACGAGAAACACAAACCGTTGTTTTGATAACTATACGTGGTGGGTGGTACGTTTCTACCTCTTAAAATTACTTTTCAAAAGAAAAAAACAGAAAAAAAAGAAAGCCATTTTAACAAGGCGGAAAGGCGGAAAGATCAAAAGGAAACGGAATAAGTCCCGAAGGGTGGCAGGGGGCACACAACAAACTCGGCGAAGCCACCATATTTGCCCTGCCATTATGCCGTAGTCTTTTGGTTGGGTGGTGCGGTGGCTGTCCGCCTTATCTTTGCTCTCTTTTTTATTCTTTTTTTATTCAATTCCAATCAAAGAAAGGGTACAAAAAACACGTAAGGGCTAAGGATAGGGTGTTTTTTGTATGCTTTCCTTTATCCTTACAAAACTCTTTAAATGTGTGAGGGCTTTGCGAAGAAAATTTAAAGTGTTTTGAGGATTACTTTCTATTCATATTGTGCCAACATAAGCCAAATACTGCAACATAATGCCAAATGAAAACAATACATTCCCTTGTGTTCTATATTGGGTGCAAATTTTGAACCTATGGCACAAAAAGTAATACCTGACAAAGAGCAGAAAGAGAAAGAACAAATCAGAAAAAAAGAACATAGTCCTTTGATACAGGTTGATAAGCAGAGCGACCCGATTTCCAATTTCATCGCTAATTTAAAACGTCAGTTCAGGGAAGCAAAAGGCTTAATAGATTGGAATAGGCTATTCGGGGGAAAACGTACTGAACAACAAAAGCAGACTTCCGAACCTGAAAGCATAATAGGTGCGACAAAAACGCTTATCCGTTCGGACTTCAAAAATGAAGAAAAAAATCAGGCTATACAGACCAATAAAAAGCCTGCTTTAAAAATGGACAATACAATTATAACGCAACAGTCTTGTCCTAAAAGTAAGAAACCAAAGTTAGGATTATAGCCTAGTATTTGGCAACTGTACGCCAAATACCGCCATCGGATGCAACATTAAAACGACCTATGTGAATAGCTTTTATTTTAGAGGTTTAAATGATGCAGATATGGAAATAACAGTTTTAGACATTCAGATTTTGAAAGCATTGCATAGGGAAGTAAAGGAAGTTTCCAATTTGATAGCGGAAATGACTACACCCTACAAAGCACTTGCAACAGGCAACTAAATGGCTCGACCAACAGGAAGCCTGCCAATTGCTCAACATCAGCAAAAGAACGTTGCAGACGTATAGGGCAAAAGGCATTCTTGGAGCAACGCAAATTAATCGGAAAACGTATTTCAGATTATCCGAAGTAGAATTACTTATGCAGGAAGAGCGACCATCAAAAAAGCAAAAGAAATGAAACAGATTGGAAATTCAAACGAAGATATGCTTGCCCTGCTCGAAGCTGTGGTAGGTATCAAAAACGAACTGCTGTATATCAGGGAATATTTCCACCCACTCTTAAAAGGGGAAATCTACCTTTCAGGCGAACAGGTTTGCGAGATGTTACACATTAGCAAACGGACGTTGCAACAGTACAGAGATGACGGACTGATACCTTTTATCAAACTCGAACGGAAAATCCTTTTCCGTGAAAGCGATATTATAAAAGTGTTGGAAGATAACTATCAGCGTTAGCCGATTAAATGAATGCTTTGAAACTGTAAGCGTATCGGTCAATTAAATAAACAGCCACTGCTTTAAGCAGTGGGCTGCGATGTTCTAAGGAATTGTGATATAATGTTACAGGCTTGCCACAAAAGATTGCTCCATTTCCTTAAATTTATGTGATACCTTTTGCATATCCTTACCAACTTTCTCGTTGAGAATTTTTGCGTAAATCTGTGTAGTAGCAATGTTTTTATGCCCTAACATCTTGCTCAAACTTTCTAATGGAACACCCTCGCTTAAAAATAGCGTAGCAAAGGTATGACGTGCCAAATGAAAGGTTACCTTCTTTTCTACAAGGCAGTCAATCAGTTGAGATATTCTCTTTAAGCTGTCATTACAAATCGTATTTGATGGTGTAGGAAATACCTTTCCGTCCTTTGACAATCCTGCATATTTTTCAATAATCATTTTTGGAATATCTAAGAGCATCACGTTTGATGATGTAGCCGTTTTCTTTCTGCGTACAATAATCCACTGGTTGCCGTCAAAGAAATCTTGAAGATTGCTGTTTTTAAGCCCTTTCATATCTGAATAGGAAAGACCAGTAAAGCAACTGAAAACAAACAGGTCTTTAACCAATTCGTCTTTCTTTTTCTCGCAGTTAAACGTTACAAGCTGTTCCAACTCGTTCCGCAACAGATAACCTCTGTCGTTGTCCTTTTTAGTATTCTTGTACTCACTGAACGGATTAAAAGCAAGATGCTTTCTGCTCATTGCCAATCGGCAAAGCGTGGTAAAGCCAATCATATACAGCCAAATAGTGTTATGTGTCAAGCTTTGGTCATCACGCAGGTAGTAATCAAATTCCTGTACAAAATCAGGAGTAAGGTCGTTAAAAGACACATCGGAGTAGCCGTATTTTGTAAGAACAAAATTGCGAAGATGTCCTAATAGTGTTTTATACTTACTTCGTGTTCCATTTACCCGAAGTCCGCTATTGACCTTTTTCTCATAGTCGGATAAGAACTGTTCATAGAATTTGAAAAAGGTCAGTTCTCCGCTTTCCATCCCAAGAACGGCATTTTTAAGTTTAGCACTGTTTACAGCCCCCTCATTCTTCAG
>NZ_QNUG01000087.1 GCF_003385395.1 Epilithonimonas hispanica | reverse complement strand
TAAACTCTTTTTTTTGTTGCCATTCTATTGATTTTTAATTAGTTTTACAAAGTAACTGATTTATGCGAATGGTAAAGCTACCGAAGGTTTAGTTCAACAGGAGTTTTGCAAAAAAGCGGGTTTAGTCCTTGATTGAAATTTCGTCAAAATAATTCGCAACTGCTTTTCATATTGTTTTTTTACTTAATTTAGACAATCTGAAAAAGCATTTGCTTCGTTTATGAATTCTTGAACTAAAGTTCTTCGAATTCCCGCACTTCGCAAAGCCTTTTTCCGTTGTACGCAATTTTATACAAAAAACCGCCTTAAATCAAAGTTTTACAATGAAATCACTATTTACTTTTCTTGCTATTCTATTAATTAATCTATCCTTTGCCCAAGATTATAAAGTCATTTACGAAATGAAATTTAAGCCAACAAAAGGTAAAGATTCTATTGTCTCAGAACATTTTGTATTAATGATTAAGCCAAAAACTAATTCTAGCAAATTTTACAATTATAACTACTATTATAGTGATTCTTTAATGACTTCTATTAAAGATAAGAATCCCCAAGGAGGTTTTGATATAAATACTGCAAGTTTCAAAAAAGCAAATTATCCCTTAGGTGTTATAAAAACGAAAACAGATTTTTATTTAGTCAAAACTTTAGACGGTGATTCTTATAAAATTAATGAGACCAAACCCTCTTGGAAAATCAGTAATGAAACAAAATCTTGGAAAGATTATAAATTACAAAAAGCAACGGCTAAAATTCTTGGGCGGAATTGGACAGTTTGGTACAGTAATGAAATTCCCGTTTCAGATGGTCCATATCTTTTCAAGGATTTACCAGGATTAGTTTTTTTAGCAAATGACGATTCCGGAGATTATGATTTTAGCCTTATTTCTCTTCAAAAAAGTGATTTAGTTGAAGACTACTTTCCGAGTATTCTTTCAAAAAGTATCGAGATTACATCTGATAAATATAAAAAAGTGTACAAAGCCTATACTTTGGATCCTGCAAAACAACTACGAAATGGTGTATATGTTGATGATAGTGGTTTAAAAATTAATTTGACGAACGGCGCAAGTCCAGAAATGATTAGGGCTATTGAAAAAGACAGATTAGACAACATCAAGAAGTTCAATAATTTTATAGATATAGAATAAAAACTGCGTACAATAGCTAAGTTTTCGTTGCGTGCGCAGCACGAACAATGAAAACCCTGTTGAACGGAAGCTTCGGGAGCTTTTTGCTGGGTATTTTCCCACACTATGGGTTTATCGACAAAAGATTTTTAGAGATACAAGAGACTTTGAGAAGAGTCTCTTTTTTTGTGGGTGATTTTGGCGAGTTTTTCTTGGTTTTATCGTGCTTTCCTTCACGTTAGGGTAACATTTCCCTTACCCAAATCCGCTAAAATGCAGATTTAGGAGCAGGTAAATTTCGGCTCATCTCCAAAAACCAACTTGGCGGACCGCGCAAATCGAACGTGGCAATCGTTACCAAATTTCCAACTTTACAACAACTACATTTCGGCTGAAAAGCTTTTGGCGGAAGCTTTTCTTTGGGCTGGATGCCTAAATTTTGTTGCAGATTTTTAAGTTTGATACGCTTCCAGGTGCTGCTCAAAAAACCATAATGACGGATTTTTACAAATCTTTTCGGTAAAATATGCATCGCAAATCTTCGGATAAACTCTTCATGGCTTAAAACCATCTGCTTTTTGATGCCTTTTTGGCGGTAATCTTTGTAAGAAAAAGTTACCGTTTCCGCGTCAATTTTCCTGATTCTCTGGTTGCTAATGGCGATTTCATGCGTGTATCTGCCAAACCTCCTGTTTACTGAAAACTACAGGCAGTTTTTTCTCTCTTTTAATTTCCGGAAGACTCAAATAATCATAGCTCAAACCTTCCGATTTTAGCAGAAACCGAAGTCCGTAAACGGTGTGTTTAAAATACGATTGCGAAGGCGATTTAGATTTTTTCTGAAGGTAAAAGAGGTAATCATGAATTTGCTCTGGATCCAATTCTGTAGGAATTTTCCCGAAATGTAGCGACACCGCAGCCACGTGTCTGGAGTAATTTTGAAAGGTACTTTGGCTTCTTCCCAATACAGAAACCGTACGTTCAAACCTATGCAAAAGCTCCGCAAATCCCGGAACTTCGCGCTTTGCCTGATTGATGATTTTATTTTCTCTAAGCTCTTCTACACTCTTTTTTTTGTTGCCATTTTACTGATTTTTAATTAGTTTTACAAAGTAACTAAATATAGCGCTGAGAAAGCTACCGAAGGTTTAGTTCAACATCGTATTGGCGAAATGGCGGTTTAAGGGAGAAATTGAAAGTTTCTCCTTTTTTTGTCGCAACAGCCTTTTATATTTCCTTTTTTCATAAATTTAGAAAATAATAAAAGGCTGTTGCTTAGCTTAGTGTAAAATTGAAAGTTTAGGCTTTCTAATCCGCCACTATCGCCAATACGCGGCCCGTTATCGGAAATTTTATCCAAACAACGTAATAAAACAACACTTCGAACAGTTATTATCCTAAAAAATACGAATGAAACAAATTTGTACAATTATTTTCTCAATTTTATTTACCAGTGCTTTTTCACAAAATTCAAATAAAATTTTCACGTCGGACATTGACAATTTTTGGGCTGCATACGATAGTATCCAAAATACAAATGATTATAACCAAAAGCTGGACCTCATAAACAAATTATATATCCAACGAGGGACAAAAGGTCTTCACGCTTTTATGAAAGCCAGAAGCTATAATGACACACTTTATGTGGAACTCATAAAAGATTATCCTAAATTTTGGCATTCAATACGACCAAATACGTTAAAAGTAAAAAACAAAACGGCTGAACTTAACAACGCAGTAGAAAATCTGAAAAAATTATATCCTGAATTAAAAGATGCGGAAATGTATTTCACAATTGGAGGATTACGTTCCGGAGGAACTGTTACTGATAATATGGTTTTGGTTGGTGCAGAAATTGCCACAGGAAACTCGTATGTTGATGTATCTGAATTTCAAAATAATTGGCTAAAAAATGTTTTCGCAAAACAATCTTTGGATAATATTGTGTATTTAAACATTCACGAATATATTCATACACAACAAAATGGTGACAGAAATCGAGTATTAAGCCAAAGTATTAAAGAAGGAGCTTGTGATTTCATAGCTGAATTAGCCATTAAAAAACCTATCGAAACTCAATATCTGACTTATGGCAGAAATCATAAAAATGAAATCAAAGGGTTATTTAAAAAAGAAATGTTTTCAAATAATTTCACAAATTGGCTCTACAACGGAAGTCAAAAAGAGGAAAGTGCAGATTTGGGATATTACGTTGGTTACGAGATATGTAAATCTTACTATGACAATTCTGAAGACAAAACAAAAGCGATAAAAGATATTATAGAACTAAATTATGATGACGACAAAGCTGTAGAAGAATTCCTTGTAAAATCTAAATTTTTCACAGAGAAAATCAATAAAAAGAAAATTATAAAAGAGTACAGTAAAAATCAACCATATATTGTAAAAATTGAACCATTCAAAAATGGAACTGATAATGTTGACCCAAATACAAAAGAGTTGAAAATAACTTTTTCAAAGGAAATGAACACCAAGAATTTTTCCATTAGTTACTCGGAGAAAGGAAAAGAATATTTCCCGATTACAAAAGTTAAAGGATACGAAAATAATGATAAAACATTAGTCCTATTAATTGACTTAAAACCAAATAAAGAATATGAATTTGTTATTACAAACAGAAGTTTTATGTCAAAAGACGGTTTCCTTTTAGTTAGTGAAGAATATCCTGTAAATTTTAAAACAAAATAAAACTTCCGATAATAGCTAAGTTTTCGTTGCGTGCGCAGCACGAACAATGAAAACCTTGTTGAACGGAAGCTTCGGGAGCTTTTTTCAGCATTATGGGTTTATCGACGG
>NZ_QNUG01000086.1 GCF_003385395.1 Epilithonimonas hispanica | reverse complement strand
CCGAAGATTTGCGATGCATATTTTACCGAAAAGATTTGTAAAAATCCGTCATTATGGTTTTTTGAGCAGCACCTGGAAGCGTATCAAGCTTAAAAATCTGCAACAAAATTTAGGCATCCAGCCCAAAGAAAAGCTTCCACCCAAAGCTTTTCAGCCGAAATGTAGTTGTTGTAAAGTTGGAAATTTGGTAACGATTGCCACGTTCGATCTTCGAGGTCCGCCAAGTTGGTTTTTGGAGATGAGCCGAAATTTACCTGCTCCTAAATCTGCATTTTAGCGGATTTGGGTAAGGGAAATGTTACCCTAACGTGAAGGAAAGCACGATAAAACCAAGAAAAACTCGCCAAAATCACCCACAAAAAAAGAGACTCTTCTCAAAGTCTCTTGTATCTCTAAAAATCTTTTGTCGATAAACCCATAGTGTGGGAAAATACCCAGCAAAAAGCTCCCGAAGCTTCCGTTCAACAGGGTTTTCATTGTTCGTGCTTCGCACGCAACGAAAACTTAGCTATTATGTGCTGTTTATTTTTACTTTAAATTTATGTCTTTATACAAATTATCAACTATTTCTTCTAAAATTTGTCCTGTTCCATCAAAGCTCGCATTTGTCAAGATAGAAATTCCCATATTTTGTTTAGGATAAATCACGAACCAATTCTGCATTCCGTAGATTCCTCCGTGATGTCTAATAATTAATTGGTCGCCATTTTCTATGATGTACCAATGATAGCCTTCCCAAAAATCCGAGCCTTCTTTAAATAATCTTCTATGAGATTCGTTTACTACAGGATTTGTTTGGTCGAGTTGCAATTTCATATATTTCACTAAATCTGGAGCTGTAGAGTGCAATCCTGAAATTCCGCCCCATAAAGTTCTATTGAAATTGGGCATCAACTCGTTTTTATCGTTGTAGCCTTTTACCAGTTTTTTTCTATCATTTTCATTGAGTGTAAACTTGGTTTGGTTCATTTTATTTGGTTTCAAAACAAATTCATTTACCAATTCCTCAAAAGATTTCTGATACACTTTTTCAAGGATAAATGCGGTCACCTCTGGAGCCGTGTTTGAATAGAAATAGACTTCTCCGGGTTTTGTTTCAATTTTGATTTCTTTTAATCCTTCAAAAAAAGCTGTTTTATTTTCACTTTTTGGAGGCATATTTGGAAATCCACTTGTATGGGAGATAAGGTGTTTGATTGTTATGGGTTCACCTTTAAATTCTAAATTGGGATAAGGTTCATCAAGATAGATTCTAATATCATCATCTAAATTTATTTTTTTATCAAGTACGGCTTTAGCAGCGATGTAACCAGTGAAAGTTTTAGTTACAGAAGCTATTTCATAAAGAGTAGAATCGTTTGGTTTGTTTCCTTTTCCGATCGTTAATTCTCCAAAATGTTTTGTAGTGGATTTTCCATCTTTATACACTGCAACGGAAACAGAATGAAATCTTTTGTCCTCTAATAACTGAAGCGCATTTTTTGTAATTGCATTTTCAACTTTTTGTTTTGTAATTTGCTCATTACTTTTACACCCAAGTAAGGCAAAACATAAAATAGTAGTTAAATATTTCATTGTTATAATTAATTTATAGTTTTATTTTTTTGATTAAGTGATTAAATAGCACATAACGGAAAAAGTATTTGCGAAGTGCGGGCAAAAAGTGAACTGAAAGTTCAATTTTAACCAAACGGAGCAAAATGCTTTTTCGTATTGCTAATCTACTAAAAATAGTAATACAAAAAGCATTTTTGCGGCTAAAAAATTACAAAAAGTTCAACTAACTCTTAACCCCGCATTTTGCAAATACAATGTTGAACTAAACCTTCGGTAGCCCCGTCTGCATATTTTTGATTACTTTGTAAAACTAATTAAAAATCAATAGAATGGCAACAAAAAAAAGAGTTTAGAAGAGCTCAGAGAAAACAAGATCATCAATCAGGCAAAGCGCGAAGTTCCGGGATTTGCGGAGCTTTTGCAAAGGTTTGAACGTACCGTTTCGGTGTTGGGACGCAGTCAGAGTACGTTCAATAATTACTCCAGACACGTGGCGGCGGTGTCGCTGCATTTTGGGAAAATCCCTACAGAGTTGGATGCAGAGCAGATCCACGATTACCTTTTTTACCTTCAGAAAAAATCAAAATCACCCTCGCAATCGTATTTTAAACACACGGTTTACGGACTTCGTTTTCTGTTGAAATCGGAAGGACTGAGCTACGGTTTTCTAAGTCTTCCGGAAATTAAAAGAGAGAAAAAACTGCCTGTAGTGCTTAGTAAACAGGAGGTTTGGCAGATGTTGTCCTGCTGTAAACTTCTGAAACATAAAATCTTAATCGGGATTCTTTACGGTTGCGGATTGCGATGTATGGAGGTTAGAAATCTCCGTTTATGCGACTTAGATTTCGACCGAAAACAGTTGAAAGTGGTTCAGGGAAAAGGCAAAAAAGACCGTTATTTGCCACTTTCCGATCATTTGATTCGGGGACTCAAAAAGTATATCGAAGCTGAAAAACCAGAAAATTATCTCTTTGGAGAACCTCGTGGAGGGCGTGCTGGTGGCGATTTCGATTCCCGTTACTCCCAGCGCGGCGTTCAGTGGGCGGTAAAACAGGCATCAAAAACGGCAAACATCCTGAAAGAAGTGAGTGTTCATACGCTTCGTCACAGTTTTGCGACGCATCTTCTGGAAGATGGGATGGATATTTTGAGCATCAAAAATCTTCTCGGTCACGAAAGTATTGATACGACGCTGGTTTATCTTCAAATTGCCCAGCTTTCAACCCAAAAACTCTTTTCACCGCTCGATACCCTTTTTTCAGAATTTGGGAAGAAATGAGCGGTTTTAAAACCTCAAAAAAACAGTCAGTTCAACCTCAATCTCAACCTCAATACGAAGTCGCCGATGTTTTAAATATTTTAGGTTCAAAATTGGAAAATTTAGAACTTAATTCTTGGCAGTTAAGAACTTTATTTGCCTTAAAAAAGTGCAGAACTTCGGCTTTGGGAGGACATATCGATGCTTGTGATGAATGCGGAAATATCAGCATCAGTTACAACTCCTGCCGAAACCGTCATTGCCCGAAATGCCAAGGACGGAACCGAGAAGATTGGATACAAACACGGGAAACCGAACTGCTTCCTGTGCCTTATTTTACTCATTTTTTATTATTCGTTTTAATTGTATTCGTGATACGCTTCGCTTAATTCACGTGGTTTTTACGCTTCCTGATGTATTGAACAAAACCGCGCTTCACGAGCCCAAGATGTTGTATGATATATTGTTTGAATCGGCTTGGGAAACGCTTCAAACGTTTGGCAAAAACAAAAATCTCCAAATGGGAATGATTGCTGTTTTGCATACTTGGGGACAGAATCTGAGTCTGCATCCGCATTTGCACTGCATTGTTCCGGGCGGCGGCGTGGATGAAAACGGAGCTTGGAAAAACATCAGAAGTGACGGCAAATTTTTGTTTCCGGTAAAGGCTTTGAGCAAAGTTTTCAGGGCTAAATTTTGTGAGAAATTAAAAGATAAAAACCTTAAAGAATATACCAAAATCAGACAAAGTCTGTGGGAAAAACCTTGGGTTGTTTTCGCTAAAAAGCCATTTGGAAGCCCAAAATCGGTGGTGGAATATTTGGGTCGTTATTCCCACAAAATCGCCATCAGCAACCAGAGAATCAGAAAAATTGACGCGAAAACGGTAACTTTTTCTTACAAAGATTACCGCCAAAAAGGCATCAAAAAGCAGATGGTTTTGAGCCACGAGGAGTTTATCCGCCGTTTTGCGATGCATATTTTGCCGAAAAGATTTGTGAAAATCCGTCATTATGGTTTTTTGAGCAGCACTTGGAAGCGTATCAAGCTTAAAAATCTACAACAAAAATTAGGCATCCAGCCTAAAGAAAAGCTTCCGCCAAAAGTTTTTCAGCCGAAATGTAGTTGTTGTAAAGTTGGAAATTTGGTAACGATTGCCACGTTCGATCTTCGAGGTCCGCCACAATGGTTTTTGGAGATGAGCCG
>NZ_QNUG01000085.1 GCF_003385395.1 Epilithonimonas hispanica | reverse complement strand
AGTGCTTTGAATTATCAAACTATTGAAGAGTTTAACAATCAAAACAAAATTTATCAAAATGTAGCTTAACTTATACTGGAATTTTTATTTGCATATCCAGTGCAGGGCTGAAGTTTTTCTGGTGTGGCGTTTAGCGCCAGGTGACGGGTCATCCGGCGGTTTTTTGATTTGGTAATAAAAAAAAATCGTCCTCATAATGTATTTTTATGGAACGATGTACTCTGGTTTGCAGTGGAGAAATAATAAGAGGCGAACTCCAAAGCTTTGAAAGAGGCACCGCAAAGAGCCACCACGATTTCTCGTGGTTCCACAAAGTCTTACATGAAGTTCGCCCTATTAGATATACAAAAATAGTAAAATCTAATAGTATTGTGGCGAACTCATGTCAACTCATGTGGAATATTTGCGGTTTTCTTTCATGAGAGACATCATTTATTAACTGTATTATACAGTTTAAAAACAGTCGCAATTATCTTTTAACTAAGCAAATATAAATAAAGTTTGTGTTATACACAAACTTTTAAAACTTAATTTTATGTCAAATAAGAAAAGAGCCATAAATAGAATAAAAAGTATTGCAAATGACAAAGGTGCATCATCACGCTTATTATCATTGTGGGTGAACGTTGATTATACAACAGTTAGTCAATGGAATTCGAATAACTACCAACCAAATAGTGATAATTTAAATAAAATTGGAGAACTTCTCGAAGTTGACAATAAAGATTTATTGGAATCACAACATAGGATTGACACTGGATTGGCAAAGGAATTACAAAATGAATTAAATCGATTACATAAGATTGAAAGAATGCCGTATGAAATTGATAAAATAGATAAACTAACTGGGAAAATAGTGAAAGTCAATAACCCCAAGATAATTAAAGCATTAAAAGAATTTGCAAAAAAATATAATGGTAATAAATCGTAAAATGATCAAATGGAATTTCAGGGCAACTATCAATGATTTCTAGCATTTAAAAAACTACTGATTTGCTTCACAAAATTATTTTGAGAATCGTATACTACTTCAACATAGAAATTAAATAGCTTATATAAAACATATTTTGCGCTTCCTTTTTCTGCAGAATCTATAAACTCTCCTAGGCTAAATAGTAAGTCATATTGATTATCTTGTGATAAGAATGTATAATCGTAAAATGAAATTTCTTTTTTCATTCTTGCTTACCAATTTCTTTATAGTATCTGTCTGAACACATTTCCAAGATTTCTTCAGTTTCTTGTAATTCTTTTTTTAATCAGTAAATCCAAATGGAAAATCCGATGATAGCGAGGGTTGCAACTATACTGTAGATTTTTAGAGTTTTCATAGATGTGCTTTTTGTAAAGATAAAAAAAATTAAAAAATTATGACTAGAATTATTTTTTTAGAATAAGCACAAAACCCACTCTTTATCACTAAGTTTTTTGTATTTTAGATACATAAACTTTACCATGTACATATCATCTTTATCTCTTAGAAATTTTAGAAACTTCAAAAATGCCAAATTTCATTTTTCAAATGGCATTAATACAATAATAGGAGAAAATGGAGCTGGTAAAACCAACTTGTTTTATGCGTTAAGAATTCTAATTGATGACACTTTACCTCGATATGTAAAACTTTATTCTACCGATTTTACCAGAAGCCTAGGCAATTGGTCAGGACATTGGATAATAATTTCTCTCTTTTTTGATAATCTTGATGCAAGTGAAGAAGCGCAAGCATTAGCTGTTCAATCAAGTGGTCATATGAATTCTTCAAAAAATGGAAGTTATTCTGTTTATTTTAGACCTAAATATCAAATCAGGAAAGAACTTTATGACTATTCACAAACCGCAGGCAAAAATGCTACTGACTTACAATTGTTTTTAGATAAAATTACTTTGGATGATTACGAAACTGTTTATCTAAGTCGTGGTTCTGGAGATTTTGCAGAAGACACAGTTTATAAAAAGTTCGTTGGTAATTTTGATACTATTGAATTTCCCAACCCAGATGATAAAGAAGAATTGACTATTGGGACGTGGTTACCTAAAGAAATAAATATACACAATGAATTATCCTGTACTTTCATTAAAGCTCTACGAGATGTAGAAAGTGATCTAAAGTCTTACTCTAACAACCCTTTAATTAACCTACTAAGAGGAAAAGAAAAAACTGTTGAAGTAGCAAAACAAGATGAAATCATCAAAAGTATTGACAAACTAAATGACCAAATTAGTTCTTTGGATGAAGTTGTCGAAGTAAAACAAGGTATTGACAGAAGCATTAAAGAAGCAGTAGGAACTACTTACGCTCCAAACATTGACATACAATCTGAGTTGCCAAATGAAATGGCAAAGTTATTCCAATCCTTAAAATTATGGGTTGGTGACCCGGATGAAGAAGGTTATAAGGGAAGAATCTGGGAGTTAAGTTTGGGTGGAGCCAATATGATTTATCTTTCATTAAAACTTCTTGAATACGAGAAAGTAAGAACAGACAGAATTGCCAATTTCTTGTTGATAGAGGAGCCAGAGGCGCATATTCATACACACGTTCAAAAAACTCTTTTCAATAGTCTGAAAGAAAACAAAACACAAGTAATAATTTCAACCCATTCAACACACATTTCTTCGGTAAGTAAAATTAGTAGTGTCAATATTTTAAGTCGTGGTAATAAAGAGGCCTTAGTATTTCAACCCTCTAATAAGTTAGACCCAGACGAAATAACAAGAGTTGAAAGATACTTAGATGCTGTAAGAAGTAATTTACTATTTGCAAAAGGAGTTATTTTAGTTGAAGGAGATGCCGAACAAATATTAATACCGGAATTGTTTAAAAAAGTTTTTGGGCTTTCTCTCGATGAAATCGGTGTTAGCTTGGTGAATATAGGTAGTACAGGCTTTGAAAACATTGCAAGAATATTTCATCCTCACAGAATTAAAAAACATTGTGCGATTTTAACTGACTTAGATAAATCTATTGTAACACTCCCTACCGACGCAAGCCATGATAATGATTACCAAAAACATTGTCGTGCATCGGAAACAAATGGAGCAAGCAGAAAAACCCAACTAACGGATTTCTGTAATGGGAATCCATTTGTAAAACCCTTTTATGCCAAACATACTTTTGAGGTTGACCTTCTAATGAATGAAAACAGCTATGAATTTGTTCAATCCCTTAATCAAATATATACGAATCAAGCAAACAT
This sequence comes from Epilithonimonas hispanica, assembly GCF_003385395.1. Classification (GTDB taxonomy): domain Bacteria; phylum Bacteroidota; class Bacteroidia; order Flavobacteriales; family Weeksellaceae; genus Epilithonimonas; species Epilithonimonas hispanica. The sequence goes on along the minus strand of NZ_QNUG01000085.1, from coordinate 868 downwards.
AACCAAAGCCAAAACTAAACTTGAAGATGCTTCTGTTGATGTTGCAGGTGTAGAGGTATTACGAATTGCCGACAAGAAAGGAAAGGGTTGGTTAGCATTGATTGTCGCTGAACAATTGCTTTATAATACTTACATTCCAGATTATATTCTTAAAGCAATTGCGTTTGCTTCCCCTCATATAAATATATCATCAAAAGTAAAGTCAATAATTCATCGTTGGAATAGCATGAAGGCAAATGGGCATGATGATAATCAAGATGAAGCAAAGAAGTTTAAAATAAAAGGCAAAAGTGAAGCGGAGCTCATTGCAGAGTTTTGCGCTACTTTCCCTGACGACCAACTAACAAAGTTTATCAGTTACCTATGATACTTGATGGTCTTAATAAAGAACAAAAAGATGCAGTCGTGCAGAACGGAAATGTTTTGTTGACTGCTTGTCCTGGTAGTGGAAAAACAAGAGTAATTATTCGCAAGCTTGCACATGAATTAAGCCAGCTGGATGAAGGAAATAAAAAGAGAATTGCAGCCGTTACCTTCACAGTAAGAGCATCAGAAGAAATTTTCAGGCGGTTAAATGCAATGGGAATTAAAGACAGTAGAATTTGGTCAGGAACACTTCACGCCTTCTGTTTAGAGTGGATAATCAAACCTTATTCTTGCTACCTGCCCGAATTGCAAAACGGATTTTCAATTGCAGATGAAACTTTTTGCTCTGATTTAATTAGCCAATTGAAAGAAAAATATAAGCTGAAACAAATTGACCCAGTAAACTGGAAAAGACGGTCAAATTGACCACCTAATTTCGGAGTAAATTGACCACTGATTTCGGAGCAAAGTGACCACCACTTTCCGGTCCAAAATGACCACC
>NZ_QNUG01000084.1 GCF_003385395.1 Epilithonimonas hispanica | reverse complement strand
TTCTTCTTTTTCCGGATCGATCATCTGATCCAGATTGTTCTCCAATATCTTCTGTACGGTCTTAAAGCTGTAGATCTTAAAATCCAATGCCCGTTTACAAGCATTTATCAATCGCTCTCTTCCTACTTTCTTTTCGAAGTTCAGGATTCCCAGGCAGCTTTTGTAAGCTTGCTCGGGATGATTCCGACTGTCGATAATTTGGAGGATATATTCTCCCACTGCAGTATCAATACTGTTTGCCCAATCGATAAAGCGGGCAGCACTCCATCCGGCCACGAACTGGTGGGTGCTGGCTAAATGTTCTGTAATGGTCGTGTAGACATAAGGCTTGTAATTGCGTCTGTGCATCGCGATCCTGTTGTATTTATAGTAGATCTCCACAGTGGAAGATGTGTATAGGATCTTGATCTTTTTCTTGATATACTGGTACGGAACACTGTAGTAGTTCTTATCCCGGCTCAACTGTACGTGCCCGTTCTGCATCACTGTTGCAAAGGATTGGTACCTGATCTCAAAACGACGCTCAGGCAGTGGGCGCAGCTGCTGCTTCTCGTCCTCCAGGAACAGCTCGTAGCGGGAGTAAGGGCGTCCTGTGAGCTTGCGTTTGTTATGAGAGTCCAACAGATCCCAGATCTCACTATTTAGTTCATCCAGGCCGCAGGATCCCTGTTGAAGGTTGGCGTAGATCCTTCTGTACAGGATCTTTACCGCTCCCTCTACCAAGGATTTATCCCTCGGTTTGTAAGCCCTGGCAGGCAAGATGGTCGTTTCATAATGTTCGGCCAGATCGGCCAGGGTCTCATTGATGGTGGGTTCAAAACGGCTGCTTTTGATCACTGCGGATTTTAAATTATCAGGAACGATCGCTGCCGGTGTGCCTTCAAAAAAGCGGATGGCATTTTCTACAGAACGTACAAAATCTTCCTTCTGCTGGCTCATAGAGGCTTCAGCATACGTGTACTGGCTTGCTCCCAGAATAGCTACAAAAAACTGAACTTCTTTAAGCTCCCCGCTTTCCTTATCAATAATGGAGAGTGTTTTCCCTGCATAATCGACATACATCTTATCACCGGATTTGTGATTCATATGCATCACCGGGTTCACACGCTTGCCCCATATCTTGTAATGATGCCGGAACTGTGAACTCTGAAAACCATCAGGATGCAGTACAAGATATTGCTCCCACATATGATGGATAGTGATTCCTACCTTTTTGAGCTCACGTTCCATCTTTGGGAAAAAATCGTACAGGGACTGTAGTTTGGGGCTAATGGACTCCGCGGTGGTATTGGAAAACAAAAGTTCCAGCTCGGCATCTGTCTTGGCATTGATCGCATCAAGGTTTAAGCCCAGAATCTCATACAATGAGATGTATTTTTTAACGGTATTTCTGGAAAGGGATAAATAGCTGCTTATAAATAACTTGCTCTTTCCAGTACTGTAGAATTTTATGACTTTTCTAATCTTACTCATGTCTGTTATTTTATTTGCCATAATCCGCTTTTTTTAACGAATGTATGACGCTAACATCATGAAAAAATCAAGTCGTTTTTATCTCAAATATAACCCAGATAACAGGTGGTCATTTTGGACCGGAAAGTGGTGGTCACTTTGCTCCGAAATCAGTGGTCAATTTACTCCGAAATTAGGTGGTCAATTTGACCGTCTTTTCCAGCTACGAGATCCGCAGCAGTTTTTCCAAAATCTGTCTTGGAAAAAAGGATATCACCACGATAAAAAATAATTCTGCAAACCTCAAGGTTTTCGAGGGATTTACCGACTACCTCTCCCATAAAATTTTAGAACCGGAAAAGACACCTTCCGACTATCTAATTCTGAACTCTGTCGCCATGGTTCACAAGGCATCAGGGCTTTTTGGAAATTATAAATCTGTCGAAATGTACTTGGATAACGACCGCGCCGGCGAACAGTGCAGGGATTCAATTTTGAAAATATTCCCGGAGGCAGATGACCGGTCGAATGAATATTTCCCTCATCAAGATCTGAATGATTTCCTGATATCACAAGAAGAAAAGACACTTGAAAATAAGCTTGAAAAAAATCAAACAGCCATACACGAGCCCGAGGGAAACAGGAATATTTACAGGAGAAAAAGATGAAGATTCATACAAGCCGGCCTGCGCAAAATAAGCACAGGTGGAATGCTCTAAAAAGGCTGGGTAAAAACTTGCCATGTGTCTAGTGCAAAAAGTACCCAATGTTTACAACAAGCGTGGGGCTTGTCGTAAAAATCGGGCTTTTTGGTTTCCTCCTGTCGTCGGAAACACTTGTTTGGAAATGGAATTCAAGCCAGTAATTTATAATCATAAAAAAATTAAACACAAAATAAACACAAGATGAAAAATGACTTTTTAAAACAGTTTGTCAGGCAGATTTCCGAGCAGCAAATTGCAAAGGTTGCAGAAGAAAAAAGAAGGAACCGCTTTCGCGAAATCGGTAGAGAGGGAGGTTTGAAAAAGAAGACGGCGAACCACTTTTCAAAGGTAGTCTCAGTTCGTTTTACCGAAAAGGAGTTTGAGAAAATTCGAAAGGAAGCAGAAAAATATAACCTGAAAATTTCAAAATATTTAAGGCTGATTTCTACCGAAAAGGAACTTAAAGTAAACGAGTTCAAGACAGACGAAGTTCTATTGAATTACGGCAACAATTTTATAAGGATATCCAATCTGCTTAGGAACAGAGAATGGAACGAGTTTGAAAACAAGAAAGAGATCCTTGAGGAAATTCACACCGTCACCAAATTAATCAGAGAATACCTCTACCAACAAATTATCAAGCATGAACAATTCGGCAACGACGAGGAGGATTAGTAAGATCGCGATTGAATACAACGGCAACGACAAAGGCACGGCAGAATGTATTTATTCCAACAACCTGCTTTCAACAACGCCGGAGGAAAGATTTGAAGAGATGAAGATTGTCGCCGAGAGAAATCCCAATGTCAAGAAATGGGCGCTCACCGGCTACATCTCTCCACCAAAGGAAATCGGCGACAGGCTGACAAATGAAGAGTTGAAGGAACTGGCTATAAAATCATTGAAAGACGTGGGACTTACAAAAAATAACCAGGTTGTCCTGGACGTCCACCATTCCACGAAGCAGAAACATATCCACTTCATCGTGAACCGCATAGATGTTTATGGTAAATGCACGGTAAAATCTGCCAATGTCGGGAAACGCTTTGGTGAATCGGTTCGAAATGTCTGCAAAGAGATGAATCTCAAAACAGATGTGGAAATCGGAAAGGAGAAAAAGCAACAGATGCTAAAAATCCTGCAAAACTGTATGAAGGTCTCAAGAAATTTTGATGACTTGGTCGATTATATGCGGAGATGCGGTTACAGAGTGACGCTCTCGCAGAATGTGAAGGAGGGTATGTCGGGGATGCGGATTGTCCGGCTGAAGGACATCAACGACCATACCCAGAGGCAGTACCATCCCGGTTACAAACTTTCGGAGATCACCAGCAAACTGAAGATTAAGGACATCAAAGAAATCCTAAACCGGAATGCGGAAAACCATCATTTGGCAATTTTCACTCAGAGTAATCCGCAAACGAACGAAATAAAACATCCGGAAAAATCTGCCCTCAGGGAGATTGAGAGTGCCATGAAGGAACTGCTCAAACCGAGCTACGCACCGGCGGCTGACGATGAATTGCTGAGGAAGAGAAAAAGAAGGCGATAGGTTTAAAAAACATCAATAAAAAAAAGAAAATGAATAACAACGAATTTAACAACCATGACATGAATACAGAAAAATATTCTTCACAAGATGCAGGCATCGAACTTTTGCACCGCGTCATAGAAAGTAATAAGGCGGTAGAAATTTCGGGGAAGGCGATTTTCCACATGTACTGCGACATCAAGGAGGATGTAAAGAAAATCCAAGCACTGGCACATGAAGAAAATCTAAAACGGCAGGAATTGCTTAAATCCATCCCCAACAATATTATCGCAGAATTATCTCCGGACGTTATAAAGCATCTGGAAAAATTTCATCAGAAATCAGATACAGTTAAATATTGGTTTTTCGGAATCCTGGCTCTATTGCTGGTTGCATTTTTTATTTTAACAGCAACTGTTTATCTAGGAAAAAACTGGTACCGCGAAAGCATCCGCACCAAGACCGAGGTTCGAGAGGAAATCCTCAAGGAGATCAAGAATGAAAACAAGGCGATTTATGAAACCGAGCAGGTAAAACAGCTGGAACACAATACCACGCTGATGAACAAATGGATGCAGAAAAATCCTAAAGACGCAGAAAAGTTCTTGAAGTTTAAGGAGGGGTATGAGAGTAGGTAGACTAAAAATTATTTGAATCCGTCTCACAACAAAATTTGAGGCGGATTTTTTTGTTATAAAAGTTTTTCAATATTTTAAGAAAAAGTGAAAAGTTGTCCTCTTCAGGCAACTTTCTTTCTTAAATTGTGTGCTAAAGCGTGTAAT
>NZ_QNUG01000083.1 GCF_003385395.1 Epilithonimonas hispanica | reverse complement strand
TAACCGCTTATTGCTTCTTTCCAAAAAAACCGTCACTCAACTTGAAAAAAGTAAATGACGGTCAATTATTTTTAAACTTCGCTTAAACCGAACTCAGGTAATTTAAGTTAATTTCGTTTTTTTCATTTCTAAAATCATTTTTGTACAGTTCATTGCAACCGTAATAATTCTGTAATATGCCTTTTAATTATTAGTAAAAGACCAGTGTAAAAAGCGAACGACGTCAGCCTTAATTTTTTTATGTACTAAGCTTGGGAAATTGACTATCTATTTTATAGTTTTAACAATATCATATTCATTGATATTTGCCCTTATGTTTATAGCAATGTCTATATACTTTTTTGGATTAAAAATAAAATCATTCCATTTGACAGAATAGATAAAGGATGAAAAACCCTTGTACGGTTTAGTACCACTATGATTAACACAATCTGTGTAAACAGGCCTATGTACATTGAACATATTATCTCTAAGAATCTGAAACAAAAAACTTGTTTTTAATGTTCTGCAATTACAATATAAACAAGAATTTTCTTCAATAAAATAGTTATAACTTCCCCACTGATCGGGTAATACAACTGCCAAGACTGCATTTGTTTTGCTTCTTCCCCCTTGTCTTGATTGTTCTTTCAATGAATATGAAATTTCCCAGGGAATCCATTGGTCTTTTTCACTAGAAAAAACCTCTTTCATACCTTTAGAAACAAGTACAATTGTAATTGAACTATAAAATATTTTATCTCCTAACTTTGAAGCAATTGTAGCATCCTCAAGTGCAACCATACTTTCTCCATCATTTTCTCCCTTGTAAATATGGTCATCTTCTTCCAAAATTTTCGCAATCTCATCAACATAATGTCTTGCTGTTGTTGCAATTCTTCTTTTTGGACCAAAGAAATCAGTAACTTCATACACTTCTAAATCTTGCACTTGGGCGTCTGCATATTTATATGAAACGAATATACTCTTACCCATAATTTAGTAATTGTTTCTTATTTTTATTGCTTCTTCAATCCAGTCTTCAAGATTTTCTTTAATATGGTCATACACGTATGTACTTGTACTGTATGGAGGATTGTAACATTTTACAATTGAAGAAAGCGATTTTCCATCAACACTAAAGCCGTCAAATGGATTATTTCCTTCATTGGATTGATTACCACCACTATCTTTGAGATTATGTACGTAAATTCCAAAAATTCCTCGTCCTTCTTCCCAAGCCTTTTTTATTTCGTGGTCAATCCATTTTCTTCCTGCTGTTTTTTCTCCAACAAATACAATAACACAAGATTTTCCACTCATATTATCATCAATCCATTTTTCTATTTCTTTATCACCACCATTCGTTACTTCTTCCCATTTGTTGGAAGTAACCACACTATTTCCTTCAATTTTCCCCATATTTCTAATTTGAGAAGCCCTCCAATTATCAGGTACATAATGGAAACTTGTAAATACTTTTCTAGCCATAATTATAGTTTTTGTAAAATATTGATTGCTTTTATCGTGTTGTTTATTATTTCTTCTTTTGTAGGATTATCTTTCCCCAGTTCTCTTATCGCATTGTGTAATTCTGTATTGTCAGGATAATAAGATTGTAGTTCACTGGTAACTTTATCCCATAATGATTTGGAAACATAACCAGTTGCTCCTATTGGAATAGGTATAACATTATGTTGTAGGCAAATTTCAAATTCCTCTTCCATACCATTCGAGTTGACTATATCATCACCAACTTTTTTATTACCGAAAACAAAAACTGCTATGCCAGCTTTGGAAATCATTTCATTTCTATAGTCTGTCCATATTTCAGGAATACTTTTAGTTCCAGACTGAATTTGAGGAAAGGGTCTTAAAATTAACAAGTCATCCAGATTTCTGTAATTAGAATTTAACTTAAAATCTAATGCACCATTAATGACAACACTGCCAATTCCTAATCCAAATCCTGAAATAATTTTATAGTCTTTTTCAGCCAATTTGTAACTTAGAGAATGAATTAGGTCATTCGCATTTTCTGCGGTATAAGGTGAATAATCGTGAGCTGCTCCAGAAATAAAAATGTTCCTTCTTTTTATTCTCTTCTCTATCTCGTACAGAATCTCTGTTATTTCTTGATATTCCTTAATCATAATGGCGTGAATACCATACCTCACTAAATCCTCAATTTTTAACTCCAGTTTAATTTTCGCATATAAATAATCTTCCTTATTTTGTTCAGGCGTTTTTGCGGCATCATTAAAATCGGTCTCTTGTACTTCCTTGAAAAAACAATAATGGGTAGGTGTGTTGTCTTTTAACAGAATTTTTATTCTTCCTAAAATATATTCCAAATTTGGATCATCGAAGCTAAATCCTATAAATAAGAATGTCTTTGATAATAAGTCTCCTCTCAAGGCAGTAGAAAACAATTCTTTTTTATCATTATAAGTTTCATAGTCATCCTTTGTTAGAACTGCTTCATCAGGAGAGTTTTTATCCCCGTGCATTTTGTAGACAATGGCATCTTTTTTCTTGATGTTTCTTGAAAAATCTACGTTCCTAATTTTTGTTTCAACTGTTTTACCATTTGCTTCCAAGGTCTTTTCTATAAGCTGGTCGTAATTTGTTGTCCAAAATGTGTCGATACAAATACGAGATAAAATTTTATGGTTTTCACTACCTGTGGTAAGTGTAGTAAATTCATTAATAATTTTGTTGTTGATTTTGCCTCGTTTAAACTTATTGAAATGATATTGTGCTATTGAAATCAAGTCGTGTTCTTTATCAACATCTAGTTTTAATTCAACTGCTAAATCTCTCAATAACTCTTTCCAATTTACAAAACCTAATGTTGCAGAAAAACCTGCACCAGCAAAAATAGCAGCGTCACCACTATTTATTTCTATAATAAAATCATTTATAAATTTCTTTTGTTGTTCTGTTAATTGCATAATTATTTATTTAACCACTCGTTTAATGATACTTCTGTTTTATTTGGATAGATTATTTTGAAATAATCTTTCGTGTACTCACTTTCCTCAATTCTAGGATAAATTTGAAGATATTCGTTCCCTTGCCAAGTGAGCCTACTATCTGCCAAGGGCAAAATACATATTTTATCACTTGCCAGTTTATACGTATCACCAATTCCAACCTCCCAATTACACCATTTTGAAGCAATGGCATCATTTGTAGCTAATAAGACAAACTTATCATTTTTTCTAATTTGACTTTTAATATTTTGTGCTGTAATTCCACTTGTATGTTCTGGCATCGTTTCATCAGCCCAATCAACATAAATAGAAATACCTAAATTTTCAAAAAATGTCTTTGCCTGAGCGATCAAGGCTTGGTCTTTATGAGAATGTGATAAAAAAACACTAGTTTTTGATGAATATTCAGAGAAGGTTCTACTCTCATTTAAGGATGTATATCCTTTGTTCCTAGCCTTATTGTATGCTATCGTCTGAAATTCTTGTTTCGTAAAAATGGCCATATGTTTTATTTTTTTTTCTTGTTATTATCCTTTATTAATTATTCATTCGTGACATCTTCCCCTTTAAAGCTTTCCACTACCTTCCTTATTTCATCTGATATTGCTTTTAGTATGTAAATAAATTTCTAACTGACTGGCAATAAATTGTTTTTTTTCTGAGGGTAACGGTAATTTTATAACTGAATCGTTTTTTATTGCAAAATCTAAATAGTTTAATTAGCACGTGGAAATTTTTCTGTATGGTCTTAGTAATTTACGTACATCTGCAAATGTCCAAAGTCCTGATGTTGCGGGTAATTTTATATTCATTGCTATTTTTAGTTTTGTTTAATAATACTTTAATTCAATCATTTGACAATATACTGTCCAAAAATATTTTAGATTTAATCACTGTAAAATTAAATTTTAAAAACTTTAAATTTTTATGGGTTTCCGTAAATACTCAAAAAAAAGCCTCCCAAAAGAAGGCTCAAGCGTATATAATAGATAAGTGTTTTTAAAATCCAATTTCCCAACATTTTAATTAATTTATGAATTAGGACGGCTGATTTCCCAGTTGCGTTTGGTTTTATTACAGTTTAAAATAATTTGCTTTTTTTTTAGAAAGCTTTGATGATTACTTTACTCTACAATTTCTCAATTTCAAAACAAGAATCTGGTTTTTATTTTTACTGCGGTTTAGTCTTAGCTGTAACAATAGATTACAGTTTTAGCTATATGAAAAGATTGAAGATCTGAGTGAATTTCGTTTAGTTTTCAGCAACCATATATTAATACTGAACAATTTCAATAGTTGATAGTATAGTTTATCATCCTTAAAAATTTTGATTTTCATTATATCTCAAAAGAAATTCTATTATCATTTGTAGTAACTTAATTATTTCGTTCATCATCAATTTTTAATGCTTCATTTAAAATGAATATTTATTTTTTATAAATTTTGATTTTGTCTCAATATCACTATTTGACTAATAAAAGATATACCTATAAAATCTTTAGTCGTATACACATTCAGAATATTTTGCGGAGACTCTCCTTTTATTGGTACTTTATAACTATTTAACCCGTAGTGCATTATAAAAAAGGTTACTCATAATACGGAAATTTCGTATATTGTATTGACTATCAATCTAATACGTTATGAATAACCTAGATGCAATTTACGATTTTATTTTAAAGGAATTAAGAAAATTAACCATCAAAGAAAATTTTTATTTCAAACCAATTAAACCAAAATTATCT
>NZ_QNUG01000082.1 GCF_003385395.1 Epilithonimonas hispanica | reverse complement strand
CATAGCCGAGTAGTACTAATTACCCGTAGATTTATAGCCTAATTGGCGGATGCTTAATTGCGCAATCAAGGTTCTCTCTTTGTGAAAGTTTTTATCGATAATTATTAGACTAAAAGATAATAGACTGATAGATGATAGACTTTAAAGTCTTGAATCTGATATCTGTAATCTAAATATCTGGTAATATATATATACTGTACATCCTTTTGTACAAACAGCCTTTAGGGTGGTTTTAGCAGAGGGGCTCACCTGTTCCCATTCCGAACACAGAAGTTAAGCCCTCTAGCGCCGATGGTACTGCGAAAGCGGGAGAGTAGGTCGCCGCCAGTTTTTTTTAAACCTCAATCATTTATTTGATTGAGGTTTTTTTTGCTCCAAACTTTATTTTATAAATCTATTTTTTACGTATTTTAGTTATTCATATCAACTCAAATGAAAGATGTAAAAATTGAATTTAGAAAACCTATTTATCCTATTGGGAATTTATTAGAAGAATATCTTGAGAAGAATAATAAAACTACTCAAATTAAAATATTCTATGATGACCTTTTGAGATTCTCAGGTTACACTACTCTCTTTGATAAAGATGAGAAGGATACTTATTGGCTGGATGTTTTCTATCCTGAATTTGAATATTTGGAAATAGAAGCTAGTCTTAATAAAATCTATACACTTCTACATTCAGATGGTGATGAAGAGACATTACCGTTTTTAAAGGTCGATTCTATTCATTTTTGCACTTTCGGTAACTCTAAGCCTTTTAGAATTAGAGTCAGAAATATACTTAATGATAATTATACCAATTTTTATATCAAGAAAGCTGATGCTTCCAGAATTTACGGATTAGAGTTTGAAGATATTTTTTCACCTAATAGGATCAATTTTCTTGTTTATGAAGATACTTTGATTGAAGAACACATTCTTGGAATTCCGGGCGATGTTTTTATCGAAAATTATTTATCAGATTGCACCGAACTTGAAAAAGCTCAAATTGCAAAAGAATTTGTAAAATTCAATGAAAGATGTATGATTGGTTTATTGGGAGATATGCGTTCATACAATTATGTTGTGATTCCTATTCACGATTTTGACCAAGTTGTTTACAGAATTAGAGCAATCGATTTTGACCAGCAGAGTTATGAAGGGCAACTCAAGATTTACATTCCTCAGTATTTTAAAGAGAATATTAAAATGGTTGAACTCGTTAATGAAAAACTCAAACCTAATTCTGTAGAACAATACAGAAAAGAAGTAAGGTCTGCAATTGCTAAAAGAGTTCTGACAAGTAATCAGAGATATAAAGATTTGATAGAAATTATGAAAACGGATCATATTTCTACACCTGATAAAATAGAAGAATTAAGTACTTCTCTTCAAAAATTGACTTACAATTCTCAATTCAAAAAGTGTAAAAGTATGGGAGAAATATTGGAAACAGGAATTAATTTTATCATTAAGAATTACCAACATTCCCAAATCAAAAAATAGAGAAGCGCTGTAAGCCGGATTCTGTTGAAGCTTGTTATTTATCTGCATTTTACATTGCTGTAAAACTTTTGCTACCTACCCCTCATCAATGGCCGAGCCGACCTTGACTGATGATATACTTGGTATTGCACCGTATAGAGTTTACCTGGTTTCACTACAGCCGAACTGTACTTGCTTTCTGTTGCACTTGTCCTATTTTCACAAATGACGGATGTTATCCGCTATACTGCCCTATGGTGTCCGGACTTTCCTACCCAAAAATGAATTCGGATCAACAAGCCACGCTTCTCTGTTGGCAAAAGTACTCAATTATTAACAATTCTTTACTTTAACTATTAGAAAGTATTCATATTTAGTATTATTAATTCTTATCTTCGTCCTTGGAATGGAAAATAAACAGAAAGAGTTTTCTAAATTAATAAAGGATAATCAGGGACTTATTATCAAAGTCTCACGCCTTTATACCCATTCCTCAGAAGATCAAGAAGATCTTTTTCAAGAAATTGTGTTACAACTCTGGAAATCTTACGACTCATTTCAAGGGAATTCAAAAATTTCTACTTGGATGTACAGAGTCGCACTTAATACCGCAATTACATTATTCAGAAAAAAAACAAGGCAACCTCAGACCGATGAATTACAGGATTTTCATAGCAAGAATTTTTTGGAAGATTCTGATGAAAAACAACAGCAGATTTCTTTGTTATACAAGGTTATCAAGATGTTGCCGGATGTAGAAAGAGCGATTGTAATGATGTATCTGGATGAGGAACCTTATAAAGAGATTGCGGACACATTGGGGATTACAGAAGTGAATGCCCGTGTGAAAATGAATAGATTAAAGAAAACATTAAAAGAATTAATGATAAAACATGCCTAACTCAGAAGACTTTGATATAGACTCGTTGAAAAAAACGTGGCAGGACCAGACGATTTCTGATGGATATAATCAGGATGAAATTGAAGTGATGCTGAACAGAAAATCCAGAAATTATGTGAAATACATTCTTTGGATTAGTATTGCTGAATTCGTTATTTTCGGAATCATAAATTTTGTAGCATTATTCTCAAGTAGTTTTCATACAGATTTTACTAGTATTTTAAATAGACTTCAGATTAGAAATCAGAACGAAGTTGAGTTTTCATTAGACAAGATTTATACTTTTATGAAGATTGCAAGTCTTTTGATTACAGGAGTATTCGTTGTTATTTTCTATAGAAATTATAAGAAAATTACCATAGAGTCTAATCTCAAAAAATTCATTATTCATATTTTAGATTTCAAAAAAGCGGTTAATTTGTTCATTTTTTGTAACATTATTTTACTTTTTTTGTTCGTAGGGAGTTTTACTAGCTTTATTATTTTCACTATTCAAAAACAAAATATCCATATCGATAATCCAACATTTTGGGGGTTAATAACAGGCGTGATTTTCAGTCTTTTAATTTGTATTATTATCATTTTGCTTTACTATAGAATTGCGTATGGTATTATTTTGAAAAGACTGTCTGTGAACCTTAAACAGTTGAAGAAAATAGATTCTGAAAAAGTCCAATAAATATCATAGAAGTTTGTATCTCATAAGATTATGATTTGCAACATTTTCCTTATCTTTGCACCCAATAAAAGATCTTTGAAATGCTGGGAAGAAGACAAATCCGCGAAAAAATTGTAGAATCACTCTATTCTTATTACCAAAACCCGATTAGGTTTGAAGCTGTTGAGAAAAACCTTTTCTCTGAAATCAATAAAATCTATAATTTGTACATCTACACACTCAACTTTATGGTTGGTTTGAAGAGTTTGGCAGAGGATCAGATAGAAATTGGGAAAAGCAAATATATCAAAACTAACGAGGACGAGAACCCCAACCAAAAATTAATTAGAAACCAAATCTTAATTCAGTTAGAAAATAATGAAGAAAGAAGAAGTTTCTCCAGCAGACATAAAGATCTTATTTGGGATTCCAACGATTCAATTTTAGTTAAAACTTTTCAACGTATCAAGGCTGGGAAACGTTATCAGGATTATATGGAGGATGGAGAATTGTCTTTCGAAGATGATCAAAAATTCATTGGTAAACTTTTCCTTAGATATGTTGCTGAAAATAGTGATTTGCATGATAGATTCGAAGAAAAAGAAATGTCTTGGGCAGATGATTTACACATTTCCAACTCTATGATTCAGAAAACCATTGGTTTTATGAAAGAAGATGAACCTTCCCACACACTTATCAAAATGCTCAAAGATGAAGAAGATGAACAGTTTGCAAAAAAACTTCTAAGAGCTGCTCTTAACAATTGGGAAGAATCTGAAAAAAAATTACAAGAACGCCTTGTCAATTGGGAATTGGAAAGGATTTCTCTTATAGACAGAATTGTTTTAATCGCAGCTATTACAGAACTTGATAATTTTCCATTAACGGCTTCCAGAATTATCATTAATGAGTATATTGATATTTCAAAAGTTTACGGAACCGAAAAGTCAAATGTCTTTATCAACGGAATTTTAGATAAATATACCAAAGACTTAAACAGAATATAATTTCAAAATAATTTATATGAAATCGCCTTAAGCGATAACATATGACAATTAAAAAAAATAATATTTACATATGAAATCAATCAAAATATTAGCAGTAGCTGCACTTTGCACAATTGCTTTTTCCTGTAACAAAAAAGAAGGAAGTACACTAGATCACGTTCCTGGTGTAGATTCTGCGACTACAGTTGTAGAGGCTCTTTCTCAAGAATCTGCTAATCCAGATGATGCGGCTTTGGTAAAAGAAGCTCAAAGCAAACCTCTGACTACAATTGCATTCGGTGAAATTGACCATAACTTTGGCGATATCAAAAAAGGTGAAAAAGTAGAACACGTTTACGAAGTAACTAACACAGGAACTAATCCATTGATTATTTCTAACGTAAAACCAGGCTGTGGATGTACAGTTCCTGATTATACAAAAGAACCAATCTTGCCAGGTAAAAAAGGAAAAATCACTTTGCATTTCGATTCTACAAATTTCGATGGAGCAGTTAACAAAGCAGCTGATGTTTTTGTGAACGTAGAAAAAGCACCAGTAAGATTAACATTCTCAGCTAACATTTTACCATAAGATTATGTTGACAGTATTTTTACAAGCAGCTCCAGCACAGACGATGACGCCAACGTTATTGATGATTGGATTGATGTTCGTTGGATTTTATTTTCTGATGATTCGTCCACAGATGAAAAAGCAGAAGCAGGAAAAATCTTTCCAAGAAGCGCTAAAACCAGGTGCAAAAGTTGTTACAACTTCTGGGATGCACGGAACAATCTTTTCAATTACAGAAGATGGTGTGATTTTAGAAACTTTGAGCGGAAAACTTAAGTTTGAGAAAGCGGCTATCTCTAGAGATTTCACAATCGCAAGATTTCCGGAAACTTTTGGAGTAGAGAAAAAGAAATAATTTAATTTATGTATATCCGTTTTTACTCATATCGCTGTAATATTAGCAATAATGAGCCTTTCGAAGAGTTTGTCACCAAAATATCTTCGGTTTAGCTTATAGATAA
>NZ_QNUG01000081.1 GCF_003385395.1 Epilithonimonas hispanica | reverse complement strand
ATTACACGCTTTAGCACACAATTTAAGAAAGAAAGTTGCCTGAAGAGGACAACTTTTCACTTTTTCTTAAAATATTGAAAAACTTTTATAACAAAAAAAATCCGCCTCAAATTTTGTTGTGAGACGGATTCATCTTTTTACTTTTGTCTTGTTTCTTACTTACGCTTCACAAGCAGAGCAAGTCACAAAGTTTACCATCAGTTCCTTGGAAACCGAAGAACTTCTTTGATAGTATAATGTTTTAACACCTTTTTTCCACGCTTCAATCATTACGTAATTTACGTCTTTAACAGGCATTGTAGAAGGAATCTGCAAGTTAAGAGATTGCGCTTGGTCAATATACTGCTGTCTTTGAGCCGCTTGAGAAACAATCTCCATTGGAGAAATCTCTCTAAATGTTTTGAATACTGCTTTCTCGTCATCTGTCAAACCTTCAAGGTGTTGAACAGAACCGTGGTTTAACATAATCGTTCTCCAAGTCTCTTCATTGTCAAGACCTTTTTCGTCTAGCAATTTAGCTAAATACTTGTTCTTACGCATAAAGTTTCCTTTTGCCAAACCAGCTTTGTAATAGTTAGAAGCAAAAGGCTCAATTCCAGGAGAAGTTTGTCCAAGGATTGCAGAACTCGACGTTGTTGGCGCAACAGCCATTAAAGTTGTATTTCTCATTCCATAACCTTTCAACATATCCGGTTCACCGTAGATATTTGCCAATTCTTTGGAAGCAATCTCCGCTTGTTCTTTAATATGACGGAATGCTCTTGCATTGAACTGAGTCGCCTCAAAACTCTCAAACGGAATCATATTTTTCTGCAAATAAGAATGGTATCCAAGAACACCCAAACCTAAAGCTCTGTGACGCATCGCAAAGTTTCTAGCCGAAGTCAGGTAATAATTACCTTCAGTTTTTTCAATGAACTCTGATAGAACCGCATCTAGGAAATAGATTGCCAATTTCACAGCATTCGTATCTTTCCATTCATCGTACAATTCAAGGTTCATAGAAGACAGGCAGCAGATGAAAGATTCATTCGCAGTAGAAGGCAACATAATCTCTGAACAAAGATTACTTGCGTTCACCATCAATCCGGCATCTTTATAAACCTGAGGTTTGTTTCTGTTCACGTTATCTGTAAAGAAAATATAAGGAAGACCTTTCTGCTGACGGCTTTCCAAAACTCTTGCCCAGATTTTTCTCTTATCTGCATCGCCATCAATCATATCCTGCATCCAGTAATCTGGAACACAAACACCTGTAAACAAGTTCTGAATTGGGCTTCCGATATCTTTGATACTTAAAAACTCTTCAATATCACCGTGATCGATGTCAAGATAAGCCGCGAAAGCTCCCCTTCTAACACCACCTTGTGATACAACATCCATCGCTGTATCGTATAATTTCATAAAAGAAACCGCTCCAGAAGATTTTCCGTTGTCTGTAACCGCTGTTCCCCTATTTCTTAACTCTCCAAAATAGCCAGAAGTTCCACCTCCGATTTTCGTTTGCATAATTACTTCACCTAATTTGTGAGTAATTCCTTCGATATTATCTGGAACATGAACATTGAAACAAGAGATTGGCAAACCACGCTGAGTTCCCATATTAGCCCAAACTGGAGACGAAAAACTAATCCAGCCTTTCACAATCATTTCTTTGAAAGCTGGTTGCAATTCTGGTTTATAAAGACGCTTCGCCGCTGCAGTTGTTATTCTGTCGATTGCGCCTTCCACAGTTTCGCCTTTCAAGAGGTAACCTCTGTTTAGCATTTGCTCAGACTCTTCGTTGAGCCACCAGATATCTATATTTTCGTCCATCATAAATTGTAATTTAGCTTTTGGGCAATTAGCTTTTGGCTTTTTGCTGTTATTATTTTTTGACTTTATTAATTATTGGGGCGCCTATTTCCGTCTTCCGTTCCCGCTTTTTTTTCTTGTCTTGTAAGCCAAAAAAAAAGAGCTCCACTCAAGTCGGGGCGCGCTTCGTCATTTTTGACGATTTTACATAAAAAAGAAAACCCCAAGAATTAATATATTTCTTAAAATTTTCTTTTTTACACCTTTCTTAGCTTGAAACTTTGAAAGGATTTTTTATTCATTTTTGTCATTCCGTAGGAATCTCGACAGCTTAGTTTTAGATATATATTGAAGACAATAACGTTACTTATGTCGGTGCTTCGCACCTTGAATCTACTCTCTGTTTAATTCTCTACCAATATGTCGCGACTTCGTCGCTTTCAAAATTCGATAATCAAAAAGACGAAGGCGAAAACTTCCTTCTTCTGACATCAGACTTCCAGCAGAAATCTAAAACAAATCATTCGCCGTAATCGACTTATCGTGTTTTGTATAATCTACCGGACGTTTTGCGAAGAAATCATCCATAGAATTAGCAAAAACTTCTTCCTCGAACCAAACCATTGGCTTGTAATCTTCCGGAGAAACATTGTATCTTGTTTTCATTCCGATTTTTTTCAAAGAGTCATCTACTCTATATTTCATAAAATCAAGAAGATTCTTTTTGGATAATTTGTCCAATTCACCTTGCTCGAAAATCCAGTCCAAAATCTGACCTTCCATTTCAATAGATTGGTCAACCAAGTCGTAGATTGCTTCGATATCACTTTCTGTCAAAAGATTTGGTTGTTCCTCACGGATTTTATTAATCAAATAGATTCCTCCATTGGCGTGGATTTGCTCATCTACAGAAGTCCAAGCAATAATGTTGGAAACGTTTTTCATATAACCTTTGAATCTCGTGAACGACAATATAATCGCAAACTGACTGAAAAGTGAAACGTTCTCCACCAAAATACTGAACAACAGCAAAGCTGACATATACGCTTTTGGATCGTTGGAATTAGCGTGTTGAAGCGCTTTTCCAAGATATTCGATTCTATTTTTTACCGCAGGGATTTTAACAACTTCCAAGAACTCATCATTATATCCTAAAACTTCTAACAATCTAGAGTAAGCTTCAGAATGGCGGAACTCGCACTCTGCGAAAGTTGCGCCTAAACCATTCAATTCAGGTTTTGGAAGATGCTGATAAAGATTCCCCCAGAATGTTTTCACATTCACCTCGATTTGTGCAATTGCCAACAATGCGTTCTTAACTGCATTTTTTTCGTGAGGTTCCAACTGGGAATGAAAATCCTGAACATCTGCCGTAAAATCAACTTCTGAGTGAACCCAGTAAGATTTGTTAATGGCTTCTACGAATTGTAGAACTTCCGGATATTCAAAAGGTTTGTAGCTAATTCTCTTGTCAAAAATTCCCATTATCAGCAGTTTTTATCAATTATAATTTTATTTTGTGAGGTGGATAAACATGTAATCGCCTATTATTTAGCAAGTAACAAAATTACACTTGTTCTCCAAAGTGGTAAAGCAAAAGTAGAAATTGAAGTCTGAAAATGAAAGAGCAAAAAGCGGAAAAATGACAAAAAACTGACAATCATAAGTAAAAGTTTTCCACATTGTGTTAAAAGCTCTATGAATAGGGATTTTATACGAATTTAGATTTGCGCAAAGCTACTAATTGGCAATATTCAATTTAAACAAAAACACCCAAATAACTGATATAAAGACAAAAGCAACTAAACAATCAAAATAAACAAAACCAAGGTTATCCACAATGATGTGAAAATGGTTTAAAATTTTAACTTTCGGCTTGTTTCTTAGAAAAATTGTGAGTCTTGATATATTCTGCGAAAGCAATTTTGAGTTGCGATTCTATAGCAACTTTGTTAAAATTGTTTCTGTAATTTTTGGAAAGCCCACGAGCCTCGTCTGCATAAGCTAGAAAAATATCGAAATCGTACTCGTCCAAACCATAATCTGTATAATAGCCTAAATCAACTACAGCTTTCACACGTTTATAGAATTCTTGTTTTTCCGAATAATTAGCGGTAGTTTTCGGAGACGACGTAGCTTTATTTAGCAATCCACCAATTGCTTTGCCCAATTTCATCATATCCAATTGCCCTGCCCCAAAGTCCGGTTGTTTGAATGCTGAAGGCGTTGAAGCTCTTGGAACAACTTCGTTGAGTGGCGTTGTCATATAATTGTTCATCGCCATATTGAGTTCTACAACTTTTTTAGGCGGATTGAGTCTTGTAACATCTTTTTTGAGAATTCCGGTTGGCTTAAAAGCAATTTTCACCTCTTCTATTTCTACCGGAATGGTTGTGAGTTTTACGTCTAGACTTTTTGAGAAGCTGTCTTGCGTTAAAGTTATCATCTTGCGCTCTGAGCCTTGTCTGGAAATCCTAAGCTCATCGGAAAGTTTTGCTGCAATAGAAAAATTACCTGTTTTATCTGCCGTTACAACCTGATCTGTGCGAAGATTATAAATACTTGCGTAAGGCAACTTATCACCGCTCTCGTTAGTAACACTTCCTAAAATATAATCTGATTGAGAAAATACCTGTATTGAGAATAATGTAATGAGAAGGAATAATAATTTAATTTTCACAGAATTAATTTTTTACAAAATTAGTTCTAATCGTTTTGGTTATTATAATGAAAGTTTTGAGAGAGAGATAGTTTAACCGACTTTAACCTGTTTTGGGAATTTTTTAGAAATTGGAGGTTTTGGTTTTGTTAAAATTATTTTGAGAACATTTGGGTTCTTGAAGTTTTAAACGCATTGGGCGCGAAGTTTTTTTGATTATTAAAAATATTTTTAAGATTTGTAAAGACGCTTTGCTCAGCAATTTTTTATTGCACGCTGATTTTGGGAATTTTGCAGATTTTTTTCTTTGTTTATTTTGTTTTGAAAGGAAAATTTCTAATTGTTGACAAAGTTTGTTTTTTTTTTGCGAAGCGCTTGAGGGATGGTAGTGGAAATCCTTTTTTGCTTGGGCTTCGAGAGCCTCAGGGTGACAAGCGGCTGCGAGGGGCACGCGCTAATAATTATGAATAATAAATCATAAATGATAAGTGATTTCATTTTTTTGTGTAACTTTGTCGTCTTATCTAAAAACGGGGTTGACTGGTTTCGACAGCAAGACCAATGGGTAAGTAAGCATGCAGAGAACCGTAGCGCGATCTCTTAAATCCCTTGCTACAACATTTTAACTGGCAACGAAGAGTTCGCTCTTGCAGCTTAATAATCGAAGTTTAGTAGATTCAAGCGTTTCCCGAAGATAGTAAGGAAGCAAGATGTCTCACCAATGTTCTGTTCTGCGACGTTGGATCCTGGGATATAGGAATGCGGAAATAAGGTTTTGGGTGCTTTGACCAAAACTCGAAAACTTCAGAAGCTAAGGTCTAAGTTGGGTGTCTGCTCTCTGCTTAGGCTCGAAAACTAATGGCAGAATAAGCATGTAGAAAGCTTGCGTATTGCTTGTTTGGACGAGGGTTCGAATCCCTCCAACTCCACTGAAAACCCTGTAATCTATTGATTTACAGGGTTTTTTATTTATGGGTGCTAATTTAGGTGCTACTTTTAATTTTATATTTTCAAAGATGATAGTTTTATTTTACAGACTAAATTTCAAACTTACACCAGGTACACAAAATTTTAATAAAAGCGATGATATTTTAAAAAAAATCCCTTTTTGAAAATTTCTGAAAATGAAATAGTAATTTTCAAATACCTTTTAATAAATTATATGTATATCCGTTTTTACTCATATCGCTGTAATATTAGCAATAATGAGCCTTTCGAAGAGTTTGTCACCAAAATATCTTCGGTTTAGCTTATAGATAA
>NZ_QNUG01000080.1 GCF_003385395.1 Epilithonimonas hispanica | reverse complement strand
CTAAACTCTTTTTTTTGTTGCCATTCTATTGATTTTTTAATTAGTTTTACAAAGTAATCAAAAATATGCAGACGGGGCTACCGAAGGTTTAGTTCAACAGGGGTTTTGCAAAAGCTGGGCTTCAGTGCTAAATTGAACATTTGTACTTTCTATTAGCTTTTGTGCTAAATTTGAACATTAGTACTTCTAATCCCAGCCTTCGCAAAGCCCCAAAATTAGCCGACACCCCAAAACGACCGTGCTAAAAATCAACATTCGGACAAAAATCAACTTCTAAACAGTCTTTTAAGACGGAAAAATATTGTAAATTTGAAGCGTATAACTGAATTAAATTAGAATGACAGATATTAAAATAGCAAAACCGTTTTTGAAGTGGGCAGGTGGAAAAACCCAGCTTATCAACGACATTGAACGGACTTTGCCAACAGAAATAACGAAAGAAAAATTTACATACATTGAACCATTTGTTGGTAGTGGTGCAGTTCTTTTTTGGATGCTTAACAACTTTCCAAAACTTGAAAAAGCTGTAATAAACGACATCAACGAAGATTTAATAAATACTTACAAAACAATCGCTTCAAATCCAAAAGAATTGATTTCAATTCTTGAAATTCTACAAAATGAATTTCACAATTTGGAAGGAAATGAGGAGAACAAAAAACTTTACTACTACCAAAAAAGAGAATTGTACAACACAAGAAAAGAAGAAAAAAGCGGACAAGCCGCTTTGTTTATTTTTCTTAATCGTACTTGCTTCAATGGTCTGTATAGAGTGAATAGCAAGAATTTGTACAATGTTCCGATGGGTGGTTATAAAAAACCAACCATTTGTGACAAGGAAAATATTTTGGCAGTAAGTAATGCCTTGCAAAAAGTTGAAATTCTGAAAGGAGATTTTGAACAAACTTTGAATTACGCAGACAAAAATTCTTTATTTTATTTTGATCCGCCATACAAACCTTTAAGTGAAACTTCAAGTTTTAATTCTTATGCAAAAGACGAATTCAACGACAAAGAACAAATTCGTTTGAAAGATTTTTGTTCAAAATTGGACGCACTAAATCACACTTGGATTTTAAGTAATTCAGACGTGAAAGGTAAAAACGAAAATGATAATTTCTTTGACGACTTATATTCTGACTTCAACATTCAAAGAGTTGACGCAAGAAGAAGCATAAACGCCAATCCAGAAAAAAGAGGAAAATTAACAGAGTTATTAATTACAAATCAAACGAATAGTCAAGAATATGTCAGAGCAATTTAAACATTTCCTATCGCAGTTTTCAGAAACAAATGCAACGCTTGACTATTTTACAGACTTCAAAAAAATAAAAAGCAACGTAAACAAAATTTCAATCAAACTAAATCAACTTAATTATTTGATTGGAAAAGAAAATTTGAAAGAAGCAGTAAATGAACTTTATCAAGAAAACCCAAATGTTTTTGAGGTTTTAGATATTTTGATTGCAATCCGAAAAAATAAAAAGGCAAAAACATTCAATAATAATGGAAAAATCGTCTTGCTTGATACTTATTTCACTTCTCCTGAAGGTATTTTAGAATACATAGACGAAACAGGTTTAGCAGAACTTTTCAGAAATAAAGATGTAACAAATTTAGTTGATTACGTTTTTGGAATTGAGGTTGGTTTAGACACTAATGCAAGAAAAAACAGAGGTGGTGATAATATGTCTAAAGCAGTTTCTCTAATTTTTGACAAGGCAGGAGTTTTTTACAAAAAGGAAGTAAATAATACAATCTTTCCAGAAATCATAAGCTTAGGTGCGGATGTGAAACGTTTTGACTTTGTCATAAAAACCAAAAAGAAAACCTATTTAATTGAAACCAATTATTACAATAGTGGTGGTTCAAAATTAAACGAAACTGCAAGATCTTATTCTGATGTTGCACCTAAAATTAACCAATATGACGATTACGAATTTGTTTGGATAACTGATGGACAAGGTTGGTTTTCTGCAAAAAACAAATTAGAAGAAGCGTACAACATAATTCCAAGTTTGTACAATTTGATAACACTTGAAAATTTTATCAAGAAAATTCAAGAAGAAGAAGTTTTAAATTTTTAAAAATCAAAATATGGCTTGTAACAAGAACCACGATAATACAGACAACATAGTTAGAGATTTACCAATTGGACAAGAAGGTGTTGGAAGACACAAATGTGCTTCTTGTGCTTACGAAATTGGCTATCAACACGGCTTACAAAAAGCTGAAAACATTAATTTAGCGAATGTTTTAGACGGATTAGAAGAAAGCCAAAAAGGCGACAGAAGACATCGAAGTCCACACGCTGCATATTCTTTAGGTTATTATAACGGTGTTGTAGATAGTTACTAAATGATAAGTCCATTTTTCAAATCTGACGACAAAGATTTTTATCTTCTTCACGGAGATACAATGGATCTTTTGCCTCAATTTGACCACAAGTTTGATATGATCTTTGCAGATCCACCCTATTTTTTATCAAACAATGGACTGTCAATTCAAAGCGGAAAAATTGTAAGCGTAAATAAAGGAAAATGGGACAAATCCGAAGGATTTGAATTTATAAACGACTTCAATAGAAAATGGCTTTCATTAGTTCGTGACAAAATGAAAGACGATGCAACAATTTGGATTAGCGGAACAATGCACAACATTTTTTCAGTTGGGCAAATTCTAAATGAATTGGGTTTTAAAATTCTCAACGTAATCACTTGGGAAAAATCAAATCCGCCACCAAATTTCTCGTGTAGATATTTTACATATTCAACCGAGCAAATAATTTGGGCAAGAAAAAGCGAAAAAATTCCACATTACTTCAACTATGAATTAATGAAAAAACTCAACGGCGACAAACAAATGAAAGACGTTTGGAAATTGCCAGCAATTGCACCTTGGGAAAAATCGTGCGGAAAACATCCAACACAAAAACCTTTGTCGGTTTTGACAAGACTTATTTTAGCTTCGACAAAGCCAAACGCTTGGATTTTAGATCCATTTGCAGGCAGTTCGACAACAGGAATTGCTGCTAATTTGGCAAATCGAAGATTTTTAGGAATTGACCAAGAAGAAGAGTTTCTGACAATAAGTAAAAACCGAAAAATCGAAATTGAAAATCCTAAAATATCTGCAACTTACAGACAAAAAATTGGTGGTTTCAACGACAAAAAAGAACTTGAATTATTCCTTGTTGAAGAACCAAGAACAGAATATAAAACCGAACTAAACCTTGAAAACAAAAGGGGCGATCGGCTAACAACGGTTTTGCAAAATGGCGGGTTTAGTGCTAAAATCAACAGCAGTAATTCTAATGAACTTTAGTGCAAAACTGAACATTTGTGCTTCGAAATCCGCCACTTCGCAAAGCCGCAAAACGTTAGCGGAAATTTTAAACAAAGCGCTTTAAACAAAAAAATTAATTAATCATTTTGACAACAATATTTAATAAAATTGAATAAGTATTGGTACAAAATTTTCAAATTACATAAAACACTAATTTTTTATTTTCTATATTTCAATAAAACCACCTCAATCTAAATAATTAATATTGTAAATAGAAAAATACTTAGAATCTTAAAACTTGATTCATAAGACATAACATTAATATTATAAAATGACCGAATACTTGCAATTACTTCTTCCAATAGCATTAATTTTTGCTGGATTATATTTAAAATTTACAAAAAAAGATAAATCAAATTCTTACAAAAATTCTTGGTTTATCTTATTGTTACTTGGTATAGGAACGTTAATCATCAGAATAATATTAATGTTTCAGTAAAAACTTCCGCTAATAGCTAAGTTTTCGTTGCGTGCGAAGCACGAACAATGAAAACCCTGTTGAACGGAAGCTTCGGGAGCTTTTTGCTGGGTATTTTCCCACACTATGGGTTTATCGACAAAAGATTTTTAGAGATACAAGAGACTTTGAGAAGAGTCTCTTTTTTTGTGGGTGATTTTGGCGAGTTTTTCTTGGTTTTATCGTGCTTTCCTTCACGTTAGGGTAACATTTCCCTTACCCAAATCCGCTAAAATGCAGATTTAGGAGCAGGTAAATTTCGGCTCATCTCCAAAAACCAACTTGGCGGACCTCGAAGATCGAACGTGGCAATCGTCACAAGATTTCCAACTTTACAACACGTACATTTCGGCTGAAAAGCTTTTGGCGGAAGCTTTTCTTTGGGCTGGATGCCTAAATTTTGTTGCAGATTTTTAAGTTTGATACGCTTCCAGGTGCTGCTCAAAAAACCATAATGACGGATTTTTACAAATCTTTTCGGTAAAATATGCATCGCAAATCTTCGGATAAACTCTTCATGGCTCAAAACCATCTGCTTTTTGATGCCTTTTTGGCGGTAATCTTTGTACTCGAACGTTACATTTTCAGCATCAATTTTCCTGATTCTCTGGTTGCTGATGGCGATTTTATGCGTGTATCTACCCAAATATTCTACCACAGATTTTGGGCTTCCAAAAGGCTTTTTGGCGTAAACCACCCAAGGTTTTTCCCACAAACTTTGTCTTAATTTTTCGTAATTCCCAGCCTCATTTTCAGTAAATTTTTCTCGTTGATTTTCATTCAATTTTAATGATAATTGATGCTTCAGTTTCTCACAAAATTTAGCCCTGAAAACTTTGCTCAAAGCCTTTACCGGAAAGAGAAATTTCCCATCTGAACGTAGATTTTTCCAAGTTCCGCTTTCATCCACACCACCGCCCGGAACAATGCAGTGCAAATGCGGATGAAGACTCAGATTCTGTCCCCAAGTGTGCAAAACAGCAATCATTCCCATTTGGAGATTTTTGTTTTTGCCAAACGTTTGAAGGGTTTCCCAAGCCGATTCAAACAATATATCATACAACATTTTTGGCTGATGCAATGCTAAAGAATTTAAATGATCCGGAAGCGTAAAAACCACGTGAATTAAGCGAAGCGTATCACGAATACAATTAAAACGAATAATAAAAAATGAGTAAAATAAGGCACAGGAAGCAGTTCGGTTTCCCGATTTTCAATCCATTGCTCTCGGTTTTTGCTCTGACATTTTGGGCAGTGACGGTTTCGGCAGGAGTTGTAACTGATGCTTACATTTCCACATTCATCACAAGCGTCAATATGACCACCCAAAGCAGAGGTACGGCATTTTTTCAACGCTGAAAGTGTTCGTAATTGCCAGGAATTAAGTCCTAAATCTTCCAATTTTGAACCTAATTTGTTTAAAACATCGGCGACTTCGTATTGAGGTTGAGATTGAGATTGTGGTTGAGTTGGCTGTTTTTTTATGGTTTTAAAACCTCTCATTTCTTCCCAAATTCCGAAAACAAAGTATCGAGCGGTGAAAAGAGTTTTTGGGTTGAAAGCTGGGCAATTTGGAGATAAATCAACGTCGTATCAATACTTTCGTGACCGAGAAGATTTTTGATGCTCAAAATATCCATCCCATCTTCCAAAAGATGCGTCGCAAAACTGTGCCGAAGCGTATGAACACTTACTTCTTTCAATATTTTTGCCGTTTTTGAAGCCTGTTTCACCGCCCATTGTACGCCACGTTGCGAATATCTTGAATCGAATTCTCCACCTGCACGATTTGCTCGAGGTTCTCCAAAGAGAAAATCTTCCGGTTTTTCCGCTTCAATATATTTTTTTAAACCCCGAATCAAATGTTCCGACAAAGGCAAATAGCGGTCTTTTTTGCCTTTGCCTTGAACCACTTTCAGCTGTTTTCGGTCAAAATCCAAATCACAGAGACGAAGATTCCGTACTTCCAGACAGCGCAAACCGCAACCGTAAAGCAACCCGATTAATATTTTATGTTTTAAAAGTTTACAACAGGACAACATCTTCCAAACCTCATGCTTACTGAGCACAACAGGCAGTTTTTTCTCT
>NZ_QNUG01000079.1 GCF_003385395.1 Epilithonimonas hispanica | reverse complement strand
ACAGCCTATTGTTTCTTTCCAAAAAAACCGTCACTCAACTTGAAAAAAGTAAATGACGGTCAATTATTTTTGAACTTCGCTTAACCCGAACTCAGGTTATTTTAGATTATCCGAAGTGGAGTTACTTATGCAGGGAGAGCGACCATTAAAAAAGCAAAAGAAATGAAACAGATTGGAAATTCAAACGAGGATATGCTTGCCCTGCTCGAAGCTGTGGTAGGCATCAAAAATGAACTGCTGTATATCAGAGAATATTTCCACCCTTTGCTGAAAGGGGAAATTTACCTGTCAGGCGAACAGGTTTGCGAGATGCTACACATCAGCAAACGGACATTGCAACAGTACAGGGATGACGGACTGATACCTTTTATCAAGCTCGAACGGAAAATCTTGTTTCGTGAAAGCGATATTGTAAAAGTATTGGAAGATAACTATCAGCCGATTAAATGAATGCTTTGAAACTGTAACCCGTATCGGTCAATTGAAGAAACAGCCCACTGCTTAAAGCGGTGGGCTGTGTTGTTTTTAGAAGTAACGATAAATATGATTTATTAACTCTGCTGTTTTTCCAGTTAGATATTAAAGTTTTTATTATTCATTTAGGTTAGGAATAAATCGTTTAATTACGTTCCATTCATTTTCATAGTAGCTATTATGTACTGATTTTCCTTCTGCTGAAAAACTTGTAAAAACTAGCCGTTTAATATCTCCATAAATATTTTTAGGTAAAATTTTGTATTCAATATTTTCAGTAGTTTGATAAACAACTTTATATCCTTGCAAATGTAAAAGTTCTCTATTTGAAATATTTTCAGTTTTATGAGCTTTAAAAACAGTTTCTAAACCTCGTTTTATTTTTAAAGCAATAATCTCATCTTCTTCAATCAACTTGAGATAAAGAATATTTGCGTTTGGATTTTTGCCATTTGAATAATGATAGTTCATTCTCTTTTCTAATATAGAATTTACATAAACTTTGTTTATATGTCCGTTGTCGTAACATTGAAGGAGAAATCCGTTTTTAAATTTTTCGTCAATAGGTAATGAAAACAAACAATTTTCTTCTGAATTTTCTTGTATTTTGTATGTGTTGTCATTGAAAAGATTGAAGTAGCAAAGAATTTTGCTATCATTTGAAAATAGATTCCTCTGATTTGATTCTTCCAAATCTTCCTCAATCATATCAATGAATGACTTGTGTTTATGATTTGTAGTCGTACCATTCAATTGAACTAAAGGATTAGAAGTTTCACTCTTTTCCTCTAAAATGTCAATGTATGATTTATGTTTCGGCAAAACATATTCAGGTATTTCTTCCTCATTCTCAAATTCTATTTCATCTTCAAATTCTTCTTTTAATTCAATTGTTTTTTCAATAATTATTTTATGGTCTTTCTTCGTATTTCTTTCAATGAAATCTATAATTTTTTGTATTTCATCTTGTGGACTTCTTTTATACGCCGAATAAAGAACACGATATACTTTCCAACCAACACGTTCTAAAAATTCTTGCCTTTCAATATCGTAAGCCACATCTTCAGGAAGTGAATGAAAAGGGTCGCCATCACATTCTATCGCAATCATTTTTCCATTATTATGGATTACTAAATCAATTTTAAAGTTGATGTAAACTTGTTTTCCAAGTTTATGATTATAAAAAAGTTCTGCTTCTTTTACATTGTATTGCGGTTGAATATAACTATATCCATTTTCAATGAGTGCTTTAGCAATATCGCATTCAAACCAGCTGTCAAATGGTTCAGGAACATTGTGTCTAAATCTTTCAATATTGTTGTTATCAATTTGTAATTGAGAAATTGGTTTTGCTTCATCTTTGAAGAAACTCAAGATTTTATTTCTAAAGTCATTTGTTTGTAAATCGTTATGCTCAACCGAATGAAATAAAATCATTTGTTCTTTTGCTCGACTTAATGCTACATTAATTTTTTTAAATTCATCTTGGTCACTAATAATTGCTCGTGGTTTGGCATTTTGATTTTCTTTCAATTTCTGAAAATCTAATGCAACTCCAAGAGAAACAATCATAACATCTCTTTCATCTCCTTGAAATTTTGGAGAATCTTCTATAATAAGTTTATGCTTATCTATTTTTTCCTTTCCAAATTCATTGGCTAAATCTTCCTTTATGTCCTTTAGTTTTTCAGTATGCTTTGTTAATCCTAAACTTACTACGCCTATAGATTTATTTGCATATTGCTCGTCTTTTAGAATTTTTTGAAGAAATTTTTTAATTTCTTCAATTTCTTTGTAAACAATTTTGTCTTCTGTAAATGCATCGTTTACAAAAACAGTTTCTTTTGGATTAAGTCTGTTTGAGTTAATCTGTTTCAGAGGTCGTAACGAATTGTCGTAAAAATGGAATTTTGAGAATTCAATAATTTCAGGAACACATCTGAAATGTTCTCTCAAAGTTAGATTTGCAGTTCCTGCAACCATCTTTGAAAGCATAAACAAACTATTATCACTTTTAATATGAAGTGCGTTTGCACCTAAAAATTTAAGATGTTTATTTTTAATAGATTCAAAATCGTTTCCGTCAGCTCCTGTCAGACTACTTGGAGATGTTTGTTTGTCGTCTCCAACGATTATCATATTTTCTGCATAATAACTTAAAATAAGGCTATTAAAGTCTAATTGACTTGCTTCATCAACAATAACGCAATCAAAAATTTCAGGCTCACTTCCAACCGAATTTAAAACATCATTAAATTTCATTACCCAACAAGACAACCTCTTGCTAATATCAATACTGTTCTTGCGTGTAAGAATTTGATATTGAGTTTGGTTACGAATCTTTCTAACACTTTGAGATAAATTATACTTGTATTCTTCTAGCAAATTTATAAATGCATCAATTTCATTATTGTCAAACTTATTTTTAAAGTTTGACTTTGCTAGGTCAAATAAAATATCACATTTAACTTGGAATATTTTTTTGTTGATAAATGATAATTCTTCTTTACATTTTTGCAAATCAATAAATTCGTTTTCTTTAATGAACCTATTGGCAGAAGCGTATTCGAAATTTTCCTTTGAAATATAATGATTAGGAATATTTTCAAGAGAATCAAAAGTATTTGGAAGCAAATCTCTCAAATACTTTTTTAAGTTGAGAAATGTTTGTTCTACCTCGAGCTGTTTTCCGATTTCTAAAAATTTGCTCTTTAAAAGTTCAAAATCTTGTGCTTCTCCAATTTTTTCAACAGGTAAAAAGTTTAAAAAGTCATTTTTTAATGAAGATTGTTCAATTATTGAATCAATGTTTTTTAATACTTCAAGTTTCTCAATTAATTGATAATTTATTCTTCCTAATTTATCGATGTCATCTTTAAATGATATTGCTTTTTTTGATAAATTGTCTATGTCAAACAAATTGATTTGAGTGTGTTCTGAAAAATTTATAAAGTCCGCATTGAATTGAATTTTAGAAACAACTTCCTTGTTTGTTTCTATCTTTTTAAAAACCTCCTTTAAAACGATGCTTTTTTCATAGAGATTGGAGTTATCGTCATAAGAGAACGAAAAACCATTTTGTTTCAACAACGTGAAATTTTTGTTGATAATAATGAGGTTTTCAATTGCCGATTTTAATTGTAATATTTCAGTTTTGTTATTACACTTTTTACCATTTACAGTAAATTGTTCTAAATATGAAACTTGTTTAAAATTAGAATTGGCGAGTTTTGTAAAAAATCCTGCTTTCCCATTTTCAGCAAACGATAGGTAAGTTTCTATGTCTAAAAGATACTTTGTTCCATTTTCAGTAAGGTTACTAAAGGATTTATTTATCGTAACACTTTCTTGAAAAACCTTATTGTTTAATTGTTTCTGTAGATTCTCTAATTCCTTAATGTTTTTGAGAACGATATCCGAGTTAGAAAATTCATTTGCAACTTTTGCGATATTTTCTAACTGAATGTTTAACACCTTATCTTTGGAATACTCATTTAATCCCAAATAATTTAATTGCTTGATGTATTGCTCTTGAATAGATAGGAAGTTTTTAAAATCAAAACTTTCTAAGTTTTTCAATATTGATGAAATATCAATATTGATAGCATTATTGTATCGGATTTCTGTTCCAATTAATTGTTTGTATTTTAAAATCCCATTTTTAATAACTTCAAAATTTAATATAGCTTCATTTGATAATTCATCTTGAATCCAATTCCATTCTTCTGATTCTTTCGATTCAAATTTTTCAACAATTTGATAGGCTCTTAAATTTTCAAAAGAGTCATTAATTCTGATTTGAGTGTATTCTTTTTCAAGAGCTCGAATAATTTCGGATTTTAATTTTACATATTCAGCTTTTAAATTGTCTAACTCTTCAATTTTAGTTTCAACATTTATATAAAAGTTGTCCGTAAGAATTTTTGAAATATTGCCAATACTTTTTTCTAACGAAAATCGATTTTGATTAGTTTCTAATTGTATTTTTGTGAATATCAAATCATCAAAAGTTTCTGGAATTTTATCAAGTAAAGATTCCAAAGCCTTATCTGTTTGGGCAGTGACAAGCACTCTTTTTCCTTGCGCTAACAAAGAACAAAGTATGTTTACAATTGTATGAGATTTTCCAGTTCCTGGAGGTCCTGTTACAACAGTTAATCTGTTTTTTAAATAATTTTCATAAATCTGTTTTTGTTCCTTGTTAAATGGAAGAG
Source organism: Epilithonimonas hispanica (assembly GCF_003385395.1). Lineage (GTDB taxonomy): Bacteria > Bacteroidota > Bacteroidia > Flavobacteriales > Weeksellaceae > Epilithonimonas > Epilithonimonas hispanica. The sequence continues at coordinate 2,255 of NZ_QNUG01000079.1, read as the reverse complement.
GGAAAAACACAGAAAAGTCGTCATCTCCAGTTAGGTTTTTAGCTTTAGCTTTATGAGTTTCAAAAAGTTCGTCTTTAAAATAGTTAGGTTTTGTGTAAGAATTGTTTCCTGATGATTCAGGATTTCTAACTAACAGATTAAATAGTTTTGCTTCTATTTCATTTTCATCATTGTGTTTAATGATTGAATCCGTTAATTTTTCGAAGAAACGTGGCTTTCGTTGTTTAATATTTATTGCAGGAGAAAATAGCACCTTAAAATAATCTTCTCTGAAATGGTCGCTTTCTGGTCTGTAAATTAAATTTTCAAATTCAGAATTGCTAGAAATTTTTTGAATAGATTTTGCAATTAAATCTTTAAATTCGTTTTCAAAAATGTACTCATAACCAAGTTCAGTAACTCTTTCTTCAAATCTATCAATGACATTTGATAATACTTCTTTCTCAATAGGAGTATTATTTAGAAAGAAAAAATCTGCATAAGGGTTTTCTAAATCTGAAAATGAAATTTTTACAACATTATTTGAATCAATATCTAACGATAAAGGAAAATGAAATAAATGTTGATTGGTTTTTGACAAATTTCCATTGTTATTTAATTTGGAATATTGTATGAATCCAACACTCAAAACGATTTCCAAGTTTGAATCATTTTTAATATCGTTATAAGCTCTGTAAAGCTTTGAATAAGTTTCTTTATTTTTTTTAAACTTTTTTAATTTTTCTATTTCAACTTTTCCTTCTGTCGAATTTTTGAAACTTATAAGTTCTTCTTCATCTCCAATAATACTTTCAAATTTGTTTTTAGCTTCGTCAAAAGCAATAATTTCTAAGAATCTATTTTGGATTTGTATATTTGGTTTATACGGTTTTTGTAAAGAGAATATTAGAGGCTGTTTCTTGAATTTTGATGAAAAAATATCAATTAAAGTGGATTCACATATACCCGAATCAATGAAATTTTCTATTTCATCAACCCAAATAAAATTACTGGAAACAGTTGAATTCAGAACGTCTTTTACTCCTCTTTCGAGCAGTTTTTTATATTCTTTCAGAAAGGTTATGTATTGGTTGAGTACGTTCATTTATTTCAATAGTATAGCGTTCTTTCAAATTTACAATTTTTTCCAAAGTGTTAAGATAATATTATGCATATCTCGCACATTGATAAAGTTTTTCTATTTAATCCTTTATTCTTTTTAGTAACGGCTAAATTACTAAGAAAGTAAATATTATTAACATTGACTTTCTTTAAATACTATACTCTTAAAGTTGAGAAACAAAAGACTGTTCCATACCCTTAAATTTATGCGATACCTTTTGCATATCCTTACCAACTTTCTCGTTGAGTATCTTAGCATAAATCTGAGTAGTGGCAATGTTTTTATGCCCTAACATCTTGCTCAAACTCTCCAACGGAACACCCTCGCTTAAAAATAGCGTAGCAAACGTATGACGTGCCAAATGAAAGGTTACTTTCTTTTCTACAAGGCAGTCAATCAGTTGAGATATTCTCTTTAAGCTGTCATTACAAACCGTATTAGAAGGTACAGGAAATACCTTTCCATCCTTTGATAGTCCTGCATATTTTTCAATAATCATTTTCGGAATATCCAAGAGCATCACGTTTGACGATGTAGCGGTTTTCTTTCTTCGTACAATAATCCACCTGTTACCGTCAAAAAAATCTTGGATATTGCTGTTTTTAAGTCCTTTCATATCTGAATAAGAAAGCCCTGTAAAGCAACTGAAAACAAACAGGTCTTTTACCAATTCATCTTTCTTTTTCTCGCAGTTGAACGTTACGAGCTGTTCCAATTCATTACGCAATAGATAACCACGGTCTTTATCCTTTTTGGTATTCTTGTATTCGCTGAACGGATTAAAAGCAAGATGCTTTCTGCTCATTGCCAATCGGCAAAGCGTAGTAAATCCAATCATATAAAGCCATATGGTGTTGTGTGTCAAGCTTTGGTCGTCACGCAGGTAGTAATCAAAGTCCTGCACAAAATCAGGTGTAAGGTCATTAAAGGGCACATCGGAATAGCCGTATTTTGTAAGTGCAAAATTTCGAAGATGTTTTAAAAGTATTTTGTATTTACTGCGTGTGCCATTTACCCGAAGTCCACTATTAACCTTTTTCTCATAGTCGGATAGGAACTGTTCATAGAATTTGAAAAAGGTCAGTTCTCCGCTTTCCATCCCAAGAACGGCATTTTTAAGTTTAGCACTGTTTACAGCCCCCTCATTCTTCAG
>NZ_QNUG01000078.1 GCF_003385395.1 Epilithonimonas hispanica | reverse complement strand
ATTACACGCTTTAGCACACAATTTAAGAAAGAAAGTTGCCTGAAGAGGACAACTTTTCACTTTTTCTTAAAATATTGAAAAACTTTTATAACAAAAAAATCCGCCTCAAATTTTGTTGTGAGACGGATTCACTTGTATTTTATGTAGGATTTATATTTGCTTAAATTCATAACTATGGAAGCTCATTTCTCAAGAAGCCTATTCTTGGCTTTTGTTTTCTTTTCTGCATCGGTGTTTTCACAAACTTCAGAGATTGTCAAGCTTCTTAATGGTCATCTAAAGAACGACTTAGAAATCAAAACAGAGTACAATCATTTCGGTGATACCATCAGAATTGTGAAACCTTACACTATTCTTGGCGATATATTGAAAGTTGAACTAGAATATAAAGGGGAAAACGGACATTATATAGAAGAGCAGGAAGTCTCATTAAACAAAATCACAGCAATTGGAAAAGACATCAATATCATCCTAGATACAGAAGAATCCGCTGTTAAGATTAATAGGAAATATATCGGGAAAAGCAATGCCAAGCCAGAGTATAACGGCGTATATAATATGTTCTTCACAGGCATCCGTTTCCAAAAACACAACAAACACTTTGGAGAAGCCTTCCAAAAAGCGTTTGAAAAGCAGGCTACGAAATAGAACTCGGCAGTTGGTATGATTGAGTTTTAGGGTTTGAGAGTTGAGAGAGTGGGCCCAGAGAACAAGATATTAGAGCTTAATCCGCTAGCCAAGAACTTTAGAGAGAGTTTGCAGTATGTTCTCTATGAGCAAGAGCTTTGCAAAGAATCCAAAGTTGCAGGTTGCTACAAGCCCAGATATCTGCTGGTTTTTTTAAAAAGAATGGCAATATCCTAGGTGTAATGGAGATTTGTGATACTTGTGCAGGTATCTATACCAGTTCGGGATTACAAAAACCTGTGGTTTGTCCTGCACTTACCAATGCCTTAAAATTCTATCTAGACCGCTCTCATCCTAATGATCTTACAAAATGGTATCTCAATGAAGATTAATAGAAGAAAAAGATAAATAGAATGTCCAACAGCTATCGTTTCCAAGACCAAAACAAAACTGCTTCAGATTTCTCCCAAGAAGTCTGGGTAGTTTGTTAAATTATAAAACTAAAAAAATTAAAAAATATGAAAACTATCAAAATTTTTCTAATCCTGGCTTCAGGTCTGCTTACAGCACAAGGTAAGAATATTATTAAAACCAATCTTACCGCTTATGCTTTTCGTAATCTAAATTTGACTTACGAAAGATCCTTAAACAAAACATTTACAATCAGTCTTGGATTGTCTTCTATTACAAAAGGAGATATTCCCTTAATCAAAAAATACTTTGAAGATGATGTGGATGACGAATTTAAAAATATAGAAATGTCCTTGATGTCTTTTACTATTGAACCGAGAATATACTTGGGTGAAAACTATAATAGCGGTTTTTATTTTGCACCCTATTATCGCTACACAAAGTTTAAAATGGATAATATGGTTTACAACTTTTCCTATGTAGATTCCAACGATATGGAGAGAGATATTACACTTGATATGGCAGGTGATATATCTGCAAATAGTTTCGGTCTTATGATGGGTGCACAATGGTACTTTGGGAAAAAGAAAAACTGGGTGCTAGATTGGTGGATTGTAGGTGGACATTATGGTTTTTCGTCAGGTAATATAAATGGTAATACAAGATCGGGCGCTAATCTTTCTCCGGAAGATCAAAAAGCAATTCTAGATGATATTAATAGTTTTGAAATTCCTATTGTAAAATATGAAGTTGAAGCTGATTCAAAAGATGTTCGTGTTAAGATTGATGGTCCTTGGGCTGGTCTACGTTCGGGTTTATCATTTGGGTATAGATTTTAAATTATGTCTAATTTTCCTCTTCCAAAACCTGCCATTTCTCGGCAGGTTTTATTTTATCATTTGCTGAGCGAAAGCGGCCTTGCGAACCTTAAAATATTTTCAATACAGGAAAAAAAACTTCGTGCGCTTTGTGTTTAAAATGTATTGTTTAACAAAACTTTATGATTTGTAAAATAAATGCCTTTTCTTTGTCGTTCTTTTCTTTATGACAAAAATCGATGAGAGTTTATAGTAAGCTGGCAGAGAATCTCCAGTACATTTCCCCGTCTTATTACAAAAGCAGATTTTTCAAAAAACTGAAAGGTCTTACTGCTCATAATCTTTTGGAAAGAAAAGTAGAACCAGAGTTTCTTTGGATTAAAGAAGTTTTGGCAAAAGATTCTGTTTTTGTGGATATTGGAGCCAATGTTGGCGCTTATCTTTACACTTTAGAAAATCATCTGAAACCAGAAAATATCTTCGCTTTCGAACCCAACCAACAATTATTCAAAAGACTGAAACGGATATTTCCTAAAGTCAATCTATTTTCTGTGGCGTTGTCAGATATTTCCACGACAGCAGAATTCAAAATTCCTGTCATTAATGGAGAAAAAGTTCATACAAGAGGAACTTTGCAGACTTCGATTAAAGAAAAAAATGAAGAGAAAACCATTCTTCAGAAAGTTGAAGTCAAACCTTTGGATGAATTAAATATCAACCTCAAAAACCTAGATTTTATCAAAATTGATGTCGAAGGAAATGAGATGCAAACCCTGCGAGGTGCCAAAAAAACAATCGAAAAATACCAACCAATTCTGATGGTTGAGATGGAACAGCGCCATCACAAAGAAAATCTTTGGACTTTGATTTCAGAAATTGCAGATTGGGGCTATTCGGTCAATTATCTGGATAGAGAAACTTTGAAACCGAAAATCTTGACAGAAGAATTCCTGAACCAACAGAATCCGGATAATGTGAAGAATTACAAAGATTACATTAATAATATCATATTTGTGCCAAGAATTAGGGTTATATAAATTTAATTTTAAAAGGCTTCGAGAGCCTCAGCCTAACAAACCAACAACAATCAACCAACAACAATCAACTAACAACCAATCTATGAGCGTCGTAGCAAGACAAGGTGTAAAATATTCGATAATCGGTTATCTTGGCTTTTTGCTGGGAACATTTTCTTCTATATTTATTTTTCCTTATGATATGGAGTTTTACGGAAAGCTCCGTTACATCTTGCCGACGGCCGAGATTATGGTGCCGATTGTAGTTTTCGGGCTCAGTTTTTCCAATGTCAAATTCTTCAGTAGAGTCAATGCAGATGGGAAACATCATAATATGTTGTCGTTGTCATTGCTGGCAGTTGTCATTAATTTTTTGATTTTCGTAAGTGCATATTTTTTGATTAATTTCCTATTCCCACAATTGCAGACTTCCAAACTATGGGAAATGAAACTCCTGATTCTGCCAATGGTGTTGGTCTTGGCTCTATCTTCGGTTTTTAATAAGTTTTTGACCAATTATAAAAGAATCGTAGTTCCTAATATCTTCGAAAATTTTGTGCCTAAAATAGCCAATATTGGCGCATTCTGTCTGTTTTTCTTTTTGGGTTTTGCGGATAAAATGGCTTATGGATTTTTCTTTTTGATGTTTGTGATTTCGCTTGTTGGTTACGGCTATTACACAAACAGACTGGAGAAAATCAAACCAGATTTTGGACTGGATTATTTCAAAAAAGATAACTTTTACCGCGAGATTTTTACTTACAGTTTGTTCGGTTTTTTAGGAAATATCGGAAATTATATTGCGATTAATATTGACAACCTGATGATTGGGGAGTTTATTAATTTCCACGAAAATGGGATTTATAGTAACATCTACGCCATTATTTCCTTGATAACAGTCCCTCAAATGGGGCTTTTCAACATTTCTGCGCCAATTATTAATAAAGAATTAGCTTCCGGAAGTCATAAAGAATTAGACAGATTTCATAAGAAAACATCGCTCAGTTTGTTTTTCCTTGGATTGGTTTTGTTTTGTTGTATAGTTGTAGGATTTCCTTATTTGGCAGACTTTATGAAGAATGGAGAAGACTTGCGTTCATCCGAGCCTGTGGTTTGGGTTCTTGGATTTGCAATGTTGTTCGATTTGGCGACAGGTTTCAACGGACACATTATTTCGCTTTCCAAATATTACAAATTCAATATTGTGGTGATGTTGATTTTGGCAGTTTTGACTATCACAACCAATATGATTTTCCTAAAACATACAGATTTGGGAATCTTAGGAATTGCGATTGCTTATGCTATTTCTTTGTCTTTATTTAATCTCATCAAAATCATTTTCAATTATATCAAATTCAAGGTTTTTCCTTTGGGGATAGAGATGATTTACGCCATGATTTTGGGTTGTATTTCTATCAATGTTGCAATGTTTCTTCCAGATTTCAAACTCAATATCCTTAATCTATTCTACAAACCAGCGGTAGTTTTGGGGTTGCTTTTCATTGGGAATTATTTCCTGAAAATCTATCCGTTGGACAAGTATCTTAACAAGGCTTTTATCAAGAGTTTGTTCAAATTTTAAAGTTATATAAACAATTTAGTCACTTAAGATTAAACGAGACTAATATGATTTTAAGTTTATTGTAATTCAAAAATCGAAGATTTTCAAAACTAATGTGCTCTTATGTGACTTTTGTGGTTTAAATTTTCCTTAAGATTATCAAAAGTTCAAATTAGGTTAATGGCTTCATAAGTTAGCTTTTTTGCTCTTTGAAAGATTTTCTTTTTTGATTTTTCTTATGTGACTTTGTGGTTTTAATTTTCCTTAAGATTATCAAAAGTTCAAATAAGGATAATGGCTTCAAAAGTTAGCTTTTTTGTTCTTTGAAAGATTTTTTTTTTGATTTTTCTTATGTGACTTTTGTGGTTTAAATTTTCCTTAAGATTATCAAAAGTTCAAATAAGGATAATGGCTTCAAAAGTTAGCTTTTTTGTTCTTTGAAAGATTTTCTTTTTTGATTTTTCTTATGTGAGTTTGTGGTTTAAATTTTCCTTAAGATTATCAAAAGTTCAAATAAGGATAATGGCTTCAAAAGTTAGCTTTTTTGTTCTTTGAAAGATTTTTTTTTTGATTTTTCTTATGTGACTTTTGTGGTTTTAATTTTCCTTAAGATTATCAAAAGTTCAAATAAGGTTAATGGCTTCATAAGTTAGCTTTTTTGCTCTTTGAAAGATTTTCTTTTTTGATTTTTCTTATGTGAGTTTGTGGTTTTATATTTTTTTAAACAGGCTCTAAATTCTAATAATATCTCGGGGAAATAAGAATCTCTTGTTTCTCACCATTTTTATTAGAAATTCTAGTCTGTTTCAGGCAAGTTCCTTTCTCGTCTCTTTCTATGCAATTAATTGACAATTCATCAATCGTTTTGTTGTCTTTTCCTGTAATCACAATCTTAGAAAGTTCATTGTCAGAATAATGAAATTGTCTCGTATTGAAAGTCTCAAAGTTATCTGCGATTTTATCAATACTTCCATTTTTGTTGTAATGATAGATGCTTTCGTTTTGTTTATATTGCTTCTTGGTGTAACAGCTGATGCGCTCGCGTTGATTAGGTTTCCATCGTGTTTTGCAGTAATAAGAATCTTTGTCGGGATATCGTTCTACCGTAAACCACAATTTCTTTTCCGTTTCCTGCAAAAGTTTTCCATTAGAATCAAACGTTTTTGAATATTTGATACGACCATTCTTAGTAAAAGTCATTTCCTTTTTATGGAGAAGCTTTTTCTGGTTGTTGGACGTTTCATAAACTTCTTCAGTTGCAGATTTTAGACCATCGGGTAGGAGGTTGGCTTTCGTGTACTTTTTTGTAGCACAAGACGTTAATAATAAAAATGTAAATACAAAATACACAACTCTCATAAGTATGATTTGCAAAAATTGGAGCAAATTTCTTTCCAATGCACCAAAATATTGGTTTTTATAAATAGTTTGTATTAATTTTAAGTATGAAAAACAAAAAACCTCTCTTAAATTGCTTTAAAAGAGGTCATTTATTTTTAGTTTTTCAGAAAAAGCGAGTTGTGCAACGGTTACCTTTGTTAACTGTAGTTTTTTATTAATTTTCTTGAACTATCTGATGCAATGATTAATCCTCCAGCCAACATAATAATATCTTTCAATACTAATCGACCTGCTCCCGAAAGATATGGAAAACCAAATTGCGGAGTTGGAAAATCGCCTCCTAAGTTTGGAACATAGACTTCTGGAGTTGTTATAAGAAAGGACAGTGTTACTAAAGACATTCCAAAAGTTAATAAACCACCTATCAACCCAATTTTAGGAAACCAAATGCCTAAAAGAACAAGTAACCCAATTACACAAATTACAGTTCCTAATCCGTAAGAAAACAGGTAGGTTCCATTTTCTTTATGCCAATCTATATTCTTTTGCACAACTTTACCTTCTGGGTTTTTGTGTAAAGTATACTCAGCTACTTTTTCCCCCTTTTCGTTTAAAGTAACATTAACTGAATTATTGTAAAAAAAGTTCATCAACGGACTATTCGTCACAAAAGGAACTATACCATCTGCTTCATATTGATAAACTTTTAACCCACCTATCCATGCCATAACAATGAAAATTGAGATGCGGATAAGGTTGATGAAATTTGATTGTTGTGAAGCTAAAAATAACGCTAGACTTTTCATTTTCTAAATTTTAAACTATTATTAAAGATTTTAGCAAATGTAAAAGCCTTTGGATGCAATTAGAATAGACAAATAAGGTAAATACATAGACTATTTAGCTACTATTGAAATTCCAACATTTTTACGATACAAACTTGGCGAAATACCTACAATTTTCTTGAAATATCTACTAAAATAGAATTCGTCTTCAAAATTCAATTCCTGTGCTATTTCTTTTATTGATTTATAAGTAAGATGAAGCAATTTTTTAGCTTCTAAAATAACACGTTCTTGAATAAGTTGCGAAGGGGTTTTTGAAAATTGCTTTTTGATTTTTTTACTAAACGCATCTGTTGAAAGATAAAAAGATGAAGCGTAAAATGCTACACTTCTTTCGGTTTTATAATGTTTTTCTAATAAACCTTGAAAAAGCACAAGATCTTCATTCGGAATTTCATCAGGCTTTATGTTTGTAAGATATTTTGATTTTTCTTTACTGGAAATGGATAAGATTAATTGTAAATAGGATTTTATTATAGAATTTGTAAAAGGGCTTTCTATTTCATTTCTTGATTCTTTTTTCATTTTATCAATAGTATCACTTATTTCATCAAAATATGCTTTATTTATATGTATATCCGTTTTTACTCATATCGCTGTAATATTAGCAATAATGAGCCTTTCGAAGAGTTTGTCACCAAAATATCTTCGGTTTAGCTTATAGATAA
>NZ_QNUG01000077.1 GCF_003385395.1 Epilithonimonas hispanica | reverse complement strand
CACACCATCCTCTTTATTGGGTAAAAAAACGCCATGCCAATGCAATGATGTACTTTCTTTTAATTGATTATGTACGACAATTTCGGCTGTATCGCCTTCTGTAAAAGTGAGTGCAGGCATAGGTATTTGACCATTTACGGCAATAGCTCTCTTTTCTTTCCCTGCGTAGTTTACTAGTGTATCTGTTACATATAATTCGTATCGAACTGTTTTTGGAGGTTTTGTGTTTACAATTCTTTTTACGGTTTGAGGCTTTTCTTTTTGCATAGACATATTGTTCATTTTGTCCACCTTTTTCGGCTGCTCTTTTGGAGGCATCTGCATTTCATCATTTTTTTTGTTTGATGACTGCTTTACCGTTTTAGCCTTTTCTTTTATCAATTTCATACCACACTTTGGGCAGTTGCCTGGTTTTGTGGCGTGAATTTCGGGATGCATCGAGCAAGTATAAGTTGCCTGTTGAACCTGTTCTTTTTTAGTCATATCCATACCTTTCATATCCTGTGATTGTGCACAGGTGTACGTTGCAACGATGAATATTATTAATGTTATCTTTTTCATTTTATTTTTTTACTTTTAAAAAACTTGCATTGATTGCAACTACGACTGTGCTAACCGTCATTAAAACCGCACCTGCGGCTGGGCTTAACAATATGCCTTGCTTGTACAAAACACCTGCTGCCAAAGGCAATGCGATTACATTGTAACCCGTAGCCCAAATTAAATTCTGTATCATTTTACGATAGGTGGCTTTGCCAAATAAAATAAGATTTACAACATCCTTAGGGTTACTGTTCACTAAAACAATACCTGCGGTTTCGGCTGCAATATCACTACCGCTGCCAACTGCTATACCAACATCTGCAATTGCCAGTGCTGGTGCATCGTTTACGCCATCACCTGTCATAGCTACGAATTCGCCATTGCTTTGCAGGTCTTTTATCTTTTCTAATTTTTGATGTGGTAATACTTCGGCAATAAAACTATCCATACCCAAAACATCGCTTACACTTTTTGCTACTTTGTTATTATCACCGGTAAGTAAAATAGATTTGATATTATTTTCTTTCAAGGTCTTTATTGCTTCGGCAGCTTCAGGTCGAATTTCATCTGACAAAGCAATATAACCTGCCAACTCATTATTTACGATTACAAACACAACCGTTTCCGTATCGTTGGCATTAAAGCCTTCGGGAATTGCTAAATTATTTTCTTTTAAATATCCCGGACTGACTACCAATATTTTTTCGCCTTCAACCGTTGCTTCAACCCCTTTGCCTGTTATGGCATTAAAGTTTTCCGTTTCAGGAACGGTGATCGATAGGTCTTTTGCTTTTTGCAAGATGCCTGTTGCAATGGGATGTTCTGATTTTTGTTCTAATGCAGACGCAAGGCGAATGATTTCATTTTCATTGAACTCTTTTTGCAGCGAAACAATTTTTGACACTTCAAATCTTCCTACAGTTAATGTTCCTGTCTTGTCAAAAACGATAGTGGTTATTTTTCTTGAATTTTCAAACGCTGTACGATTTTTAATAAGTAAACCATTCTTAGCTGATAATGCTGTTGATTTTGCAACAACCAATGGTACTGCCAAACCCAAAGCATGAGGGCAGCAAATAACAATTACGGTTACCATTCTTTCCATTGCAAAAGCCAATGAATTGCCCTGTAAGATACCAATATAAAAATGTGGCAATGCCTGTAACCAATGCTATAATCGTAAGCCATCTTGCTGCTTTGTCTGCTAATAGCTGCGTTTGTGATTTTGATTTTTGTGCATCGTCTACCAATTTGATAACCTGTGATAAGTAAGAGTCTTTTGCGGCATGGGTAACGGTAACTTTTATAGAACCGTTGCCATTGATTGCACCTGCAATTACTTTATCGCCTTTTACTTTTTGTACTGGTTTGCTTTCGCCTGTAAGCATACTTTCGTTCAGGTAGCTTTCGCCTTCTAATATTATTCCATCTGCTGCTACTTTTTCGCCTGGCTTTACTAAAATAATATCGTTCTCTTTTAGTGTGTCGGTTTTTACATCATGCACCATGTTGGGCATTACCATGTGTGCATCGGCTGGCATTAACTGCACCAATAATTCTAATTCTTTTGATGCACCTGCAACAGATTTCATTTCTATCCAATGCCCCAAAAGCATGATGAGTATAAGGGTTGCCAATTCCCAAAAGAAATCCATGCCCTGTAACCCAAACACAATTGCAACGCTGTAGATGTACGCAACTGTTATGGCGAAGCCGATTAAAAACATCATGCCGGGGTTCTTTGCTTTTACTTCGTCAACCAATCCTTTTAAAAATGGAAAGCCGCCATAAAAAAACACAACGGTTGACAATGCAAAGAGTATGTATTGCGAACCTGCAAACTGCCAATCAACTTTTATAAAATGTTGTATCATGGTTGATAGCAACATGATTGGAATGGTTAGGATGAGCACGACATAAAACCTTTTTTTAAAATCGGCTATCATCATGGCATGATGGTTATGTCCTGCCATTTCCATTGATGGGTTTGCTCCATGATGCATATTGCTCATTTTATGCCCTGCACGGGTTTCTTTATTTTCTGTATGTTGATGTTCCATATAAATAATTTCATTTGCAACAATCCTGTTTATGAATAAAGATTGCTTTAAAAATGCTGATTAATATTTGTTTAATTTTTCGCATTGTATTTAATTTTCTGTTGAAAGGCTGTCTGCTGTTTTGTTCATCCAATCCACTATCATTTTTTTTTGCTCCATTGAAAGCTGTGCATTTCTGTGCATTATTTTATAAGAAGCTAAAGGCATTTGTTCGTCTTTAATTTGGTTTGCTATTCCTTTCAATTTACTTATTTGCCTTCGACTAGTAATACTGCCAAACTCACTAAAGTTTAATTTTTCTTTGCCATTATCAATATGCTTCTTCATCAGCCACGCAATTGGTTGAATGTTGGAATACCAAACATTATTGGTATTGTTGCTATGACAATCGTAACAGGCATTCTGTAAGATGTTTTGCACATTCGGCGGAACTGTATAAACTTTCGAAAAATCGGTTGTGTAAACCTGCCCTTTATTTACATTAAGGGCAGGTTGATAAAATTGTATTGCAATAAAAATAAACAGCACTATTGCCAACATTATCTTTAATACTCTCTTCATTTAGAACTCTTTTTTTACAGAGCCACAAGTAAGCATCTTGCTACCGTAATAAGGATTTTTTATTGTCTTAGCTTCGCTAATCCAAACAGCACCTTTACCATCATTATACATTGGGCAGAAGTCCTGATAAACTTTTTGAGTTGTGCCAAACAATACGATAAGGTCTGAAACATCTTTACTCAACATTGCTAAATGCTCTCTTTGGTGGTCTATCTTTCCCGCGTTGTCACCAATATGCTCAGCATTTTCTTTTGCACTCTCCGCAATGTCCATAAACTCCTTATGCTTGTTTGCGGCTATTGATTTCATATCTACATTGTTTATAGTTGTAAATAATTGCTTCCCTGCGTTAGCAGCTACTTTGTCATTATCTGCAACGAGTGCATTTTTTAAAACCAGATAATCTTTTACAATTGGTTCAATAGAGAAGTTTTGTGTCTGCTCTTTTGAAGCAGACTTTTCCATCTTTTGAGATACTGTATCTCTTGAAGTAACGGAAGGCGCTGTATCATTTTGTGTTGCTGTCGACAAATCTTGGGTTCTAGTTATCACTGTGCTATCATCGGCCTGCTGGTCGCTATTATTATTGGAAGATTGCTTACAGGAAATTGTTGCCGCTGCAACTGTTACTAATGTAATGACTGAGAAAATTATATTTTTCATTTTATTTAAATTTTGATATCATTAAAAGAATTTATCTTATTTATTTGTTTTCAAATTCATTTAGCTTCCGCTTCATAAATTCTATTTCTTGTGCTTGGGTTCTGAGTATGTTTTTTTGCAACTGTATTAGTTCGGGATCGGTAAGGTTTGCTTTTTCGGACATTAGTACTGCCGCTGCGTGGTGTGGTATCATTCCTTTTACAAACTCCTTATCACCAACAAATAATTGTTCTCGAATACCAAACCAAGAAAAGATGCCAACTGCAAGGGAAACTGTAATGATTGACCAGTTGATTTTTTTGTTTTCATACATTCCTTTCATTATCCATAATTCAATAACCAGCATTGCCGAAATCATCAGCAGGGTCATATATAAATTATTGATGTTCGGAATAAGATTATCAAATCCGTCTATCATAGCATACATAATAAAGTACATTGCTACAAACATTGCAACAGCCATTACAGCAAAGCGTTTGTACATTGCTAAAGAATTATTATGGTCATTTTCTGCACTCTTTTGCGTATGTTGCATTCCGTGTTGATTTTTCATACTTTCCATAACATTTTTTTTATTTGTTATTAATAGTTTCTTGTACACTGCCACAAGTGAGCATTTGAGAACCGTAATACGGGTTTTTAATGGCTTCTTCTTTACTTAACCAATTTGCACCTTTGCCATTGTTATACATTGGGCAATGCTGATAATAAACAGGTGTTTCCTGTTTTGAAACTTTGGCTAATTCGTACATATTGTTAGCCAGTAAAGCGAAAAATTCTCTTTGTTTGTTAACATCTTTTGCCACAGCAATTTTTTCTGCATTAGTAGTTAAATCTTTCATTATTTTCATCCAGACGGTATGTTCTTCGTTGGAAAGTTTTGTCATTTCTATAGCTTTTATTGCCTTTAATAATTCAGCAGCTTTTGCAGATGAAGTGCCTGCATCAGTTTTTACCAAAGCATCTTTCACTGAAAAATAGTTATCGAAAATAGCTTTCAGTTGTGGCTCATTTTGGGTAGTTGCCATATTTGTGGCTGGCATTTCTTTGGTGTTGTGGTTAGCGTGATCAGCTTTCATATCCATACCTGCATCTTTAGATGTGGCAATTGGTTTTAGTTCCCTGTCATACTGGCAACAACCTGATAACTTTGCATAAACATCATCAGGTGCTAAAAATTTTTCATTGTCGTACCCTGCTAAAGCAATACGTTTCAGAATCTCATCCTGATTTGTTTTTTTACTATCGTAGTCGATTGTAGCCATCTTGGTATCTTTATTCCAATTTACTGTGGCTACATTTTTTACATTTCCTGCTTTCTCGATTGTGGTTTTACACATTTCACAGTTACCATATACTTTCACTGTTTCTGTTTTTGCATTTTTAATTTGGGCAAAACTGCTTATGGCTGATAGTAATACGGTGATTACGATCAATATTTTTGATATTGACTTCATTTTGAATTTTTTAAATTATTAAGGGATAGAGAGTTTTACGAAAACTAATATTAGCTTTCGACAAGACATAACTGTGGCGTACAAGCCATCTTTTTAACCTATTTTAGGCGGTTGCCAAAAGGAATGGAAGCCCGATGAATAATAGGCTTGCTTGAAACCGAATTTTTGCGTTTTAATTTCTGCAAACTGGTTTTCTGTTTTTATATCTATAAGTATTGGTAAACCAAATGAAGATGAAGAAATGCTACATTTGCAAGAACTGTGTTTACATTTACCGTTGCAGCCGTGACCATCGTTGCATTTTTCACAGGACTTGTCCTTGCAACTGATTTTATCTTCTGATTTTTTGGATTGTTCTTTTGAGCAGGACTTTTGCTCTGTCTTAACTGCTTTTTTAGCACAAGCATAGGTTATGTTTGGCATTAGGAAAAAGCCCAAACACAATAAAATGACAAAGCTGATATGTTTACTCAAATTTTTCAACGCTACAAAATTATGAATAAATTCTTTAAATTGCTATATTTTATTCTATTTAAATCGTATTCTAAGCACCAGAGGCAGAGTATTTAATTTAGGTGATCCTTTCCCCCCCCTCTAACTATGTTTTAATAATAATCTGCTTACACTAGTGATCTGAAATATACTATGACTTACAAAATACTTTAGCTATATTTATAAGATTCATTTACCTTTTTCTGATTACAGTTGAGAGATCTTTCAAATTTGCATCTTCATTTTCGTTTATTGTTATACCGAAAGAATTTTTAGTTTTAAAATCATTAATAGAATTAGCCTTTATTAAAATATTATAGAGAGTTCTATTCTCATCTTCCCTTTCCCTCACATAATCCCTATTTTCATTCGCTTTAAGCATTTCAGCCTTTTCTATTTTATACAATGTCACTAAATTCTCCCTCGTTTCCGTAAGTTCCTCCAGCTTTTTATCCAGTTCTGCAATTTTATCTTCAGTAGTTTTGGTTTGAAATTCAATTTGAGAAACATCTATTCCTTTCTGAGCTAAATTTTCAATTACTTCTTGAACTTGAGCTTTATGAAGTTCAATAGTTTTTTGATAAGATGGCAATTCTTTTTTCCAATAGTCAGCATTTGCATCGCCATTTTTCGAATAACCTTCAATCCTGTTATAAGAATGTTCAGCTTTGGTCACCAACTCTTTTACTTTCAAAACATCTTCGTATTTTCTTAGCACAAAAGCACTATCAGCTAAATATTTATTTTTCTCGACTTCAATTCTTTTCTTCATCAGTTCAATCTCGATATTGGCTCGAGTTTCAGGATTGGTGATGATGGATGTTTTAAGTTCTTGGGTACTGATATCTGATATATCCAGCAGATCAGCACCTTTTTTCATTGCCTCTAAATATCTTGCCTGTTTAGCCTGTAATTTCTGAAGCATAAAAACATCGATACTGTCATTAGCCAGCATAAAATTGATTCTCACATTTTCGTTTTTATTTCCTTGTCTCCACGCTCGTCCTTCCACTTGTCGGAGTGAAGTAAAATTATAGGGTAATGTAAGCATATAAACATCTGTTGTTTGTTCCTGAAGGTTCATTCCTTCCTGAATGGCCTCACTTCCAATAACCACTTTTATTTTTCCTTCATTAAAATCATTTTGAATAGAAATTCTCTGATTTTTATTGGTCGCTCCAGTAATAATTCCTATTTCTTCAGGTTTGTAACCGATTTCTTTAATGAGATATTCTTTTAGTTTTGGAAATTGAGCAACCGCCAATTCAGAATAAATGATTTGTCCGGATTCCGGAATGTCTTTTTTATTTTGATGAATTAAATCCATCGTCTGTTTCAGCTTGGGAGAATTTTCTATAAATTCTTTTACATAAGGCTCTTCTCCATCATAATATGGTGATAGGTACGGCGAAATTGCAATCAGTCGGGCGTTAAGAATATGCGTAAGAATTGCTCCCTTTTCAGTTTCACTGAAATTTTCATTGAGCAGGTCATATTGTTCTCTTGTCAGATCA
>NZ_QNUG01000076.1 GCF_003385395.1 Epilithonimonas hispanica | reverse complement strand
AAAAATTTAGAAGCAACTTCAGAGGAGTTAGGGATCGGGCGTTTTTTCTATTCAGACTACAAAACATTTTTGCTTAAACACAAGTTTTGGTACTGATCCGACAAAATGCGGACAAATCAACATTCATTAAAATACAAAACGCTGCTAATCAGAAGATTAACAACGTTTTTTGTACCCAGTGCCGGAATCGAACCGGCACATCTTTCGATACTAGAGTTTGAGTCTAGCGCGTCTACCAATTCCGCCAACTGGGCTGATGTTTGTTTTAAATTGGTGTGCAAATATAGGACTATTTTTCAGTTTACAAAAGTGTTTTTGTATTATTTTTTAATTTAATTCTTAACAATCTGTAAATCAAAAAAATAATTTTACTAAAATTTTATTTCCAATCCATCATAAGCCAGATGAATGTTGTCTGGGAGCTCATTTTCGACCTCTTCGTGGAATCCCAGATGATGGCTGATGTGAATTAAGTACGTTTTTTTTGGCTTAAGTTCTTCTACCAAATCCAAAATTTGAGGCAAAATAAAATGAGAATGATGAGGCTCTGTTTTTCTAAGACAGTTAATAATGAAAAAATCGAGGTTTTTTAGTTTCTCTTTTTCCTTGTCATCAATCTTGCTTGCATCTGTAATGTAAGCAAGATTTTTAAATTTAAAACCAAGAATATTAATCTCAGAATGGATAATATCAATCGGTTGAACTTCTACTTCATTGAATAATTTAAAATTATCCTCGATTTCAAATAGATCAAAACTGGGGGCGCCAGGATATTTTTGTTCTGTAAAAGCGTAAGGGAAACGACTTTTTATTTCTGCCGAAACTCTGGAATTACAATAGATTGGCATCGAAGCTTTGTTCTTGAAAATCAAAGGTCGCAAATCATCAAGACCGATAATATGATCATTGTGCTCGTGAGTTATCAGGACAGCATCAATTTGCTCCTCATTATTAGTCAACATTTGCTGACGAAAATCGGGTCCGCAGTCAATTAATATTTTTTTTCCAGAATCTGTAGTTACAAGCGCAGATGTACGTAAACGCTTATCTTTTTGGTCTTTGGACAGACAAACAGGATGATGGCTACCAATAACAGGAATGCCTTGTGAAGTTCCGGTTCCTAAAAATTTTAAAAGCATTTTTGTATTTGCGCTGTTTTTGGTAAATTTACAAAATAAATCTAATTCTTCGTGATAAAGCCAAAACTTACCCCTAAGCAGAAAGCATTAGCCATTAATTTAGATTCATCCATCTACGGAACTTTTGCGGAGATAGGAGCGGGTCAAGAAACTGTAAGACACTTTTTTCGAGCTGGTGGTGCTTCTCAAACGATTGCAAAAGCGATGTCTGCCTATGATAAAGACTTCTCTGATGCAATCTACGGGAAAGAAGCCAAAAACCGATACGTAACACAGAACAGACTTCGTAAAATGTTACGTTATGAGGTAGCTTTGATTGAAGAAAGGATTCCGAGAGAAAAAAACCCGGGGAAAAAATTCTTTTCCTATGCTAATACGGTTACAACAATCAATTTTGACAAGACTTCAAAGGGACACGGCTGGGTAGGTATCCGTTATCAGAATGGACCAGACGAGGATTTTAATGAGATTGTGATTCACGTCAAATTTAAAGAGACTAATGCAACACTTCAACAGGAAACTTTGGGGAGCCTGGGAGTTAATTTGATTTATGGTGCTTTTTTCTACATTGATAATCCACGACTTCTGATAGAATCGTTATATGATGACCTGTCTACTGATAGATTGGAAATTGATATGATTGATTTTAGTGGACCGGATTTCCAATTTGTGGATAATCGTCTGATGAGTCTTCAGTTGGTGAAATTAGGAATGACGGATGCGGTTATCTTTAATTCTCAAGGTAATAATATGCTTCCTGCAGATATTCTTTACAAGAAAAATATCTTTGCCGTAAGAGGTAGTTTCCGCCCTGTAACACGAGTTAATATTGATATGTTTGAACACGGTTTGGACATGTTCAATCAGGATAATGCTTGTGACCACGAGAATACACAGATTCTTTTCGAAATTACAATTTCAAATTTGAGAGCTGCTGGGGATATTGATGAGAGAGATTTTCTTGACAGAGTTGATATCTTAGGAAAGTTAGGTTATACTGTAATGATTTCCAATTTCTCCGAGTATTACCGAATGGTAGATTACTTCTCAACATTTACGAATCAACATATTGGTGTCGCAATGGGAGTTAATAACCTCTTGGATGTTTTTGATGAGGAATATTACAAAAATCTGCCTGGTGGAATTTTGGAAGCTTTTGGCAAATTCTTCAAAAAAGATATGCGCGTCTATCTTTATCCTTACAAAGACCCGAAAACAGGAAGTCTGTTGACATCGGAGAACTTGAAAGTTCATGATAATCTGAAGGAGTTATATAAATATTTCAAACTCAATAAGAGAATTGTAGATATTACCAATTTCAATCCAAAATTCTTGGAAATCTATTCCAGAGAAATTCTTAAGAAAATTGTGACTCAGGAAAACGGTTGGGAAGAAGAGCTTCCGGCGGGAATTCCGGAGATGATAAAAGACCGTCAAATGTTCGGTTACAAAGAGCTAAGTTTTGACGGACTCAATTAATATTTCAAAAAAATGGTAGAACTTAAAAAAAGACTTTCATTCATTTTAGAAAGTCCTGAACACGATACAAATGCAAAACTTCTGAAAATCTGCCAGGTTTTGGATAAGGAAATTTCTTATTACAACTGGACAGGATTTTATTTTAAAAATGGAGACAAAGACGAATTGGCTTTGGGTCCTTATGTTGGAGCGGTTACAGACCACGTGATTATTCCTTTCGGGAAAGGAATTTGCGGACAGGTTGCAGTTTCTGGAGAGACTTTTGTGGTTCCGGATGTTCATTCTCAGGATAATTATTTGTCTTGCTCCATCGATACAAAAGCAGAAATTGTAGTTCCAATCTTCAAAAACGGAGAAAATATTGGGCAAATCGATATCGACAGTCATTCAAAAGATCCATTTACAAAAGAAGATGAAGAACTCTTGAATTGGCTTTGCGAAGAAGTTGCGAAGGTTTTGTAAAACAAGATGAGATTTTTACTTCTCATATTATTACCAATATTTGTTATTGGTCAAAACGAAAATCTAAATTCAGGAAAATATAGTCTAGCAAATAGGATTTTTGAAACGAAATGTGAGAAAAATAATTATATTAAAATTCCTAATTCTCAAATTAAAGTTGAAAAGAATAGAATCATTTTTAATAATGTCAGTACATTAGAGTTTGATGATAATATTGATTCCAATGCGAAAATAGTTTTAGCTAATGGATTTTTGAATCCTTATGAAATTAATAAGAGCTTTAGTTTGAGAATTTCTGCTATCGAAGAATTACCATTATTAAATCCAAATTTTAAAATCAAAAGATATAAGTTTTGGATTTTTTCAATTAAAGAAAATAGCGATGATGTAATTTTAGCAAATCCGGTTGAATATTATTTTGAATTGCAAAATATAAATACAGATGAAAATAGCACTTTCGAAGAGTTTATTTCTAATGCAAAATTGACTTGTTTAGTTAATCGTGGAATTATTTTATAATGTAATTTTCTATTTAAAAATTTCTAACAAATCCCGATAATAATTCCCACACTTCGCTAGATGCGAACCATACCAAGAAAAAGCTTCGCCATCAACAATCATAATTTTTGGATTCTTACAAACTTCTTGGATTTCCTCAATATGTTTTTCTTTGAAAGGAAAAGGCTCTGACGAAAGAAAAATCAAATCGGCTTCTTTCAAATCTTCCAACTGAACTTCGGGATAACGCTTCTCGTTTTTAAATAGATTTTCGAATCCCAGTTCTTCCAAAATCCTCGAAATAAAAGTATCACCGCCAATTGTCATATAAGGATTTTTCCAAATCAGATAAGCGACTTTTAACTTCTTTTCAGGTTTCTGAATATCAAAAGCTTCATAAGTTTTCAGATTGAAAAATTGCGCTTTTTCTTCTTTGTTAAAAATATGTCCAAGTTGTTTGATAAGGTAATAATTATCTTCAAGCGTTTCAATATTCGTTAATAAAACTTTGAAGTCTTTCATCAATTCTTCAACTTGTTCTTTGATGTTTTCTTCTTTATTAGCAATGATTAAATCAGGTTTCAATGATTTAATTTTCTCAATATTAAGGTTTTTCGTTCCGCCAATAATTTCAACCTTATCTGCGACTTCTTTAGGATGGACACAGAATTTTGTACGACCAATAATTTCGTCAGTCGTTAAACCTAAATCAAATAAAGTTTCAGTAATCGAAGGAACAAGTGAAACAACTTTCATAAATGATTTAATTTAATAATGATTATTCTCAACAATGTCAGTCTGAGGCTTTCAAAAACTTTAAATATAAAAAAAACTCTCTCAAAAATAAACATTTCTGAGAGAGCATTTTATAAAATATAAATTTTCCGCCCTTTAGGGTTGGGGAAAGAAAATTTAATTAATCTTCTTTTTTAGTCGCTTTTTTAGCAGCTGGCTTTTTAGCAGCAGGTTTTTCTGCTTTTTCTTCCTCTGTTTTTTCAGTCGCTTTTTTTGCCGGAGCTTTTTTAGCTGCAGGTTTTTTCTCTGCTTTTTCTTCAACAGCTTTAGCTTCTTCAACAGTTTCTTCTGCTGGAGCTTCTGGTTTTACAAAACTCTCTGGAGTGATATAGCCAGCTTTTTGAAGCAAGTTATACCATTGAGCTAATTTTTTGATATCAGACTCATAAACTCTTTCAAGGTCATAGTTTGGAAGAGAAGCAGCCATAAAAGCTCTTAGTTCATCGCTAGGAGATTTATGATTAATCGTTGGTTTGTAGTCGTAATTTTTTGCAATATTTTCAAAAACTTCAAACAAAGGAACTTCTTTATCAAAAGTGAACATTGCGATATTATCAAGAAGACTTACTTGGCTTGAGTTCGAGATGCTCGCTTTTTTCTTAGTAGTGATATCCTCAACGATAAATCCATTTTTAAGTTGAGAAACCAATTTGAAAAGTCCTGGTTTTCCAGAGATTGAAATGATTTTTTCTAACTGCATTTTAATATTTTTCTTTAGTAGTATATTTTTTATTTGTCTAAATTCTAATGTCTAGCTTCTAACATCTAGAAATTATTTCGGAAATCTCATTTTATAACTCACGGCAACTTCTCCGTTGGCAATTTTCTGAAGTTTTCCTTTTACGATTTTTTTCTTTAAAGCGCTCAAGTGATCTGTGAATAAGATTCCTTCGATATGGTCGTATTCGTGTTGGATTACTCTTGCTCTGATGTCAGAAAATGTATCGGTATGTTTAACGAAATTTCTATCGTAATATTCTATTTTAATCGTCGATTTTCTCTTCACATCTTCACGAACTTCTGGGATACTCAAACATCCTTCATTGAATTTCCATTCTTCGCCAGATTCTTCAAGGATTTTTGCATTGATGAAAACTTTTTTAAAGTCTTTCAGTTCATCAGCGATATCTTCATAATCTTCATCTTCAGAAAGAGGAGAAACATCCACTACAAAAAGTCTGATGTCCAAACCAATCTGAGGCGCAGCCAAACCAATTCCGTTGGCACCGTTCATTGTGTCGAACATATTATCGATTAGGGTTTGAAGCTCAGGGTAATCTTTGTCGATATCATGTGCTTTTTTTCTCAAAACGGAATCTCCGAATGCTCTAATTGGTAAAATCATCTCTTTTGGTCTAAAAAATTTTGCAACAATATTGTCGCGCTTACTTTGTCAATCAATCCCTTTTCTTGTCTTTGTTTTTTGTTTTTTCCGCTTTGACTAATGAAAAAAGAAGCCATTTTGGAAGTGAAACGTTCATCCAAACGATTGATTTTTTTCTCAGGAAATTCCTTTTCAAATACTGAAATAAATTTCTGAATCTCAGTTTCGATTTCGGACATATTTCCTTTCAAATCTGTGGGAAGTCCGATAACGATTTCGTCCACGTTGTTTTCAGAAAAATATTTTTTCAAAAAATCTACAAGTTTTGGAGTTTCAACTGTTGTCAAACCACTCGCAATGATTTGTAAGTCGTCTGTCGCAGCAATTCCTGTTCTTGCTTTCCCGTAGTCGATGGCTAGGATTTGTCCCATAGGTTTGCAAATTTACAAAAATTTTCAGCTTATGAAAATTAAAAAAGCCTTGCAATCATAATCGATTTTACAAGGCTTTTTATTGATAAAAGATGAATTTAATTTTGCTTCATTTCATCAACCAGTAATTTGATTTTATCGATATACTTTCCATAAAAATGTTTGAACCACCAGTTGCCTGCAAAGTATAAAACAAACAGCCCAAACAAAATAGAAAGCAAAAATTTGAAAGCCAAAAGTCCGTCTGTATATTCATGGCTATATGGAATTGATTCGGTAATGATGATGATTTCGCAAACGAAAAAGGGAACAAAACTTAGATAAAATGAAAGATAATATTGTTTGTTCAATTCAAACTGATGAAACAAATCCTTCAAAGAATCGTAAGTTCCCAATGTCGGATTGCTGATTTCTTTATAAAGTTTAAAGAATTTGCTAAAGAAAAAACCAGTGACCAAAGCCATAGATGCCACTAAAATTTCTATATAAAGCCTGAATCTGAAAGGAATTGGGAAAAACCAAATCACAATCAAAACAACGGGCAAAAGAATGGCAGTTGACCAAAATTCATAACGCATATTTTTCCGAATCCTTTCCAAAGGATGATGCATCTGTCTTTGTTTTTCTGGCGAGATCTCCGGTGTTTCGGAAACATCTTCTTTATTCCAAAGTGATTTAAGATTATCTAGGTTCATATATTTATAGTTGTTGGTTGATAATTAATAATTGATAGTTTCTTGGTTGTCAGCCAGAGGCTCTCGAAGGTTATTAATTTTCTTTTGTCTTTTTTCTTGTGTCTTTAATGCTTGTCAGGCTGAGGCTCTCGAAGCCTTTTTATTAATGAGTTCTTTCAATTTTTCTTTCGCACGATTCAGTTTTACTCTGGCGTTTCCTTCCGAGATTCCCATTTGTTCTGCCATTTCTTTTCCGGAAAAATCTTCCAGATAATAGAAAATCAAAGCTTTGTCAATAGGATTTAGTTGTTGGATAGATTCATACATCAGTTTTAGGTTTTGTTCGTCTTCAAAGTTGTATTCCTCTTCTTTTATTTTGTAGAGCGAGACATCATCATTTTGGATAAACGTTCTTCTTTTCTCAGATTTTAGGAAGATGATTGCTGTGTTCAACGCAATTCTATAAAGCCAAGTTGAGAATTCTGACTTTCCTTCAAAACTCGAGAAAGATTTCCAAACCTGATAAACAATCTCCTGAAAAAGGTCATTCTGGTCATCGCGATTATCCATATACATTTTAGAAATCTTGAAGATGATTCCTTTATGTTTATCGATTTTCTCTAAAAATTCTTTCTCCGGCGAACTCATTTTTGTTTTAACTCTATTCGGTTAGTAATGATATGGGAAATTTGTTACAAAATAAATTAAGAAACAAGATAAAAGACAAAAGAATCAAGTTTTTCAATGATTCGAAGCGCCTTTGCTACTCTTAAAAAAAATTCAATAATGTATAAAAATCTTTGCGCTCCTTTAGTTTGCAAAATAAAAAATACAAGATTAGATTTATAATTTAAAAATCATTCACAAGAAACAGGGTGAACCATTTTGTGTCAAAGGTATCAAGAC
>NZ_QNUG01000075.1 GCF_003385395.1 Epilithonimonas hispanica | reverse complement strand
GAAATTCATAGACAAATATCTGATTATCAGATATAAATATACAAAAAATAACAATTATAACCAAAAAAAATCCGCCTCAAGTTGTGAGACGGATTCTTTAGTATTTTAGCTTTTTTGTGATATTTAATTTAAAAAAACTTCGTAGTTGTTAATCTGATGAATCACTTCCAAAAGATTTTCATTAATGTTAATCTTATGTTGCATAGAAACCACTTCTAAAACAGATTCGTCTTCTGGGTTTTTGATAAAGAAATTCAATTTTTGCTCGCCTTGGTTCTGGATGATATTTTCTCGGAAGAATTCAATATCTGTTTTTCTTAGAGAATCTAATGGAACAACCACAGACAAACTTTTTGCAAATCTCTCAAACGCTTCTTTCAGTTCCAGAACTTCATTCACATTCACGAAAACACGCCCGTCTTTTCCTTGAGAATATTTAATTTTCATAATGACAAATCTTTGAACTTCCAATTTATCTTTCAATCTCATATAATCTCTATCACCTAAACGGAAAGAGTAGGAACCTGTATAATCTTCCAACATTACAAATGCTACTTTTTCCCCACTTCGGTAACCGTCGGCTACACGATATTCGGTAATTAAACCAGCAACGGTATATTCTTTAGTATTGTCTTTTTCATTCATTTTATCTTTCCAGCTTTTCTTTTCCTCAAACAATTCTGCTGTTTTTGGAGGAAAAGCCAAGTCTTTAAAAGCTTCCACTTCATCAAGATTCAGGAAGTTGAAATTTCCTTTTGGTTCTGCTTTTTTGGTTGATTCTTCAATAATTTCTTCCTCAAGCCCAGCATCATCAGAAACAACAATATCTGGCGTTTCTTCGTCATCTGGAGTGCTGTCTTTTTCTAAAATTGGAACAACTTCTTCCAAAATAATTTCTTCCTTCTTTTCTTCCAAAACCGCTTTTTTAGACAAAACACCTTGCATAAACTTGAACTGATATTTGAACTCGTCCAAAGGATGCGCAGAAAGATAGAAACCGATGATTTCCTTTTCTTTATTAAGTTTATGCATGTTTGGCCATTCCGCACAAGGAGCTAGTTTTGGCTGTTCAATCTGAACTTCTTCGGCGAAATCGGCAAAAAGCGAATTGTCCATTTCGTTTTTACTGTCTTGGAAACTTTGGCCGTATCGGGAAAGTCTTTCGATATTGGTTCTTCCAGCTTGGTCGATATCAAAATATTGTCCACGATGATAAGAATCCAATTCGTCAAAAGCACCAGCGATGATTAAACTTTCAGCAACTCTCTTATTAACTTGTGAAGGCGGAATTCTTTCAAAAAAATCATAAATGTTTTTATATCTTCCGTTTTCGCGGATCATTGTAATGGCTTCACTTGGTCCTTCGCCAATTCCTTTGATTGCTCCTAATCCAAATCTGATTTGACCTTTTTCATTTACAGAGAATTTATACTGAGATTCATTCACATCTGGTCCCAAAACATCTACGCCAATCGCTTTGCAATCCTCCATAAACATGGTGATAGAAGCGGTATTGTTAATGTTATTACTCATTACGCTCGCCATATATTCTGCGGGATAATTGGCTTTTAAGTAAGCCGTTTGGTAAGCAATCCAAGCGTAGCAAGTGGAGTGAGACTTATTGAAAGCATATTCTGCAAAGGCTTTCCAGTCATTCCAAATTTTCTCAAGTCGTTCTTCATTAAGATTATTTTTTCGTCCACCTTCAATAAATTTTGGATACATTTTATTAAGAACATCAATCTGCTTTTTACCCATCGCTTTTCTCAAAGTATCGGCTTCACCTTTGGTAAAATTGGCGAGTTTTTGAGACAAAAGCATTACTTGTTCTTGATAAACTGTAATTCCATAAGTTTCTTCAAGGTATTCCTCTAGTTCAGGTAAATCGTAAATGATTTCCTCGGTTCCGTGTTTTCTATTAATAAAGTTTGGAATATATTTTATAGGACCTGGACGATATAAAGCATTCATTGCAATCAAATCGGCGAAAACTGTAGGTTTGAGTTCACGCATGTATTTTTGCATCCCAGGACTTTCATATTGGAAAATCCCGATGGTTCTTCCTTCTTTAAATAATTGATAAGTTTTGGCGTCATCCAAAGGAATTTCATCTGGATTAATATCAATGTCGTGGCGTTCTTTCACAAGCTTTACAGCATCTTTGATGATGGTTAAAGTTCTTAATCCCAAGAAATCCATTTTCAAAAGACCAGCATCCTCTGCTACCGAGTTATCGAATTGAGAAACTAAAATTTCTGCATCTTTCGCCGCAATCGTAATTGGTACCAAGTTGCTCACAGGTTCTGGTGTAATAATCACACCACAAGCGTGGATCCCGGTGTTTCTGATACAACCTTCCATCTTTTTGGCGCTATCTAAAACCGAAAATCTCGAGTCATTTTCATCGCTCAAAATAGCTTTCATTTCGTCAACCAATTGTTGGTCTTCTGGCTTCAGCTTGTCATATTTGGTTAAGGCTTTTGCGATGTTCATTCCGGGACTTGGTGGAATTAATTTCGCAATCATATTCGTTTCCGGAATCGAAACATCCAGAACTCGACCCGCATCTTTAATCGCTGATTTTCCTCCTAAAACGGAATAAGTAATAATTTGCGCAACCTGTTCTTGACCATATTTTTCGACTACCCATTTGATAATTTTATCACGACCTTCATCGTCAAAATCGATATCGATGTCGGGCATCGAAACCCTTTCCGGATTCAGGAATCTCTCGAAAAGTAAATCGTATTTAATCGGGTCCACATTGGTAATTCCAATACAATAAGCAACTGCAGATCCCGCCGCAGATCCACGGCCGGGACCAACCCAAACGCCCATATTTCGGGCCTCATTACAGAAATCCTGAACAATCAAAAAGTAGCCCGGATAACCGGTGTTGGCAATTACATCCAGCTCAAAATCAAGGCGTTCTTTTATTTCTGGCGTGATGCCTGTTTCTGTGTAACGTTTTTTTGCACCTTCGTATGTAAGGAACGTAAGATACGCCATTTCGCCACGTTTTCCGCCGTCTAAGTCATCTTCCGGATGGATGAATTCTTGTGGGATATCAAATTTTGGTAGCAAAACATCACGCTTTAAAGTATAAGGTGTGAATTTTGCAAAAAACTCTTCATAAGCTTCGAATGCATCAGGATAAGCAAGAAAAGTTTCTTTTAATTCATTTGCATTTTTGATGTAATATTCATCAGTCGTCAAACCTTTTCTTTTCCCGAATCCTTTACCAATAGGTGTCGATAATTTTTCTCCGTCTTTGATACAGCTCAAAATATCCTGAATGTTCGCATCGCTTTTATTGGTGTAAAATGTTTCGTTTTGAGCAAGGATTTTTACATTATACTTATCTGCAAATTGCAGTAACACTTCATTCAAATGCTCTTCTTCCGGTAGTTTATGATTCTGGATCTGAACATAGAAATCGTCTCCAAATGTATTTTTCCACCACTGGAACAATTCTTCACCACGCTGTTCACCAATGTTCAGAATGGTGCTGGGAATATCTCCAAAAATCCCAGAAGTGAGGGCTATTAGACCTTCTTTATATTGCGCAATCAGTTCTCTGCTGATTCTCGGAACACCAAAATAAAATCCTTTCTGAAAACCAATACTTGATAACTTGACCAAGTTTTTATAACCATTGAAATCCTTTGCCAACAAAACAACCTGAGTTCTTCTATCAGGGTCATCTTTGGTAAATTGTTTTTGCTCATATCTATCAGAAATATAAAATTCTGACCCAACAATCGGAATCAATTGGCTGGAATCTGGTTCTTCCTCATCGAATACTTCACCCTTTTCTTCCGCCTCTGCTTTTTTCGCTAAATATTCTTTATGCTTTTTTGAAATAGCAGAATTGGAACCTTCAACCGCTGTAACGAATTTGAAAGCGCCCATCATATTGCCAATATCAACAATCCCAACTGCGGAGAAATTGTCATCTTTTGCTTTTTTGATGAGGTCGTTGATGTTGGTAGTCGCAGTTAAAGTTGAAAAAACACTGTGATTATCAAAATGGAAGTATTTGCCCAAATCAATCTCATCAATGTTCGTAATATCAACTTGTTTCTTTTTGTTGTTGAAACTTGCGACTTGTCTCCTGATAACAATTCCGAAAGGTTTTATCGGATTTGGATTGAGTGCTTGAAATTCCTTTAACTGAGCTTCATTGATTTTCAAAACCTCAGTCGGAATCACACCGATTCTCATCATTTCGAAGAAAACCTGCGCTGTTGCATTTACGTCGGCAGCGGCGTTGTGAGCTTCGTCAAATTTGTGTCCGTATAATTTTTCGTAAAGTTCTTCTAGTTTCGGAGATTTGTATCTTCCGCCACGTCCACCTTCTAGTTTGCAATAATCTGTTCCCAGAATCATTGTGTCAGCTCTTGGTTTTTCCTGAAGATTATCATTGATATTTTTTCGGTAAAACTCTGCACCAACAATATTATAATCAAATTCTACATTGTGACCGGAAACAACTCTCACATTTTCCAAAGCCTGAGAAAACTCTTCTAAAATCTCTTGCAAATCACGACCTTCTTCATTCGCAATTTTAGTCGTGATTCCGTGGATTCTTGCCGCGTTGAATGGGATATCGTAACCTTCTGGTTTGATGATGTAATCTTGATTTTCGATTAGGTTTCCATTATCATCGTGGATCTGCCAAGCAATCTGAACCATTCTTGGCCAGTTGTCTGAATCTGAAAGCGGAGCGTTGAAATTTTTAGGTAAACCAGTGGTTTCGGTATCGAAAACTAAATACATCTACATAGAAATTTGTGTAAAGTTAGTGTTTTAAAAAAGATAAAAAAATAGCTTTCAAAGTGGAAATTGTTAATTCCTCATAAAAAAGTTAATCCTGGTTAAAAGTCTTTATTGACTAACAATTAAAATTAATTTTGATAAAAAATAACCTTTGAAAAAACTTTTACTAATTACTTTTTCACTTATTCCGCTCGTCATTTTTTCTCAACAGATTAAGGGAAGAATTATATCTGATTCTGTTACTATCAATGAGGTTTTGATTATTAATATCAATTCTCAGGAGAAAACTTATTCTGATTCTCAAGGGCAATTTATCATTAATGCTAAAGTTGGAGATGAACTTCGTTTTGTGAAAGTAGGTTATGAGCGTAAAACAATTATTATTAAAAATCACAAAGATTTGATTATTAATATTGTGAAATTAGCTATTGAAATCGAAGAAGTGGAGGTTAAGAAAAAACTGTCTGGAAATCTTGCTTCGGACTCAAAATTATTTAATGAAAATAAGAAAAAAGTCACTCTAAATAACGATTTAAAAGTCTATTTCAAAGCGCCTTCCAGCGAAGAATTATTAAAACCAAAACACGGAGAGTTTGTTCAGCCTGTTGGTGAAGGTTTTAGTTTTGGAGAAATTAAAAATAAATGGAAACTTCCTGATCTTGTGGAGTGGATTAGAGAAAATCTGACAGATGATTATTTCATTTCGATGGGATTTGAACTTCCCGAAATTAATTCGTTTTTGTATTATTCTCTTCAAAGCTTCAATACATTTTATATTTTGAAATATGGTTTTTGCAGTGATAGAGATGTAGCCAATTTAAAACTCCATTTTGAATATACATTTAAGAAATTTAAAAATAAATAGTTAACATTTTTAAAACTAATATGAAATAAGTATTTTTTTATCTTTGCAAAAAGTTATTAAAATGAAAAAAATTTTATTCAGTGTAAGTTTTTTAGCGACTTTTTATTTTGCTAATGCTCAAAACTTAAAACTTAAAAATGAATTCACTCAACAAAGATTAAATAATGAAAATAAATTAGATTCTTATTTTTCAAAATCCACTGCAAAATATTCTCAAAAAGAAAAAGACAGCCTTAAAAAGAATCTTGCAGGTTTTGCTGCAGGTCAAATTCCTGTTTTTTATTCTATTGAAGAAACCAGTGCCAATGCGACTGCAAATATTGATGAGTTGCAAGCAGGAACAGTTTCTGGAATCTCATCTCCGGTAACAGGTAATGGAATTAAAATAACAGTTTTTGATGCTGGCCTTATTCTAAGTAATCACGAGCAATTTGCAACTGGAAGAGCAATTAATAAAGAAGATGCAAGTCAAAGTCAACACTATCACGGGACCAATGTTAATAGTGTTTTGATAGGAAACGGACTTGCTACAGGTGATTTCACTCAGTCTAGTGTCTCTTACCCAAAAGCTAATGCAAAAGGAATTTTGCTACAAGGAACAGTTGATAATTATATGTTCGGTACAACAGCTTTAGGAAATAATTATGAAAAATTGGCTAGCTTACCAGATCTCAATATCTCGAATCATTCCTACGGAACCAATTATGGCTGGAATAAACCAAACTCATCAAATACTTATTATTGGTACGGGAATTATGATTTGACCCATACTGATACCTATGCAGGGGCTTATGGTGGTAATGATTATAACTTTGATAAAATAGTCTATTCTCAGCCACAACAGATTATAGTTAAGTCAACTGGAAATTATTATAACGTAGGACCCAATGCGAATTCTGTAAAGTATAGATATAGTTTTACATCTAATAGCTGGGTGGTTTTTGGTGCTAATGATGAGGTTCCACCTGCTAACTGTAGCCAGGGAAATAACTGTATTTACTTTGGATCTTTGGCTAAGAATATTATTACTGTCGGAGCTGTTAATCAATTGACAACTACTAATCATAAATATACTCAAGCTAGTGATGTTGTAAAAGGCAGTTTCAGTAGTGCTGGTCCAAGAAAAGACGGTGCTGTAAAGCCTGATTTGTCGGCAGTAGGAGTAGATATGATTATGGCAAATTTTTTAACTACCAATCCAACTGCTACCAATCTTTATGTCGTTAATTATGGGACTTCTTATGCCGCTCCAATGGTGACAGGAATTGCTGGCGCTTTAACTCAAATTGAAAGAAATATTACAGGAAACAACAGTTTTATTTTCAATGCTGATGAGATGAAAGCTTTACTGACTCATACAGCTAACGAAGCCGGAAGACCTGGTCCTGATGTTTGGTATGGTTGGGGATTGGTAGATGCTAAAAAAGCCGCTCAGGTTTTGTTCAATAAGCTTACTGAAGATTCCTATCTTGAAAAAAATAATCTGACTACAGGAGTTTCTTTTACCAAAGAAATTAAAGCAACAGGAAATGAGCCTTTGAAAGTTAGTATTTCTTGGATTGATCCTGCAATCACGCCATTCACAGATGATATAGATTTCCAAAATAATCATACTTCTAGAATTGTCAACGACCTTGACCTTAGAGTTGTAGAAGTTGGTTCTGGAACAACTTATTATCCTTGGAAATTAGATATTAATGATCCAAATGCCAATGCTACAAAAGGTGATAATACAGTTGATAATGTAGAACAAATTGTTATTGATAATCCTGTAGCAGATGGGATTTATAAAGTGGTTGTAACAAACAAAGGAACTCTGGTTGATCAAGATGGGAATTCTGCGACTCAGGATTTTGCTTGGGTGGCAACAGGAACTAAAAAGATAACTTTGGCTACGGATAATTCTACTAAGGATGAAGTGAAAGTATATCCAACAAAAACGAAAGATTTCATTAACATTACAGCTCCAAATCATATTGAGAGAATTGCTCTTTTTGATATGAATGGGAAACTGATATTAGAAAATACCAAAGCTTCAAAATCTCAAACTATTAGTTTAAATCAATTCCCCAATGCAGTTTACATTATTACTGTAAAAACTAAAACAGGAGTTGTTTCTAAGAAAATTATTAAAGAATAAGAGATTTAAATTTAATCATTTTAAAATAAAAAAGAATCCGTCTCACAACTTGAGGCGGATTTTTTTTGGTTATAATTGTTATTTTTTGTATATTTATATCTGATAATCAGATATTTGTCTATGAATTTC
>NZ_QNUG01000074.1 GCF_003385395.1 Epilithonimonas hispanica | reverse complement strand
AGTGCTTTGAATTATCAAACTATTGAAGAGTTTAACAATCAAAACAAAATTTATCAAAATGTAGCTTAACTTATACTGGAATTTTTATTTGCATATCCATAATTCTGGGAGCAATGATACCGTCTATTTTTGTTAAGTCTGATGGGCTGGCAACAATATCTAAAGTTGCCATTGGTGTTTGCGTGTTGATGCCGACTTGTCCAAAAGAGAGTGTGTTTATTAAAAATGTCGATAAAGCAATGAATGTCTTTTTCATCTTGTCGATTTTTATATTGTGACAAAGATGTAAAGAGTAGCTTAAGCACAGTAGAGTAGAAATAATGAATTTTACAATTAGGTATTTATACGGATTGTTTCTTTTGATCAATAAAAAAGCCCCATTAAATAATTGATGAGACTCTAGAAATATGAAGTTGGTTTAGTTTTTATGGTTTTTCTATATGCTTTTTTCGTGGATGTCAAGAATGCTATTTTTTTCATTGATTTCACTCTTCATTTTTATGACTTTAAAAACATTTTCTTTCAGTTCTACAACTTCAAACTTACCCTGAGTTGTTCCTGTCGTAATGTGTGGTTTTGCCGAGAAAGTTCCTCTTGGTGTTTTAACAATCTTTAGAATTACGATAGCGTAGAAATGCGCTATTTTTCTAAATTTACAATTTGATAGGAACCGTGTGGATGTTATTAATAACAGCATAAATCACAATTCCGACTGTATTTTTGGCACCAATTTTATCTAGAATTTTTTGTCTGTGACTTTCCACAGTTCTTGGACTTAGAAAAAGAATATCTGCAATTTCCTGATTGGTTTTCTCTTCGCAAATCAGTTTTATCACATCTATTTCCCGATTGGACAATGTTTCTTCGTTATCGAAAAGAGACTTTTTACGGGAAGGCGTGTTCATATAAGTCAGCAGCATCTCGTGGTCTTCTTTGGTGAAGAACATTCCGTTTTTGTGAACAGCTTCTATGGCTTCTATAAAAGTTGCTTTGCTGGAGTTTTTTGGGAGAAAAGCAGAGACACCCAATTTTATCATATAACCTAGAACACTACTTTTGTAATGAGAAGAAAGAATAATCAACTTAAGTTCTGGATATTTCTTTTTCAGAATCTCGACTAGTTGAAAACCATCCATTGGTTCCATCTGTACATCTGTCATTAGAATATCGGGGAAATTATCAGCTTCTAAGTTTTCCAAGTGTTCCAGAATTTGGTTGCCAGATGTTGCAGAATAATCTACCGAAATGTTGGTTTGGGCAGAAAGCAACATTTTGATACCTTCCAAAATGAGTTGTTCATCATCTACCAAAACGAGTTTGATGGTTTCATTCTTCATAGTTAATTTGGGATATTAATGATTAGTCGGCTTTGTTTTCCTATTTGGTTTTTCCATTTATAGAAACCTTTCATAGAAACAATTCGGGATTCTATATTTTTGAGACCCATTCCTTTTTTTGCTTTTTCGTAGTCGAAACTTTCGCCATTGTCTGTGATAATCATTGTGAGATATTGCTGATGATTTCTGATGTAAACAACCACTTCATTCGCTGTAGAATGTTTAATCACATTGGTCGTGAACTCTTGAATCACTCTGTAAATCTGAACTTCTGTGAAAATATCTTTTTTCTGATATCTAGGATCGATGTCAAGAATCAATTCTATATTTTGGGAAAGATTCGTCGCCAATTCTTGTAGATACAAAACTAATCCCAATTTTTCCAAATTCACAGGATAAAGAGAATGCGAAATGTTTCTTGTAGAATCTATTAATTCTGTAATCTGCGTTGTAATCACTTTTTTGGAAGCTTCTTGATTTTCTGCTTCCAGATTATTGAGCCAAAGCGAAAGAATATTAAGTCGGTTTCCAATATCATCGTGTACAGAAATGGCAATCCTTTTTCGCTCGTCTTCTTGTCCTTTGATATTTTCAATAGATAATTCTTTCTGATGATCCATCTCGGCTTGAAACTGAAGATCTTTTTCCTGAATGATTCTTTGGATAAAAGTTCTGTAAGCTATTAATATAAAAGAGATGATGATAATCAAAACGAGAATCAGTATAACCAAAAAGATGATATTGAGTTTTATTTCTTGAATGACAAAAATGTTTTAATGAATAAACTGTAAATTATGCAAACCATTAAATTATTAATTATCCAAAAAACATTAAAATAATTTATAGGCAACTCTAAAAGTTGGTGCTGAAAAATAAAAATAAAAATACTTACAGCAAAATACAAGAAATACATTTTGTCAATAAGCTGGAAAGTATTTTTATTTTTAATGTGTTTAATGTCTCCGATTAAAGAATACCCTATCAAACAAATTAATAAGATGTTAGAAATGGTTTTAGAATAATCATTATTATAGTGGTAATTAGAAAAAATAGTATCTGCGAATAAAAAGTATAAACCTATACAAATAGAGATTAAAATAAGATACTTATTTAAGTTCATTTTTTTATGAAGAGTGTTGTGATTATTAAAAACTCTCCAGCTATATATATTTTGTATAGGAATGAAGTGTTTTCAAAATTCAAAAATTCGGTTAAAATATAATTACTTGATTCTATAAATAAGAGAAATAATATATAATGGATATACCATTTCTCAATTTTTGATAC
Source organism: Epilithonimonas hispanica (assembly GCF_003385395.1). GTDB lineage: Bacteria > Bacteroidota > Bacteroidia > Flavobacteriales > Weeksellaceae > Epilithonimonas > Epilithonimonas hispanica. The sequence continues at coordinate 5,631 of NZ_QNUG01000074.1, read as the reverse complement.
TATTTTATACTTTAAAATTGAAAAAATAACCGCAAATAAGAGCAAGATATATGTTAATATTAAAGTCCAATAATAAAGATTATTCATTTTTTAACCTGATATTGTAATGCAATGTGGTGGGCAAGGCTTTGACCAATCATAAGTATTAGAAGGGTCTGTTACTACTTCATAAACTGCACCTAGGGCGCCAACTTTATCTCCCATTGTATTACTGACGAAAATTAAAGTAGCTAACAGTCTTTCATAAACTGCAGAATATTTGAAACCAAAAACGCAAACGATATCTCGTGTGTTTTGCTGATTGTGCAAAAGATCTGCTTTTGGGATGTAGAAACTTTGGAAAAGTCTTTGTCCTTTGAACTCCAGAGATTCACGTTGCAAATAATCCATTGCATTTTCTTTCCAAGATTCTATTTCGTCTATAGCTTTTAGTTGTCCTGTAATTGGCTCGTTCATAACAGGGAAATCCAAGTCAGAATCTTCTTTGCCTTTACTCAGGTCTTTTGTCAAAGTATAAGTACTGGTTACAGTATAAGTTTTGGTCTGCTTTAGAGTCAAATCGCTTTCAAGAAATTAACTCATAATTTTCTAAAGTTTTGACATCGCCTGCATTGGTTCTAGGTGTAAGAATCAAGACCAATTTATTTTCCCAAACGCCGATGTCTGCACGGAAATAAGTTTCTGCTTCGTTCTCCTTATCAAACCATTCGATTTGTTCACGAGACAAGATGAAAACCTGTTCTGGAGATATGATTTTTTGGATTTCAGAATAATTGGATTTGATTGCTGCCCAATTTTTTACGGCAGAGGTGTAATTCTCGTAAGTAAATATTGACATTGATTTTCATTTTTTAGTTTGGGATAAAAATAAAGAAACTAATTTGTAATAGCAATACTGATAAGTGTTTATTAATGTAAAACTGATAAAATTGTTTTATGACCATATAGACACATAGGTTTAATGAAAACAAAACGAATAATAGCCAACATTGTTTCCTGTTTTTTTCTTTTTTGCACTTAAAAATTGTGATTTTCTATGTGACTATGTGGTTTTAATTGTTTGTTTAACAAGCTCAAGTAGATTCGATATTTTTTAATTTTAGATAAATAATATTTGCAGAATAAAAAATAATTCCTATTTTTGCATCCTCAAAACCAGAGTTATCGGATCCATTAGTCCAGGCTCATATTATAACAAATTTTAAAACTTCTGAAAAAATGAAACAAGGCATACACCCAGAAAATTATAGATTAGTAGTTTTCAAAGATATGAGCAACGATGAGATGTTCCTTTGCAAATCTACTGCTGATACAAAAGATACTATCGAGTTCGAAGGAACTGAATATCCTTTAATCAAAATGGAAATCTCTTCTACTTCTCACCCTTTCTACACAGGTAAAACCAAATTGGTTGACACTGCGGGTAGAGTTGATAAGTTTATGAACAAATACAAAAAATTCGCTAAGTAATCTTAGTCTGTTTTTAAAAATATCAAAACCTTTCGGATTTTCCGAGAGGTTTTTTTTGTTATTTTTGCTGGAGATAGAAATTAGACTTTAGAAGTTAGAAATTAGATTTTTTTGCACTTCTGTCTAACATCTAATATCTCACATCTAATATCTATAAAGAATGCAATTAGTATTTTCCGACGCACAATATTGGGAAGATTTTCTTCCGCTCACTTTTACAAGACCCGTTGCAGAAATGCGAATGGGTATCCTTACTTTTGCCGAAAGATGGAAAAAACTCTTAGAAATAGATGAGGTTTTTTACATTACCGAGGATTTTCTTCAGCACAAATTCAAAAAACCAGAGCCGAAGCAGAGTCTGTTCATTGTTCCTAATTTCTTTCCATCAGATGAGGTTTTGAAACAAATCAAAGAACTTCAGCCTGGCGAAGCTTTGGTTTACGATAACGAAGTTTTGGTGGCGAATATCAATATGGAGAATTTTTCTCTGAATCAAATCAATAAAATGACAGACATTCACGAGAAATTATTATTCATCGAAAAACCAACCGACATTTTTTCTCACAACGATTTCGCAATTAATTTTGATTTTAAATTAATGACGAAAGGTAGAACTTCTCAGGAATTATCTTCAACTAATGGATTTATCGGCGAAAAAGAAAATCTTTTCATCGAAGAAGGTGCAATAGTAGAGTTTTCTACTCTCAATTGCAAAACGGGAAAAATCTACATTGGAAAAAATGCCGAGATTATGGAGGGTTCTAATATCCGTGGTTCTCTGGCGCTTTGCGAAGATTCTAAAATTAATCTTGGTACCAAATTGTATGGGGGAACTACGATTGGGCCACATTCCAAAGTTGGTGGTGAAGTCAATAATATTGTGATTTTTGGTTATACTAATAAAGGTCACGACGGTTTTGTAGGAAATTCGGTGATTGGAGAATGGTGCAATTTGGGTGCAGATACCAATTCATCAAACCTTAAAAATAATTACGCATCTGTAAAACTTTGGAATTACAAAAAGAAAAGATTTCTAGACACAGGTTTGCAATTTTGCGGATTGATTATGGGAGATCATTCCAAAACAGCTATCAATACACAATTGAACACGGGGACAGTAGTTGGTGTTGCTGCTAATGTTTTCAAGTCTGGTTTTCCTCCTAATCTTGTAGAGAGCTTTTCTTGGGGCGGGATGAAAGGTGATGAAAAATTCAAACTGGAAAAATCTTATGAAGTTGCCGAAAAAGCGATGGAACGCAGAAAAATTCTATTCACAGAAACGGATAAAGATATTTTGAAGCATATCTATAATGAGTTTTAGTTTTAAAACTCATTTTTTTTTGTTTCTATTTTAACTTACTTTACAATTGTTGAAAGCGTTTTATCTCAAAGTTTCCTTATTTTTGCGGTTAAGTAAAATAGATTTTAGTCTAATATCTGAAATCTAATATCTAACATCTATATATAATAATGAAGCAGTTTTTTCTTTGGCTTTTTGCATCGTTGATTTTGGTAAGTTGTGCCAGAGTTGGTTCTCCCGTTGGTGGAGCAAAAGATTCTATCGCTCCAAAAATGATAGGTTCTAATATTGATTCAGCAAGAGTGGGTGTTTCTAGAAATACAAAAGAGCTCAGAATAGATTTTGATGAATATATTACTTTGAAGGATATTAGTAAGAATCTGATCATTTCTCCACCAATTCAATACACCAAGATTATTCCTTCCTCTTTGGGAAACAAATATCTGGAAATCCAATGGAAAGATACCCTGCAAGCCAACACAACTTATAACTTCAATTTTGGAAACTCTATTGTGGATCTTAATGAAAGTAATGTTTTGCCTTATTTCAATTTTGCATTTTCAACGGGGGAGAAGTTGGATGATCTTTACATCAGTGGAACTATTACAGACGCTCTTGGAAATGAAAAAAACTCAGAAGGAAAAGATAAAAATCTTGTTGTTGGACTTTATCAAGTAAAGGATACGATGAACTATCGTCAAAAACCTTACTATATTAGTAAAGCAGATCCTGATGGTTATTTTGAGCTGAATTATCTTACGCCTGGAAAATACAAGGTTGTTGGTTTTGACGATGAAAACTCCAATTCAATCTACGATATTGGAAAGGAAAGTGTTGCATTTCAGAAAGAAGAAATCAATCTGGAAAAAAGTATTTCTGGTTTGAAATTAAAAACTTTTCCCTCCAAAAAAACTGCAAAGTATAAAGAAATGTCTATTTCTACAGGTGGAGTTTTGATGACATTTGAAGGTAATCCTGAAAAAGTCGTGGTGAAAAAGGTTGGTGAAAAACCCGCGGATTATAAGATTACTCACAAATCAAAATCAGATTCGGTAAAAATTTGGTTCGATGCTACCAAAGAAAATATTGGAGCGACAGTCAGCGAAAATCTTAAGTTTTCTTATGATATAGGTTCTAAGCAAGACACGGTTTCTATTTTTTATAAAAAACCAGCAAAGGATGAAATGACAATCGCGAATCCTTTTTCTAATAAGTTAGCGCCGGAAACGGACTTCAGATTTTCATCTAATTATATTATTAATAAAATCCAACCGGAAAACTGGAAACTGGAATCGGATAGCATTGCTCAGGACTTCGCTGCCAAGATTTCGGAGTTGGATTCAACGCAAATTATTATCAAATCCAATTTCATAATTGGAAAAAAATATCAGCTAACGGTTCCGAAAAACACCTTGAGCTCTTTCTATAATAGATCCAGTGAAAGTGTACGTTTCGATTTCGAAGTTGCAAAAGCGGAAGACTTTGGTAGTTTTGCGGCACATCTTAAGAATCTGCCAGCTCAAAAATTTTGGATTCAACTTCTTAATGATAAAAATGAACCGGCTTACCAGCAATATACCAATCAGGCAGATGTCAAATTTGTAAATCTAAAACCCGGAACTTATAGATTGAGAATCTTGGTAGATAATAATGAGAACGAGATTTGGGATAGTTCAGATTTTGCTAATGAAACTATGGCAGAAGATGCTTATTTGTTCAAAAAATCTGGAGATAAAGAAGTATTGAGCAAGATTAATGTCCGTCAGATGTGGGAAATCAATGAAAACTGGGATTTAACTTTAGAAGAACAACCAATCAATTGAAGAAGATAATTTTTTGGATAGCTGTTGTTTTTCTGGCAATTCAGTTGATTCCTATTAATAGAGACAATAAAGCTATTGATAAGAATAATAATTTTGTTGATATTAATAAAACGCCTGAGAACATCAGATTGATTTTAAAGAATGCTTGCTACGATTGCCATTCCAACGAAACCAAATATCCTAAGTATTCTTATATCGCTCCGATTTCTTGGGCGGTTAAAGATCATATTAATGAGGGGCGCGAGTATCTCAATTTTTCAGAATGGGGATCTTACAACAAGGACCTCAAACAAAATGCCATTGAAAAAACAATTTCTACAGTACGCGATTTGCAAATGCCTTTGCCGTCTTACATTGGTTATCATCCCAAAGCTAATTTGACGACAGAGCAGAGGGTAATTTTAGAAAATTACTTCAGTAATCCAACAATTAAGTAACTTTAGAATATTATTCTTATTCATAACTCTATTATTATATGTAGTTGAATAATCTGAATCATATATTATTAATGATTTTTCCCGTTTGTTCAATTTTGACTTCTGCGTAATAAAAATCTTCTCAATAAAAGATATATCTTACATCAATTATTTCATTTCGAACTCTATTTTTGCTTTTTCATTAATTTAAATATAATGGATGTTTGTGATGGAAAAGTATGATTACTAGAACTAATTAAAATTAAACGCGCTACAAATCAGAGTATTTGGTTTACGGGAATCATAAAATAGGCGAATAAGTTTGCGGTTATGATAAAAGTATGTATTTTTGCCACCGCTTTAAGAGAGCAGCGCAGAAGAAGGTAGAGACAAGATTAGATAAAAATAAAGAGGTTACAAATCTTAAAAAATATCTAATAAAAAGTTTGCTAATGATAAAAGTTTAATTATCTTTGCAACCCCAAACGAGAGTTAGGGGGAGCGCAGGATAAGGTTAAGCAAGCGTAATCAAAACAATTTTCGAGTAACGAAAAAAAACTTTAAAAAAGTTTTGGTAGTTTGGGTAAAACTTTATACTTTTGCACTCGCAAATCAGGGACAA
>NZ_QNUG01000073.1 GCF_003385395.1 Epilithonimonas hispanica | reverse complement strand
AGTAATTCGTTTAAATATTTGAATGTTAGATACTTAAATATACGAATTATTGCTATTTTACACAAATCTTATTTCTATTCTTATCCCGAACTCAGGTTATTTACTCTGTTAACCGGGAAATTATGGGATAAAATGTCTCCATTTTCTTTCTTGAGTTTAGCATTGTAAAAATTCATAAAAACGCTCCCATTTTCGATTTTATTAAATTTTAATGTAAATTCAACTTCATTTCCGGGCATGGTTTTTTCCGAAGTGGTCTTAATTTCAAACTCCTTTTCAGGAGCATTAATTCCGTTTTCTAAATCTTTGTGCAGTTGTTCTCCTTCTCCGAAACCAAGATATTTTAATTGAAGTTTCGGATACTGAGATGGTTCATGTTCTTTTTGTGTTTCCATAATGTTTGGGTTTTGATTGTTAAACTTTATATCATTCATTGTTAATATTCTGTGTCTTGAAAAAACATTTTCATCGAGATAATTTTTTAGAATTTCGCCGCTATCCAATAATTCGTAGGATTCCCCATATAGCTGTTTTTCCAATAGGTCGAAAGCCAATTCGTATTTGTCATTTTTTGACAACGTATGACCATCAATAACATTTGGGATTGTGTCCATTTGTGCCTTTGTAAGAGAATAATCTCCATCTGTTGTTCCGAATTCCATTTTTTCTGAATAAGCTTTTCTTTGGTTCGCTGTGATCTGCAAGTTCTCCAGTATGAATTCGTTTTCTTTCATAAAGATCCTGTAATTGAGAATATCATTTTTTTCCTCTTCGGAAAGTTTCGGATAAAGATTATTTTTGACTGCTTTTTCCTTTATGTCTCCTTCCGCATATATTTTAAAGTCGTGCAAAGTTTGTGGTTCATTATAAAAATCTCTCATACCTGTCCATTCTCGCCGACCGTACGGTAGTGTATATTCCTGAGTTTGCAGATCATAGCTGTAATACCTATGACCGCTTGGACTCTTCAGCGAGCCACTTCCATCATCGTAATCGTTCCAGGTCCAGCCGTCCGGAAGGTCAGATGCAGGGATTAAATTTTCTTCAAAGCCTTCATCTGAAAAAAAGTCTGCATTTTCTTCCAGATCAGTCATTTCAATTTGATGAATCCCTTCTAATGATATCTTTGCAGCTTCAACTTCATAATTTCGATAATGATGAGCTTGCTTTTCATCAATTTGTGTATAGGTCAATCCGGAACTTAAATCAGTTTTTTTTTCCAATTCCTGAGCCCAGAGATCAGAAAGAAATTTCTGCTTTTTTGACTCGCTACTTACAGTGATTTCAGTAGACTCCCTGTTATTTTGCAAAATCAAATGTTTATTGGCTAGTTGTTGCTTTTCAATAAATCTGACTAATTCAGCAGGATTGTTAAATGTATCCTTAGTAACGAGATCGGGATTTGAATGAAAAATTGTTTTCAATGTGAAATTTGAACCTATGATAACTGCTCTTCCCTTAGATTGGTGAATTACCATAAACTTTTTCTCTTTATCAGTAAACCTCCGCTCTCCGTCCCGAAAAAACTGTTCAGGCGACATACTTTCCATTTCTTTTACAAAATTTTTATAGGCTCCTGTTCTTGGAGTTATATTCCTATCCATCCAGTTTAGTTCATCTTCCATTTTTCCAGGTTCTTAATTTATCTTCTGAATCCTCTCGATTTTTGAATTTCCTCGTCCTGATCTTGGCTTTCCTCTTCTCTCATTCGATTGGCGTCCTGATAAACATCGGGGTCATTCACATTTAGTTGTACGTTTGATTTTTCCTGTTTTTGAGAGTGATTTTGCTTTTCAGAAATTCCAGCAACCGTATTGAATTCTTTGGACACAATATTCAAATCATTCGTAATTTTTTTTGCCATTTCTGGGAACTGAACAATTTTATCTTGCAGAAAAGATTTAAGTTTTAGAAGTTCTGCTATGTAACGGTTAAGTTCTTCGGTATTCTTTTTGTCGGCAATAATTGCGGTCAATTCTCTTGCATTTTTAATGAAATCGAATTCTACTACCTTATTGGTTTCTTTGTCGAAAATGAAAGCTTTTTTTTCAAGCGTCGAAAATTCCGGCAACAGATTGTTAGAGACCTTTTGAATATCGGTATATTCAACTCTGTCCTTACTGTTTTTAAGTATTTCCGGTAGGTTTTTGTCTCGTTCTAAATGGATGACCTTCAGTTTGGTATTATTATCAGTCAGTTGAAAAGTTGCTCTGCTTTTGTCGTTATCCGCAACGATGGTATATCCTTGTAGAAACTTCTGAATATCATCCGCATTTAGTTTTTTTGAATAAGAATTATCTTCATTAATAATTCCATATTTCTTTAGTTCGTCTGTTGGTAAAGTATTAGTGTTCATAATGGTTTGCTATTAAATTGTTTACTTTTATGAGGTCATTTAAGAAATGAGAAGGATTGATGCTCTGTCCAAATTCTTTCACCGAAAAATGCAGATGTGGTCCCGTAGAGTTTCCGGTATTCCCACTTTTTCCAATGATGAATCCCGCTTTTACTTTTTCTCCAACTCGATAATATATTTCTGAGAGATGTAGGTACGAGGTTTCGAAACGGTTAAAATGTTTTACTTTAATGTAATTTCCACCGCCTTTAGAATCCCAACCTGTTGCAGTAACAATTCCGTCCAAAACGGAATAAACATTTTCATAACTGGCTTTTAAGTCGATACCGTTGTGCGTTTTTTTTGTTCTGAAAATAGGATGCGTTCTTGTCCCGTAAGAAGATGTAACTGTAATTTTGTTTTTAAGGGGCATCACAATTTTTGAAAAAGATGCCGCCGGCTCATCTACGAAATCATACGTTGTAGAAAAGTTTTGTTTTTTTGATGTTTGCTGTGCCTCTTCTACTCTATTCAGTGATTGCAGCACCAAGGAATCTTTCAGTTTTTCAAACTCATTTTTTCGTACTTCATTTACACTGCTAGATTCTTTAATCAACATTTTCAAAGAATCAATTTGACTCGTTAACCACTTCGTCGAACCTTTGGTTTCATTTTTTAAATCTGATTTTGTGGTGATATTTAAAACTTGCTTCCAAGATTTCTTAGCATTCTTTTGTTTTACTGGATCTTCAATATTAGATTTTTCGGATAGCTTTGGATTTTCAGATTTTTTCGGTATTGTTGGTGTAATCGTATTAAATTGCGCAGATGATAAACAACTGTAAAACAGCGCCATCAAGGTAAATGTGTATTTTAGTTTTTTCATTTTATGCAGCTTTAATATTTTCATTCACAATGAGTTCCACTTCTTTGTTGATCTTTCTAAAGTTGGTCATCAACACTTCTTCTTTGCGGTTAACTCCTTTTTTATCTACAAAAGAATAATAAGAGGGCATTTTCACATAGTGTTTTTCTTCTTCTTGAATGGCTTTCATATCCAAATTTATTTTACCCCTAATTGCAGACGTTTTATATTCCTCAGCAGCGTTTTCTTCTCCCTGTGCGATCATTCCAACCATTTCTCCTGTTTTCAGAGCCGCAATTTTTCCGGCAGGAATCATATTGTCCATTTTTTCATTGATACTGGTGGTCGTTCCTTGCTGGGAAATAGATTGTGAGTATGACTTCTGTTTTATTTTTCCGAATAGTTTTTCCAGCCAATCGAGCGTATTTTTGTCTCTGGCGGAACCGGAAAGAATATTTCCAACAATTGCAGAAATGGTATCTGCTACTTCTTTTTTATAAAATTGTCGAAGTTGTGGTAGTTCCTGAAGCCCTAATAAAACTGCAACCCTATTGCTCCTTGCAGTTGCTACGATGTTATCAATTTTATGAATATAAATCGTCGGAAATTCGTCTGCGATAATTCCTCCCGGTAAATTGTGTTTGGAATTGATCAATCTTAAAGTCCTGTTTAATACCGAAGAATACAATGCAGAATTAATATCCTGTGTTCCCGGGTCTGATGCCAGAATAATAATAGAAGGATTATCTCTGTCGGTTATCTTCAATTCTACTTCATCTCCTGAAAACACCCAAAAACTTTCTTTTGTTGCCAATCTTGAAAGGAAAATTTTGAGTGTTCCGATTTGGCCTTCCAATTGGTCAAATGCTTTGTTGTCATAGGCCGTCTTGAAAGGTGACAGCAAAGAGAAAATTTCTTCATTGGTAAAAAGAGTATCGAAAATTTCTTTATAGCTTCTATTCATAAAGGAAAGAATATGAGGTAAATCAGAATATTTTCCATTTTCGAATGTTGCAAAAAAATAAATGCAGGACGAAAGGAAATTTATCGCAGATTGGGTAAAGAAAGCTTCAGAACCACCTCCGGAACTGGAACCTCATTTCTGTAAAGATGAAACCATCGATTCTGCCATTTCCTGGGCTTCTGCCAAAGTTTGGATGTACTTTTTATGAAACGGGTTAACTCGTTTTGATTTTTCAACTTCATTCAGATTGATAACATAAAATTGATGTTTGTAATTGGGATCTTTTTGTTTCTTTAATAGATAATGATAATAAGCAATTTGGGCTAAATCCGGGAACTTAAAATCATAGATGCAGAGACAGAAACCTTTTGCGATCATTTGTCTTATGGCAGGATTGATGACACCGAACGACTTCCCTGAACCCGGTGTTCCGATGACCATTGTTCCTCTAAAAGGATCAATATTAATATACCCTTTATATGTCTTATTGTTATATCTGAAGATGTAAGGAATGTTGATCGATGTGTCAGTGTTCACTAACTCCTGGTTTTGATCGAAGGATTCTTCCTCTACATTCCATCGGTCTTTTCCCATTTTCTGCTGCATCAGTTTTGAAATACTGTCTGCACCCATTTGAAGGATAACGGCTCCCAAAAAAGAAAGAACAGCATAAATTACCTGATAGAGATTGAAGCCGGGAAATACTTTTGGAAGTGTTGCATTTCCTGCCTCATTTTGCCATATCAGCGAAGAGAAAATCATCAGCAGTCCGAAAATCATAGGAGCGATAATTTCTTTACTAATATTAAGGTCTTTCTTTTTCTTGGCTTTTGTTCCTACAGCTACTAATCCAATCAAAATTAATGTTGCAAATTTGGCATTGATGGGCGGGTAAATAAAACTCAGCTTTGAAAAATTTTTTAACAAGTTTGATAATACCCGAACATCAGCATTAAGGTAAAAAAGCGAAGCACAATCTAATGCAACGACTGCATAGACAGCTTTTTGTAGAAAGCCATAGATCTTGATTTGATGTTGTTGTTCTTGCATTAAGAATAATTTTCGAAGTATTGATTCAGTAATTTGTGTTCTTCTAATAGGTTACTGTGTAGCTTTTGTTGCTGTTCCTGCAATTTTTTTTGCTTTTCTTGTTATTGCAATAAGATTGGAATTCAACAGATTCAATTGATTAATTAGCTCATTTCCTCTTTTTTCGACTCTCTCAATAATGTATGAGCGGCTTGCTTCTTCAGATATTTTCTCATACCAATCTTTAAGGTTTAATAGCTTTTCATAGTCATTTATGAGTAATTTTCGTTTTTTAGAAAAAATGATTATCAAAATAGAATGGTAGGTAAATATTAATAGCAAGAGCGCGAAGCATAGTGTAATTGAAAAATTTTCCATTGTATAAATCATTAAATTAAAAGGTATCGGCTTTAAGAATTTCAGAATAATTGACCTTCATTTCTATGGTACGTCCGGAGAGTTGCTCTTCAATGAGGCGAATCATCATTACCTTACTGTTTGGATAGGTAAATTTTTTGAAAACATAAACGTTTCTAAAATTTTTCCTAAAGTGCTTTTGAGGATTGAGTTGTAAAATGGGCGTCAGATCTACACTTTGGTTGTTTGTTGCTTTGTGGATTTTTTTGTCTTCTAACGAAAATTTCAAATCCTCAATATCATAGCTCAGATTAGAATTGTTTTTGATAGTCATATCCAAAAAGATGTAATCGCTTATCACATATACATTATTGAGTTGAAAGCTGAGTTTTAAATTTTTCTCTTCTCTAATTGGATTTTTCTCAGATTTTTTTTGAATAATATCCATCGCAAATTTTCGCAATTCAAGATTTGAGAAAACCATTTTATCAAACTCTATAGGTTGCATCGCTTCGGGTTGAATATGGATATTGGTAATCGTATTGAGGTTGTCCTGGTTTCTGTAAACAGCTTTATACTGTGCGATGAAAGATTGAGCAACAACGGTTATCACTCCGATTTTCTTACCATTAAAAAAAACAGATGGTGTTTTGATTTTTCCTTTCTCGTCAGAATCAGGATGGTCTGTGATTTTTATTCTGGCAATATTGGTAGTTGGAAGATCTCCAGTCAGTTTTTCTGTTGACAGATCCACATACTGAATGGGCTCCGGCGAAATAATATGCAGGTTGATTCCTTCAGTAATTTCAATTTCCGGTAAGTCGGAAATAATTTGCTCTTTGGTTGCTGTTTGTGCAGTGAGTAAGTTTGCTACGAAAATTAAAAGCGTGTATAATAAAGTTTTCATTGTTTTATTTTTTTTGGTTTTGTGAATCTTTCAATTGTTTTTCGTCGATGAGAAAGACATAAGAATTGTACTTCAATTTTGCTTTGTTCTCTTTGATCAGGTTGGCAATAGATTTGGATGTTGATGTAAACAGGCTGGATCCAATACTTGAGAAGAATCCTTTTCCGCCCATATCCATCTGAGTGCCTTGTACAGAGTTACTTCCCATTTCCCGCATCATATCTCTGAAAACACTTTGTGGAACGTACAATCCTTTCATACCGTCAACATCATAAATAGATAGATTGACCGGATAGATTTCTCCATTAGTAAAGACCGAAACAATATTGAGATTAACTCGTTGCATTGAAAATCCTGAGATCTGACCATATAAAATGGAACCTTTTGTTATTTTTTTGTTTCCAACAAAGATGTCTTCCAACAAGCGGAACCTGATCCTGCTTCCTAAAAACCCTTTGTTATTTTCGTCAATGACCGCCTTGATAAAACTATTTTCCTTCTCTTTATAGAAAGCATTGAAACCACTGTTGATTCCGGATTTGCTCACATTGAAAGTTGAATTGAGAAAATCATCCATCTTATCCTTATTTGATTTGAGTTTCTGTTCTGCAGCAAGTTTGTTTTGGTACTCAGGATCACGGGACTTTTCTAAAGAATCCATCACAAGCATTTGTTCTTTCAGATATTTTACAGGGTCTGGTTGGGTAGTTTGAGTATTGGTTTTCGGATTTTCTAAAGCATAATCTTTTTCTGGCTTTCCGTAAGATTTGTCATTCAGCATTTTTATAATCTCAGAAGACCTGTTGTAATCTTTGTCATCCCTTTGTGATTGATTTGGTTTGTAATACGAGGATTGATTTTCTTTCGTCTGGTATCTGTTTTGTCTTCCGTTTTCTGCTTTTAAGGAATCAATTTTTCTTTTTTGGTCCAGTGACAATTGGTCATCATAGTTCAATAAACTATCTTCTTCTTTATCCAAACCACCAAGCATCGTTCTGTTATCCTCTTTTTTGAAAAAAGCATCATACGCATCATTTTTGGTCATAATGGAATCTTGCGTATCGCCGAGTGATAGTGACAATTCTTTTGGTTTATTTTTTTCAGAAGTATCTTCTTTGAGAAACTGTGCTCCTACGTAGCCGAAAAGAAAAAGAAATGGCAGAGCCAAAAGAGGCAGAACATATTTTTTTTCTTTAAAATTTATTTTTTTAATGTCCATTTTTTAATTTTTGGTATTGGTTGAACAAGTAGTCAATTCGTAAACTGTCTTCTTTTTTCAGTGCGTTTTTGTCTCTTTTCACTTTTAAAGTTTTCAGTTCTTGTACTATTTTTTCCATCTCTTTATCATTGTTGACAGATAGATTTTGACTCGACTTATTTTTAGAATAGAGAACCGGAGGTCTTATTTTAAATGCTGTTTCGGAAGGGAAAAAGATACCTTGAATTAGAGACCCTATAAATGAAACCGACAGTAGAATCATTGAATACGTGAAGAATTTCTTTGGATTTTGAACTGCCCACTGCAGCCATTTCTGACCCTTTTGTTTTAATGTAGTTTCCATTTTAGTAAGAATTTTTATTTTGATTGGACAGTTCCTCGTTATTGATGATTCGCCAGTTTTTAAGAATCACACCGTGAGGATTATTGGGACTTCTGATGATGTCTTCAAAGAAACCTTCGGTGATGAGCTTCCTCGTAATGACAGAAGATTTTCTTGTGATCATCTGCTTACCGAAAAAGCTAAATTTCTTTTGTTCCATACTAAGCGTAATCGAATCGGTATGGATACTGACCATCGAACTGGAAGCTATTATTTGATTGTAAAATCCTTTTTCCCTTAGGTTCGTATATTCCTTTTTTCCGCTGTCATCAATAAGATACAATGACTTTTGAATATTATCCTTGATATAGGTATCATCGGGAGCGAGTGTGAAAAACAATCTGTGGAATAATTCAATTTGAGCTTTATATTCAACAGGTCGGTTCAGCAGGACATCAGTCTGCTTGGCAAGAACCGGAACGCCATTGTCTAAAATGTAAATTGATTTTCTGGAATCCTCGATCATTCTGTATGCAAAGAAAAATCCGGCAATGACAATGAAAACAGCAAAAGCAATGGTGGATAAAGAAATGACCTTGTTGATCTTGATTCTTTGTTCTATATTTTTGATAAGCATCTTTATTTTAGTTGTTGGTTGATAATGT
>NZ_QNUG01000072.1 GCF_003385395.1 Epilithonimonas hispanica | reverse complement strand
GAATAACAATGGAACTTCGAGATATGATTACGGCTATTTTAATCGTTTTTGCAGGAGGAGACCCTACAAAAGTTTTTAAAACCAAAACATAAAAAATGGTCGGATTTTTTTTCCGACCATGACTAGATTAATTCGGTCTTTTTTTTGAAAATCTGTTTTCATATTGGTGAAAATCTGGATTGGATCCAATTATTTTGAATAAAAAAACCAACTTCTCAAAGAAGTTGGTTTTTTGCTTTTATTATCTTTTTGATTATTTAACAATAAGATTTTTACTAGTTGTTTCTCCGTTATTAGAAATTACAATTCTGTAAGTTCCTGTTTTTAGCTTAGAGATATTAACTTTGGTTTTTTCGTTTTCTAAAGAACCATTTGAAACTAATTTTCCAGAAAGATCAACAATTTGGTAAGTTGCGCTTTTTGTTGTCTTACTTAGAGAAATATTAACTTCTCCTTTCGCAGGGTTTGGATAGATTGCAAAACCTTTTTCAAATGCAGACTCATTTACTGCTAAAACTTCTTTGATAGCAAAGGCAGAAGAGTTCATTGCTAGATAGATATTGTCTACAGCTTTTACTACTAATCTTGCATTGGTTGTATTGATGTTAGGCAAGGTTACAGTTGCAGAACCATTGTTAGGAGCATCTCCTAGTACTGTGAAAGTAGCTCCTGAGTCTGTTGTTAGTAGTATTTGAACAAATTGAGTGTTGATAGGAGCTACATTGGTTCCTGCTACATTCCAAGTAACTGTTGTAGCTTCTCCACCGTTGTACTCGGTGTTAGAAGCGTGAGATGTAACCTTGAAAGGACCTGCTGCATTAACAGTTACTGTCATGTTAGCCCTTGCTGCTTGATTTCCCGTAGCTTTGTTATCGTTTGCAAAAAGAGAGAAATTCAAATTTCTTGCAACAGTAGGGATTACTTCCCATGTTGTAGCAAGATTTCCCGCTACGATTGCAGACATTGTTGGGAAATATCTTTCATTAGAAGTTGTTGGTAAAAATGATCTGAAGACAACACCAGTTGTTTGTGTAGGAATGGGTGCTGCAGAAGTAGTTGTTCCTCTTATATTTGTTTGCTCCCAAAGATACGTTAAGTTATCTCCATCAGGGTCTGTAGCTGTTCCTGACAAAACAAATGCAGTTCCGTTTGGAATTGTATAGTTTGATAAAGTTTGAATCACTGGAGTCTGATTATTGTTAGCTGATTTTACACCACAATTTGATCCCATTCCAGTAGTAATGTTGTTGTACATTTGGTTTACACTCACAACATGGAAATAAGCATCACTATTATTTTGAATGTTAGGAGCACAAATTCCTGCGTAAGCCATAATTGTACTTCCACTTCCTGGTTCTACAGATGTTGAAGTTGTTCTGTTGCCACCACAAGAGTTATCAAACGTGTGAGTTGCTCCCCATTGGTGTCCCATTTCGTGAGCTACATAATCGATGTCAAAAGCATCTGTTCTAGGAACAGAACGGCCTGTTACTCCACGTGCTTTTCCACTATTATTACAAGGAGAGTTTAGCTGAGCGATACCGCCACCTCCAGTACTGAAGATGTGTCCGATGTCATAGGCTGCACTTCCAATGGTTGCATCTATGAAAGCTTGGTTTTCGTTCAGTAAAGTTGCGCCATTATTATTAGTGAACCCAGGCTCATAAGCGTCAACATCTATCGATAACAAAAGATCATTGTTCGCAATCATCGTCATTGTAAGAGAAATAGTTTTTTCATAGATACCATTTACTCTAGTCATTGTTGTGTTCATAGCAGCAAGTACTGCTTCTTTTTTCTGCTCAACAGTTCCTAAAGCCAATCCAGCTCTATTGATATGATATCTAGAGTATTCCATTGTTGAAGATAGTGCTAGACGATAATTTCTAAACTGTCCATCTTGAACCAAAGATTGTGGTGCAGGATCTGTAATATTTTCATTTTCAGGATCTTTGTAATCACACACAAAACCTTCAAAATCAGCCGTCAAATCTTGACGATTGTAAACCATATAAGTTGACTTATCTTGTGTGTAAGCATCCAAATATGCTGTTTTTCCAGCATTGAAATACATTACATTTACGCCATCATAAGGTGAAACACTGAAACGAATGGAGTTGCCAGAATTACCTTTTTCATAACCTACATAAGATCTTATATTAGGATATTTTGCCTGCAAAACTGGATCCATGACAGAAGCCTCTTGGATGACATAGTCTACCAATTTGCCTTCTGCAGTAGGGAATTTTAAAACTAAAGTTTCATTATTAGAAAAACGTTTTGGAGCATTGGCCAAATCAGCTTTGATTTGTTCTGTATTCAGTTTGTATAGTTTATACTTCAGCGGTGTTGACGTTTTATCATAAACTGCCGCTTTGTTATCAATACCAGCTACTGGCGTCCAGTAATTTTTCTGGGAGAAAAGCAATCCCGAGAACAATACGCCAGCTGTAAATAGTAATTTTCTGTTCATTGTTAAAATATTTAATTTTTTTTGGATTTTATCCGACTGTAATTTTTTACTTTGATTGTTAATGAATTGGTTGATTAATATTAATAATCTTTGCGTCAATGTTAATTAATTCACCTAATTCAAATTATTCTTAACTAAATTTAATTATATGTAATTTTAGTTTTTTAATAAAAAAAACAGCAAATAGGTAGAAAAAATGTAAAAAAAAGATTAATTGAATTCTTTTTTTTTGCTAAAATATGAAAAAATATGTAAAAAGGTTCATGGTTCCAAGAATCATTTTATAGATTACTTTTATTTTAATATATAAAAAGAGGTTACAAAATTTTGTAACCTCTTTTTAATGGTATATAATTTAACGCTATTCAGAAATCAAAATCTTCGTTCCCTGCGTGTGAGCATTCATCTGCGGAGCATAATAATTCTGTAAAGTTGTAATTCCGTTTGAGAATTTTCCGCTTGCATTGGCAACGTAATCGTATTCGAAGATATATTTTCCTTTCGGCATATATTCGATGTAGAAGTTGGTAGAAGCATCTTTTGTGGATTGATAATAACCCAAATTGTTTTTCCATTGATAACCCGAAAGCACATCCAAAGGTTCAAAACCTGCCGCTCTCATATCTTTCAAATGAATGAATTCCATATTTCTGTCTGTATTCAGAATCATTCTTACAGTAATTTTATCTCCAACTTTGATTGGTGAATTTTCATTGATTTTAATTAATTGCTCACCGTTCTCTGTTTTTACTTTTTTGTACAATTCTTTAGAAATCGAAATATAACTTTCCGAAGATTTTATTTTATCAAGATCTTCATAATATTGCCAGAACAAACCACCTTGAACAATTCCTGCACTTTCTTTTTTAATAGTAACGGTTGAAAGATTTTTATCCAAGTTATCAGAAGTTACGGTTTGTTTTACATAACCTGTCGCTTGCGTTTGCAGATTCAGTGGTTTTCCGCCCCAAGTGATTTCCGCTTTATCGGATTGGCTCATTTCAATCGCCGAACCTTTGGTTTCTGCAGAAGTCCAAGATTTTCCTGAATTCAAAATGGTAAAAATAACTTCCGCTGTTCCTCTGGAACTTCCCCAGGAATTTACTTCTTTTTGAGTAATCAGCCAGATTTTCATTTCTTCGATAAAATTTTCATCCGTCGGCGTTAATTTTTGGAAAGCTTCAATGGCTCCTGCGTGATTCACCGTTTTGGAAGAATACCAGCCCCAGTCGTTCAGGTTTTGTTTCCAATAAACACCCTGATTTTCAGTTTCTGTCGAAGTTTCCTTCAAATAAGTCATTAGCTTTTTCGAAACGTCTTTCAAACCATATTGATTGAATAACAAAGCCGCTCTGTGCAATCCAAAGAAAGTAAAATCGGTAATTTTTGCAGTTTTCGCTTTTGCAATAACTAATGTTTTCAGATTTGCGCCTTTATTTTTTAAAGGATATTCTTTTTCCCAATAATGGCGTGTATCCAGATAATCGAGAACAAAATTATTCCAAACATTGTCTTTTTTTGTCACACTGAGCGGAGTCGAAGTGTCATAATATTTATTGACTTCATTATCTACATAAGAAACCAGTTTTTTAACCATTTCTTTTTGTTCAGAACTTTGATAATCAGAAAGATTTCCTTTCAGCCATTCATTGATTCTTCCTAGATTTTTCAAAATATAAAGTGAAGTATAATATGAACTTGGGTAACCTTGATACCAACTAAACCCACCATCAGGATTTTGTAATTTTACCAATTCTGACCAATCATTTTGAATTGAATTTCGCATCGTATTCGCATCAAATAATCTTGCCAATTTCTGCATTTGTTCCGTTTCATTTTTCGATTCTAAAACCCAAGGCGTTTCATCTAATAACAATTGTTTCAATTCCTGATTTTTTTCAAGATTCGAAGTCAAAAGACCTTTGGATTGATATTCATCAAAAACGGTTTTCATTTTTGGATTCGCTTTGAAAATCTCCGAAGCCAAAACATCTGCAAACCATTTGTTGAAAACAACATCTGCCGAATTATTGATGTCATCTTTCAAACTTGGCAGTGCAAACATAATTTCCCAAATTGGATTCGTCGTCAATTCCAAAGTATTGGAAACATTAGTCAGGGTTTTAGAATTAGAATTTTTCAGATTTTCCAAAGTGAAAGTTTTGGTCTGTCCTTCTTTCACAAAAATCGGAATCGCGTCGGTTACCAACATTCTATTTGGAAGAACTGCAATGGCTTTTTGTTCGCCATCGGAGAATGAAGTCCCCTTTAGGGGATTTAGGGGTTCTCCTTTTGCAACGATTTTAATAATGATTGAAGAAACATTGTTTGGAACTTTCAATTTCCAAGTTGCAGATGTATTTCCATTTTCAGCTAATGAAAAAGATTGCTCTTTATTATATCCAGAAACCGCAGTCAATTGGCTGATTCCGAATTTATCTGAAATATCTTCATTCGTAAAAGCATCCAAAATCTGTAATTGTGCAACTCCAGTTAATTTTTGATTTACCAAACTTGAGATTTTGGTCTGAAGATTCAATTCGTCGCCTTCACGTAAAAATCTTGGATAATTTGGCGTGATAGAAAACTCTTTTTGCGTCACTACAGATTTTTCCAAAATTGCACTTCTCGCATCTTTTGTGTGAGCCAAAAACATCAGTTTCCATTGTGTCAAAGCTTCCGGAGAAGTGAACTCAAATGACACATTTCCATCTTTGTCTGTGAGAAGATTAGGATAGAAAAAAGCCGTTTCGTTGAGGTTTTGACGAACTGGGATTTGGTCTAAGTTTTCTTTATTATCTTTAATTTCATTTGGTGATGGTGGGCTATTTTCTATCTTTTTCCCTATCGGAGGTGGTGGAGTTTCCACTTTTGGTGCTTTTACTGGTGCAGGCATAGCCATATCCATTACCGCATTTTCTGCATAAATTTTATTAGAAGCTAGACCACGAATTCGAATAGAAGTCTGCCCATAAATTCCACCATCAAACCAATTAAACTGAGGCGAATTGATGTTGTATTCTCCTATGAAATCAAATCTCTTATTATAATATTGTTGCTCCAAGCCATTTCTTAATTCATAAGAACTTTGATAGAAAGGTGAATAAAATTTCTGCCAACTCCAAGAATTCACAGCAAATTGGTCAAGCGATTTATCATACATATTCGCTAGAACTTCTGCATTGATTTTTTCTTTATCGGCACCGGAGATTTTTATCGTCCATTTTTCTTTTTGTCCAGGCTGTAATTTGTCTCGGAAAGTAATGGTTTCGATTTTCAAATCATCTTTGCTGTCTGCAATTTTCAAATCAACAGATTCTGTTTTTATATCATTAAATGCAACCAATTGGAATTGTAAATTCACTCTTGAAATACTTTCATCTTTTGGAATCACGGTTTCATATTCCAAAATTCCATTTTTAAAAGATTTGGTTTCAGTCACAGTTTCACCTTTTCCATTTTGAATGAAAATGTTGACCAAAGCATCAGAAATTGCAGAATAAACAAACACTTTCGCTTTTTCTCCTCGCTTCAAATCCTGCGTCGGTTTTATCACTTCCAAGAATGGATTTTGATTTTGGCCCAACGATTTTTTATCCCAAACTTTGAAGAATTGTTCCGTTTTTATCGTGTCTTTTCCTTCGATATTATAAAGTTGAAGTTTGTATATTCCAGCATTAAGTTTTCCCAAATCTAATTTAGTTGTTGGTTGTCGGTTGTCGGTTGATGGATTTTCAACTCGATTAATCAATTGTTTTTCAATTTTCCAATTCTTCACGTCATCATTTTTATCAAACCTATCGTGAGGAAATTTCTGTACAAATTCGGCTTTTGATAGTTGTGGCAAATCCTGAATAACTGAAGAGAAATTCTCTCTGAAAATCTGTTTTGGTTCTTCCAGTTTTTCCAGTTTTACGTTGTAAGATTTTGGTAAAACTTGGTCGTTATAATTTTTGGTGTCAACTGTCAACTTTACAGCTTCATCAGAAAATATATTTCCGATTTCATTTGCTGTGATGTAATGAGAAACCGAAGCCACTTTTATATTTGTATCGGCTGATTGGGTTTCTCCATTGATATCCATAACAGAAGCATTAATTGCATAATTATCAATCTGAATTCCTTCCAGCGTTTCGTCTTTTTTCAACTCTATTTTGATGGTAAATTCTCCTTTTTCGTTAGTTTTTACATCGCCAAGAATTGAATTTTCATTATCATTTCCACGAGGATACCACCAGAAATATCTCCAACTAATATTCTGCTTTTTGATTTCGTAATTCACGGTGGAATTGCTCAACGGAACGCCTGAAAACATCGCGGCTTTTCCTTTAAGTTCAATAGTTTGACCGTATTTGTATTCGTCCTTTATCGGCTCAAAAGTCACTTCAAATTTCGGACGTTTGTATTCTTCGACTTGAAAATCGGTATATCCATTAATATCAAAGTCAGAATTGTCATCATCGTTATTAACCTCAATATTGAAACTTCCATTCAGTTTGTTTTTTGGAAGCGTAAAACTTCCATTCACGGAACCAAATGCATTAGTTGTTAGTTTCAGAGTTTGTAATTCCTCGCCGTTAGCGTCGTTCAAAGTAATATTCAAAGGAACTTTTTCCAGAGTTTTTACTTTTTGAGTTTCACCATTAATTCCTGTTGCAATGACTTTGAAATAAACAATTTGTCCAGGTCTGTAGATTTTTCTGTCAAGGAAAACTTGTGCGGATTCTTGATTTTCAGATTTGTTTCGGTTATTGTAATCATTATAACCATAAACATTTATCATCGAATAATTGTTTCCAGTTTTCACAAGGAAATTTCTGTAATATTCTTTGTTGTCAGAATTTGGAATTTGGAAATTTCCAGAAGCATCGGTTTTGACAGAATGTTTTACGATTTGTTTTCCTCTTACATATTCTACAATTTCAAGATTTTCATTATTAAAAGCTTTTCCGTTTTCGTTGTTTACGAGTTTCAGAATATTAGCTTTTGGATTAGAATCATCCTTTTTAGAATAGATAATTTTCGAATCAGAAACGATGAAATAGAAACTTTTTTGAACCGAGTTTTCTACAACATATTCAGCTAAATAAATTCCTGCAGGAAGTGCTTTCAGTTCCAAAGATGTTTTATGAGTTTTAAAATCAAAAGATTCTGGCAAATTGAATTGGTCTTTTCTTACCAACGATTTTTTTACTTTTGTAAAAGGTGTTTTGTAAGAATCGAAAACGTGATTCAGAAAACCTTGTGTGTCGTCTTTAACTTCATAAATATTCAAAGAAAATTGCTGAACATTTTTTCCTTCTGCAACAATGTGAATTGATTTGTTGCTCTGGGTTTCGTTCTCATAAAACAAGTTCAGTTGCGGATTTTTAATCTGATTTTCTTTGTTTTTGATGTTATTCAGAAACTTAGATTTTGGAAACATTTCTTTGGCATCATTTATCCAAGTCAACGCAAATTTGTAATCTTGTTTTTGCTGAAGAATCTCAATCATATCATCAATAATCAAGACTTTGTAATCGCCTTTTACAGATTCGTCTTCAACCAGTTTTTCAAGTTGTTCAAATTTGTCTTTACAATTATTTAATTCACATTGATAATTGATTTTCTGGTGTTTAAAATACAATTGAGAATTTCCAGAGAGTGAACCAATTTCCGAATCAAAAATTGAATTGATTTTTGTCGATTTTACTTTCAATTCGTTTGGCGTGAAAAGATTTTGATTTCTTAAGAATTCGATATAATTATAGTTGTACCAATCGGAAAGTGTTGGGAAATAGTCTAGATTGTCAGATGCATCAAATATTTCACTGTATTTCTGCATTTGGATTTTCTTCAAAACAGAATTATCTTTTTCTAAATCCGCATAATTCTTAGATAAATAATTTTTGAAATCCAACTTGCTCCAAGTTTCGATTTGTGACAAATCTGCATTGTCTATATTGGTTTTTTGATTGATTTTCCAAGAATTATTCTCATAATGATCTTTGATAAACTCCAAAGTCAGAAGATGAAATAATTGTTTTTCATCGCCTTTTAATTTAATTTCCGTGCTTTGAAGTTTTGCAAAGAATTTGGAATTTTCGCCATTCTTCGTATCGTCATAAGTTTGCTTTGTAATACTGAATTCAGCCTTCAAAGATTTGATGATTTGAATCGCGTTGTTATCTTTCAAAGCTTGATTTTGTATTTCCAGAATAATCGGAAGATTGGATTTGTAAGTTCCTTTTTTATAATTGTCTTCGATTTTTTTCCATTGCTGGTCGTAATAGTTTTGTGCGGAAAAATTCATAGTAGCAAATATCAATAAGAATACTAATAAGGATTTTAGGATTTTCATAACTCGTAGTGCATTATTAAATTAATTCAATTTTAAGTCTATTCATTTTTCTACTGAAAACAAAAACATTTACAAACTGAATGAAAGTTAATGCTGTTAT
>NZ_QNUG01000071.1 GCF_003385395.1 Epilithonimonas hispanica | reverse complement strand
TAAACTCTTTTTTTTGTTGCCATTCTATTGATTTTTAATTAGTTTTACAAAGTAACTGATTTATGCGAATGGTAAAGCTACCGAAGGTTTAGTTCAACAGGAGGCAACCAAAACAAAGGGTATGATTATCATCTTGTAAAGCTCGATCAGCAAGGTAATCATCTTTGGGAAAAATATTTCGGGGGAACGAGACATGATTATTTAATGTCCTCCATTTCAACCCAAGACGGAGGATTTGCTATTTTAGGGACTTCGTTTTCCAATATTTCAGGAGATAAAAAGGAAAATAACCTTGGCGGAAGTGACCTATGGTTGATTTGTCTTTCAGAAAATGGTGAGGAACTTTGGCAGAAAACATTAGGAACTAAGAGCAATGATGAAGCCTCTGCAATTGTGCAATCTACTGATTTAGGATTTTTTGTTGCAGGAAATATTAATGATAACAGAAAACTTTTCGGTTCTAAAGATGTGTTTGTATCAAAATTAGACAAAGACGGAAAATTAAAACAAACCACTATTCTCGGAGGAACTGCTTTGGATGAAGTCACCGATATGATACCAACTCCAGATGGAGGTGCGGTTTTGCTTGCTTATTCCACTTCCGGAAAAACGGACAACCTAAATAATACTGATAATAGTACTACTCAAAATACTCATTCCAATACCCAAAACGAAAATACAACACCGGAAATAACTTCAACGGTAAAAATATTTATCGGTAAATCTGAAGAAAATTTTGGAAGTGGCGATTACTGGATTATAAAATTAGATAAGAATGTTAATGTTGAGTGGCAGAAAACCTATGGCGGAAGTGGTGATGACAGACCAAAAACGATTGCTAACACCCAAAACGGTTTTATCGTGGTAGGAGAAAGCAGAAGCCAATCATCAGGCAACAAAAAAGAAAATATCAAAGAAGGAACGGATTTATGGGTAATAAATCTTGACAAATCCGGCAATGAAATCTGGCAGAAATCTTACAATTTTGGTAACCGTGACGTGGCAATGAGTCTGGATGTAATAAAAAAAACCAACAAGGATAATTTCAGTGAAAACAGAGGGTTTTTGCTTGGTGGTTACACTCAAGCAGAAGAAAAAATAAAATCTGATGATGAGAAATTCTGGATGCTTTACATTGACACAAACGGCAAGGAGGAATGGAGGAAATATGTCGAAGGAAAATCCAAAAAGAATGAAGAGCGTTTGGTTTCTGCAAAATTGCAAAGTGACGGAAGTTATCTTTTGGCAGGAACAAGTGCAGACCAACTTGGAGAAGAGAATTGGAAAATTCTAAAACTCGGAGACAAGCAACTGGATGATTTGGTAGAAAATAAAGATATTCGAATATATCCTAATCCAGTGGAAGATTATGCTTATGTTGAAATTGGCTTTGAATTACAAAATGGAGAAGAAGCGGAAATCCGATTGCACGACATGAGTGGGAAGCAAGTTCAAGTCATAAAAACTAAACAGGCAGTTACGAAAATTAATACATCTTCCTTACCTCAAGGAGTTTATATTGTGACTGCAAATACTTCAAATAAATCTGTGAACACTAAAATCGTGAAAAAATAAAAATACAATGAGAAAAAAATTATACTCAACCTCTTTATTATTAGTAACACTAAAAATATTTGGACAAGGAGCAATGAGTCCTGTGGAAATAAAATCTCCTCAATCATATGCATTTGAAAAATATGGTAATATTCCTGTAAATCTGTACACTGGTTCTATTGATTTAAGAATACCGATTGCATCTATTGGTGAAAAGGGATTAGATATCTCAGCAACTTTAGTATACGATTCTTCAGGGTTTATACCTCATAAAAAGTCTGATGCTGCTGGAGTCAATTGGTCATTAATCGCAGGTGGCAGAATTACACGTAATCTGAATAGGATACCTGATGAATACGTTGGAAGTCCAACTACTTTAGGTGGGAATCCCTATGATACAGGAAAAGATCTTCATGGATTTTTGAAGGGTGTAAAAACCAATCCTTCTACAAATACTCAAGCCTATAATTTATATGGAGGAACAGGTAATACAGATGGGCAATTATGGTGGTGGATGGGACCA
The DNA here is from genome assembly GCF_003385395.1 of Epilithonimonas hispanica. GTDB lineage: Bacteria > Bacteroidota > Bacteroidia > Flavobacteriales > Weeksellaceae > Epilithonimonas > Epilithonimonas hispanica. The sequence continues at coordinate 6,920 of NZ_QNUG01000071.1, read as the reverse complement.
TCGGCAAATGGCTATGAGGGAACACCTGATTCTTTTAGCTTTAATGCCATGGGATTATCAGGTAAATTTATTATTGGAAATGATGGAAATGTTCTTGTAGAATCAAATGACCCTAATATAAGAGTAGATATTTCACAGATGGCAATCTATGGTGGTAGAAATTTTTGTACACCTCCTGTTTCAAAAATTACTATAAAAGATGGGCAGGGTAACCAATACATCTTTGGTGGTGATCTTTCAAAATATGAAATCTCATATTCATATTCCACAGATCCTGCTTCGTCACATCCTTTTTTTCAGGGCTATCCTATGATTAGCTCTTTCAGTCTTTCTAAAATTATTTTTGCCAACAACAAAGAGATTAATTTCACCTATGAGGAAGGGACATTAAATGATAATTTCTGCAATTTAGTTCCATGGACAAATGCTCATAATAATGAAAAATTACTTTCATTGGAGACTTACAATCAAGATGGGGCAAGAGTTGATGAATGGAGGAATTGTCCAGGAGGTGTTAGTTGCGGTTATGAAATGTCTAGTGGTGGTTCAAACACTATAACATATATATTACTGAAAAAATCGATATTAAAATCAATAAGGTATTTGGATGATGAAATTAAGATTAACTATATAGATGCTGGATATCCAATCAAGCAGGATAAACTGACCAGCCAGTTTTTTAATGAATGGTTAATTGATAATATAGAGACCTACCATAATAATACACCTCTTAAAAAAACTCAATTCTCATATGATCATTTAGGAGGTACTTTTAAAAGACCATTCTTGAAATCTATAAAAGATTTAAAAACTGATCAGATATATTCTTTTGAATATAACAAAACAACAACTTTACCAGCATATTATACAAAAGGAATTGATCATTGGGGATATTGGAATGGGAAAGATACAAACGTAAGTCTAGCACCTTTTGATACCTACAATGCAACTACTGGAGATTATACTTTGAACAATACATTCCGTGATGCCAATCCTCAAAAATACGATGTTGCATTACTTAGTAAAGTAATTTATCCCACAAAAGGTTATAGTATTTTTGAATACGAACCACAATTTTATGGGAAAAGAGTAGAAAGAATTTCTTCCAGCTTATTTCTTCCCACTTTAACAAATAATAGTGGCTTAGCAGGAGGAGCTAGGATAAAGAAAATATTTAATTATGCAGAAAATGGTGTATTAAGTACGGAAAAAGAGTATAGATATACTACTACTTTAAATGGTTCTTCCAATTCAGGAATTCTAATGAACTGGCCAAGATATTTTTATTATATTGAAATGTCCGGAAGTTCAATGGTTCAAAAATTAATGATAAAAACAAGTTCTAACGTACAACAAAATAGCTTGGATAGTTATAATGTGGGGTACTCAAAAGTATTCGAAATTGATAAAAACAAAGGATATATAGAGCATAATTTTACAACTTATGAGACACATCCGGATCTTTTAAACCCTGACCCAACTAATACAAGGCAGTACATGACTGGCTATACAAATTTTGTTCCTCTTAATCTCTATAAAAATTTCAAAAACCTCTATGGTGTAGACAAGAGCATATTAAGAGGTAAGCCTTTAAATCAAAAGTATTTTTCTCAGTCAGATCTAGTAAATCCTATAAAAGTTGTAAATTATGAATATTATGATAATATGGATTACAATCCTAACAATTCTAAAGACAATAATAATTATGTTTCCATTAATCACTTAACTGGTTACTGGGTTCAAGGGTATAGAAAGTTTATGAATTCAGCTCCCGTAAAAAAAATTACAACAACAGATTATCTGAATAACGCTGCTCTAAATTCATACCAAGAGTTTTTTTACAATTCATCACGACATTTAAATTTGGTTGAAGAAAAATCAACCTATACAGATGGAGCTATCCTGTCCAAAAAATATCAATATCCAGAAGACGTACGACATGGAAATCAAGCTCAACAAAATATACCCCCATATCAGTCAACCCCTTATATGGTAGGAAAAAACATGGTGGGGATTCCTTTAATTACAAGTAATTATAAAAATAATATTTTTCAGAATAGACAACAAGTTATTTTTGATTATAATCCATCAAGTACTTTAGCTTTACCTAAAAGTAGTATTCAATATTTTGAAGACCAAACTATTACTACCCCAAATAATGGATATGGTTCTGCTATTGTCCCGAATCCTAATTATGGAATCACCACTATATCTTACGATCAGTATAATTCTACCGGTAACCTACAACAATACACCACAAAAGAAGGCATCCCAACTGCAATAGTTTGGGGTTACAACCAGACCCAGCCTATTGCGAAGATAGAAGGCGCAACCTATGCACAGGTAAGCAATTTGACAACAGCCATCATCAATGCCTCAAACGATGACAATGCTGATACCGCTTTGGGCAATCCTAAGGAAAATGATTTGTTAACTGCTTTAGATACTTTCAGAGCTAACACTGCTTTAGCCGGCTACCAAATTACCACTTATTCGTATGATCCATTGATTGGTGTTAGAAGCATCACACCACCATCAGGAATCCGTGAAATATATATTTATGACACTGCCAACAGATTAAAAGAAGTTAGAGATGTCAACGGAAATATCCTAAATTCATACGAATACCACTATAAACCATAAAAGCACAAATAAATGAAAAAACATATACTACCAATAGGTTTACTGTTTATAGCGGTAAACAGTTTTGCACAAACAATTCCGAGTTCTACTGAAAATTATATTTATACTAAGACTTATCTGTCCAAACCCGGAGATCCTGTTCAAAAATCACCCTTGGAATCTATCACCTATTTTGATGGTTTGGGAAGACCTAAACAAATATTAAATGTGAAATCCTCGCCGGCTGTAAATGACGTAGTCACCAAAATCGAATACGACGGGTTTGGCAGACAGACTAAAAATTATCTAGCTGTTCCACAACAAGGGAGTTCAAATGGAGCAATTTATGGTAATCCATTATCAACTGTTACTTCTACACCCTATGGATCAGAAAAAATCTATTCTGAGAAAGTGTTGGAAAATTCACCATTAGATCGCATCCAACAGCAAGTACAAGTAGGAAATGACTGGAGCAACAAACCTGTCAATTTTGCTTATGGAACAAATACAGCAACTGAAGTCAAAAAATTTATTACCACAACTTCTTGGACAAATAATGCAACCAATTCCACACTAACACAATCAGGCAATTTTGGAGCGTCACAACTTTATAAGAATACAGTAACTGACGAAGACGGAAATGTGAGTATTGAGTTCAAGAACGGAGAGGGACAAACCCTTTTGGTAAGAAAAAATGATGGTACAAAAGATTCGGATACTTATTACGTCTATAATGAATATAATCAACTTGCATTTGTGGTATCGCCGGAAGCAGCAGTCAAGGCAACTATTTCACAAACAGATTTAGATGAATTGTGTTATCAATATCGATATGATGGTAGAGGTAGATTAGTTGAGAAAAAAATTCCGGGTAAGGGATTAAATCCAAATACGGGAATTTGGAACTGGGAATTAATGGTATATGATAACCAAGATCGATTAGTGATGACGCAGGATGCCAATTTGTTGACATTAGGACAATGGTTGTTTACAAAATATGATAAGTTTTCAAGAGTTGCTTACACAGGAATTACAACCGATTCCGGTTCAAGGAGTAGTCTTCAATCTACATTTAATGGAAAGGGAAGTAATAATGTAGAGAGAACTACAACTAACTTTGCACAACCGGGGTTATTAGTATACTATGACAACGATGCTACCAAAAATTATCCAAATACCATTACAAAATTATTATCGGTAAATTATTATGATACCTATCCAACAGGAACTCCAGCCATTCCGACAAGCATTCTTTCACAAGTTGTTCTTACACAAACAGGAAACCTCAGCACAAAAAGTCTGCCTACGGCATCCTATGTGAACAACATTGAAACCAATGGCTGGACAAAAAATTATATCTGGTATGATACGGAAGGTAGAACAATAGGAACTCATAGTATCAATCATCTGGGAGGTTATACAAAAACCGAAAGTTTTATAGATTTTGCTGGTGTCCCTCAAAATACAAATACCTATCATAAAAGAAGAAATGCAGATACAGAATTGGTGGTGAAAGAAGAATTTGTATATGATCCTCAAAACCGTCTTTTAACACATACTCACGAAGTGGTAGGGAAAACTCCAAAAGAACTTTTGGTAGAAAATCACTACAATGAAATCGGGCAATTAGATTGGAAAAAAGTGGGCGGAATTTCTGGAAGTCCACTGCAAAAAGTCGACTACTCTTATAATATTAGAGGATGGATGACTGGAATTAACAATGGAGATATTACTTACAGCCCATCCGATGAATCTCATATTCTAAACAATGGAAAACTTTTTGGATATATTATTAGGTATAACAATCCTCAAAATCCGTCTTTGGGCACAGCAAAATACAATGGCAATATTGCAGAGATTGATTGGATATATAAAGATAATCCCCTCAAACGTTACGGTTATAAATATGATAAATTGAACCGATTATTGGCAGGAAATTACCAGGATCCGGCAAGTACAGTTCCGGAAAGTCATATCAATGATGAAGTATTAACCTATGACCTGAATGGAAATATCAAAACTTTAGTAAGGAACGGAAAACATGGGAAATACTACACTCCAATTGTTGTAGATAATCTCGGCTATCAGTATACGGGAAACAGAGTTACCAATATTACCGATGCTTCCGGAAATAGTAGTGGCTACGAAGGAGGCGGACAAACGATTACTTATGATGCCAATGGAAATACCATTGCAATGCCGGATAAGAAAATATCAGCAATCGCTTATAATTTTCTAAACCTTCCTAAACAGATCAATCAAAATGCCAATGTTACAAATTATTATTATCGAGCAGATGGCGTGAAAGTGAAGAAAAAGTTTACTCTTACCAACTCCTCAGGAACGAAAATTATCAATACAGAATATTTGGATGGTTTCCAGTATTCCACACCAAACACAGACCCGATACGAAAAGCATTGGAAAATCCTGATGATGCAACAATAGACGCATCATTAGCTGGAGAAGAAGAAGCGTTTACTAAAGATGAAACTAGAAAAATTGCCGTTATAGTGGATCCCGGAACTCCGGAAGTGGAGAATCTAATTCTTTCATTTTTTCCAACAGCAGAAGGATATTATGATTTTGAAAATTTACGTTACATCTACCAATACAAAGACCATCTCGGAAACGTAAGATTGAGTTATGTAAAAAATGGTAACGATTTGCAAATTATGGATAGGAATGATTATTATCCTTTCGGAATGAGTTTCCTAAAAAATAATATGCTGCCTGTTCTCTATGATCCTATGTCAGTACCATACAACTACAAGTACAACGGCAAGGAACTGCAAGAGACGGGAATGTATGATTATGGCGCAAGATTTTATATTTCGGACATCGGACGTTGGGGCGTTGTAGACGGAAAATCTGAAAAATATTTTTCTTTATCTCCTTATCATTATGCAGGTAATAACCCAATTATGTATTTAGATGTTGATGGTAATGAATTTACAGAGGATGCTTGGAAATGGGTTAACAAACTAATTGCAGACATAAACTCTAGACAGGCGAGTAATAATAAAGATATTGCTAAATACGAAGCTCAAATAAAATCGGGAAAATATGGGTTTTTGGGTTCGGAAAAATCAGCAAGAAATGCAATTTCTAGATTACAGGCAAATAACTCCGCATTAGAAACAACAAGGGGGGAAACAGCAACTTTAGCCGCTTCTAGTCAAGTTTATGATGTTATAAATAGTGATACTCTAAACGAAGGAGGTTCTTCTCCTTTTTCTAGCAAAACAATAACTGGTGCTACAGGTTTTAACTTCAAGGATGGTAAAGTCGTTATAATTATGCCTTCAGAAGGAGGAATGAATATCTTTTCACACGAATTAAAGCACGCATATCAATTTGAAACAGGTGAAAGCGGGTTTGTTAATAGAGAATTAGCAGACAAAGGAACTCAATTCTTACACGATAAGATGGACGAAGTTGCAGGGTATTCAAGAGGTGCTTTTTTTGGAGGTCAGACTGTCGGTGTTAATGATTTAGATGGTGTTTATAGCTCTTTGCCAAAAGGTCCTATCTCTGTCAATAATAACCCAGAAATAGTTAAAGCTTTAAGTCTTCCTACTGCACAGAGGCAACAAGCATTACAACGCATTGCTAATGAAGGAAAAGCCTTTAGAGTTGATGGACAAACGTATTACAAGAAGTAAAAAAAATTCTATTATGAAAAACTTTAATAATGTTGTTTTATTAATTTGGGGGTGTATCTTGTTTTATTCTTGTAGTTCTAAAATTTTATATCCTAATAAGTATAGCAGTGTATGTTTTTATATGGACTCTCCGAGTACAGAACTTTACATAAAGAGTGAAAGTAGATTTGTACTAACTTATCCAAGTTCATTTGAAAAAATTATGGGTAATTGGGAAATTAAGAAAGATACATTATATCTCAAATCCAAATTTAAAGGTTCTTTATTAGATAATGATAGCATTCTGCATAAAGAAGAAAAATATTTTATAATAAAAGGTAAAAAACTATTCAATCCTCAAAATCAAAAATGTTTTTTGATTTTAAAAAAGCAAATACAAAACCCCAGCTCTGCGAAGTCTCCCGACTTCGTAGCGGATAAATAAAAGCAAAACGCTTAAATAGTATAACTACAAGTATCAGTCACAGGAACTGCAGGAAACAGGCTTCTACTCCTTCAAATGGCGAAATTATATGCCTGATGTCGGCAGGTTTTTCAATATAGATCCTCTTGCTGAGAAATATGCTTATAATTCTACGTACGCTTTCCAAGAAAATAAGATGGGATTGGGAAGAGAATTGGAAGGATTGGAATTG
>NZ_QNUG01000070.1 GCF_003385395.1 Epilithonimonas hispanica | reverse complement strand
TATGTTTCAGCAGTTCCAGATAATGATCCAATGTTCTTAAAGTTTACTGCAAAAATCGAAAACTTATTTCAATTTGCACACAACTTTTGAGATTGATCCGTCTTATGTGAACTCATATCTTCTGGTATTGATACACAAAGAAGAAGTTGTTTAAAAGTATGACTATCATAAAAAGTCTTGATTGCCCCAGTTTTAAAGTTGGGTAAATCAGAAACTAGATTAGTTCTTATGAAGACAGCAAAATCAAATAAAGAACTATTTTCAAATTCTGAATATTTATCTAATAATAAAGTAATATATTTTAATGCTTTTCGCTTGCCTCTAATTTTATCTGCTCTATAATTAAATAGTTTTTCTAATTCCTTGATTGCATCGTTAAATTTACCTTCTTTTCCATAAGCAATGGCTTTAATACAAGCGTATATTAAATTACTTCGTTTAGTGGTCGAATCAGTTTCCTTAAGATTTTCTAACAACCTGCTATTTAGTCCAATACCATTTATTTCTGCTTTCATAGCATTAGACGTAATGTTGTTTCTTGAAAGCGTGTATATACTTTCGTCGTTACATTTAATTTTAGCAGCTCTTAATGCCAATATCATGTCACCTATAAATATTATTGGTTTTTCAGTTGATATATTTCTAACTTTAACTTGACTAATATCTTTTCTCACATCATTGAGAGCGTCAATTATTTCATCACTACTTCTTCTATTTTCATTCAAGATGTATTCATTCATATTCTGAAATGAAAAATTTTGAAACTGAGTATAATCTGCTCCTTGAAATGAATAAATGGATTGTGCTATATCCCCTATTACTCCGATTTTACTTTCTCCCAATCCAAGCTTTTTAAAGATTTCGACTTGTATTGGATTACTGTCTTGAAATTCATCTATAAATAGGTAAGGAAATTTAGCATTTAGAATATTGATAACAAAAGGAAATTTATTAATAATTTGGAAACTAAAAAACAGAACATCATCATGATGAAGTAATCCTTTTTTCCACATCATTTTTTTGTATTCTAAATACGAATCATTTTTAATTGCATAATTTCCGACTTTAAATGGATAATCTGTTTTAGCTTTTAATTCATTATTCTCGAATTTCCATTTAAGATTGGTAAAAGCTTTAATAATAGTGTTATCATCTCTGATTCTTTGTTGACCCGTTTTAGTTTTCCAATCGTTCAAAAAACTATAATTAGATAAAACAATATCATCATGACCATCCATTTCTGCTACATTTAATCCAAATTCTTCTGCAACAAATGAAACATAAGGTTTGATAACATTTTTATACAAAAAGCTATGGATTGTTGATACTTCCACATGTTCAGCAGAAGTTCCAAGTCGCTTTAAAATTGTTTCAACAGCTATGTTTGTATAAGTAATACAGGCAATTTTTCTTGTTCTGAAAAGTTTGTCTGAATTATGTAGTACATTTTTTATGTGATTTACCAACCAGTACGTTTTACCAGCACCAGGTCCCGCAGACACCTTGAAGTGACTGTCAATATCTGTGATTATACTGTCCGAATTAATTGTAATTATTGACATAGCTCTTCTATTGCAGATTGAATATAAGGTGGAACAACAAATTCTTTAAAATCAGCCGTTCCTTTCTTTCTTAGGTTTTCCTGAAGGGCATAACATAATTCTAATGCGTTTTCACCCTTCCCAACAGAGTTTAAATATCTTGCTGCTATAATTGCTTTCTTTTTCTCATCCTCAGACATAGTTGCGTTTGCAGTTATACTATCTATAATCCTTTGATTTTCTGTACTCGCATTTAATTTGTCCAATAAATCTTGTGGAGTTGTTCCAGCAGTACTATAAAGTATCATTAAATCTTTTATTTCTGCTGAATTACTTATAGAGTCTGTAAGTAAAATATCCAGAGTAGGATTATTGATTAAGATTTCATATTCAAATGTTTTCCCTGTTCCAATTGGTTGGCATAGCCACGCTCAAGAATGATAATGTATTTATGTCTTTGGTCAGGGACACGCTCCGCAGGAAACAATATACTACAGAACTGCTACGGCTGAAAAGCACGTATACAATAACCGACAGCATTATCAAAAACAATATGCGGATCATGACCGCAAAAAAAAGAATGGTAATAGATGCCAATCTTAATGTGGAAAATGCGATGATAAGCGTAGAGAAAAAACTTGACAAATCGGGAGTCAATCTCTTTGGCAATGAATATTCAAATCTATGGAACGCTGTCCAAATGACCAATAAAAGAACAGTTTCCCAGAATATCAAAGCGAAATGGGACATTGAAAGAAATGTGGTTGCTTACTATTCAAAATATAATATGGGGATGATTTTTGGATCCGTTTTTATATTATTGCTTCTTACCTGGTACGTCTGGAGAAACATACGGTATCTGAAGGCCACTGGTAATATGGAACAGCTGACCTTTCTCAATTTTAAATATCTTAACAACAATATTCTGCTCCCTTTGTTGGTCATATTTTTAAATATGGCCATTGTCACGAATTTGTACGCTCCGTCATTGTTTGTTGATCTCTTACAGCTGCTCTTGCTTGGAATACTTAGTTTGTTGTTCAAAGATCAATGGCCTGTCAAATCTCTTCTCAACTGGTATTATTTATTAGCCATCTTTATTGTTTTATGCTTTCTTGATCTGTTCGTGAATATCAGCTTTTTGGAACGGTGCACTTTTATAGCCATCAACGTCTTATGTATACGCTACGGAATGTTTCAGCTTAAAAGCATCAAAGAGGAACTTTACATCAACTGGTTCTTCAAATGGGCAAGTATTTTATTTATAGGTCTTAACAGTCTGTCCTTACTGTTTAATATCTTCGGCCGTGTATCACTGTCTCATACGCTGAGCCTTGCAGCGATCGTTTCACTGACGCAGATCATTGCGTTGAGTGTTTTGCTTAAGATCGTACTGGAGATCATCGTCCTTCAGATATTTGTCACCCGTGTCAAACGTGGTATCATCAAAATTTTCGACCACGAATCTTTAACGGACACATTGAAAAAACCATTTAATGTGGCGGTAATTTATATGTGGTTTATGGTAATCGCTTCCAATCTGAATATTTGGAAACCGATCTATGATCTACTTAGAAGAATACTTACCAACCCTATTATTATTGGGAGTGTGACCTTTACGATGAGAGGCATCATGTTATTTTTCTTCATTGTTTGGATGGCTCATCTGCTTCAAAATTATGTGAAATATTTCTTCGGCGAACTGGATGAGGAAGATGAGCAAGATGGGAAAAACGTCAACAAGCAGCAGCATTCCAGACTTCTGATCGCAAGATTGGTCGTGCTGATTGTAGGTTATCTGCTGGCTGTGGCTGCCTCCGGAATGCCTATGGACAAATTAAGCATAGTTATAGGGGCTCTTGGTGTAGGCGTCGGCCTTGGACTTCAAAATATTGTAACCAATTTCGTTTCCGGCATTATTCTCATTTTTGACCGCCCTATACAGGTTGGCGATATCATCGATGTCAATTCCCAGTCCGGACGCGTGAAATCCATGGGTCTGCGGTCTACAAAGATCAATTCATCCAGTGGTGCTGAGATCATTATTCCCAATGGAAATATCCTTTCCCAGAATATCACAAACTGGACCTACACCGATAATTTAAAACAGGTCGAGATCACGTTTCAAATTACTGGGACAACCGGTATCGATACCATTAATGAAACCATTAACAAGACCTTGAAGAGTCTACCTCTCATTGAAAACAACAGGCTGCCACAGATCTATTACAATTCGGTATCCAATGAAAATTACACAGTATTGGTTAAATTTTGGTGCAGTATCTACAGGACGGAAGAGGTATTGAGTACTGTGAGGCAGGAATTATTTTTAAATTTTAAAGAAATGGCAATCACATTAACCATATAAGGATAGAGGTTCCACCTTTAAAAATGATATTCAAAAGTAAAAATTATAAATAATATTAAACAGAAAAATTATGACGATAAGAACAAAAAAAATACTCAAATGGATATTAGGAATATTTGTGGCTTTATTCATCCTTGCAGCAGCGGGCTACTTCTATCTATCAGGTTATTTTAAGGAGGGAAATGCTTCAGAGTATAGTGTTGCGCAAACTGAAAAATTAAGTTCCAGTCCTCTTTCGGGCAAAACTCTGTTTTTTCTCGGATCGTCGGTAACGGTTGGGTTTGCCTCCCACGAAGAATCTTTTGCAGATTATATTCAAAAGAGGAATAACTGCACCATTGTAAAAGAAGCCAAAAGCGGAACGGTAATGCTTGACAATGGCAAAAGTTCTTATGTGGAAAGAATCAAAAACTTTGACACAAAAGCGAAAGTAGATGTTTTTGTTTGTCAATTGTCAACTAATGACACGAGATACAACGGCATACAAACAGTGGGTAATGTAAGCCCCTCTGCCAATATGAAGGATTTCAATACAGCCACAACGGTCGGAGCCATCGAATATATCATCGCCTATGCCCGAAAAACATGGAATTGTCCTGTTGTATTTTATACCAACAGTAACTTTGGTGATAAGGATTATGAATTCGTGATCAAAAAATTATATAAGGTTCAGAAAAAATGGAACGTTGATATCATTGATCTGTATGACGACAAAAAATTTAATGATATTTCTGATGAACAGATGGACCTCTATATGCTTGGGGATCACGTCCATCCACTTCGTGCTGGCTACAAATTGTGGTGGACGCCAGCGTTCGAAAGATCGCTGTATGAAATTGTGAATAGGCAGTAGAGCCGATTCTTGTAAAAGCGATAGCAATATTTTTCGCTTCAGAAGGAATCAGGTCATTGCTGCCGATATCGATCAGGAAAGGCTGGACATCCTTGAAAAAGACATAAGTGAAAAATCGTCTATTATCCCTGCATTATTAATCAGGATATCTACAGTGCCGTATTTTGACACGGCCTCAGCGATCATTGAATCAATATATTCTTCCTTCGCCATATTTGCTATGACCGTCTTAACTTTGCCTCCTTTCGCATGATACAAAAGAGAAATTTGTTAGAACATCAAAATAATAGGACTATTATTCTTCAATTGAAAATTTAATCAATTTGAGTACGGGACCAGCACAGATTACTGAAATACTACTATTTGAATGCTGATTGTTATTAACTTTTTAAATTAAATTGTATTAGTCGTAAACTAAAAGAAACTATTTGATAAAAATGAGTTTTATAATTCTTTTTAGATTTAGATCAATTGAACCAAATCATTTTTAAAGTGTTTGAAGATACGCTCGTCTTCATAACTAAACAAGATTATTAATTTGCGAAAGTGCAGAAATTCTTTCCAAATCTTCCACCAAATATTTCGATATTTCTTCGGTTATGGGTACAGAACAAAACCATAATTAGACTTCTAATTATGGTTTTTTCATTTATAAATATTTCCTATAATACTAAACAAAACCCACCTTTTCAAGTGGGTTTCTATATTATTGTTATTCAAAAAAGGAATTTAAGCAGACTCCTCCTCCTTATCCGGAAACATTACTGAAACAACAACCGATAATATCAAAATCCCCCCAACAATCCCTAATGAGACAGGAGATGAAATATGATACCAAGGTGAAATCAACATTTTAACTCCAATAAAACTCAAAATCACAGCAAGCCCATAAGGTAACTTACTGAACATATGTATGAAATTGGATAGCAAGAAATATAAAGATCTCAATCCCAAAATCGCAAAAATATTAGACGTATAAAGGATAAAAGGATCTTTAGAAATCGCAAAAATCGCTGGAATAGAATCCACCGCAAACAAAACATCTGTAAACTCGATTACCGCAACAACAACTAAAAGAGGCGTTGCCATTTTTACTCCGTTTTGTATTGTGAAAAACTTATCTCCATTATAGCTATCAGAAACTTTCCAGAAACTTTTAATCAATTTCGCGCCAGCACTTTCACTATAATCTTGTTCTTCATCATGATCTCCTCCACCCCAAGATTTAACACCCGCATAAATCAGGAACAGCCCAAAAAGCGTCATCACTACATTAATTTTAACATCATGTCCAAAAACCGTCATCTCTGGCAAATAAGTCAAATCAATCAACTCAACACCTGCAAAAATAAAAATCGCTCTAGAAATAAGCGCTCCAATTATCCCCCAAAACAAGACTTTATGATGAAGATGTCTTGGAACTTTGAAAAATCCAAATACCAAAATAAATACAAAGAGATTATCTACAGATAATGCTTTTTCTATCCAATACGCTGCCTGAAACTGAGTAAACTTCTCTATTGCCAAAGCGTGTCCTCCTGCATCTTGATTGAAAACCCAATAAACAACAACTGAAAAAACCATCGATAAAGAAATCCAAACAACAGTCCATGTTGTTGCTTCTTTAGATGACACCTCATGCGCCTTTTTATTGAAAACACCAAGATCCAACAACAACAACACCACTACAACTATGATAAAACCCGCCACAAGACCAGGATGCAAATCGATAATACTTTTATCCATATTTATAAATTAATTATTTGCTAAAGTTATGCATATTATCCGTCCACCTACTTCATTGGACGACATTATTTTATTATCACCTATCAATTTAACTGGAACTTATTTATTATCAAACATATATTTCAGACTCAACAAACTTAAAATAACAAACTCCATCAATTTTAAAAAAAAACATAACATACACAACCATTTTCCATCCACAGTATCGAAACATTAACTATAGACCATTTTCTTAGAAACGTAATATTTGAAAAAATATTAGCCATAACCAACTGTATCAATTACAAAAAAACATTTGGGCTCGAAGCATTATCAAAAAACACACCATTCTCCACCACAAGTTTCGATTAAATACTAAAACCCTCAGTAAAAACAGTTTATCATCTGTTCGTAATAAAACAAAATCAGCAAACTATTGAACTCATCACAAACCAATTCATTTGGTCGCCAAATACCATAAGTGAACTGTATAAAAGCCGTTGGCAAGTAGAAATATTCTTTAGAGAAATAAAACAATTATTACATATAAAATCCTTTGTAGGAACAACACAAAATGCAGTAATGATACAAATATGGACAGCTTTAATAACAATACTTGTCCTTAAAGCATTAAAAGCAATGGCTCGGTATAATTGGCATTTATCAAATTTAGTGGCATTTATTAGACTCAATTTATTTGTGAAAATTGAACTCCAAAAATGGCTCGATAAACCATTTGAAGAACACTTTCAAAAGCAAGAAATTACTATACAAGGGGTTTTGTTCTGATTATTGAGTTTTTCGGTCAATAAACTCAATAGATTTAATAAATTTGTGAAACCTAAAATTTATTTAGGACAGTATTGATTTTATTTATATATTTGAAAGATATTTTTGATTATATCTTATTAAAACTAACATTAAAACAACTAAAAAATGAGAAAATTTATTTTATCCTTAGTATTTGCTTTAATTGCATTGCCATCATTTTCACAAACTGAAAAAGATGAAGTAGCTATCTTTCAAAACGCTTTTGGTATTGAAAAAAGAACGTTGATTGAAAATTATATGAAAGTTGACGAATCGAAAGCTGCTGAATTTTGGAAATTATACGAAACCTATGAAAACAGCAGAAGAGCCATTGGTTTAAAACGTATTCAAAACATTACAAAATACGCTGAAAATTACGAGAATTTTACACCAGAAAGCATCAATGCTATAATGAAAAATGCTCTTGATGTTCAAAAAGAAATGACATCTTTATGGGGTTCAACTTATAAAAAAATGTCAAAAGTTATTACACCTGTGGAAGCTTCTAAATTCATCCAAGCGGAAATGTATATTGAAAACACTATACGTCAAGCCTTATTAGAACAAGTGCCATTAATTGGAGAATTAAGATAATATTTTAAATTACACTTTATACAAATCGGAATAGCAATTAATGTTATTCCGATTTGTTTTTTTTTTATAAATTTGTAACGTTAATACTTTTTATCCGAATCAATATTTTTTGATAAAATCAAATTATTGTTTTTATCATAAAGATTAGTTGTATTTGAAAATTTATAAGAATTAAATTTTTGATTTACTAACTTACCCTCTTTATCATATTCGTTTTCACAAGAATTTAAAATCGTCTGGTCTTTATAATACCATATGACTTTTAATAGTTTATTGTTGATGTCAAATTCTTTATAGTAATTAATATAGTGAACCCAATAAGTTTGATACCACCAAATATTAAATCTTCTTTTTGTATATTCTTCGCTTAAAAAACCATTATGTCCGTAATCACCTTCGGTACTGAATAGTTTTCTATTTTGTCGATTTTCATCTAAAAATAGAAGTTGTTCTCTAATGGACTTTATTTTGCCGTAAATTGTGTCTTTTGGTTGTGAATATGAAATATTTTTTAGTAACGTCAAAAAGATTATTAACAACTTTAACTTCATAATTTATTATTTTAAGTGATTGTTGTTTGCAGCACGATTTTCCAAAATGTCTGCCAACGAAAAAGTATTCGCGAAGGCGGGCTTTTACAAACGAAAATCTCAACTTTCACTGCACTAAGCAAAAAACTTTTTCTGTTGACTAAATTACAATTTTTTTGGAAACAGAAAAGTTTTTTTGCGACAAAATATCACAAATCTCTCAATGGTAGAATTCAGCCCCGCTTTTTGCGAATACACTGTTGAACTAAACCTTCGGTAGCCCCGTCTGCATATTTTTGATTACTTTGTAAAACTAATTAAAAATCAATAGAATGACAACAAAAAAAAGAGTTTAGACGAACTCAGAGAAAACAAACTCATCAATCAGGCAAAGCGCGAAGTTCCGGGATTTGCGGAGCTTTTGCAAAGGTTTGAACGTACGGTTTCGGTGTTGGGAAGAAGCCAAAGTACGTTTCAAAATTACTCCAGACACGTCGCTGCGGTGTCGCTGCATTTCGGGAAAATTCCTACAGAATTGGATTCTGAGCAAATTCACGATTACCTTTTTTACCTTCAGAAAAAATCAAAATCACCTTCACAGTCGTATTTTAAACATACCGTTTACGGACTTCGATTTTTACTGAAATCGGAAGGTTTGAGCTATGATTTTTTGAGTCTTCCGGAAATTAAAAGAGAGAAAAAACTCCCTGTAGTTCTCAGTAAACAGGAGGTTTGGCAGATGTTGTCGGGTTGTAAACTTCTGAAACATAGAATCTTAATCGGCATTCTTTACGGCTGCGGATTGCGATGTATGGAGGTTAGAAATCTGCGTTTATGCGACTTAGATTTTGATAGAAAACAGTTGAAAGTGGTTCAGGGAAAAGGCAAAAAAGACCGCTATTTGCCTTTGTCGGAACATTTGATTCGGGGTTTAAAAAAATATATCGAAGCTGAAAAACCAGAAGATTATCTCTTTGGAATGCCACGAGAAGGAAGAGCCGGCGGAGAGTTTGATTCCCGCTACTCACAACGAGGCGTT
>NZ_QNUG01000069.1 GCF_003385395.1 Epilithonimonas hispanica | reverse complement strand
TTATTTACAAACTAAATCGAAGATATTTCGGAGACAAACTATTCGAAAGGCTCATTATTGCTAATATTACAGCAGTATGATTAAAAACGGATATACATATTTAAATTAAACCATATAGACACATAGTTGTTTACTATAAAAAAATTAAGAGCAAATAGATTTTTCCTATTTGCTCTTTTTAATTGATAATTTAATTCACATTTTTATGTGCCTATGTGGTAAAAATATAAAGCATTAATTAAAAATTCTCATTTCTGAAAATATTTTTGATTTTGTTAATCTCATTTTGAACCATATTTTTTGATCGTTCTCCAAAGTGTAAAGTGTTCTCGATTTTGTTGTTGCCTTCCCAAGTAATCGCGATTCCACCGTTCGCAATTTCTTTTTTACAAAGAAAATCGGGAACGATTGAAAAACCCGAATTTCCACTTAAACAACGCACAATCGAACTAATATTCGGAACAATATAATTTGGTTTAAAGTCCGGATGTCGGTTAAAATTAGCTTTCCAAAAGTTATTCAAATGTTCCATATCCGCTGCTGTACTATACCAGATTTGCTGTTTCAACCAGTTTTCGGCTTCTTCGATTTTATTGTTTTTAATCAATTTTTTGAATTCAGAAGTATCAGTTCCGGTTCCATTAATCAAAACGATTTTTTCTTTGGAAAACGCTTCGAAATTCAGATTTTTAAGATTGGTTTTTCTTGGAGTGATAATCAAATCCAGCAATCCGTTATCCAAATCTGTAAACATCTGCTCATACATTCCAAAACGAATAATTACATTAAAATCAAATGTCGGAATATGCTTTTCCAACGTGAATTGAAAAGTTTCAAAACACATCCCAACGCTCACTGTTGGACGTTCGGTTTTTGTGGTTTTATGAAAAGTTTGTTCGGCAGTTTCCAATTTTAGAAGCGGTTCCAAAGTGAAATTGTAAAGTATCTTCGCTTTCTCTGTAGGAATGAGTTTCTTTGAAATCCTTTCGAACAAAGAGTAACCAACATAAGCTTCCAAGGAACCAATATGAAGGCTTACGCCGGGTTGGGAAATATATAATTCCTTCGCAGCTTTCGTATAAGACTGAGTTTCATAAACACTTTTAAAAGTTCTAAGCCATTCCAGATTTATCATTTTGCATCATAATTATAATGCAAATATATAATTTATATTATTTTTATAATTCATTTTTCTATCGGAAATTTGCATCATTAAATTATTAAATAGAAAATTCAATGAAAAAAATATTTGTAATCAACGGTGGACAAACTTTCGCACATTCTGGTGGAGCTTTCAACAAAACTATTACTAATTGGACTAAAGAGATTTTAGAAAATGAAAATTTTGAAATCAGAATTACGAATGTCAATGATGAATTTGATGCAGTTCAGGAAGCTGAGAATTTCAAATGGGCAGATATTATTATTTATCATTTTCCGGTTTGGTGGTTCCAAGTTCCTAATAGATTAAAGCTTTATATCGATGAAGTTTTTACGGCTGGTCATAACAACGGACTTTATAAAAGTGATGGACGTTCCAGAGTAAATCCGGCAATCAATTACGGAACTGGAGGTTTGATGCACGGAAAAAAATATTTCGTAACCACAAGCTGGAATGCGCCTGAAACAGCTTTCACTCTTGAAGGCGAATTCTTCAATCAGCATTCGGTAGATGAAGGGGTTTTATTTGGTTTTCATAGGATGAATGCTTTCACGGGAATGTCACATTTGGGAAGTTTCCATTTCCACGATATGGAAAAAGCAGCGACTCAGGAAAGAATAGATAATTACGAAATTGAATACAAAAATTATCTAAAAAAAGCTTTGAAAACTGAGGGATTTAAAGTGTTTAATTAATTAAATAAAATCAAAATGTCAATCTATTTAACAGCGATTTTAAAATCAAACAAAGAATCGATTCAGGATTTGAAATCAATTCTTGACAATATGGTTCTGAATACGAGAAAAGAAGAAGCTTGCGAAAAGTACGAATTACAGCACAGTCTGGATGACGAAACGGTTTTTATCTTTCACGAGATTTGGAAAAGCAAAGAAGGTTTGGATGCTCATAATCAACAACCTTACATTCAAGAATTTGTTGAAAAAGTTCCTGATTTATTAGAAAATCCGGCAGAAATTTATCTGGCGAAATTAGTTTAAAATAGAAACGCCTCGATTAATCGAGGCGTTTTTTATAATCCTATTTTCTTCATTACAAGATTCAGTTTTTGCTTCCACTCTGCGGGTTTTGTAGAATATCCTGAGGAAGCAATGGCTACGAACCAATCGTTATGATTTTGAGAACCTTTTAGATTTTGATAAAATTTCTTTTTCGCAACCCATTCACAAAAGGCGCGATAAGAAGCTTTGGAATCGGTAAAACTTTTGAATCTAGAATTGTTGATGTCATTTTTTCCAGTCATTCCAAAATGGTTGTTCAGCACTTTACACGCCGAACTTGTACCGCCACCTGTTTCCATATAAGCAATGGAAAGAATGACCGAAATCGGAATCCCAAATTCCTGAGAAAGCTCTGTCGCAAATGGTTTATGTTGATTGACGTAAGAATTCTGCGCAGAGATTTTCAAACTGAAAAACAGAACGAAAATCATTAATAATCTGATGTAGAAATTCTTCATATCGCAATCAATTTTATTCAGAAATCGGTTCGCTTTGGAAGAATGAAAAACTTACATTTCCATATTTTCTTGTGTCTTTCAGATTCGGATGAGCGAATTTTAATCTGCTTTGATGTTCCAGAATGAAAACGCCGTTTGGTTTTAATAATCCGTTATTCAAAACCAAATCAATCATTTCGTTGTATTTCTTTTCTTCTGTTTCGAAAGGTGCATCAGCAAAAATGATTTCGTACTTTTTATCGTGATTTCTTTTCTTTTTCAGCCATTCAAAAACATCTGCTCTTTGAACATTGACTTGCAATCCCATATCCAATTCATTGGCTGTAGAATTGATAAATCCTGCGTGTTTTGGATTCAGTTCAACAGACGTAATGTCCTGGCAATCGCGGGAAGCAAACTCCAAAGTTATCGAGCCAATTCCTGCAAATAAGTCTAAAACCGAGCAAAACTCAAGGTCATATTTGTTATCAATGATGCTAAATAATGCTTCTTTTGCAAAGTCGGTTGTTGGTCTTACATCGAAATTTTTTGGTGCTGCAATTTTCTTAGCTTTCCATTTTCCGCTGATGATTCTATACATAGATATTGAGTGATTAATTTCTTAATCTTTAATTTTAATTTAAAACGAAATTCTTTTTGTGAAGATTATCAAAAACGATTTTCAGGTTTGGAACAAATTTCTGCATTTCTGAGGTAAAAGTTTCATTCTCAGTTGTTTCTCCATAAATATAAAAATAAGTTTCAGAAATTCCGAAGTCAATTTTACTTAATGTAAACATTATGAAATACAGAAAATCTACTTCCGAAGCTGCATCCAGATTGTTATAAAGAATCACTTTTTTATTCTCAATTGCAAAAAATTCTGCTTGTTGATGATAAAGATTCACGTGGATTTCTTTTCTGTTTTTCACATTCAAAGAATTCAGAAACTTTTCACCAGAAAAATTAAAATGCGTTGGGATTTCCAACTGCTTTATTTTTTGATAAAAATCTTTCGGAAAGCTGTAATAAAACTGAATTCCAAATTTTTTATTGACAGAAAGCATTAGTTCTTCTGCATCTTTTTTAACATCAGAATTGTAGGAAATCAAATCATAGCCTAAATCGTGCTGGTCAAAACCATCTTCTACAATCGAAAAATGATTGATAGAAGATATCACAGAAACCTCAGAAAACTTTTCCGAAGCTAAGACTTCATTCAGTTTTTCTTCAACCAGATTTTTTGGTGTTTCTTCATCATCCTTAAGCCAGATTTTTTCTTCCAAAACCTTTTTGGATTTAGAAATCTGCCACTGCAAACCATCTTTCGTAAAAAGCAAGGATAATTTCCTCATATTTTTTGTTCTGAATATTTAATCGTTTTCAGTAAAATCTGAAAAACTGAGATTTGCAAAGTTAAAAAATTAAAACTTTACTATTTCAATCTCGGTCAATTCTTATATTATGGTTATCTTCGCAGTTAATTTGATTAATTCTAGGGATGAACAAGATATCATTTTTCTTAATATTATTAGTTTCTCAATTGAGTTTCTCTCAACAGTCCATCAAATTTGAAGATTCTGACTTTGCAACAATCTTAGCCAAAGCTAAAGCTGAAAAAAAAATAGTTTTTCTGGATGCTTATGCTGCTTGGTGCGGACCATGTAAATTGATGGAACGGAATGTTTTTACCGATAAAAATGTGGCAGAATATTATAATAAAAACTTCATCAATGCCCATTTTGATATGGAAAAAGGTGAAGGTCCAAATCTGGCTTCAAAATACGGAATCAGAAGTTATCCAACTTTATTATTTCTAAATGGAGAAGGTGAAATCGTTGCTAAGGAATTAGGTTATATCAAAACTGAGGAATTTCTGGAATTAGGAAAAAAGAATAATAAACCAAATCTTGTCAATACAAATTTAAAAGATGAATTTCTAAAAGGGAAATTAGACCAAGCCGGTTTATTTAATTTCATCAATCTATATGCAAGTAAAGACCCAGCTTTGGCAAAACAAGCTTCGGAAAAATATTTTACAAATAAAAAAGATAAAGAATTTTCTGGCGAAGAAGTCAACGCGCTTCTTAATTTTACTCAATCTGTGGATGATGCTAATTACAAAGTTTTTGTAGCTAACAAAGAAGGAATTACAAAACTTCTTCCAGAGAATAATTATAAACAGTTTGATAACTATCTTAAGTTGATGAAGTTAGTAACTTCTGCGACGGATGAAAAGACAAAAACAATCGATGATGCAAAAATCCTGAAAGAAGGCGAAGGATTGTTCCCAAAAGAAGAATTGACGAAAAGTCTAAATCTTTACAAATTGAACTATTACTCAGCTCACGATAATTTTCCAGCATACGAGAAAACGGCTTTAGAATATTACAAAAATCCTGAGGAATTCAATGCTAATGAATTGTTAGCTGCAGCAAGTACAATTGGTGAAAAATCTAAAGATGTCAAGTCTCTTCAGGCTGCAGCACGTTGGGCAGAAAAAGTAGTAATGTCTTCAGAAAACTATGATTCAGCAAGTATTTTAGCCGAATTATATTCTAAAATAGGAAAAAAAGATGAAGCTAAAATGTTTGCAGAAATGGCGATCAACTTCGCAAAAGAAGAAAACAAAGATGCTACAAAAATGAACGAAATCCTGAATAAAAAATAATGATGAAAAGACTTTTTTTACTGAGTTTCATTAGTATTATCACTTCCAGTTTTGCGCAAAAAAATGAAACTTATATTAAAGCAAACGCTTTATTTTTACCTGTAGGAATGCTAAATTTAGGTGTTGAGCACGGTTTTTCAGAACATATTACTGGACAGGCGGATTTATTTGTTTCGCCTTGGAAGTCTTTTGCTGGAAAACACGCTCAAGTTTATATGTTGGGTTTCAATGGAAGATATTATTTTAATGAAGCTTTCAAGAAGTTCTATGTTGGAGTTGATTTTTCTTTGGCGAGATTCAATATTCAAAAATGGGGTTATTGGAATGATAATTTTTATGTTCACAAAAATGGAGAAGTTACGCCTTACATCAACTCCAATCTTTATCAGAGAGGTTATTCTTTTATGCTGGGTGGAATTGCCGGTTATCAGTTTAGACTAAGCGATAGACTGAATATGGATGTTTATCTTGGGCTAGGAACAATGCAGAGTTTCTATAAAGGTTACGACAAGTTGAGTGGCGACCGATATGATACAGAAGGCGATTCTATGGGAAGAGAGACGAACAGAAGTGGAGAATTTCTTCCTTACAAAGGTGGACTTATGATTTCTTATAAACTTTAAAAAATGAATTTTAAAAATCCAAAATATATCGTTTTCGGAATCATCACATTCGTTATTATTTTCTTGATGAATTTTCTTGGAAGTGATGCGCCGGACAAATTATATAGAGCTATTTTAACAGCTTCGGTATCTGTGGTTGGCTTATTGCTAGGATTATGGATTTACAGCAAAAGAGACCAAAACGACGAACGTAACAATTTTGATTAATTAAACCGAATTTTTATGCAAATCGATTTACAATCGGGCAAAAAAATATATTTCGCTTCTGACCAACATTTCGGAGTTCCTGATTTGAAACAAAGCAGAATCAGGGAAGAGAAGTTTATCCGTTGGTTGGACTTGATTAAAAAAGATGCGCAAGTTCTTTTTTTAATGGGCGACCTTTTCGACTTTTGGCACGAGTGGAAATATGTTGTTCCAAAAGGTTACATCAGAGTTTTAGGAAAAATTGCAGAGCTAAAAGATTCCGGAATAGAAATCTATTTTTTCGTAGGAAACCACGATCTGTGGATGAAAAACTACTTCGAAGAAGAATTAGGAATTCCTGTTTATTTTGAAAAAAGATATTACGAAATTAACGGCAAAAAGTTTCTTTTAGCACACGGAGACGGACTTGGACCAGGCGACAAAGGTTATAAAAGAATGAAAAAAGTCTTTACCAATCCTCTGGCGCAATGGGCTTTCAGATGGTTGCATCCAGATATTGCAATGAGGATTGCAAATTATATGTCTCAGAAAAATAAATTGATTTCTGGTGAAGAAGACAAAGCTTTTTTGGGTGAAGACAAAGAATTTTTGATTCTCTATTCCAAAGAGAAACTGAAGACAGAAAAAATCAATTATTTTGTCTTTGGTCATCGTCATTTGCCAATGGTTTTGGATTTGAATGATTATTCCAAATATGTCAATCTTGGTGATTGGATTGTCTATTTTACTTATGGTGTTTTTGATGGAGAGAATTTTGAATTGAATACATTCGAAGGTTAAAAATTAAGTTGGAAAATGAAGCAGAATATTTTTGAAATTAAAACAGAAGAAGAATTTCAGGCGGCTTGTTTGGAGACTTTTCGTTATCAATATGAAAATGTTGAAGTTTATAGAAAATTTGTAGATTATCTCAATATTGATCCATTTTCAATAAGACAGGTCTCTGACCTGCCTTTTTTGCCGATTGAAATGTTTAAAAATCATTTGGTTTTAGATAAACATTCGCAGGCTGAGAATTATTTTCAAAGTTCCGGAACTACGCAAATGAATCGTTCCAAACATTATATTGCCGATTTCGCTTTGTATGAAGAAAGTATTTACAAAAGTTTTGAGCAATTCATTGGAAAACCCGAAGATTATATTTTTTTAGGTTTACTTCCCAATTATTCCGAGAATCCACATTCGTCTTTGATTTATATGATTGATTATTTGATTAAAAAATCTGATAAACCAGAGAACGGTTATTTTCTTTACAACCATCAGGAATTATTTGATTTACTTCAAACTTTGACGGATAAAAAAGTAATTCTTTTCGGAGTTTCTTTCGCATTGCTCGATTTCTTGGATTTCTGTACTTCAAACTCTCAAACTCTCCAATTCTCAAACTCTCTTACAGTTATCGAAACAGGCGGAATGAAAGGAAGAAAAGAGGAAATGACAAAAGATGAACTTTTGAAAATATTCCAAAAAGGTTTTAAAACGGAGAAGATTTATTCAGAATATTCGATGACAGAATTACTTTCTCAAGCCTATTCTTTAGGTGAAAATGTCTATAAAAGCCCAAATTGGATGCGAATCCTGATTAGAAATACAGAAGATCCTTTTTCTTATATTGAAGACGGAAGAACAGGCGCAATTAATATCATCGATTTGGCTAATAAACATTCTTGTTCATTTATTGCGACTCAGGATTTGGGTCGATTAGAAAACGGAACTTTTCAGGTTTTAGGAAGAATTGACCATTCTGACATTCGAGGTTGCAGTCTTTTGGTTTCTTAAATTTTTAATATTAAATTTAGAATTAAATAAAAAAACACAATTTTGAATCTAAAGTCTAATTTCTAATATCAGTTTGATGAGGTTTTTGTCCTTGATTTTATTGTTGTCGTTTTCTTTTTTCAAATCTCAGAAATGTTATGATTTGAAAACGGTTCTCAAAGTAGAACCCACCGAATTATACAAACCACATCTTTTGGCTTCTCAAAGTTTTAATGTCAATATTCTTGAGAATACAAAGTCCGTTGATAAGTATATTGCCAAAGGAAAATTCGTAAAAGTCAAGAAAAAATCCAGAGGTTACAGATTACAAGCTTTAGAGTATAGTCGTCCTTATCTCGTGAAAAAAGCCAGAACCACTCTGGAAAGAATGGCTAATCAATTTGCTACAAATACTAAGAGTTTCTTCGTAGTTTCTTCTGTTACCAGAACTCTGGAAGACCAATGCCGATTGAGAAAAGTCAATTCTAATGCGTCTTTGGGAATCAGT
This sequence comes from Epilithonimonas hispanica, assembly GCF_003385395.1. Classification (GTDB taxonomy): domain Bacteria; phylum Bacteroidota; class Bacteroidia; order Flavobacteriales; family Weeksellaceae; genus Epilithonimonas; species Epilithonimonas hispanica. The sequence goes on along the minus strand of NZ_QNUG01000069.1, from coordinate 2,050 downwards.
TCACATAATTATGGAGCTGCTTTTGATATCTCCTATGTTCGTTTTGATCATCAATTGAAAGTCAATCCAAAACTAGAAAAGGAATTGGGGAAATTGCTGGAGCAATACAAAAACTTAGGCAAAATCTTTTATATCAAAGAAAAGCAGCAGAGTTGTTATCATGTCACTGTTCGTAATTATTAAAGATTTGATGGATGTTGAAAATTGAAGAATTGGTTCATAATTTCATTAATGTCAATTGTGATTTTGATAAAGAAATTGTTTTGACCAATTTTTTTCATTCCGATTGGGAAGCTGATATTCTTTTAATTAATGATTCAGGTTTCAGTCACGAAATTGAAATTAAGTTGTCTAAATCTGATTTCAAAAACGATTTTAAAAAATTCTATACCAATCAAAAATCAGGAGAAAAATTTCTAAAGCACGATAAGATTGGTTGTGGCGATTATATCTGCAATTCCTTCAGTTTTCTTTTGCCAATGGGAATGATTGATCATCAAGATGTTCCAAAACATTGTGGCATTATAGAGTTTTATCACGATGAAGATAATTGGGAAACTACTTTTTATAAAATTCGCGAGCCAAAAGTGATTCATCAGGATTCTTATTGGAAATTATGTGACAAAGATTATTTTCTGAGAAATATGGCTCGTAATCTTCTCATCAAAAAGTTTGAACTGAAGGGAAAGAAAGAAGAATTAATCTTTAAAAATTATTTCGAAAGCAACAGCAAAAAATCATCGATTTAGTCAATCATTTTTATTCTATTTTTTGACTGACAAAATTTCTTTTTAATTTTTTATGGTTTATTTTTTGTGCCAATAGAATCATAAATAAAATTGAATCTATGGCTTTAAAATATTCGATTCTTGATTTGGCAACTATTGTCAAAGGAGATGATATCAATAAAACATTTCAAAAATCTGTAAAATCTGCACAGTTAGCCGAAAAGTTAGGTTTTACCAGATATTGGTTCTCGGAGCATCATAATTTCCCTAATGTGGCAAGTGCTTCTACTTCTATATTAATTGGACATATTGCTTCACAGACCGATACTTTGAGAATTGGCTCAGGCGGAATTATGCTTCCTAATCATTCCACTTTGTCTGTAGCGGAACAGTTTGGAACTTTGGATGGACTATTTCCAGGAAGAATAGACCTTGGTTTGGGAAGAGCGCCTGGAACAGATATGTTGACAGCAACAGCTTTGCGTGGCAACAATTTCAATCCCAATTATAATTTTGAATTCCATATCAGAGAACTTCAAAAATATATGTCTAATGAAAATTCAGAAGCAAAAGTAAGAGCAATTCCTGGTGAAGGAGCAGACGTTCCATTTTATATCTTGGGAAGTTCTACAGATTCTGCTTTTTTGGCAGCAAAATTAGGTTTACCTTATGCCTTTGCAGCGCATTTTGCACCTTCTCAATTGGAGGTTGCGTTAGAAATCTACAGAGAGCATTTCCAGCCATCTGAGTTTTTGGATGAGCCTTATGTGATGATTTGTATTAATATTATTGGTGCAGATTCTGTGGATGAAGCCCATTATTTATCTACATCACATTTTCAAGCTTTTGTTAATATTTTAACGGATCAGAGACAACCGCTTTTACCTCCAGAGGAAACAGAACTAGCTGATATTTCTGATGAAGTTGCTGTTCATCTTAATAGAATGGCCGCTAAAACTTTTGTTGGTGACAAAGAAACCTTGAAAGAGAAACTTAGCAAATTTGTAAAAGATTTTAAACCAAATGAAATTATTGTTTCCGGAAACATTTATGATTTTGATAAGAAACTAAAATCATACGAGATAGCCTCAGAAGTGATTAAGTCATTATAATTAAAAGAATCCGTCTCACAACTTGAGGCGGATTTTTTTGGTTATAATTGTTATTTTTTTGTATATTTATATCTGATAATAAGATATTTGTCTATGAATTTCAAGTATTATAACCAAAATCAGACGGTGTTGTTTCCGTATAGTTTTGAGGAGTTGATTCCCGATAATCATCCTGTTCGGATTGTCAATGATATTTTGGAGAGGATCAAT
>NZ_QNUG01000068.1 GCF_003385395.1 Epilithonimonas hispanica | reverse complement strand
AAAACAAACTAATTAACTAATAATCAATAGGTTGAGTTCTTTTATTTTTTTGGTGAAAAAAAATAAAAAGTCGGAAGAAAAATCTTCCGACCATGACTAGCCAATTGGCTTCCTTTTAGATTATTTCATTGCAGCTTCTTTAGCCTTGAACTCGTTATACTTTGCAGTATTCTGAGTTGTCATATACATCCCTTTTAGAAGGGTTACAACCTCTTTGTTGTTAGGATCGTTTGCATACATTTTTTCTGCAAAAGGTAAAGCTTTTTGGAATCTAGCTCTTCTTTGTTCAAGAACTTTGTTCGCTTCATCTATTTTTCCAGCTTTTTTCAAGTCTCTGTATTGGTTGATTGCAGCTTCATCTTCTCCAAGAATTGCAAAAACCAAATTGTTCATTGCATTTGGGAATTTTGGATCAATATCAACTAATTTTTTGAAAGTAGCCTCTGCTTCAGCTTGTTTTGCAGGATCTTTACTCAACATTACTCCAAGATTATACAAGCTTTCTTTGTCGTTTGGATTAGAAGTAATTTTTGTTTTTAAGTTATTTATAAACTCGTCTGTTTTACCAGATTTGAAGTAAGAATTGCTTTGTGTCTGCGAAAGAGATTGGTTTTTAGGGAATTTTTTAAGTCCTTCTTCTGCCAATTTTCCTGCTTCGTCATATCTTTTTTGTTCAAAAAGTAATGATGCCGCAACCTCATAAAGTTCCTCTTGTTTGCTTGGTGTTTTTTCGGTTTTGAAATCCGTATAATCCTTAGTCTTTTTATAAAGATCAAAAGCTGCTTTGTCAAGCGTTTCTACTTGGCCTGTTTTAGTATTTTTGGCAGTATAAACCGTTTCTTCGCCAGTGTATCCGTCTTTGATTAAAGATACAAGAATGTCTGCTCCTTTAGACTTGTTGTCGGTTGACTGTGCATAAGCAATACCAGAGTAGTATAGATAGGTTTTATTATCTTGATCTCCTGCTTTTAAAAGATAATACGTTTCAGCGAATTTTTCTCCAGCTTTGTCATAGTTTTTATTTCCGTATTCTTTTGTTGCTTCGGTACTAGCCGTTTGTAGAAGAGCGTTTACGTTACTTCTAACTTTTTCGGATAAAGAAGGCGAATATTTTTCTTCTTTCAAAGATAATCCAGCTCCGAATTTGTCAGCTGCTTCTTTTCCGACAAAATAAACCTTATTTTTTCCCGCATCTTTTCCTGTGAAAATAGCTGCAGAACTAAGGCTATTAATTTTTGAAAGATATTCTGCTCCTTCAATATTTTTTCCTGCTTTGATTAGTGATAATCCTTTTGCATAATAATATTGCTCAAGAACAGATGGTTCTAATAAATAAGTTTTATCACCAAAAATACCTTCAGCTTTTGAAATTTCTGAATTAGCCGTTGAAAGATCTCCAGAGTCAACTGCTTTTACAGCATTAGCGATTTCTTTTTTCTGCGCCCATACGAATGTTGCAGACAAAATAGCTAAACTTAAAACTAATTTTTTCATTTTATAAGTACTTTTAATTTTTATTCGTTGTTGTCAGAAGATTCTTCAGTGTTTTCGTTTTCAGAATTGTTCTGATTTTCTTCTGTTTGAGATTGGTTGACGATTGTTTCAGTGTTATTATCTTCATTTTCAAGGTTTTCTTCGTTTTCATCTTCTACATCTCTGTCCATTTCAACTTTTGCAATGGCAGCAATCTCGTCCTTAGCTTTAAGGTTAATTACTTTCACACCTTGAGTATTTCTACCCATCACGCGCATCTCGTTCATATTCATTCTGATAGCAACTCCGGACTTGTTGATGATCATCAATCCGTCTTCATCTGTTACACTTTGAATAGCGATTAGATTCCCTGTTTTTTCCGTAATGTTAAGCGTAATTACACCTTTTCCGCCACGGTTTGTTATACGATAATCTTCAACTGCTGTTCTCTTACCATAACCTCTTTCCGAAACTACTAAAACAGTATCGTTCTCCAAGTCATTTACAACAATCATACCGATAACCTCGTCGTTATCTTCAAGAGAAATACCTCTTACACCAATAGAACTTCTACCAACTGCTCTTGCTTTTTCTTCAGGGAAACGGATACATTTACCGTTTTTGGTCGCAATCATAATCTCAGAATTTCCGTCTGTTAATCTTGCACCTAATAATGCATCATTATCACGGATTTCAATAGCATTCACACCATTAGTTCTTGGTCTAGAATATGCTTCTAATGAAGTTTTCTTGATGGTTCCATTTTTGGTAATCATCACCACATTCATTTGGTTGATATATTCTTGATTCTTAAGATCTTTTGTTCTGATATAGGCTTTGATCTTATCATCTGGTTCTATGTTGATCAAATTCTGAACAGCTCTTCCTTTTGCGGTTTTGGAACCTTCTGGAACTTCGAAAACTCTCAGCCAGAAACATTTCCCTTTTTCTGTAAAGAATAGAAGGTATTCGTGGTTGGTTGCTGTTACGATATATTCAAGGAAATCCTCATCTCTTGTAGTTGCGGCTCTGTTTCCAACACCACCTCTGGATTGTACTTTATATTCTGATAAAAGAGTTCTCTTGATGTAACCAGCGTGAGAAATCGTCAAAACAACTTTTTCATCAGGAATGATGTCTTCGATAGAGAATTCCCCACCAGAATAATCGATTTCGGAACGTCTTTCGTCGCCATATTTTTCTTTGATTTCAAGAAGTTCGTCTTTGATGATTTGATAACGTCTTGGTTCATTAGAAAGAATATCTTCCAAATCCTTAATTAAAGCCATTATCTCTTCATACTCCGCACGGATTTTGTCCAATTCCATTCCCGTTAGACGAGCTAGACGAAGGTCTAGAATGGCTTGAGCTTGGATTTCTGATAATTCGAATTCGGTAATCAAACCTTCTTTTGCGGCGGCTGGATTTTCGCTGTGACGGATGATTGCAATCGCTCTGTCAAGAGAATCCTGAGTTCCGATGACTTTCATAAAGCCTTCAAGAATGTGAGCTCTTTCTTTGGCTTTTCTTAGTTCATATTCGGTTCTTCTAACAATGACTTCGTGACGATGATCTACGAAATGATGAATTAGATTTTTTAAATTTAATTGTTCTGGTCTTCCTTTAACTAAGGCAATGTTATTGACTGAAAATGAAGTTTGTAGAGAAGTATATTTGTATAGAAGGTTTAATACAACATTTGGAATTGCATCATTCTTTAATTCGTAAACAATTCTTAAACCAGTTCTATCAGATTCATCACGGATTTCGTAGATTCCAGGAAGTTTATCGTCCTTTACCAATTCGGCTGTTCTGGCAATCATTTCTGCCTTGTTCACTTGATAAGGAACTTCTGTTACAATAATTGCATTTCTGTTTCCAATCTCTTCGAAACCAACTTTTGCTCTTAGAACTATACGTCCTCTTCCTGTGTGAAAAGCATCACGAACACCATCATATCCATAGATGATTCCACCAGTTGGGAAATCCGGAGCAATAATGTGCTTCATTAACTCATCAATTGTGATCTCTCTGTCATCGATATAGGCGCAGATTGCATCAATACTTTCAGATAAGTTGTGTGGCGCCATATTCGTAGCCATACCAACTGCAATTCCGGAAGTTCCGTTAACTAAAAGATTTGGGATTTTTGTTGGTAGAACAGTTGGTTCTTGTAAAGAGTCATCAAAGTTATTTTGAAAATCAACTGTTTCTTTATCTAGGTCGGCAAGAATCTCGTCTGAGATTTTTTTAAGTCTTGCTTCTGTATAACGCATTGCTGCAGGAGGGTCACCATCCATAGAACCGAAGTTACCTTGCCCATCAACTTGCTCATATCGCAAACTCCAAGGTTGTGCCATTCTCACCATTGCATCATATACAGAACTGTCTCCGTGCGGGTGATACTTACCTAAAACGTCTCCAACGATTCTGGCAGATTTCAAATGTTTTCTATTTGAAAATACATTGAGACCATACATACCGTAAAGAACACGTCTGTGAACGGGTTTTAAACCGTCTCTTACATCTGGTAAAGCTCTTGATACAATTACCGACATCGAATAATCGATGTAGGAGGTTTTCATTTCGTCAACAATGTTGATCGGTATTAACCTTTCTCCTTCCTTATGCATAAATATTTTTAATTTATTGTAAATCAGAAATCTACATTAGATTCTGACCCGTTGAATTTTTCTTCTTTTTATAACGGGCTAATTTACAAAAAAAATACGATTTTTGCAGTCTGAATTTATCAACATTAATCATAAAAAATTAAAAATATGAGCATCCTTAGTATAACATTTCATACGATCGAAGATAGAATAGAAGAGTGGGACATTTACGTAGAAAATGATCTTCATCAGATGGTTAAAAATCTGATAGATGTAGAAAAATACATCCTATCGGAAGTTCATTCGGATATGATCAATGAAGGGAAAAATACCAATCTTTTTCTATGGTTTGATAATGATCAGATACGCGATCAGTTTATGGAAAGCGAATTGGTCAATCTTGAGGAAAGAATTGCACAAAAATTCGGTCCCGAAGTCATGATTTTCCCGACTTTTCTTAATCCAAAAAAGAAGAGGTTTTAAACAGAGCTTACTTAGATTTTTTTAACCACAAAAGTCACAAGTTTATATCTTTCTTAAGTTTTGTCAAAGTTCAAAAAAGTTTTTTTTAAAGTTGGCTGTTTGTTCTTTTCCAGATTTTTTTAGATTTTATTTTGTGACTTTTGTGGTTCAATGATTTTCTAGACAGTAGGAATAATTTTTGGAGTTACTTTGTAGCTCCTTTATTTTTATCAATATGTTCGACAAACAACAACGAAAACTGAAAAGATCTGCCAAATTAATCTCTGTTCTAAGCAAATATGGATTCAAGGATTTGATTGCAAGAATGGGAAAAAAACCAGAAGTGAATTCTGAAGAAATTGTTTCTAAAAGTACAATTTATGAAAGGATCAGATTGGTTTTGGAAGAGTTAGGGCCGACTTTCGTAAAGTTGGGTCAGACATTCAGTAATCGGGAAGATTTGTTGCCAGCAGAATTGATTCAGGAGTTGCAGAAACTTCAGGATAGAGTGGAAGTTGTCGAAATGAATGTTGAAGAAATTCTTGAAAACGAATTCAATATTTCTGTCAAAGAACATTTTTCAGAAATTATCACAAAACCTTTGGCGACGGCTTCTATTGCACAAGTTTATAAAGCGACTTTGATTTCTGGCGAAGAAGTAATTCTTAAAATCAAAAAACCTGATGTTTTATCAGTCATTGAAGATGATTTATTGTTGATTAAAGATTTAATAAAACTCATTTCAACTTATTCCGAAATAGCTTCAAAATTAAATTTGAAACAAGCTATCGCCACTTTTGAAAAGTCTTTGTTAGAAGAAGTTTCGCTAGTAAATGAAAGAAATAATATCAAACAATTTGCTTTAAATTTTAAAAATAATAAAGAAACTTATGTTCCGAGTGTTTATGACGAATTTTCCAATAATAATGTCCTCTGTATGGAGTTTATTGATGGAATAAAGGTTACAGACAAAACAGAACTTTTAAATAACAATATCGACCCAATCAAAATTTCTGAAGTTGGTTTAAGGCTTTTTGTTTCTCAGATTTTGGATTTTGGATTTTTCCACGCTGATCCTCACGCTGGCAATATTTTGGTTAAAAAAGATGGGAGAGTAGTCTTTATAGATTTTGGTGCAGTTGGGAAAATCCAGCCAAATGATAAGGATATTCTTGAAAGTCTTATCGTTGCTTTTGTTGCGAAAAATTCTAATAAGATTGTTCGTTATCTCAAAAAAATGGCGGTCAGTTATGAGATTCCAGATGAGAGGAGATTTGAAAGCGATGTAGATGAAGTTCTTGATTTTGTTCACAGTAGTTCTCTTAAAGACATCGATCCTCATATCATCATTAATAAAATGAAAGATGTTTTAAAAGATAATCGAATTTATATGCCAGATTATTTTTATCTTTTATTTAAAGGAATTGGCTTGATAGAAGGTGTTGGAAGAAGCATTAATCCTGACCTTGATATTGTAAAAAGCCTTCGTCCTTATACTAAAAAGATATTAACGAGAAAGATTAGTCCAAAAAAACTGTTCAAGAACGGAATGGATAAGATGATCAATTTCACAGAAAATGTGGATGAGATTCCAAAAGAATTGCGTTCTGTTCTTCAGAAGCTGGATGATAATAAATTCACTATCTCGAGTGAAATTAAAAATATTGAGAAGACTAATCAACTTATCAAATCAAGTATTATCAATCTAATATTAGCAATGGTTTTAGGAGCTAATATCATTGCAACCGCAATCGTTTTTGTTTCAGAATCCGGACCTAGAATTGGAGAGATGTCTCTCGTTGCTGTTCTAGGATTTTTACTTTCTGTTATTTTAGTTGCAGTATTATTATTAAGAATTGCTCGGAAATAACTTCGGATAAGTTTATTATTGTACACTTTTGTTAATTCAATATTAAGAGAGTGCTAGTCTATTTTAACAAAATGTTAAATTTAGTTAAAGACTTAACTTCATTAATTTTATATGACTGGAATTAATTGGTCTCCGCCGGTTTTACATTACCAGTCTCTTTCAAGAAAAATGAAATAATAACAGTTCCAAAAATCCCAATAACGAAAAATAGTAAAGAGTGCTGAAGCAGGGAATTATCATTTAAACCAATTGTAAGTTTAGAACCAAATAATTTCGAAAACAAAGGTGCTAAAAGTGTGGTTACTCCAAAAGTTAAAAAATTAATGGCACCAGCTGCACTTCCTTTTACTTTGTCAGGATTTACTTCTTTGATGATAGAATAAGGAATCATTGCTGCACCAGAACCAATTCCTAAAAATAAAAACGAAATATTTTCTGAAACCAAATCCGGTAGATAAGATAATTGTAAGAGACTAACAGCCATCAAAATTGCACCTCCAACGATTACAGGAATTCTTCTTTTTATCTTGTCGGCAATCCAACCTAGAAGTGGACATCCAATTGCCCATCCAATAGGAACTAATGCACAAGCTACAGTGGCACTTTCCAGAGATATATTTCTTGTCTTTTGTAAAAAATTAACACCCCAAATCATTGCGAAAATCGTTGTTGGAGCAAACAATAAACCCGAAATCAATCCGCATAAATAACTTTGCGGATTACTAAAGATAATTTTATAGTTGTCAAAAATATTTTTTTGTTTTTCATGATTTTCACTAACTTCAGATTTAGGAATAAAAAGAAGTGCTAATAATGCTAATATCAAAGAAGCTGCACCAAAAATAATCCAAATACTACTTACAGAATTTCCACTAGATAAATAACTGTTGCTTAATTTCTGTCCTGCAGACCCACCTAACATTCCCAAGGTTTGTGTGATTCCGATAGCTGTGGCAAGATTTTTCCCTGAGAAAGCTTTAACCGCAATATAAACTGCAGCAGGAAAAGCCATAGCAGATCCCATGCCTTGCATCAGTCTACCAGCATATCCAACATCATAATAAGAACCTCCGAAAAGTAAACAGCCTATAGCTAAAACCAATATTCCGAAAAAAACTGGTTTTTTGGCTCCGTACCTGTCGAGGAATAATCCGGCAGCAAGACTGGTGATGGAGTAAGTGATGTAATAGGCGCTTATTAAAGAGCTTATTTCCGTAGAGCTGGTGTCGTAATTTGTTTGAAGATTACCAATCATCACGCTAGGTGACGAGCGAATAGCATATTCTAAAGAGTAAAATAATAATGCTAAAATCCAAGAGATAAAGAAAGGATTTTTAAGAAAAGAAGTTTCGTTTTTCATAAGAAATATTCGAGAAGTAAAATGTAAGATTTTTACTTGATTTAAAGAGATTCATAAACCTCTTTTGATTAATTGTTATGTAAAAATAGGGTATTAAAATCTATATTTCGATGGATTTTCAAAAAATTAAAACAAAAAGACTAATTTTGCAACAAATTTTAGACGAAATACATTAATTAAAAGTGCTCAATACGGAGCGCAACACAAACAATTTATGAGTGCACCTCAAGCAATTACAGAGCTGATTACTCTTGCAGACGGCAGAGAAATCACAATCGAAACAGGGAAACTGGCAAAACAAGCCGACGGATCTGTAGTAGTAAAAATGGGCGGAACGATGCTTTTAGCAACCGTTGTAGCCAACAAAGAAGCCAATCCCGGTGTAGACTTTCTACCTTTAACAGTTGATTACAGAGAAAAATTCTATGCAGGTGGTAAAATCCCAGGAAACTTTTTCAGAAGAGAAGCTCGTCCTTCAGACCAAGAAATCCTTACGATGCGTTTGGTAGACAGAGTTTTGAGACCGTTATTCCCTGAAGATTTCCATGCGGAAGTTCAGGTAATGATTTCATTAATTTCTTATGACGGACAGTCAATTCCTGATGATTTAGCAGGTTTGGCGGCGTCTTCAGCGATTGCGATTACCGATATTCCTTTCAACGGACCAATGTCTGAAGTAAGAGTGGTAAGAATCGATGGTCAACTTTCTATTAACCCGAAATTCGAAGATCTTGCAAAATCTGACCTTGATATTATGGTTGGAGCAACTAAAGATTCTATCGTAATGGTGGAAGGTGAAATGAAAGAAATCACTGAAGCAGAAATGCTTGAAGCGATTACTTTTGCTCACGAAGAAATTAAAAAACAAGTAGAAGCTCAGGAAAGATTAGCTGAAAAAGTAGGAAAATCATTCCCTAAAAGAGAATATAACCACGAAAATCACGATGAAGCCATCCGTGAGAAAGTGTGGAAAGAAACTTATGATAAAGTTTACGAAGTAGCAAAAACGCCTTCAAGCAAAGAAGAAAGAGGTGAGAAATTCAAAGCGGTACGTGATGAATTCTTGGCTCAATATGTAGAAAATGCTGAAGAATTAGAAAGAGTAACGCCTTTCGTAAAAGTATATTACCACGATGTAGAAAAAGAAGCGATGCGTCAGATGATTTTGAATGACAAAATCAGACTTGATGGTCGTGATCCTCAAACAATTCGTCCAATTTGGAGCGAAATTGATTATTTGCCAGGAGCTCACGGTTCTGCAATTTTCACAAGAGGAGAGACTCAGTCTTTAACAGCTGTAACTTTAGGTTCAGTTAAAGATGCGAATATGGTGGACAGCGTAATGGTAAATTATGACGAAAGATTCTTCCTTCATTATAACTTCCCGCCGTTCTCAACTGGTGAAGCTCGTCCTTTGAGAGGAACTTCAAGAAGAGAAGTTGGTCACGGAAACTTAGCTCAAAGAGCTTTGGCAAATATGATTCCTGAAGAAAATCCTTACACCATCCGTGTAGTTTCTGATATCCTTGAATCTAACGGTTCATCTTCTATGGCGACTGTTTGCGCAGGAACTTTAGCATTGATGGATGCAGGTGTTCAAATCAAAAAACCAGTTTCAGGTATTGCAATGGGATTGGTAACGGATGTTAAATCTGGGAAATTCACTGTACTTTCTGATATCTTGGGAGACGAGGATCACTTAGGTGATATGGACTTCAAAGTAACAGGAACTGAAGACGGAATCACAGCTTGTCAAATGGATATCAAAATCCAAGGACTTTCTATGGATATTATGGAGAAAGCGCTTCTACAAGCTAGAGACGGAAGACTTCATATTTTAAATAAAATCACTGAAACAATTGCTGAACCAAGAGAAGATGTGAAACCTCACGCTCCGAAAATGGTAATGATGGAAATCCCTAAAGATTTTATCGGTGCTGTAATCGGGCCTGGTGGAAAAATCATTCAGCAGATGCAAAAAGATACCGATACTGTTATCGCAATTGAGGAAGTTGGAGAAATCGGAAGAATCGAGATTTCTGGTGTTAGCAGAGAGAAGATCAATGAAGCGATTGCGAAAATCAACGAAATCACTTTTGTACCGGTTGTAGGTGAAGTTTATCAAGGTAAAGTAGTAAAAGTAATGGATTTCGGAGCTTTTGTAGCGATTGCTAAAGGTACCGAAGGATTGCTTCACATCTCTGAAATCGAGTGGGCAAGACTTGATAAAGTTCCTTACAAAGAAGGTGACGAAGTTGAGGTGAAATTTATGGGTTACGATGACCGTAAAAAAATGAAACTTTCAAGAAAAGTTTTGTTGCCAAGACCACCAAGACCTGAGAAGAAAGAAGGTGAGCAGAGAGCTCCAAGACCGGAAGGTAATAAACCTGAAAATCAAAATCCTTCATCTGAAGCTTAAGATTTTAATCTTAATTATATTAAATCTCTCGAATATTCGGGGGATTTTTTTGTTTGAATAGTCTTCTTTAAATTTTGCAACCAGCTCAGGTGACCCATTTTTTTCGACATCGTGAAAATGTTGGCTTGGAAGAGGTTCTAATCCGCAGAAGGCATTCATTCTGTGAAATGGGAAAAATACACCATCATCAACACTTTTGCCTTGGAAAAATTCTTCGGGAATAGTAAACGCCGTATCCGGTGCATTCCAAGTGCTGGTGATGAGATATTTTCTTCCCTGCATCAATCCTCCGGTTCCATAGTTGCGGAATGGGTTGTCTGCTTTTCTTCCTTCACTGTAATACATACCTTTTCGATGCCCAGCTGTAAACACTTTATCAACTCGTAGTGCATTATTAAATTAATTCAATTTTAAGTCTATTCATTTTTCTACTGAAAACAAAAACATTTACAAACTGAATGAAAGTTAATGCTGTTAT
>NZ_QNUG01000067.1 GCF_003385395.1 Epilithonimonas hispanica | reverse complement strand
ACAGCCTATTGTTTCTTTCCAAAAAAACCGTCACTCAACTTGAAAAAAGTAAATGACGGTCAATTATTTTTGAACTTCGCTTAACCCGAACTCAGGTTAGTTACTCTTTATCTCACATTTGCCCACACAATTTTTGTTGCACTTTCTTTTAAACTATCCTTCCAAACTTTCTAAATAATACTTCAGCCTTCTCTATAGCTTCTTCAATTTTTTCAATTTTTGCGTTTATTAAAAGAATTTCAATTTCGTCCAATAAGTCTTTGTCATCTTGAGATAATTTCCCTTCAAAATCTCTTTCAAATTTCCATATCGCATTTGAAATATTTGTAACAACTTCTCCACAATCAAACGCATATTGAAATAATAATTCAGTATTTTTAGTTTGATCAGTGTTGTCTCTGAAACTAATAAAACTCCTTTCTAAACCTCTATATGTATCTGCATGTGCTGCTGGAATTGCTAATCTTCCAATATTATGTCCCGCTCTAATAAGATACTCATATCTTAAAGCCATTTCATTCATATTCTAAATTTAATTGTTAATGTTAGTAGAGATGTTGAATTTATAAAATTTGTGCTAACACTCAAATATACGTAATTATCCTATAAGTGAGAATTTGTATGAATTTACAAATAAAAAATATTAGTTAAATCCCAATTTCAATTTTGAATGATGCCTTTACGCAAACTGAGAAGTGATTATTATTTTATCTTCACTTTTGAGAATTTAAATTTTGAATTTATTATCTGTTACAAGGATGGAAAACTTAGATGTATTTTCATTTTCGTCAATGTCAAAAATTGAATGTACTTTATTGTCTGAAAGTGATAAGCGAAATACGTAAGGTTTAATTTTTATTATTATTCAATTTTATTTCATTTTTGCTTTCGTGCATCAAGCTCATTCATTTCAATTATTGTTTGTAAACCTATACTGCTAAAGAAATTTCTGTCAGCATATTTTTCTTTCGGATATTCTTTAATTCTATTTCTGATAAAGTCATATACATAATCAAGTGTAACCCATAAATAATTAATATCTTTCTTGGGTTCATCTCTCGTTATTAAAAGTTTTGCGATTTGACAGTTTTGTCCTAGGTCATTCTGAAAGTTAATAATAGGAGATTGTTCTAATTCTTTTGCAATTGCGGAATTGTTAGATGTTAAACCTAATCTGTCTAAACTATATGATAAATAAGGTTCACGAAATAGTTTTTTATCGCCAATTGCTCCGCCCTTCACTTGGCAAATTATCCCGATTAGAGATTTAGTGTCAAAGTTTTGAAAAAGAGTTTGGTCCCAATCCTTTAATTGTCCACCGATTTCTTCAAAAACAAAAGGTGTTCTAATTCCGATTAGGTCGGCATCGGCAGAATATTCAATATTTTTTGATTTGTGTATTACAAAGTTGTCAATGAGAAAAAATCCATTGAGCCTTAAATACCAATATGATTGTTCTTCTGAACTGTTTAGCATAATGTCTATCTTTTAAAATAATCGATAACACTCAAATATACTCAATATCTCTTTTACATTTTTACGACTTTCCATAAAATCAAAAAAAAATGGTTAAATCATCCTTTTATAATCTTCAACCAAAAAATGATTTAATTTTTCTACCGATATATTCATAAGTAAATAGTCAAGTAATTCTTAATAGTGCTTAGTTTTAAAAAACAAAGGAACAAATGTCCGAAAAATAGACTTTACTTATTGTATTTTTTAATTTTCAGTATTAGAACTAATGCGATATATACGACATTCTAGATCTTCAGAAAATCTGTTTATTGATGATGTAGTAAATCATATGTTGCAGAAAATATAATCATAAATCATGTAGACAGGACAAATTGTCACCTTTTTTTAATAATATTGACAATTTTATCATGGCACAATTTTACTCTTTTAAACATCGATTAATCAAGGAGTTGTAACATTAGCGTATTTTATGTTTCAAGATGATCTGCACAAATGTATCACTCAACTTATAATAACAATTTCTAAAACCGGAGTAAGCCCTGACACGTTAAAGAATGGGATTCACTAAATAAAAATTTTTACCATGAGTAACACAATTAAGTATTATCCGGTCTGTAATGGTGACCAATCTTTAATTACACTGGAAGACAAAACTACAATTCTTGTCGATTGCAACATTCGTGAAGGTGCAAAAGGTGATGACGATGAAACGCTTTTTGATGCACATAGCGACTTATTGGATTCAATTCAGAAAGATGCTAACAATATTCCATTCGTTGATGTCTTTATTTTAACTCACGGAGACCAAGATCACTGCCGTGGCTTTAAAAATAATTTTTATCAGGGTGATCCTAGCAAATATAGCAAAGAGGACAAGGAAAATAAGTTAATTAGAGTTGATGCAATGTGGTTCTCACCAATGATTGCAGAACAACACAATAGTAATGATGATGAAACTGCGTATCAAGAAGAAGCTGAAAGAAGGTTGGAATTACACCGAAAAAATCATTCATCAAGAAATGATCCAGGAAATAGAATTCGTATCATTGGCTATGACGGAGACAAAAAATATAATGACTTGGACAAAATGAGGTCTGTTCCAGGTGATGTAGTGACTCGTTTTAACGATAAAGAACAAGACACTTTTTCAATTTTTATTCATTCACCATTTAAAGAGCAATTGACATCCGCTACTAAAGATAAAAATCATACAAGTATTGTTTTTCAAGCTCGATTTAAAGAAAAAAAAGCGGACACTGATTTTATAACTTTAGCTATGTTTGGTGGAGACTCTGATCATTACACTTGGGAAACCATCCTTGATAAAACTAAAAAATCAGGCAAAGATAAAAGCGAACAGGCTCTAGATTGGGATATATTTTTAAGTCCTCATCATTGTTCATGGTCATTCTTTAATGACCGCCCATACGACGATAACAAAGTAGCAAAGAAGACATCATTAGAAGCTCTTGATTTTAAAAGAGGCTCTAATCCGAAAGTAATCGCTTCTTGCAGAAAAATTGTTTCCGCAAAACCTAATCCCCCACATGATGCTGCAAAAAAAGAGTATGTAGCGAAAGTTGGGGACAGCAATTTTTTAAACACAACCGTTCACGATGTGAAGGATGAGACACCCCAGCCAATAATTTTTGAGATTAGTAAAAATGGACCAGTTAAAGCTAAGAAAGTTGAAGGTTCCTCACGTGCTGTTGCGGGTGCAGGATTAGGTGCATTAAATACAGTTTCGTCTTATGGAGGAACTATATAGCTCAACTTTAGAAGTATTTCAAGAGAAAATTGGGAATCCTGCACTGCAGGATTCTCTTAATGAAATTTGCAAGTATTTAAGTATCCCAACACCTCTCCTTTATAAATGGGATGAGGGTCGTATTGCGTTGGCTGCTGATATTGATGTAAATCTTCCTTCTCTTAAAAATTATGAAGATATTGACATTCGTGCGGTTGAACCAATATTGATGGTGTTCAGTCTTGAAAAATACCCATCAACTCCACCATTAATCACTACTGATAGAACTTCTTTTCCAAAGAATAACCTTGCCCATTTATACATTGCGACAGAGGGCAAACCACCAGCTCTTTGCTTAGTGCGAGGAAATTTTGCGGACTGGTATGCTAGAAAAAGACCCCAAGATCTAATAAAAAGAATTGGAAATTGGTTTCAAGATGCAGCAACAGGAAATTTGAGTTTGGATGGCGAACAGTTTGATCCTCTTCGATTAGAGAACTATACTGGAATTTTAATTTACGATTATGATAAATTAGCTCAAACCGTAAATAAAAAAGAAGATTTTTTACAGGATGGTAATTTTGCAATTGTACTATTTAAAAGAACAGCTGATAGCACCTATAAGTTTGTAAAATTTATTACCGAAAGTAATTATTCTGAGACAATTGAAGAGGTTGATGAGGCACGTAAAAAAAAATCACAAGCCCTGCAAACAGACCATTACCATATTGGATACCTAATTTGGGGAAATGAGCAAGACTCTTTTAATAAATATTTAATTAAGCCGCCAAAGAACTGGGATGAACTAAAAAGATATTCAAATTCTTATGGTATAGACGTAAGCCTAGTTGAGGCGTATTTATCAAAAGATGATAAAAACTACCATAAAGGAGTGCCAATCATATTAGCAATTCGACGCCCGCTAAAAGTTATTGGTTTTGAATCTGAAATAGAATTTTCTAACCACGTTGCAATTTTGGACTACACTGATAAGAAAGATGGACAAATTGTAGATGACGCTACTGTTTATTTATTTTCTCATAATCAATCTTTGAATAAAGCTAAGGCAAAAATAATATCTGGGGAGAATGAAGTTACTATAGGCGAAAGTATAGTTATTGGATGTGGTGCGTTAGGTTCAAAAATCATTATGCATTTAGCTAGAGGCGGACAGAAAAATTTCTTACTTTTTGATCCTGATAAAATATCATCACATAATTTAGTACGACACGCTTTGCTCGGTGAACAACTAGGAATGAATAAGGCAACTGCATTAGTTTCTGCTATTGAAGGGATTTTCCCAGATCAAGAAACAGATTGCGTTGCAATTTCAACTCAATTTAATCCTAAAGTTGATAATGATTTCTACGAAAAATTTAGGTGGATATTTGACTTTAGTGCATCAGAAAATGTTTTTAATTTTTTAGTAAACTCTTCAAATACTAGTACTAAAGTATGCCAAGCATATATAAGTGATAAGGGAAATTTAGGATTAATGTTTATTGAAGGGGAAAATAGAAATCCAAGAATTGATGACCAGCAAGCATATCTATATTCCTTGAGTAAAGAAGTAGACTGGATAAGTGATTGGCTCAAAAGAGAGAATATTATTGGAGAAAAAAATTCAACAAATATCACTGTTGGAGTAGGATGTAATTCTGAAACTACTATACTAGCAGATGATACCATATCCTCACACGCTGCTCACTTTAGCAAAATTATAAAACGAAAAAATATTATTGAACAGGCAGAAGGGTCACTAAATGTTTACCGTATAATAGATAATGAAGATGAATACAGCATAAATGCAGAAACCATTTTGGTTCCACCATTTACAATCATTACTGCTAAAAATGATCCTTCCTGGACTATTCGTCTAGCGGAAGGAATTACAAATAATATGTTAAAAACTTCAGCAAAAGCAGGGAAAAGCGAAATTGGAGGAATATTTATTGGCGTGGTTAATTATAAAACTAAAACAATCCACGTTGTTGATTTAATTGATGCTCCGCCAGACAGCACAGCAAACGAGATTTGTTTTCATAGGGGTTATAATGGACTTTCAGAATTAGTCGGGAAAATAACTAAATCTTCAGGAAGTCAATTAGGATATGTAGGAGAATGGCATTCTCATCCTCATGGTCCAAATTGTTTAAGTGCAACTGATTACGAAACAATTGATAAATTTAAGGCAGAATTTAATAGTCTATTGACACCTCTACCAGTTTTTATAACCATTGTTACACCGGAAGGAATTCTTCCCTATGTTTTTTCGTCATAAATTTACACAGCATTACAAAATAATTATAAGTGAAAACTTAAAGCACTTAAGTATAAGATACCTAAGTGCTTTTTTTATAAACCTTCAATCGCCTCATGCAGTCGCTCTGCGTAAGCAAAAGCAGTTAATTTTATCCATGATTTTGTAACTCTTAAAAGCCAAAAAAGAAGGAAGATAATCAGGAATATTTCGGCAATAAAAAATACTTGCGGGAAATCATCTATTTGCCAGACACCAGTTTTAAATACAAAAAAACCATATATCGTTCCGATCAGTAAAACAATTATGGAAATTGCATAAGGCTTTAAACCCCAAAGATTTCTACGAAAACCATACGCCATATTTTCTTTGAAAATAATGGAATGTAGATTCTGATCTCGGGTTTTCCCAAGTAAAAACTTAGTCCATGCAATGTATATTTCATCAGCTTTAGTTTGATTTTGCAGTTCAAAACTTTCATCAACGGCATAACCAATTGGACATAAACTTTCCATTTTTTTGTGATTCCTAGTCTTTGTATGCATATCTATTTTATCATCATTCCAACGAAAAAGTTGTGTAGTCGGTGCTCCTCCCCATTGAATCCATAATCTAGCCTCTTTCTTTTTTCCTCCATCTCTTCCAAGATGTGAAGTCAGGTAAACAAGCACACCTAAAAGTCCAACAGGAATGCTAAAATGGTAAAAATCTCTATAATCCCAAATCGTAACTAACAACAAGGCACTTAGCGGAAGAAAAAAAAGTATCATCGGGTACACTCTTGCAGTCAAATTATATCTATCCATATCTTATTCTTCTACTTGGTTATAAAAAGGTACGGTTGTAGCAGTAACCCAACCACTTCTCGGCGCATTTTGATGATGACCTAAAATTTTCCCACCAGTCTTAAGAACTGTCGCTCCTCTTCTTAGAAGTGCATTTGTTACTTTTTTTGCAGGATGCTTTGGAGAATCCTTAGAAGCCGATACAAAAGCTGTAGTGCATTTAATACTATCAAGTATTGATGGAGAAATATTTCTCTTACTTCCATGATGCGGAATCTGGAAAAAATCAACAAATGAAATATCTATAAATTCTTCTTCAGCAAAATCAAGAACTCTTTGTAAGGAATCAATTCCTGCATCACCACTAAAAAGATATTTCTTTCCCGCAAAACGTAACATAACAACAGCACTTGATCTATTTTCGGCTGAGGTTTCGCCATCTTCGCTTAACGTTTCTATATCAAATGCTTCTTGTATCCAATTTATTGCTTTATCATAGCTGCTAAAGGCTTTTTCTAAAATGGTTTTGGCTTTTGGACTTCTTGCAAAGTCTGGAAGAAGTTCTCTATAGTAATCTGTTGATGGACCAAGTATCATAACCACATTATCCTCACTTTCTCTTCCTGCAAATGGCTCTCGAACATCAATATTCTTATCCTCGGCTAATTGTACAAGTTCGTAGGCATATGTATAAGCATTTTGTAATTTTTCACTTAGACTACTATCAGTAATACGTCCATCATGAAATAGGTCTCGAATGTGTTCTGAATGTTCCCACGGCTTATGAATCCATAGCTCACCTACAGAGCATTGATTCATAACTTGTCTGAGACCAGAAGCATGATCACTGTCTGGGTGTGTACAGATGACAATATCTACATGATTTGTATCATAAAATTTTTGTATATGCTCAACGAGCCTATTTCCAGAATCTTTTGTTCCACCGTCGATAACTACTACCTGATATAGAGAACGATCAGAAAAATCACCGTAACGTAATGCAATAGCATCTCCACTTTTCTCCCCGCTATCTACCGGCAAGAAATCAATTTGTATTTGTTTACTCATAAGCAATAAATTTTTTTAATCTCGCTATCATTATAACAATATCAGTCGCCAGAGATTTATCTGATATTATGATCTTATATACTTTTAAATCAAACAACTGTTTGATAATCAGTTAGATATTAATTGTACTAAGTCAAAAAAATAGCCAGATTTAATTTGGCAGAACTTTTTCGGCTAATAATATAACAAAAGTGGATTTTGGCAGAAAATCATATATAAGAGTGACATTTTGACGTAAATTAAAATTAATGATCAATCTATCACTTATTAATTTTTAAATATTGATTTTGTACGGGATGTAAAAAAATCCCAACTCTCGTCAGGATTCATTTCCGAAATAAAAAGTTTATAATAAAAACTTACATTATTTCCCAAGATACCTCTTCACTGCGGAGACAGAAGTTCCAACAGCCTTAACAGCTTCTTTCAATCGGTCTTTGGTAACACCAAGTTCTTTTGACCAGTAGTCTAATTCCCAAGCCTCATTTACATTGATCTTAGTTGCATCTTGTGGTCTTCTTTTACTTAAATCATCACTCATAATAAATAATTTGTTGGTTAATAAAAGTAAAGGTAATTAGGTTTAATGTGATATGTTTACGGTTTTCCGTAAACATAAAAAATCCCAATTTTATTAGGATTTTCAACTCACATTATATTCTAATATAATAGTTTAAGAATTTACTTGATTTTTTGTTTGGTAGATTTTTCAGTAATATTTTTATCATTTTTGCTATAGGCCAAAATTTGAGGAGATATTATTGTCTCATCATCATAAATATGAGATTTTATAGTTGATATTGCTTGGAGTCCATTTGATATAGAGGATGGCGATAAATCGGATGTTGTCGGAATTAAACCATTAATTTTTTGAGAACCTATTCCACTAACTCTTACCTCCAGAGAGCCTTCAATATTCTCTATATTTGCTGCTAATCCAATTGGACTGGATAAATTTATTCCTGCCTTCCTAGTTTTAATTTTTGCTACCATTCTCACACCAACGCCAACTAAAAGTGAGTTATAATTATTAGTTGGGTCTGAGCTCAAAAGAGTCTGTGTTTGCGAAAAGTCGTAAATTACTTGATAAGTTGAATTTTTCCCAGATATACCAACACCAACGAATGTTAGATCTCCATCAGCTTTCATTTCATAGACTGTTACATTAGAAACTAAATTTGAAAATGAATTTAAAATAGATTTATCATGAACAACTTCATTAATGTGTTTGATAGACATTTTCTTATCTGGAGTTGTATAGTATAATTCTCCGTCATACTGAATTGGAGTTGTTAGTGCTATATAATCTGTTGTAAAAACAAGATTTTGACATAATAGATTGGCATAGCCGAACAAAATCATTAAAAAGAAATTAAATTTAGTTTTCATGGTATATATTTTATTGATTATCAAGCGAATATACAAAATTTTTTAATATATTGTATTTCTGTTTAAAATTATCATTACTACTATATAAATTAGCTTTTACACTTCAAAAACACATTTATGGAAACCACAAAAAACCTACACCATCATCGCAGCCCGAGTTATCATCGGTCTCTCGATTTTGAATTACTCATTAAAGAACAGAAGAAGTATTTTAGCAGTGCTCTGATCGCTATTATAAAGTAATGGGAAAACAAAAAACCCCAATTCTCGTCAGGATTTATGTTGTAATGTTCTAGTTCTACTTAAATATTAATGATTATTTTTAAGTTCCGCAAGTTTTGCATATTCCTCAATGTCAAAATCAAAAAATTATTACTGATTCACATTTCAGTCTCTATATTTTTTCATCTTAAAATAAATCTTGGATAACTCTTTATCAAATCTATTAATATTGTAAAATGTAAAAATCATTATGTGTTTTTGGCGTGTTTTCTCGGTCTACTTTTCTCCAATATCTAATTTTATATTTTATCATAATTAAATACTTTTCTTGCCAATTCGGGGGTCATTGATAAAACATCACCTCGTTTGGTTTTCCTTCCTGTTTCACTTATAAGATGCAGATTTTTTTTTGCCCTAGAACATATTACATACATTAATTTCTTTGAAGCCTCAGTTGCATTACCGGAAAATATTTCATTCCAGTGTGGTAAATAGCCATATAACAGTCCATAGGCAATTACGGTTTCAAATTCTTCACCTTTTACACCCACACATGTATTTATAATCACACCCGTCATTTCTCGATAGAAACTTTTGAAAGAAACAATGTCGCTGGGAAATTTAAATTCGGGGTCATTTAATCTACTTTCAATATTATCAAAAAACAATTTTCTATTCTCAACCAATGATGGAAATTCTTTATAATTGATACCAGCAGCACCCATAAACTGGTCAAAACAATCAATCAAATAATCTATGCCTTCTGTTTCAGTAGATGAAATTGAATTAATTAAACGTAGTAAATTCCTTTCGACTCTATACTGCTCTGTAAACTCAGTATTTGTATGAATTCTAAAATTGTCAATCAACTCCCCTGCCCATCTATATCTTGATGAGTATATTTTAGGATTAGGTTCCGTTAAAAAAAGTCGAGATAGTTTGTACCAAATATTTTCCCTGTTCCTTGACATCGGGGCTAAGCCAGAAGCATCAAAGTTAACGTGAGGTAATGTAGCTCTTAATTTTTTTGAGACTGACGTTATGAGCCACCATTGAGGAACAAGTACACAAATTTCATCTTCCGGGATTCCATTATCTAAACTCATTTGAATTAGGCGGGCAAGCTCTCCAACAATTTTTGAACTTTCAATCGTCGAATTTAAAGTAATTAAACCTTCTGTGTCGGCATTATCTCCAACTGCTTTTATATCTATTGATTGAGTTTGAAAATGAGAGTAAAAATCAATAATTCTTTGACTTGACCTATAGTTGCCTTTTAATGTTAAATGTGTAATATGCATTCCATCTATTTCGGATTTAATTTCATCTAAACTTTTGGCAACTCCTCCAAGTGAAGCATAAATAGCTTGGTCGGTATCACCAACAAGAAATAAAGAAATATTTCCTTTGCCAGCTTTTATAATAGATGAAATAATTGCATAAAGTAAATCTTGTGTGTCTTGATTGTAAATTCCAGTGATATTGACCACCCAATTTCAAATCAAAGTGACCAGGTAATTTCGGTTTAAATTGACCACCCTTAATTTTGATAAAAACTCTTGTTTTTCATGTGTCAATTAGTATTCAAATATAATAAATAATTACTCCCTGTTAACTCCTCGCTTTTTTCTCATAGATTCCCCCTGGAGTTCCAGGCGGTGGGACTGATGGATAAGTCTGTCCAGAATAGCATCAGCAATGGTCTTTTCACCAATAATGTCATACCAGCCCTGCACCGGGATCTGCGATGTTACAATGATGGATCCGTTGTTGTGACGGTCTTCTATGATCTCC
>NZ_QNUG01000066.1 GCF_003385395.1 Epilithonimonas hispanica | reverse complement strand
CACACCATCCTCTTTATTGGGTAAAAAAACGCCATGCCAATGCAATGATGTACTTTCTTTTAATTGATTATGTACGACAATTTCGGCTGTATCGCCTTCGGTAAAAGTGAGCGTTGGCATTGGTATTTGACCATTTACGGAAATGGCTCTTTTTTCTTTGCCTGCGTAGTTTACAAGCGTATCTTTTACATACAACTCGTAACGAACTACTTTTTGTGCAAAGAGAGATTGCGAACATAACAGTATAAAAACTGCTTGCAGCAACCTGATCGTAACATTTTTAGGTATATTCATTTTGATATTTTTTTTCTTGAAACTTAATCCTGCTCTTTTAGCCAATTGGTTAAAACTTTGATTTGCTCATCATTCAGTTTTGTGTTTTTATGCATCATTGTATATGATGCTAAGGGCATTTGTTTAGTTTCGATTTGTTCTTTAATTGAGTTTAATAATCTTTCCTGCTTCCTATTTGAGTATGTACCCCATTCGTTGAAATTCAAACCTCTTTTGCGTTTTTTATGTGGTTTTCTACTAATGCTCTCATAGGTTGCACATAGTCGTACCAAACATAATTAGTATTGTTACTATGACAATCGTAGCAAGAGGTTTGAAGCATCGCTTTTACTTCAACAGGCATTTTATACGCTTGGGTAAAATCGGTTGTGTAAACCTGCCCTTTATCTACATTAAGGGCAGGCTGATATAATTGTATAGCAATAAAAAAAAACAGTACTATTGCCAAAATTATCTTTATTACTTTTTTCATTTTATAATTCCTTTTTCACAGAACCGCAGGTAAGCATTTGGCTACCGTAATAAGGATTTTTAATTGCCTTAGCTTCGCTAATCCAAATAGCACCTTTGCCGTCATTGTACATTGGGCAGAAGTCCTGATACAGCTTTTGTGTAGTTCCAAACAAGGTAATAAGGTCGGAAACATCTTTACTTAAGGATGCGAAATGTTCTCTTTGGTGGTCTACCTTTCCTGCGTTGTCGCCAATATGTTCTGCATTTTCCTTGGCATCTTCAGCTATTTCCATATATTCTTTATGTTTATTTGCTGGGATAGCGTTCATATCCACATTTTTTAAGGTAGTAAACAATTGCTTTCCTGCATTAGCAGCTGTTTTGTCATTATCTGCAACAAGTGCATTTTTTAAAGCCAAATAATCCTTAATTATAGGTGCGATAGTAAACTTTTGAGTTTGCTTCACATCGGATTTTTCTGCCTCTTGAGAAGACGTATCCGTTGAAGTAACAGTTGCTACCGTATCATTGTGTATAGGTGATTGTAACTCCGGAGTTGCAGCAATTGTTGTGCTATCATTAGCTTGCTGGTCGCTATTTTTATTTGAAGATTGATTGCAGGAAATTGTTACCGTTGCAATTGTTACTAATGTAATGATTGAGAAAATTATATTTTTCATTTTATTTACTTTTGATATTATTGAAGAACTTTATCTTATTTATTTGTTTTCAAATTCATTTAGCTTATGCTTCATAAATTCGATTTCTTGTGCCTGTGTTTCCAGTATGTTTTTTTGTAACTGTATCAATTCGGGGTCGGTAAGTTTAGCTTTTTCAGACATCAATACTGCTGCTGCGTGATGCGGTATCATACCTTTTACAAACTCCTTATCGCCCACAAATAATTGCTCCCGAATACCAAACCAAGAAAAGATGCCAATCGCAAAGGAAACCGTTATGATTGCCCAGTTGATTTTTTTGTTTTCATACATTCCTTTCATTATCAATAGTTCTATGATCAACATCGCAGAAACCATCAGCAATGTCATATATAAATTATTGATGTTCAGGACAAGGTTCTGTAAGCCGTCAATCATAGCATACATAATGAAGTACATAGCTATGAACATAGCAACAGCCATTACAGCAAAGCGTTTGTACATTGCTAAAGAGTGATTAGGATTATGCTTTTCATTCTTATGGTTATGTTGCATTTCGTGTTGGTTTTCTATACTTTCCATAACAATAGCGTTTTATTTGTTATTAATAGTTTCCTGTACGCTTCCGCAAGTAAGCATTTTGGAGCCGTAATACGGATTTTTAATTGCTTCTTCTTTGCTTAGCCAATTTGCTCCTTTACCATTATTGTACATTGGGCAATGCTGGTAATAAACAGGTGTTTCTTGTTTTGAAACTTTAGCTAATTCGTACATATTATTAGCCAGTAAAGCGAAAATTTCTCTTTGTTTGGTAACATCTTTTGCTACAGCAATTTTTTCTGCATTAGCAGTTAAATCTTTCATTACTTTCATCCAAACGGTATGTTCTTCGTTGGAAAGTTTTGTCATTTCTACTGCTTTAATTGCTTTTACCAGTTCAGAAGCTTTTGCAGATGAAGTACCTGCATCAGTTTTTACCAAAGCATCTTTCAGTGAAAAATAGTTGTCAAAAACAGTTTTCAGTTGTGGTACGTTTTGGGTAGTTGCCATTTGTTTTGGGTTGTGGTTACCGTGTTCTGCTTTCATATCCATACTTGCAACTTCAACTTTTGCAACTGGTTTTAATTCTCTGTTGTATTGGCAGCATCCGGATAGTTTAGCATAAACATCATCAGGCGCTAAAAATTTTTCACTGTCGTACCCTGCTAAAGCAATACGTTTCAGAATTTCATCCTGGCTTGTTTTTTTATCATCATAGTTGAGAATAGCCATTTTGGTATCTTTATTCCATTCTACTGTGGCAACATTTTTTACATTTCCTGCTTTTTCAATGGTAGTTTTGCACATTTCGCAGTTGCCATATATTTTTACGGATTCTGTTTTTGCATTTTTGATTTGTGCAAAACTGTTTACGGCTGATAGTAATACGGTGATTACCATCAATATTTTTGATATTGATTTCATTTTGAAAATTTTAAAATTAATAAGATATATAAAAGGGTTGCGAAAACCGGATTTAGTTTTCGACAAGACGTAACTGTGGCTAGCAAGCCATAGTTTTATCCTATTTTAGGCGGTTGCCAAATGGAAGAGTAGCCTGAAGAATAGTAGGCTTCTTTGAAACCGAATTTTTGCTTTTTAATTTCAGCAAAAGGGTTAGCTGTTTTTAAATCTATTGGTATTGGTAAGCTTACAGAAGATGAAGAAGTGCTGCATCCACAAGAACTGTGCTTACAATTGCCGTCGCAGTCGTGATCATCTTTGCATTTTTTACAGGACGTGTCCTTGCAACTGCTTTTATGTTCTGCTTTTGCAGATTGGTCTTTTGAGCAGGACTTTTGCTCTGTCTTAGTTGTTTTTTTTGCACAAGCATAGCTTATGCTTGGCATTAGGAAAAAGCCCAAACATAGTAAGATGACAAAGCTGATATGTTTACTCAAATTTTTCAACACTACAAAATTATGAAATTATTTCTTTTAATTGCTATATTTTGCACTTTCGTGAACTGCAAACACAGAATTATAGATAAAATATCTAAATCACTAGTCTGCATAGTCCTTTTTATGCTTATTAAAATAAATATACAGTTAATTACCTAAAGTGTTTGTTATAAGTTAAATAACTAAACAGGTTATTAGGATAAGGAAATTATCTTTGTTTAATGGTTCTATCTTAAAACCTGCTTTCTGTACAGTTTCAATTACCTGTTCTTGTGTAATTCCTTCTGATTTTACGGTAAGCACCTTGTCTTTAGTTGTATCTACTTCCCAATGGCATATTATACCATGGTATTATCCAAATGAGGTTTTACAGATGCTACACATCCACCACAGTTAATATTTGTTTTGAATCGTAAGTCTTGATTATTCTTTTCCATTTTGTTTATTGAATAATTCATTTAAAGTTTAAAACTGCGTAATCGCAATGCATTTACGATTACCGATACAGAACTTAAAGACATTGCTAAAGCTGCAATCATTGGAGATAATAAAATTCCGAAAAACGGATATAAAATACCTGCTGCAATTGGAACACCAAGCACATTGTAGAAAAAGGCAAAGAATAAATTTTGCTTGATGTTTTTCATAACAGCATGGCTCAAATTTTTTGCTTTAACGATACCTAATAAATCGCCTTTTACTAAAGTTATTTTGGCACTTTCTATGGCTACATCAGTTCCAGTTCCCATAGCTATTCCGATATTGGCTTGTGCTAATGCCGGAGCATCATTTATACCATCACCAGCCATAGCTACAATTTTCCCTTCTGCTTGTAAACGTTTAATTTCGTTGAGTTTATCTTCGGGTAAGCATCCTGCTTTATAGGAAGATAAACCTAATTCATCCGCTACTGCTTTGGCTGTATTAACATTGTCGCCAGTAAGCATAATTACTTCTACACCTTGGAGCATTAGTTCTTTTATCGCTGCTGCACTCGAAGTTTTTATCGCATCGGTAATTGAAACAAAACCAACTGTAACATCATCAACAGCAATGTAAGAAACCGTTTTACCAAGTTTTTGTTCTGCAATAATTTTGGTTTCTAAATCGTCAGAAATAGTTGCCTTAACCTGTTCCATTAGTTTTTTATTGCCTAATGCTACTTTTCTATTGGTAACCGTTCCTGTAACTCCTTTTCCTGTAACATTTTCAAAATCTTTGACTCCAATTAATGAAATAGATTTTGTTTTGGCATAATTGACTACTGCTTGTGCCAATGGATGTTCACTGTATTGGTTTAAGGAAGCTATATTTTGCAATAAATCATCCTCGTTATTAGTTGATGCGTAAATTTTTTCTACAGAAGGTTTTCCCTCAGTTAGCGTTCCTGTTTTATCTGTTATTAAAACATCCACCTTATTCATATTTTCTAAGGCTTCGGCATTTTTAATTAATACTCCAGATTGTGCTCCTTTGCCCACACCCACCATCACAGACATCGGCGTGGCTAAACCTAAAGCACAAGGACAAGCTATGATTAAAACTGCAATGGCATTTATAAATCCATAAACCTTCGCTGGTTCTGGACCAAATAGTGCCCAAACAAAAAAGGTAATTACTGAAATGATTACTACAATGGGTACAAAATATTTAGAAATACTATCGGCTAATTTTTGAATGGGTGCTCTTGAACGAGAAGCATCGTTAACCATTTGTACAATTTGAGAAAGTAATGTTTCAGAACCTACTTTTTCGGCCATCATTACAAATGATTTGTTCCCGTTGATTGTTCCCGAAATTACATTATCGTCTTTCTTTTTGTCAACGGGAATTGGTTCTCCTGTAATCATTGCTTCATCAATACTGCTTTCACCATCGGTTATTTTTCCGTCAACTGGAATTTTATCTCCTGGTTTTACGCGTAATAAATCACCTTTCTTAATATCATGAATGGAAATCACTTTATCGCCCCCTTCACCAATCAAAGTAGCTTCGGTTGGTGCTAATTGTAATAACGCTTTTATAGCTCCACTGGTTTGGCTATGTGCTCTTGCTTCTAACAATTGTCCCAACAAGACCAGTGTAATGATTACTGTTGCTGCTTCAAAATAAAGATGAATGGTTCCGTGTTCGGTTTTAAATTCTTCCGGAAAGATATTCGGAATCAGCATTCCTACAATACTAAACAAAAATGCAACTCCAGTTCCTATTCCGATAAGGGTAAACATATTTAGATTCCAAGTGATTATGGATTTCCAAGCTCGTACAAAAAACATCCAACCAGCATAGAAAACAACAGGAATTGAAAACAGAAATTGCACCCAGTTCCACATGTTGCTGTCCATTATTTGAAATAACGGATTGTTATGTACCATTTCCATCATGGCAATAATAAAAATTGGCACCGTAAAGAGGGTTGCAATTTTCATTTTTTTAAGCAAATCCAGATAGGTTTTTTTTTCTTCGGAATCGCTTGGTTCCATGGGTACTAAATCCATTCCGCATATAGGACATGAACCCGGACTATCTTGAATAACTTCGGGATGCATTGGGCAGGTGTACATCGTTTTCTTTACATTCAATTCTGCTTCTTTTACCAAATGCATTCCACAAACAGGGCAATCGCCAGCTTTATCATAAGTTTTATCGCCTTCACAATGCATTGGACAATAGTATTTGCCTTTTATATTGCTAGTCACTTCGATTGTTTTTTTATCATCGTGAGAATGAGCAGAGCAGCAGGATTTTGCCACTGGTTCATTTGTCGTGGTATGTTGTGGGCTTTTGTTATTGCTCATTTCTATGGTATATTTTCCAACAACGGTTAATGCTTTTTGCAATTGTGTAGTTGGAATGTGTTTATCCATTGTCAGGGTAGCTGAGTTTTCATCTTTTGAAACTTCAACATTTGTCACATTTTCAACCTTTAATAAAGCTGATTTCACCTTTGCTTCGCAACCTCCACAGGTCATACCTGTTACTTGATATTTGTGTACCATTTTGTATGAGTTTTATGATACAAAGTTCCGTATTGTTTCCATTTTTTCGTTGTGGAATTTTGGGAATGATTTGTAAGATTTACTTAGACCTTATCCAAAGGTTTTCTTTTATCCTCTCGTATTCGCTTGAAATAACTTGGGGTAAGTCCTGTTACCTTTTTGAATTGGTTGCTTAAATAGGCTACACTTGAGTAATTTAAACGGAAAGCAATTTCACTCAAAGATAGTTCATCATATACCAATAATTCTTTTACCTTCTCTATTTTTTGGGCAATAAAATATTTTTCGATAGTAGTGCCTTCAATTTCTGAAAATAAATTAGAGAGATAATTATAGTCGTGGTGTATCTTGCTATTTAAAACATCCGACAAATTGTATTTTGTTTCGCCATCCTGATGATGAACGAGGTCAATAATAATATTTTTTATTTTTTCTATAATTCGGCTTTTTTTATCATCTATTAATTCAAAACCTAATACAGTCAGTGCTTGCACTAAATTGGTTTTAACGTTTTCAGCTAATTCTTTATCCAAGGTAACTTCTCCCAGCTTTATATTTTTCACAGTCAATCCAAGCTTCTCCAATTCATTCTGCACTACCATAATACAACGGTTGCAAACCATATTTTTTATAAAGAGTGTTGTCATATATTTTGTGCTTTATTTGAAATTAGCTTAAAATAAGCTCTATAAAATTACAATTAATATTTTCTTGTAATTGTAGAACAGTTGTCAATTGATGTATTTATCCACTGCGTTGTCCAATTCTTCATTTTTAATATTGCTTAAATTTATATCTGCCAAATGGAAAACTGGTCAAGTAGTTTGCTGACTTTCTTTATATCATTTCTTTATTCAAAGCATCAATGAGCATTTTGGTCATAATATTTCTTCTTTAGCCACAAACTTGCACGTACCAATAATATCAGTACAGGAACTTCCACCAATGGGCCGATAACGCCCACAAATGCCTGTGGCGAATGAATACCGAAAACCGATATTGCTACGGCTATTGCCAATTCAAAATTGTTTCCTGTGGCTGTAAATGCGATGGATGCGTTTTTATCGTAAGGAACTTTAAGAGATTTATTGATAAAGAAGCTCACGAAAAACATAAGTATAAAATAGATGATTAACGGTATTGCTACTTTTACTACATCCATTGGCAACTCTACTATTTTATCGCCTTTCAGACTGAACATCAATACTATAGTAAACAGTAAAGCATACAATGTAATGGGCGATATTTTGGGTACAAATTTCCGGTTATACCATTCTATACCTTTTGATTTTACAAGGATGTATCGGCTTAAAAAACCTGCCAAGAAAGGAATACCTAAATATATCAATACGCTTTCGGTAACATCTTTCATTGATACGCTTACATTGAAATTGGCTAATACTAATTTTGCAGGTAATACGTTGATGAATAACCATACTAAAAAACTGTAAGTAAATATCTGGAAGATACTGTTTAATGCAACTAACATAGCTGTATATTCTCTGTTTGCTTTAGCTAAATCACTCCAAACGATTACCATTGCGATACATCTTGCCAAACCTATCAGTATCAAACCTGTCATATAATCGGGTTCATTCCTTAAAAATAAAACGGCTAACCCGAACATTAGCACTGTACCGATAACCCAATTCAGCAATAAGGATATACCAATTACTTTTTTATCCTTAAACGCCATAGGCAATAATGAATAATCAACCTTTGCTAATGGCGGATACATCATCAATATTAAACCTATTGCCAACGGAATATTTGTAGTGCCTACGGATAGCGCATTTGTAATTTTTGAAATACCGGGAAAAATATATCCCAATCCTATACCTACTGCCATTGCAAGGAATATCCATAAGGTAAGGTATCTGTCTAAGAATTTTAGTTTTGGTTGCATCGGCTACATTTTAATCATTGAAAAAACATAGAACATTTCCGTTGCTATCTGTAAACTTCTATCAGCATAGACCTTTGATTGTTCCGGTGTATTGTCTGAAATTTTAGGGTCTTCAAATGTGATAGGTATTCTCTTTTCTGCTCCTGCAATAAAAGGGCATCCGCCGTCTGCCTGTGAACAGGTCATAATAGCTGCAAACGCTGATACAGGATTGAAAGGGCTATCATATTTTTTGGAGAAACCAACAATCGGCAAAGAATTATCACTATACTTTATGGCATATACAGGATTGTCGGTATCTGCTATTTTGAAAATACTTAATCCCTGATGTGTCAATGCTTCTGCCACTTTCGGGAATAATGCCGTTTCTTCTGTACCACCCGAATAACAATGTACCTTTGGGATAACATAGTGTGCTGCTGCTACCTGTGCCCAAACCTGCGATAAATGGCTTCTTCGGGAATTGTGGGTACAAATGAAGTTGATACTTATTTCCTGACTATTGTTTACTTTTTGCTGTACAAAATCTATCAGTGGTCGTAATATATTTTTGCGTTCTTCACTGATGTTTTGAAAAGTAGTAACATTATTTATTGTTTCAACTAAATTCTTATACATTTTGATTGATTTAAAGGGTTTAACAACATCCTGAATTAGGTGTGCAGGAAGCATTATTCAACGCTGATAATTTTATTTTTTGCTTTTCGACAGGAATACCGCAAGCATCCTGAGCAAGACAAGCTGTTGTTTTACTTTTCAGTACGAATGTTTTTCCGTTGAAATCCAAATCATATTTCCCGATAGTATCAATTTGATATTCTACTTCAATTTCGGCATCTTCCATACCTAATTTTTCTTCGGATAGTTTGATGATATTTAATAGTTTGGTTGGCTTCAATCTATGTTCGTAATCGTCAGCATTCCATAATTGGAAATTGACAACTTTTTCATTGCGGATTACACCACCACAATCAATAAAAATTTTATTGATTTGCCCAACTTCGGTAACGTGGAAATGTTCGGGAACAAACGTTCCGTTCTCTAATTGAAATTCAACATGCTCTAATGTTGGTAAGATTTCTTTGATTTTTGATAGTTTCATAATTTCATTATTTAATTGTTATATTGCATTATTACGATTGATTTGGTTAAAATAAATGCTTAGCAACATTTATCAATACCTATATCGTCAACAAAGAAAGTATTGAGTTCCTTCTTAATCTGCTGCCAGACATTTTCATCAATGCAGTAGCATACACTGGTTCCCTCTATATTTCCTTTGATAATACCAATGTTTTTTAGTTCTTTCAAATGCTGCGAAATGGTAGCTTGTGCCAATCCCAATTCCTCTACCAAGTCATTACAAATACAGGCATTTTGTTTAATGATATATTGCAGGATAGCTATGCGTGCAGGATGAGCCAATGCCTTTAGCGAAGTTGCTAAACGGTTCTGCTGTTCCGTGTATATTTCAGTTTTTGTAACTCCCATTTTTATCAAAAATTATACATCGCAATATTACGATT
This sequence comes from Epilithonimonas hispanica, assembly GCF_003385395.1. Classification (GTDB taxonomy): domain Bacteria; phylum Bacteroidota; class Bacteroidia; order Flavobacteriales; family Weeksellaceae; genus Epilithonimonas; species Epilithonimonas hispanica. The sequence continues at coordinate 1,174 of NZ_QNUG01000066.1, read as the reverse complement.
AATATTTTAACTACCAAAATTGTTTAAAAAAATATTTAGTGAAGTTTACCCCTGTTGCACCAAATGTTGCAAATTCGGATCATTTTTTTTATCCGCTCTTTTTCATTTTCAATAATATTTACAATGTTTATTTTTATCTGGCGGTAATTCAGTAAAGATATCCTGTTGTTGATTTCCGGGCAATGATGGCGGTTGCTTTTAGGGTTGGTTTTGTTGGATGTCCTTTCAAAGCCACTTCGCTTTTTTGCAAAACGCAATTCCAAAGTCTAAAGTCCTACGTTTTTCCGAACAAAAAAGCTTTGAGGGGATGTCAGGTTCTCTTCCCTTTTTTAATTTGACGGAATGTATTGTGAACTCTGCTGTAGCTTTCCCTGCAAACTGTATAAAAAGGATTATACTAGTCATCAACCTGCATAAAATAAATACAGCTTTAAATTCATACCTGTGTAAATAAGATACAGATCATCATCATAAAATAGAATCATGCCGATCATCAAACCTGCGTAATACACATACAGCTGGAGTTCATACCTGCGTAAATCATATACAGGTCACCTGCTTAAGATAAGTACAGGTCAAAATCCTTACGATTTGATCTACAATACGATAGATAAATTATCACTTTGAAAGGATTTATTATTTACTTTCGTATGCTCAGACTTCACTTCCACACATTTCCAATAAAAACAATAAAAGAATCAAAACTGCTGATTATCAATACTATTAATCGTTTTTCAGAACTCCGAAAAATAAGCGGCTTTTTTTGAGCAAGATGTGTCTTTGTATATACAAACTTTTCAAGTTTTATATCCAAAGACGATCTTGCCTTTTTTTCAAAAAGGGGAAAAAAACTGCGGAACTTGTTTTTTTGTTTTTAATTAAATTTTGGTACAAGAATCCAAATTAATCCAAATCATTCTTTTTTAATCCTGGGAAGTTTCCAAACTAATCCAGATTATTCTTATTTAGCCCAAACCCTTTGAATACTATTGTTTTAGAAGGTTTTAACTCCCAATTTTGTCACAGAATTTTTAATCAAATACTAATGAAAAAATTGAGTCATCTTCTACCAGCATTAATAGTAGTATCAATCCAAGGTCAGGTCGGCATCAATACCCAAAATCCGGAAGCGACTTTAGAAGTGGTAGGGAAACCAAATGATGCCAATCATTAT
>NZ_QNUG01000065.1 GCF_003385395.1 Epilithonimonas hispanica | reverse complement strand
CCCATAATATCTGAAAAGCCCAGCAAAAAGCTCCCGAAGCTTCCGTTCAACAGGGTTTTCATTGTTCGTGCTTCGCACGCAACGAAAACTTAGCTATTAGTTGTTGGGATTTCTGATTGATAGAACTCCCCGACAAAAGAATTTGTCTGTCAATAGTGGAAGTCATTGTCGTAAGAAATTCCTGCGTGGAAGATTGTATGTTTTTTTGCCATTGAATTTCTTGAGAGGACACCGCAAGATAACCCAGCAAACATACGGCTGTATAGATTTTTCTCATGATTTGAGTTTTTTAATTATTTTTAAAATTAATAATTTAATTTATATCCTAACAAACAATTTGTTGTTTTTTTTAGGATTTTTTTAACATTGTCCTGAGAATCTAATATAGATAAGCGACAAAACTGGATCTAATAAAAATTATTTTAAATTTTAAAAAAATAATTCTCATTCCATAATTATTGAGGTGAAAAACAGTTGTCAATGGGTTGATTTGGTCAAGCAGAAGTTCTCACTCCTTAAGCTTTATGGTTTCAAACTTGTTTAAAGTGTAATTTTATTCATAGTAGATTATCAAAACTTCTCACTTTACTAGCAAAAGATTTTCATTAATCGCGTACTTAAAGCTTGTATTGATTATAAGATAGCATTTCTTGAGTAGCAAAATTAAATTGCCGAACCACAAAAATTGAATAATATAATAAAAGGCTTAAAAGAAGTTTCATAACACCTTCTTAAAAAAATATAATTCTATCGTTTTATCCTACTATTAATGACCTCATAACATTTAGATGAATTAAATCTCAAACTTTCCTTGTATTTCTCTTCAAGCCATTTCTGGCTTTCAACCCCTGCAATTTTCAGAATCTTGTTTTTTTCTTTTTGGTCGGTTTCAACGCTCAACTTAAGGCTTTCAACTTTGAAACTTTTAAAGTGTCGTGAAGAATAAATTTCTCCACTGATATGGATTTCTTGCTTTTCCAACAACTTTTTGATCAGTTCCGGTGGTAATCCCATCTTTTCACATTCTATAACAATAGGAAGAGAGTCTTTGACTTCAGGATGATATTGTAATACCTTGTCAAAAACCTTGTTTTGCTTTTCTAATGTATTTTCAAGTTTTGAAACTGAATCCTGTATCTTTCCTTTTTCTCTGTCATTATCAATCCTAAGAATGTTCATTTCTTTTTTCATCTGTTCATTTTCCTGTTCCAATTTTTTAGTTTTAGAGCCTGTTATAGCATTCGCAAAATTTTCAACAATTCTTTTTGAAGAAATATTCTTTTCAATGGCTTTCAATTCTGATTGCTTCTGATTCTTTTCCTGTTCCAACTGTTGGTTTTGTTCATGGAGGTTTCGGTAATATTCAGACGTAGAAATATGTTTGGCTTCCGAGCCCTCTATTCCTCTTCTTAATCCATATTTTGCCATTGCGACAGCATACGTGTTCTGATAATGCTTCAGCTTATTTCTTGCCATTATATCATCAGCACAAAGACGGTTACCATTTGAATTTTTCTTCTTATAGATTTGAGGATTATTGTCTTTTTTTGCTTTTCTTCTTTCTCCTGTGACTATTGGAACTATAGTAGCGTGAATATGAGGCGTTTTTTCATCCATATGTAATACTGCTGAAACCAAGTTTTCTTCTCCGTAAGTTTCTTTCAGCCAATTGAGATTATCTTTACACCAATTGTCCAATTGTTTGTTTTTCTCAATGGCTTTCATCGTTTCATGAGTTCCGGATAACATAATACGAATCGCTCTCACTTGATTGGTTCCAATTTTTCTTTTCAGATTGGCGTTATCTAACCTGTATTGTATTGACGAAGTTCTGTTTTTGATTCCTTCTGGGTATGAAATCATTTCTTTATTGAGATGGATTCGAGAAGCATCGGCGTTTTTCGGATGTATGGTTCTTTCTATATGAGCTGACATTCCAGAGTCATTGCCTTTGGCTTTTTCTAAATGTAAAACGGTATATGACATACTTCTTAAATTTAATTGTTAAAACCTGTTGTGCATTTAGCACAAATTAATTTTTAACTTATTCAAGCTTCTCTTGAAGACGAAAAAATTTAGATATTGAATCATGGTAAAAGAAGTTATTTTTGATACTATTCTTGTTGCCAAACCTTGAAAGGTTTTTGCGAGGTTAATATTTATTAAGAACTGTCCGCACAGTTGCGAAATATTGGTTTCAATCCTCTTTCTGATTTTTGATTTTGTCTTGGAAAAGTCCACAAAATTATGCTGGTTTTTACGCATTGGAACCGAAAGATTTATCTTGGAATAGTTGAATAAATCCAGTTGGAATTCTTTGCTGATGTACCCTCTGTCGCCGATTAATAAGCAATTTTCAAAATTCTCCTTAATGTCGTGCAGATAGTTCACGTCGTGAACGTTTGCAGGGGAAAAATCAAACGAGTGGAAGATTCCATTTTTGTCACAAACCGCATGAAGTTTATAGCCAAAATACCTAGATTTTTGTGCGGCACAATATCCATATGCAGGTTTGATCTCATCCGTGGAACAGATTGCAGAACGATTTGCCCGACTTATTTTACAGATTTCAATTGGCGTGGAATCCACAATAAAGACATCGGTGAAATCCAAAAACTTGCTGCTCAAGGTTTCTCTGATTTTTTCAATGTAGGGAAAAAGTTTTCTTTTCCTTTTATTGTAGACACTCCTTTCAATTCTTCCCTCCAAATCAGTCCCTGAAATGCATCTAAATAACTGTAGTTCAGAGTTAATAGACATATATTCTGCAGTGAGGTTGAGTGCCACAAGTTCCAAATCAGACATTTTTGGAAGCCTTATTTGCTTACTTGTAGTAATATATTTACAGATGTTTGTCAATTCTTTTAAAATAATTTTGTAGTTTTGAATAAGATTGTTTATGTATTTAATGACTTGGTAATCAATTAAATATACGATTTTTTAATCAAATGGACAATCTTTTTTCTTTTTTAATTCCTAAATGCACAACAGGTTTGTTAAATAATTCGGGGGTTTCCAAAGGGGGAGTATTCCCCCTTGGCTTATTGGGGCTTTTTTAGTGAAGTGCAACGGAGCGTTAAGAAAAAGCCCTAATAAGCTATGGCTTTTTCTTTTCAAAAGCCTGCCTGCAACTGTCACCTTTTTCTTCTGTAGGTATTTGCCTGTTCAGGATTTCTGTTCTCGTCAACATCATTGGCAAAATTATTCTTTAGATTATTTTTGCTTTTGAGATAATCGTTCAGGTCTTTGTGGTCGGAATAGTAAGATGATTTATCGATAAGGTTTTTACAAAAAGATTTCAAATAAGCAGTGGCTTTTTGTCCGGCTTCATCATTATCTAAGTACGTAATTATAGTATTATGTGAATCTATAAAAATTTTGGCTTTTTCCAGATTGCTGATTGAATTTAGGATAACACTGCTTTCCTTCAGGTGAAAAGTTTTTTTGAGTGTTAGATAAGAAAGGTAATCCGTAAATCCCTCAAATACTTTACAAACATCATTACTAATATTGTTAGTCGCAGGTGCTTTGGAAGTACAGCCCTTAAAATATTTGTTTCGTAATTCGTATCCGTGAATATCGTTTTGAAAACCAATTGCAAAATAATTCTTATCGTTAACCAAATAATTTATTTCCTTACAATGCTGCTTAGCTATATTAACATTTATTCCACGTTCTAAGAGATAGTTAATTAGAGCGGGATTATTAATCTCTTGGATATTTTGGATAATAAATGCCGGGGTTCGTTCATTTTGTGCCGCTTTCTTACCGTGAAAAGAAAAATCTCCCTTATTATTTAATTTTTCGTTTTGTTGAAACAAGGATATTGCTTTTCGAGCATCACATTTTTCAATCTGCATAACCAGGTCAATAAGAGTTCCGCCAATATTTGCTCCGTAATCCATCCACAAATTTTTCTCGTAATCTACTTTCATGCTTGCATTATGCTCATCCCTGAATGGAGAACAATAAAGACCATAATAACCACGATCTTTAACCGGATGAATATTCAATTCCATGAGGAAATTTTTTATTGAAATTTTATTTATTTCTTTTGCGTTCATAATTTCAAATTGTTTTTTTTCTTTCACCCGCAAAGAATTGCGGGATTTTTAGGTTTAATGGTTTACGTTTCAGTTTAAACCTTTAAACTAGTTTAGTATGGTTTACCTATATATACACCCGTTCTAAACTAAACCTGTTTTTTCAGGAATTAATAGTAGAAATCAGGATTAAACTTGTAAAACTTATCTTCTTTGAGGATCATTCTCTTGTTCTCAAGAAAAGTTTTTAGTTTTTTAGCTTTGTTGATTCCAAAGACATGTCCTATTGAAGCATAGCTATTTTGTAATCTTTCAATAAGTGTCGAGTATGACACCAATGAAGATTCCGAAAATAATAGTTCTAATGCCTCTCTATGTTTCTCTCCACTCACTTCAGAATAGTCAAAACCTTTATTGCTCACAGATTGTTGGTGTTGATAATCTTCAACCATTTCCGGCAATCCATCATCATTAATCATAAATGCAAAAGGTTCAAAATCTTTATCCCGAATGTGCATCGCTGTAACGGAACTTATATTTTTGTCGAATTCATTCTTTGTAATCTGCAAAACTGTTTCTGCTTTGTTGTTCAATTCGGTTCCCAAATGTCCACGGGTATTGTCGTCTCCTTTATTCAAATGGAGTACCGTATGAATATGAATTTTTCTTTGATCCGTCCATTGCATCAATTTTGTAATGATGTCTGTTGATTCACCAGGACTATTGATGTCGTGAGCGAGGTCTCGAATTCCGTCAATAATTACCAATCCAAGCTCTTCAATCTCATAAATGGCTTCTTCAATTTTTTTCAACCTTTCTTTTGTCGCGTATCCCCGAAGACTTAAAAATTCCAAATTTAGAGGATGCTGGTTCAGAGGAAATCCTGCAAGCTGAAGTATTCTACTTAATACCCGCTTGCAGTGAAATTTGCTCTGTTCAGTATCAACATAAAGAATCTTTTGTTTTCCTATGGGTAAAGAAGCTTCATAATTCAGCACTATACTATTCGTTAAAGCAGCAGATACAATCGCACAGATGTTAAATGTTTTTTTGCTTTTTGCTTTTCCGGTAGAGGCACTGAAATTTCCCAAAGTTCCAATAATGGAATCATCTATTTTCAAAACTACAGGAGGCGATTCAAAGTTATCGGTGATTAATAGTCGGGCTTCTTTCCATGAACTGGCAGATTCAACAGAGGAAAGAACAACTTCTTTCTCCGCTCTCATCATCTATTTTAGATTTTTCCTTTTAGAGAAAGCAATAAAAGAAGCTGCCATTTCCTGTACTTCCTGTTTTGATCGTACAGGATTTTGTCTCAACCAATTTTCAAGCTCATCTTTATCAAAATAGAGAATCTTTCCTTGCGGTTTGTAATGAGGAATTTGACCACCCGAAGTGAGCTTGTAAAGATAGCTTTTTGATAGATTTAGAAATTTGCTTGCCTCCTCAAAGCTGAGCACATTTTTTTGAATAAACTGATTTTTTTCTAATTCGGAAATTCTTTCTTCTAATGATTTTTCCATTTTACACTGTTTTTAATGATTAACAAAATGAGGCTGCGCACCCTCTTTCGTTGTCGACAGGGCAAATGTATTATGGAAAAATGAAGATATTGATTGACAATGATTGAGGTCTTAACCTATTCTCAATCTTTTTTCAGTTGTTTGATGTATTTGTCAATGATATGACAATCTTTGGGAGGATTTCTCTGCATTGATTGTTTGCGGGAAGAGTTGCTTTCTCTTAGAGGGATTTTATTTAATCTTAAATGTTTTCTATATCACCTGCTTTTATTTCATTTAAAATTAGGGATTGAAGCTCTTCTTTTGGTAGCAACAACTGGTATTCAGCCACTCCAATTGGTTTATTGATGTCTTGTAATGCTATTTCTACATCAAGATGGTCTTTGTCTGCACAAAGAATGATACCGATAGACGGATTTTCATTTTCACCTTTCTCCAATTTATCGAGCAGGGAAAGGTATAAGTTCATTTTTCCAACATATTCTGCTTTGAAACTTCCAATCTTCAGTTCAATTGCTACCAGAGATTGCAATCCTCTGTGGAAGAAAAGCATATCTATGAAATATTCTTTTTTGTTGTATTCTAATCGGTATTGGTTTCCAATGAAGGAAAAACCTTTTCCTAACTCCAAAACAAAAGCTCTGATTTTGGAGATTAGCCTGTTTTCTAATTCCAACTCTTTTACAGGTTCTGTTATACCTAAAAATCCAAGATTATAGGAGCTTTTAAAAACTTCATTTGCATATTCGGCATTTATTTCGGGTAATGTCTTGTTGAAATTATTGGTTTTTATTTCGTCTTTTACTTGGCTGTAGGTGTCCATTTTTATTGCATTAAGCAGTAAATTTCGAGACCAGCCTTTTGCAGTAACCTCGTTCGCATAAAACTCTACAGCGGAATTTGATTGTACTTTGTTGATTAAAAGCAAATTATGACCCCAAGGTAAAACTGCGACAGCCTGTCGCAGTTTTTGATTTTCTAAATGATAACGCTCATAAAATCGCTTCATATCCCATAAATTACGTGGAGACAATCCCATATCAGGGAACTCTCTTTTGAGATCATTGGATAATTGCTTTACAACTCTGCTGCCATAACCCTCTTCTAATTGCTTCTCAAAAAGTAACTTTCCTAAACTCCAATAAACAGAATTAGCTGTAGTATTTACCTGTTGGGCAACTACTGTTCGGGCAGTTTTGATTTGATTTATAGCTTGAAATAAAATTTCGCTATAATCGGAATCATCTATATTAAATTGGGATAAACTTTTCATTTTTAATATTTTCAATTAGTTATCCAAAAATGTTTTCTTAAACATAACTTGAAATAACTTTAAGCAGATTTCTACACAAGCAGAAATTTTCCAAATTTAACCATTCTCAATCTTTTGTGAGTTGTTTGATGTATTTGTCAATGATATGACAATCTTTAGGCTCTTTTATTTTGTTGCTATAAACGTTTGAGGAGTAATCGTTTTGTTTTAGTATGTGTCCACTAAATGACTGAAATAATGTCTTTCGTTCACACAAAGATTGCCAGTTACGAATAATAAGACTTCGATCATCTAATGACGTAAAGAAATAGGCTAGAAGCTTATTCTTACCATTAGCAATAATCAAGGGAAATTTCAATCTACAGAAAAATATCTCATTCATAGTTTCCGAAGTTATTGTTTTTGAAAAAATCCTTGAATCATTTATGCATTTTGTTAATAGATCTATTTCCCATTCTTCAAATTTAGCCCCGAAATCTTGTTCTGTACTTTCCTCTCTTACTTTAACTTTATGCTCTTTCTCCTTCTGAGGTTCTACAAATTGATAATTAGTAGGTTTTTGAGGCTTTTCAGGTTTGATTAAACTTTTCAGATACTTCAAATATCGAATGCATACGACATAATCAATGATGTGTGATAAATGAGGCAAAGTTTCATCATAGAGTGAAGGAGTTTTGATAAACTCAAGAATATTAAATGAAGAAAAATCATACTCTACATATGTTTTCTTTTCTTCACCGGATAAACACTCTACAAAACTACCTTCCCAAAGAAAGTCTGGTTTCTCAATATCGTGAATGATTTGTTTGAGAACTCTATTTTTTCTAACAAATAACATAAGTTTGTTTGAGAACTCTTCAATTTCAAATTCTGTTACGGAGTTTTTTTGTTGTTCAGTGAGATAACTATATTTAACAGAATAGGAGAAAGAGTAATCTCGGTATTTTGCATCAATGCTGTCATTGACATATTGTTGTAACTTTTTTATATTTTTTTCTAATGGGCTACTGCTTATCATCATGCTTAAATTGAATATTGTTTACAAATTACTTGTTGCCTCATCTTTCAAACTATTTACATAGTTTAAGTATTTAATTGTATTTGCCGTTGTTTTATGAGCTAAAGCATCAGAAACAGTTTTAAGGTTTGCTCCTTTTATTAGTAAACGAGTTGCAAAAGTATGTCTCCCACAGTAAAAAGATATTTTTTTGTCAATTTCTGATTTTTTTAACCAATTATTTAAAGTTTTATTAATGCTTACTTCGGAAATGAATTTTCCTTCATGTTTGAGGTCGAAAACGAGCCCTTGCGGTTCTTGTCTTTTTCCTATGAAATCTAAAGCAGTTTGACTCAATGCTAAATTTATTTCCGTTCCCGTCTTTTCTCTATTAATAATAATTCGGTCATTAATAATATTGTTCCACTTCAAAACTTTGCATTCTGCTAGTCCCAAACCGGAATAACAAGCAAACATAAAAGCCTTTTTAATCTCAGCATTACCGCAGTACGTTTCTTGTAGGACAGTAATCTCTTCTTCTGTCAAAACTTGCTTGGTTAATTTTGTTTCACTATAGTCTCCTTTCTTTTTAAATCTCACATTTTTATATGCAATATCATCAATATAGCCGTCCCTATTAGCCTGAAGAATAATTTTCTTAAATCTCTTCCAATATGAATGTGGTGTTTCACCATTAAACCCACATTTATTATTCAGGTAATCAATAAATTTTAAAAAATGACTTTCTGTGAGGTCTGTGATTAGAATTTTTTTATCGGGTAAGAATAATTTGAATTTAGACACAACCCCCTCTATCATTCTAATATCTTTCTTATCGTAATTCTCAATGTAATAGTCAAAGTAGTCAAGTAATGCAATTTTCTTTTTGTGTCTTGGAACATATTTCGTTCCTTTAGCCAAAACTTCAAGTTCTCTCTCAGCTCTTATTGCTTCTGCGAGTTTTTTCTTTTCCTTTAGGTCATTAGGCTTTGTTGTAAAAAGGGTTTCGAGGGTTTGTTGTCCATCTATATAAACCGATAAATAAAACTGAGTGTTACCGCTTTTAAGTATTCTTTTGTGAAGTGTTACCGCCATTTCAATATCTTTTTCGTGCAATGTATGTGCAATGTGTACAATGCAAATATAAGATAATATTAGAAAACAAAAAATTAAAATCAACTGAAAATCAGATATTTAATTTCTTTTTATTTCTCTTTTTTGCACAGATATTTCCCGTCTGGGGTACATAAAACCCTCTGTAACTATTGTTAACAGAGGGTTTTTTATTTTCAGGGGGAACAAAAGGGGGATTTTAAAATTCATATTCTGTCTAATTACATTTGCCAAAATTTTCTTTTTAACAAGAAATTCAAGTGTATCACTATTTTTTTTCCAGAATTAAAAATTCATCTCTCACTGCTTTTTCAATTCTTCAAATTTATTTTTAATATTTTTGTGTAAAACATTATGTTTTATGACAATACCTGAATTACAGTATCTGCGAGAGTCGGAAGATAAAGTAGAATTTAAAGAGGCTAAAAATAATTTTCCTTACAATGGAGGTTCTCACAAAGAACAAGAGAACCGGAGAAAATGCTATTTGGGTTATATCGTGGCATTAGCTAATGAAGGCGGAGGTAAATTAATTTTTGGGATGGATGATTCTTATCCTCATAATGTGGTGGGGAGCAACTTTGTTGAAGGCAAGCTTGGAGAGTTGGAAGATGGAGTGTATGAGAAATTGGAAATTAGAGTTCGTCTTGAAGAATTATTTGATGAAAATGGATTAAGAGTGCTGGTTTCCCATATTCCTTCAAGACCAATTGGCAAAATGTTGAAATTCGAAGGTGTGCCACTGATGAGAGTAGGAGATAGTTTGCGAAATATGAGCGATGAGGAGATGTTTGCGATATTATCAGAACAAGAGCCCGATTTTTCTGCCAAAATTGTGAAAGACTTTTCTTTGGAAGATATTGATGATGAGGCGTTTTCAGTTTTGAAAGATAGTTATACCATTAAACAAAGGAATCCACTATTTGCACAACTTAGTAAAACCCAAATTTTATCTGATTTAAAATTGAATACAGAGGCAGGGTTCAATTATGCGTGTCTAATTTTATTAGCAAAAAAAGAAGCGCTTAATACACACTTGCCTCAATGTAAGATCATTTGGGAGTACCGGTCGTCTGAATCCCAAATACACTTTGATAATAGGATTGTGATTGATGAACCTCTTTATAAATCCGTAGATCAGGTTTGGAAGTTAATAAACCAGCCCCTCCTTAATAAAAAGCACCCAATACAAAACGGAGCATACATTTATGATATTTATGATTTTAATGAAGCTGTTCTTAGGGAGGCTATATTAAATGCTGTAGCACACCGTGATTATTCTATTGCAAGCGAAGTAGTTATTAAACAATTTCCTAGCAAAATTATTATAAGTAATCCTGGAGGATTTCCTAAAGGAGTAAGCATAGAGAACATATTGACCGTAAGTAGCACTCCCAGAAGCAGACTATTGACTGATATTTTAGAAAAAACAGGTTTGGTTGAAAGAAGTGGACAAGGGGTGGATAAGATATTTTCACTGACCTTATCAGAGGGCAAGCCAGAGCCGGATTACTCTTTTTCCGATATGTTTCAGGTAACTTTAATTTTATATTCGCAAATAGCAGATAAAGCTTTTCATATCTTTATTAATGAATATCAACATAGTGATAAAGAACCTAAATTAGGGGTTGAGCAAATTATCACACTGTACAAAGTAAGAAAAGGTATTTTCGCTAATTTAAAAGAAAATATTGTGACTCAATTACTTTCACAAGATTTAGTCCGACCAGTATCAACACACACTAACAGATATATACTTGCTGACGACTTTCATAAATTAGAAGGTGAAATGCAACTGATTGGCAAAAAGTATGTCGTTACAGAAGTGGAAATGATATTATTTATATTACAAGGAAGGAAAATGAAAATAGGAGAAATAGAGCAATATCTAAAAAAATCTTTGAACAGAAACCAAATCAAATATTTGCTGAGTAAATTGAAAGATGATGATATTCTCATAACCGAAGGTGTTGCTGGAGGAACAAAGTATTTTCTCACAGATTCCTATAAAGATTTTAGAGGCGAGTTATTAGTAAATACAGTAATTGAAGATTTGAGATTAAAATTATAATTCAATTCCCCACAAAATCTAAAAATTCCCCAAGAATATTATTTTGAGAATTTCCGGAGAAATAATTTTCTACAGAAAATCCTATTATTTTGATGTAAGTTTGTTTTAGAAAATTATTTCTTGAATTTCTAGAAAAATCAATTCTCCAAGAAATCTGGAAATTCTCCAAGAATTTTATTTTGAAAATTTTTCGGAGAAATTAATTTTACAGAAAGCCCTATAATTCTGATGTAAGTTTGTTTTAGAAAATTATTTCTTGAATTTCTAGAAAAATCAATTCTCCAAGAAATCTAAAAATTCTCCAAGAATTTTATTGTTGGAATTTCTCTTACAGTAAAATCAGTAAAAATTTTTGAAATTACTTTCAAGATTAAAAAACAATTTTCTAATAAAGAAATATCTCCAAAATTCTCAAGGATTTTGGAGATATTTTAGAAATAACATCTTGCACAAATAATTTAACCTGAGTTCGGGATAAGAATAGAAATAAGATTTGTGTAAAATAGCAATAATTCGTATATTTAAGTATCTAACATTCAAATATTTAAACGAATTACT
>NZ_QNUG01000064.1 GCF_003385395.1 Epilithonimonas hispanica | reverse complement strand
ATTGGATAATAAGGTATCATACCTTTCGATCTCCATTGTATAACCGGAAGCGATCAATTGCTGACCGATGTTGATGATCGTATAGGCAACAAAAGTGTAGAGATTAATGTTGATGAATTTGGAGACCCAACTGTATAATGAATTTTCAAATCCGGGAATCAATGCCATTCCAACAGCTATAGGACCTAGAATTATTAATATATAAGCCCATATTTTTTGAATGAAGAAAATAAGATAGACACAAATCCGAAGAATAGAAAGGCAACAAAATTCAATAAGTTCCGCGACTAATTTTTGCATTTGAAACTCCATCCTGATAGACCATTCTTTGATAGGCTGTATTAATTTATCCAATCCCTCACTGATGTCAAACCATGAATCATCGGCATCTTCAGTAGTGTTCTCAATGACTTCCTGCTTCGCATCTTCTTCCGCTTTCAGTTTTATGACGGCATCGAGTAATTGTTGCTGCTTTTTAAATCTCTCAACACGTAAGTCGTTAACTTCAGATTCTATTTCGCTGAAAATTGAGATTCCGGGTTCGGCAATGGCTTCAAATGGTGCTTGAATCATACTGACAAATCCGCTCCAGTATTATAGGGTAAATCCTATAAGGATTGGTTTCAGCATCGGTGTGATTTCCCATTCTCTATCTCCGGCTGCCATTTGCCAGCCCATATATCCGAGGTACATCAGAGCGCCTAAACCGCCAATTGCTTTACCTACCAAAGCAGATCCTGCAGCACTTTCTTGTACTCTGTTATCAAGCTTTGTAAAAACCTCCATAAACCATTTCTCAAAAGCACCGTCACCTTTTAAAAATTGGAGTAGATTGCTATAATCGCCGTCTGTTTGGGCGAAACCCATAGCAGGTAAAAGAATTGCTAATAAGCAAAAAGTTAATGTTATCGTTTTATTCATTTTTAAAATCGGTGTTTATAATGATTCATCATATTATGAACAATTTGTTGGTCTGATGCCGGTGTCCACGCAGGTGGCAAAGCATAATTTGAATGGTTTTTCAGAATATTCTTGTAATCTGTAAGAAGTGTTGTCTTGTTATTGTGCTTCCTTAATTCCGTTACAAATTTTCTCCACTTGATGAGGGTTTGGTGGTACATTATGAATCGTTTTCCTCTTGGCATATCCATACTTCTGGACATTGAATATTTTTCTTTGATTAAATCCAGTTCTTCCTGAAGTCTTTTTATTGTTCCTGTTGTGCTGAGCGTTTCAAACGTTTGTTGGTCTTTCAATCTCCATTCAATAAAATTTTGTGGATGGTCGGGGAATTCGGTAATTGGTTTTAGCATTCTTTTGTAATACAGCAACCAAAGTGGGTCTGCGTCAACGGTGGCGGAAGTCCAATGGGCAAAATCCTGAACGCTTCTTTTATGGATGGTGTCCGAAGCGGCTTTTATTTTTTTTGCTTCTTCTTCCTGAAATTTTAATTGAGCGAATCTTTGATTTTGCACCCCTGTCGGTTTTAATGGTCTAATGTCTTCACCATTTTTATAATCCCTGTTGATTTTTGGAGACCACAACCCCCAAACCGTTGCATAAGCAAAATTGGTTTGGATGCCTAAAAAATATTTTGGATAAGGTCTCCAATCTCCCCAATCTTGAAAGACCATTCTTTTATGTTGAGCAACAATGGAAGGGTCATTTAATCTCTTGACGCTGAATTGTCCAGAGAGTGCAACTGTCAAGAGTAAAAGTGGTAGGATGCTTATTTTTTTTACTAAATTTTTCATGATGTTTTAATTAAAGATGTGATTGAATTTCGTAATGATGTCGCCAACAATGGCCTTGTCTATATTGATGTAGTTGCGGAGAACAGGAACTTGATACAGGTAGGGAATTTTCTTAGCATTCTCTAATCGCAGATTGATGTATAAAATATTTCCATTGATATTTCTGACACGGGTAAAGATCTTTTCAATCAGCATTTCTCTATCCATTGCATCCATCAGAAAATCTTTGTCCTCTTTGAGAATATCCTGAGTAACTTCCTGTTGAAGCTTCATCGTCTGCTTCCCTATTTCAACATAATATTTTGAAATGAGTACCGAATATTCAGGATGCTGTGCGGATAGATCCAGCATTTTATTGGAGTTCGTCACGATTTTACCCAAATACTGATAGAGGTAGATAAGTTTTTTACTCTGGGTAAGTGCTGAATTAACATTTTTCAGCTGTTGATAGATGTACTCCTGAATGGCTATGATCTGTGTTATCTTATTGTTGATATCGTCATACAATTCTTTTTGCTTTTCGTACGAATCCAAAAAAGTTTGTTCGCTTGCTAATCTAACTCCGTGATTGACGGTGATCTGTGACAGAAGTTTATCATTAATTACTATTTGCTGGCTATCAACAGTGATTCCTGAAAGTACCAACATTCCAAAGGCTACTATTTTTTTGCTCATATTGTTATTATTTTTTCATTATGAAATTTGCGAATACATTGGGGGCTGCCGAATCTTCGATTTCATCGACTGAAAGGAAATAATCTTCGATTTCAATTCTAAAAGGATTTGATGTTATCCATTATGCTTTCAACTACTTGCTTATCCCTATTGACATAATATTGAAAGGCTCTTTTGTTACGTTTTACTTTGGCCTTAATATCTCTTATCTTCAAAAGCATGTGTGTGGAATTCCTGCTCAATGTTTTTACTTCGCCTAAAGCATAGTCCAATAATACTTTACGTTCTGATTTTTCCATTTGGTTAACTGCCCCATAAGAAATTACGATTCCCATTACGAGCCTTGTTACCATTTGCAGGTCATCTACAAACTGAACTTGAGAAGGCAAAACGGCTACAATGGAATAAGGAGCATCGTTTATTTCATTGATAATAGCAGTTTGATTGTTTGTTATTTTTGTTATTTCCCTGCTCATTGCTATTCCGGTTGGTATGGCTTGAATGGCAAATGAAACAATTCGCAATCTGTCCTGAACTTTGGTAATCTTATCTTTGAATTGGTTCCATTGGGTTCTGTTGGCTGTTTCTACAGTAGCATTCGCAATTTGCTTTTGCCGCATTTCTTTTTGCCTGTCGTGCTCTTTCATTGTGGCATTGATTTCTATATCCATCATCGGAAAGGAAACATTTTCCTGTTGCCATGCTGGTGTAGAACCACCACCGGAAGATGTCAATACGAAGTAAGCGGTCAGAATAAATAAGCTTACAAGAATTCTTCTTCTCATAATAGAAAAATTTAAAAATTCCGTTTATACCTGTTCATTATGTTTTCAACAATACCTTTGTCGGTGTTGATATACCCTGCAAATGGATTAATAGAATTCCAGAATCCTAATCGGTTTGCTTTTTCCAGTCGTAATTTTATCGCCAAAAGCCAAAGCTTCAGATTTTTGACATTACCGGAAATATTATGCAGAATTTTATATCGATCTCCGGCAGTAGCCAGATTCAGCTCTCCGGAGGCGAGAATGTCAGAAACATCGGTCACAATCTTTAAACTTTGCTCATAGGTTTTTTGTGAAGCCTTAACTCCAAAAATGGCATATTCCGGATGTTCTGATGCCAATTGTACTACTTGTGAGGAATAATTATAGCATTTATTGAGTTCTGAGTAGATCTCCTGTGCTTGGATTCCATTTTGTAAAGTGCCGGAAACCTCTTTTAAACCCCTCAGAATTTTATTCTGAATGTCATTAGCTGCCACCATCTGTGTTCCGACCCAGGTTTGTGCATCTTTTAACTTTGAAGTTTCCTCAATGACTTCGTTTTGTTTGGCTTTTAGATTTTCAGAATAGAGAATCATTGCCGCCGTTACTGTGGGGTCGATGTAAGTGTTTTGTGAATAGAGGAAATTTCCAAAACCTAAAAATAAAATGCTAAATTTTTTCATATCGTTGTTTATTTATTAATTCTGAAAAACTGATATTCTGGTCTTCTAATTCCTGTGTGATAGTCTTGAAAACATTCTTCCCTATGTGTTCTTTTTTCATCATTCTGTAGAAAGAATTGATTTTATCATCCAATGGATTTTGATATAAGTTCACGAGTGACACTAAGTTTTCCAGACTGTCTCCGAAGGTTTTGAGATCACCAACTATTTTGCGTAGTGCTTCATCATAGTCACCGTAACGGTGAACATAATACTCCACTGCTGATTTCTCCGGTTTTTCTGTGGTATAGGTGAGATATTGCTCCAATGAAACCTCATTTCCATAGACTTCTCCTTTTGAACCTCTCTTTAAATAGAATTCTTTAAATCGGCTTCTCCCGAATTTGTTGTTGAGATTGTTGATGGTAAAAATCTTGTTTTGCTCTACTTTATTGAGTGATAGCAATGAAGCTATTTTATCAAAGTTGTCTTTGAACTTCGTCTGGTCAAGCAATATAAAAGTGTCCGAATTATTGATAATTGAATCTTTGACCACCGCATTGCCAATAATATCATCCAATTCCTGCGTTACCACCACCGCTTCTCCCCAAAATTTCCTCACCGTTTTGTATAAATAAAGAATGTAGCCTCCCATCAGTTTACTCGCAATTGCCTTCCACGCTTCTTCGATGATGAGTGCTTTTCTGCGGTCTTTTCTTAACCTCATTTTCTGAATAAAGGTGTCCATAATAATGAGCGTGACAATCGGAAACAGTTTCGGATTATCCTTAACATTATCAATTTCAAAAACGATGAAAGATTCGTCGAACAGCGTATTATCTGCACTTTCATTGAGCGTTGTTCCGTACCTTCCGCCTTTGTAAAAATCTTTCAGTACAAATAAAAAGGTGCGCAGATTAAACTCTTTCTCTATAATATTATGTTTTTTATTATTCAGGTAAATAGGAAGAAATTGATCGCAATAATCATAAAACCCATTGAAGGAAAGTTCTGTTACAACCAGCTTTTCTTCCAGTTCTTTTATTTTTCTGATAATGGCTTTTCTAAAGGATTGATTCCATTCTTCTGCTGATCTGGATTGCCTGATGATGTCATTCGACTTGATTAAAATCAACTGCGTTTCATTGTATATTTTCCTTCTTTCTTCATCGTTCAGCGTGTCATACGCTTCATACACTTTATAGAAGTTTTCGCTTTCATATTCCGGATTATTGATGTTCTTGTCAGGATGATAAAATTTCAATAATTTTCTTCCCGCTTCCTTTATTTCATCGGAACTGGCATCGAAAGTAATTCCCAAAATATCATAGTAAGTATGCTGTCCTTTGGTTTCGTTTTCATATTCAGAAAAAAGATCGTCTTCGTGAATGTTGTATTTACCCAGATAGAGAATGAGTTCTTCAGAAGTTTTATTTTCATACCACTCTGTTCCTGAGTTAAAATATTGATGGTAATAAGACATCAAAACATTATCTAAAACGGATTTTTGTGTTGATGACATTGAAGAATCCGGACCTTGCCAGATAAGGAAAATCAGGTTGGTTAAAAATTCTATTTTTTCGATATTAAATTCTTTCTTATCCATCAGAAAAGGATTCATCGTGATTGGTCTTTCTTCGGTGTATTGGATGTATCTTCCTCCTTTGTATTTGCAGGTTCCTGAATAAGAATCTCCTGTATCGACAATGACCACATCATAATTGTAGGTCAAATACTGCTCGATAATATTGTTCATCAGGAATGATTTCCCCGAACCGGAAGGTCCTAATACAAATTTGTTCCTGTTGTTTATTCTTCCCGTTTTCATCGGTAAATCCGAAGGATCTACTTTCAGCGGAACGCCTTGTCTGTCCGTAAATCTCAGGTAGAAATTGGATTCTTCATTGACGGGGTAACTTTCTTTAAAAAAAAAACACAAGGCCGCTTCGCTTGTCGTCATAAATAGATCATACTCCCTGAGTTCTGTTCCATTTCCAGGAATTGCTGATCGCCAAAGTTCCAATTGGTTGTAGGCATTTTTGGAAACAATGATTCCTTTTGTGAACAGTTTATTTTCAATCATTGACTGAATATTTTCCATTTTCTCCAATGTTTCTGCGGAAAATAAGATTGAAAAATGGGCATTCACAACGAGCTGTCCATCAATGGCAATATTATGAAGCAGTGTCTGAATTTCATCTGCTATAATGGCGTTGGACGGAGAATTGTTGGCTGCTCCTTCGTGCTTTTTCTTTTTTTTGTCGAGTTCCCTCTGCTGTTGTGCCTGAAGCGGAATCGTAATGATCTGATTGTAGACAATGGTCTCATAATCTTCTAGTTCATTGATAAAACTAAAATTATCAACTGCTGTTTCTGCTGCTGCACCGTTACCGCCGAGAACAGAGTAAGGCTCAATTTCTGAAGGAAGATCAATATTTTCTACATCCACGTAGGAAATATTTTTTACAAACCTGTTTCCGATCTGCAAAAATTCGTTGGTGCTTTTGATATTATCAAATATGGGAGAATCGGAAAATTGCATCGACAAAACACCTGATATATAATATTCAAAATCTTTCTCAAACAAAAACTGCGGTTCAGAGTCATTCTGCTTCAAAAGCATCAATACTTTCTGACATTTGTCCCGTAGTTCTTTATAGCTTTTTTCAGAGAAATTGTAATGCTTATTTTTCTTTTTCAGCTTGTCATCAATAATATCGGTAAAGAACAGAACCGTTTCAATGGTTTTGAAAAGTCTGCCGTCAAAATGTTCCGAATATTTTTGTTGTAGAAATTGGTTGGATTGTTCGGCTGAATATTTCTTTTTTGAAAAAATATCGAGCTTCTGAACAATTCTTCCTTCTCCAATGATTGATACCACCTGATTTAAAACCGTGTGGAAAGTGAGATAGCTGTCAGGATCTGCCGAATATTGCTCGACAATGTTTTTTATCTTGATCCCGATAATAGGGTTTCCGTATTGTCCGAAAAGTACATCAAAATCCCAATTGAAATCCTTTCCAAGATCATATCCGATAAAAGGAATGCTAAATGCCTGTTTTTTTGTTGTTGCCATTCTTTAAAAGTTTATTACTGTCTAACCTTTTGGGAAAAATTAAGATGTGATCGAAGTTTTTGGTTTTGTCATACAAACCATATTTGTCCTGTCTTCTGAAGATAAGATAAACTCCGCCTGCGGTGACTGCAAGACCAAGTAAAGAGCCTAAGAGACCGAACTTCGAGAGTACCAATGCTGAAATGACCCCGCCTCCGATGACACCAACTGCGTAAAAGATATATTTCCCTTTGAGTCCGAAGAATATAAGGGGCTTTTTCAGCCCCTTATAAAGGTAGAATCCCATATTAGGCAAAGAATGCTGTTACGAATTCCGGAACTACAATCAAGAAGATCATTGCTCCCCCATAACCAAGGATCTCTTTGTTGACGTCCTGGTCACCATTCGTCCATTTATTATACACTCGGAGACCTCCGATAAAACCGACCAATCCTCCTACTGCTTTCAAAATCAGCTTGACCGGATCCCAATAATCAGTGATATCACTTGCGGCATTTGAAATAGCGGTTGCACCACCTTGTGCAAATGCTGGAGTTATCGCCATAATTGCCAAGGCTAGGGTTAGAACTTTCTTTGTTGTCACGTTTTTTGTGAAATAATTTTTCATCATAATTCAAAAAATTTATAAAGGGTTAATAATCAATTGAGTGTTAAATTTTGGGCATAGAAGTCCCGGACAACGGATGGAAATCCGCTGTTAAGTCTAATAATCAGTACGTTAGATTTTGTTTAAGTTGACTAACTACATAATGGATTGATAAACCTTATATCCATCGTGATTTGCAACCAATTGAACCAGGGTTTCAGAAAGATTCAGCATCGCCTTCCAATCTTTAATTCTGGAAGTTTTCTGGTCTGCACTAACCGTGATCGGGTTTTCGCTAATCACTTCATTAGGTTTCTGATTTTCCTTTTCGGTTGATATTTTTTCCTTTTGTTCAAAATACTCTTCGCTTGATTCAGCATTTTCAGGATGTGATTGGTTTTCAATTTCGGTAAAATCCTTTTTTGATGGATTATCGAATTCATCCAGATCTTGTTCAGATTCAAATTGTTTTCTTAAATACTCCAGATCTTGTCGTTCTTCATTTCCTTCAGTGATATCAGAATGGATTACATTTTTATTAAAGGACTTGGGAGTGTTGAGATTTTCTACATCTTCAATCCCTATAGTTGCAGTAAGATCTTCGTACTGTTCGGAAATTTCGGACAAAGAAAATTCCTCCGTCTCTTCTTTATAGGTTTCTCTTTCTTTTTTCAGAAACAGATCGTATAAGATATTACCTGCATAATACATCAGATAAACAGCCAGAATGGTAAGTGAGATTTTTATCATTTTTTATTGATTTAGTTGTCAGTCGATCGTTGTTTTATGTTGGTATTGAATCTTTTATTTTTTCCTTCTTTTTAATCACTTGTATTTTGATTTTTGAGGTTTCATTGATGTATTTTATAAGTTCATCGAATGTATGTTCTACTGCATATTTTTGTTTGCTTATCAGGCTTCTGGTATTAATAGTTTGTAGGCAGTTTCTTTTGAATACCGGACTTGGCAGCAGCATTCCATATTTTGCGAGCTCAATGTCCATTGCTTCCTGATTCAGATACTTGTAGCCTTTATCATATTTGGAACGGATAAATACTCTTTCAGCCTCACTTTCCAATAGTCCCAGCATATTGATAAAGACCAAAGTCGATTTTACAGAAACATCGGAATACTCAAAAGGTGTTACGATAAAATCACTGTATATGAGCAAATCACTGTATTTTGCATCGAGCGTTCCGGCCAAATCAAAGAGGTTAATCTCATCGCTTTCTTTTAAATTAATGAGAGTTTCAAAGTCTGAAAAAGGCTGATCTTCTTCCTCGCCAATAATTTCTACATCGTACAATTTTGGAATGTCCAATAGCTCATCATCTTTCCATTTGTAGTAAAATGATTTCTGATAATCAAAATCGAAAACATTGATTTTCCTTTCTGAAATAGCGGTAATGTAATTGGCAAAAGCTATGGCTAATGTCGTTTTTCCGGTTCCTCCTTTTTGGGTAGCAAATGTGATGATCATAGGTTTTAGTTGATTTTTACTGGACTGAAGACGATTTTTCCATCAACTTTATCGTCTCTTTTTTCGTCTTTTTTTGAGTTCATTTTCGGCAGGGTCTTTTGCAGTTCCCGAACTTTTCATCAACTCAAAAAGAAGTTCGTTGACGGCTTTGTTTAATTCTGTTTTTTCATTATTTTCAGTCCGGTTTTCTGTTTGCACTTCATTTACGCTTATGGGATTCAGAAATTTTTGATATTCCTTTTCTCCGATTAATGGCTGAAGTTCACCCACGTAATGGAACTTGGTATGAACAGCATACAGCTTTCCGTCTTCAGCAGTCGTTATAGAAATATCTTTTTTTTCATCATTTGTGTTTTTGTTATTTCTAATAAAGTCCTTTACTTCAAACTGGACTTTTCGATAGGTTTCCAGATCTTTTTTACCCCGGTTTTCAAAAAGCATAAAGTCCTTGATTTCTGCTTCCGGATTATTCTTCTTAAAAAATTCAAGCAGGATCTTTTTTGTTTCCTGGCTGCGAATATTATAATCCTTCAGGATTTCAAAAGTCTTCTTATCCAGCTTTTCAGAAGTAAATTCAAATACTTCATTCATTTTCAGTAGATCACTACCTTTATATACTTTTTGTGTTTTATGGTCGATTACAGTGTAGCCAAAAGGATTTTTTTCTTTATGATGAAAAACCATATCGATCCCGAAAACATCTCTCAACTTTTTTTGAAGTTCACTTTCAAAAGTGATTTTTACTTTTAAATCATTTTCTTCTAATTTTTCTTTTGGGAGCATCGATTTCAGTTGCCTATCATCTTCTACTTTAAAAACCTTGGTGGAATACAATTCTTTGTATTTGCTTAATATACCTTTGATCTGCTTTGCCCTTTTATCATTTTTGCTGTTATCAAAAACAATCTGACTTCCTGAAAGTGTTTGCTGTATTACCCCGTTTTTTAAAATTTTAAAAGAATTTTCATCATTTGTGTTTTTGCCTATCTTATATCCATTTCTATTGAGTAGAGTTTCCAACTGATTAAGCGAACTTATTTTGTAGTTCAGCAGTTTTTCCAGTTCTTCTTCCGGTTTCTGACCATACAATTTTTCCATTGTAACGCTTAATGCTTTTTGGGCTTTAAGCCTTTCATAACTGTCATTGATCTTTTTCCCTGTCTGTTTATCAACTCGGGTAGAAACTATGTGTACGTGATTATTATCTGTATCCTTATGAAACACCACAATGAAAGGCTGTTCGCCATATTTCATTTCATCCATAAAATTCGCCGCGATCTTAGTCAGCTCTTCCTTCGAATGTCCTTGAAATTTCGTAGAGATCATCGCGTGGAATTGAGGCTTTAATACTTTTTTGTTCCCAATCGAAATAGCTCTCAAATAGTTTCTTACTTCTTCCTTGCTGCTTGATTCGTTAATGAAGGAAGGAAAATTTTTCATCAGCATTAATTCTCCGGTTCCTTTGTCAATTTTCTTATCGTTATAATGAACTCCTGGAAAACTGGGACCTGCCGGATCCATTATCTTAACAATCATCTTGATAGCTTTGCATAGATTTTTGTAAATATTTCGTTCTGTTCTTTTTTCAGAATTACGATTTCTGATAACTTATCCGAAAAATTGCTGAGTTGACTTTCGCTGATAAACTTCTGACCATTTGCTATTTTTGCAACTTGATTGATATTATTTTCAATTTTTCCGAAGATGTTATCCTGTTTTTCAATGAACGCCAATACTTTTCGTCTCTCGTCATCCATCATTCTATTCTCTACAGAATTGATGATTAGACTAGTCAGGGAAATTTGTTTATTGGAACAGATTTTTTTCCAATCTTTCTTCTTTTCACTCTTAATTCTGAAAAAAATAACTTCATCTTTTTGCTCATCAATATTCATCTTTCAAATTCAAATCTGATTTTATAAATGTTGTTTTCTATATTGGAACAAAGATGACCGCCGCAATTGCCAGAATGCCCACAACAATGGAACTCACGACCTTTACTTTTTTCACTTCCCTGATTTGTTTTTTATCGATTGAGATAGTCTCTCCTTTCTTGGAAATGCCATAAATACTATTATTATCAATTGATGTGATTTTTATTTTGTGGATTTTTGCAGTAAAATCCTGAACTTCATATTTATGATTTATTTCTAAAGAATTATCTTTTAATGGTTTGCCCGGATTCGAAATAATAGCTCTACAAGATGTTAGCGAAAGGATAATTATTAGCAAGAAGGATTTAAAAAAGTTTTTCATAGTTTTATGATTATGGCGTTACCCAACTTGTTACGCCGTTCACACTTTTCAGAATATATGTTCCGGTAGATGGAGCGTTAGGAACCGTTTCTGTTGCGAAACCAAATGATCCATCAGCTTTGGCAACCACTTTTTTTGTATAGGATAAATCTCCGTCTGCATTGGGCATTTGGGAAGGTGTTACGCTGAGCTTGCCATTGATATTTAACCATCTTTCAGAAAAATCCCCCGAAATCAAAGCAAATTTGTAATCCGTATAATTGTTCGTGATACTATCCCAAAAGCTGGTTGAACTTGTTGTGACGGGGGTTGAATGTATAGCTAGTTTATTACTTACGCTTCTGTTTCCTGTGGCCGGGCTACCAGCGCCAATGCCAATGAAAATATTGTTAGACCCTGTT
>NZ_QNUG01000063.1 GCF_003385395.1 Epilithonimonas hispanica | reverse complement strand
ATTGGATAATAAGGTATCATACCTTTCGATCTCCATTGTATAACCGGAAGCGATCAATTGCTGACCGATGTTGATGATCGTATAGGCAACAAAAGTGTAAAGATTAATGTTGATGAATTTTGATACCCAACTGTATAATGAATTTTCAAATCCGGGAATAAGAGCCATTCCAACAGCTATCGGCCCCAAAATAATTAAAATGTAAGACCATATTTTTTGAATGAAGAAAATGAGATATACACAAATCCGAAGAATGGAAAGACAACAAAATTCAATGAGTTCTGCGACTAATTTTTGCATTTGGAATTCCATTCGTATTGACCATTCTTTGATAGGCTGAATCAATTTATCCAATCCCTCACTGATATCAAACCACGAATCATCAGCATCTTCAGTGGTATTCTCAATGACTTCCTGCTTCGCATCTTCTTCCGCTTTCAGTTTTATAACAGCATCCAATAATTGTTGCTGCTTTTTAAATCTCTCGACCCGTAAATCATTGACTTCCGATTCTATATCGCTGAAAATTGAGATTCCGGGTTCGGCAATGGCCTCAAATGGCGCTTGAATCATACTGACAAATCCACTCCAATAAACAAGCGTAAATCCGATCAGAATTGGTTTCAGCATTGGAGTGATTTCCCATTCTCTATCTCCGGCCGCCATTTGCCAACCCATATATCCAAGGTACATGAGAGCGCCTAAGCCGCCTATTGCTTTTCCTACCAAAGCAGATCCGGCGGCGCTATCTTGTACACTATTGTCTAATTTGGTAAAAACCTCCATAAACCATTTTTCAAAAGCGCCATCTCCTTTTAAAAATTGGAGTAGATTACTGTAATCGCCGTCTGTCTGGGCGAAACCCATTACAGGTAAAAGAATTGCTAATAGGCAAAAAGTTAATGTTATCGTTTTATTCATTTTTAATATCGGTGTTTGTAGTGGTTCATTATATTTTGAACAATCTGCCCGTCTGATGAAGGTGTCCACGCAGGTGGCAAAGCAAAATTTGAATGGTTTTTCAGAATATTCTTGTAATCTGTAAGAAGTGTTGTCTTGTTGTTGTGCTTCCTTAATTCCTGAACAAATTTTCGCCATTTGATAAGGGTTTCGTGGTACATAATGAACCTTTTTCCCCTTGGCATATCCATACTTCTGGACATTGAATATTTTTCTTTGATGAGATCCAGTTCTTCCTGAAGTCTTTTTAATGCTCCTGTTGAGCTGAGTGTTTCAAACGTTTGCAGGTCTTTCAGTCGCCACTCGATAAAATTTTGAGGTGTATCGGGAAATTCAGTAATAGGTTTTAGCATTCGTTTGTAATACAATAGCCAAAGAGGATCGGCATCGACAGTAGCGGACGTCCAATGGGCAAAATCCTGAACGCTCCTTTTATGAATGGTATCTGAAGCTGCTTTTATCTTTTTTGCTTCTTCCTCTTGAAACTTTAGCTGGGCAAACCTTTGATTTTGAACTCCTGTCGGTTTTAATGGACGAATGTCTTCCCCATCCTTATAATCCCTGTTGATTTTTGGAGCCCAAATTCCCCACACCGTTGCGTAGGCAAAATTGGTTTGGATTCCTAAAAAGTATTTTGGATATGGTCTCCAATCTCCCCAATCTTGAAAGACCATTCTTTTATGCTGGGCAACAATGGAAGGATCATTTAATCTCTTGACGCTGACTTGTCCAAACACACTGCCTGTAATCAAGATGAACTGAAATAGGCTGATTTTTTTTAGTAGATTTTCCATAATTTTTTAATTAAAGAGGTAATGGTATTTGGTGATGATGTCGCCAACAATGGCTTTGTCTATATTGATGTAATTACGAAGCACCGGAACCTGATACAGATAAGGGATTTTCTTGGCATTCTCTAATCGTAAATTGATGTACAGAATATTTCCGTTGATATTTCTGACCCTTGTAAAAATCTTTTCAATCAGCATTTCCCTATCCATTGCGTCCATTAGAAAATCTTTTTCCTCATTTAGAATGTCCTGCGTAACTTCCTGCTGAAGTTTCGTCGTCTGCTTCCCGATTTCAACATAATATTTTGAAATGAGTACCGAATATTCAGGATGCTGTGCTGATAGATCCAGCATTTTATTGGAGTTCGTTACTATTTTACCCAAATATTGATAGAGATAAATGAGTTTTTTGCTCTGGGTCAAGGCTGAATTCACATTTTTCAGTTGTTGATAGATGTATTCCTGAATCGCAATGATCTGCGTGATTTTATTGTTGATATCATCATACAATTCTTTTTGCTTTTCATAGGAATCCAGAAAAGCCTGTTCGCTTCCTAATCGAACACCGTGGTTTACGGTGATCTGTGACAGAAGTTTGTCGTTAATCACTATTTGCTGGCTTTTTACAGATGCAACAGAGAAGAAAAAAACTCCGGAAAAAAATATTTTTTTCATTTTAGAAAGATTTAATGTTATCCATGATGCTTTCAACTACTTGCTTATCCCTGTTGACATAATATTGAAAGGCTCTTTTGTTACGTTTTACCTTGGCTTTAATATCCCTTATCTTTAAAAGCATATGGGTAGAATTTCTGCTTATCGCCTTTACTTCACCCAAAGCATAGTCTAATAATACTTTACGTTCTGATTTTTCCATTTGGTTGATGGCTCCGTAAGACAAAATGATCCCGGTTACCAGCCGTGTTACCATTTGCAGATCATCAACAAACTGAACCTGAGAAGGCAAAACAGCGATAATGGAATAGGGAGCATCGTTTATTTCATTGATAATAGCAGTCTGATTGTTTGTTATTTTGGTTATTTCCCTGCTCATTGCTATTCCGGTGGGTATCGCTTGAATGGCAAATGAAACAATTCGCAATCTGTCCTGAACTTTGGTGATTTTTTCTTTAAAATTGTTCCATTGGTTTCTGTTGGCCGTTTCTACGGTGGCATTCGCAATTTGTTTTTGTCGCATTTCTTTTTGCCTGTCGTGTTCTTTCATCGTGGCATTGATTTCTATATCCATCATCGGAAATGAAACATTTTCCTGTTGCCATGCAGGGGTAGACCCACCACCGGAGGATCTCAATACCAAATAAACTAGAGGAATAAGCAAACTGACAACAATTTTATTTTTGCCACCGTAAGGTCGGCGAATCTCATTTTTCGATTTCATCATAGAAAAATTTAAAAATTCCGTTTATACCGGTTCATTATATTTTCAACAATAGCTTTGTCTGTATTGATATATCCGGCAAATGGATTAATAGAATTCCAGAATCCCAATCGGTTTGCTTTTTCTAATCGCAGTTTGATTGCTAAAAGCCAAAGCTTCAGATTTTTCACATTACCGGAAATATTATGAAGAATTTTGTAGCGGTCTCCTGCTGTTGCAAGATTCAGCTCTCCGGATGCGAGAATATCAGATACATCTGTCACGATCTTTAGACTTTGCTCATAGGTCTTTTGTGAAGCTTTCACCCCAAAAATGGCATACTCAGGATGTTCTGATGCTAGTTGTACCACTTGTGAGGAATAACTATAACATTTATTGAGATCTGAGTAGATCTCCTGTGCCTGAATTCCGTTTTGTAATGTTCCTGAAACTTCTTTCAAGCCTTTCAGAATTTTATTCTGAATGTCATTAGCCGCTACCATCTGTGTTCCCACCCAGGTCTGTGCGTCCTTTAATTTTGAAGTTTCCTCAATGACTTCGTTCTGCTTGGCTTTTAGATTTTCAGAATAAAGAATCATTGCCGCTGTTACCGTAGGGTCGATGTAGGTGTTTTGGGCGAATCCCATTGTCCCCCAGAGGGAGAAAATTAGTAGAAAAACCTTCAATATAATATGGTTCGCCAGAGATGAAACGTGACGAAATCCTCTTGGGAAATTTATAGGTTTAAACGTTTTCATAAGCGTAATTTTGTTTACTGATTAATTCTGAAAAACTGATATTACGGTCTTCCAGTTGCTGTGAAATGATTTTAAAAACATTCTTTCCTTTGTTCTCTTTTTTCATCATTCTATAAAAGGAATTGATTTTTTGATCTAAAGGATTTTGGTATAAATTCACGAGTGACACTAAGTTTTCCAGACTGTCTCCGAAGGTTTTTAAATCACCAACTATTCTGCGCAATGCTTCATCATAGTCTCCGTATTGGTGCACATAATATTCAACTGCCGATTTTTCCGGTTTTTCTGTAGTGTAGGTGAGATATTGTTCAAGCGAAACTTCATTTCCATAGACCTCTCCTTTTGAACCTCTTTTTAAGTAAAATTCTTTGAATCGGCTTCTCCCGAATTTGTTGTTGAGATTGTTGATGGTAAAAATCTTGTTTTGCTCTACTTTATTGAGCGATAGCAATGAAGCGATTTTATCAAAGTTGTCTTTGAACTTCGTCTGGTCAAGCAAAATAAATGTATCCGAATTATTGATGATGGAATCTTTAACCACTGCATTTCCAATAATGTCATCCAGTTCCTGCGTTACCACCACCGCTTCTCCCCAAAATTTCCTCACCGTTTTATATAAATAAAGAATGTATCCACCCATCAATTTACTAGCAATGGCCTTCCATGCTTCTTCGATTATTAAGGCTTTTCTGCGGTCTTTTCTGAGTCTCATTTTCTGAATGAAAGTGTCCATAATAATGAGCGTTACTATCGGAAAGAGCTTGGGATTATCTTTTACATTATCAATTTCAAAAACGATGAAAGATTCATCGAACAGCGTATTATCTGCACTTTCATTGAGCGTTGTTCCGTACCTTCCGCCTTTGTAAAAATCTTTCAGTACAAATAAAAAGGTGCGCAGATTAAACTCTTTCTCTATAATATTATGTTTTTTATTATTCAGGTAAATAGGAAGAAATTGATCACAATAATCATAAAACCCATTGAACGAAAGTTCTGTTACAACCAGCTTTTCTTCCAGTTCTTTTATTTTTCTGATAATGGCTTTTCTAAAGGATTCATTCCATTCTTCAGCTGATCTGGGTTGCCTGATGATGTCATTCGACTTGATTAAAATTAACTGTGTCTCATTGTATATTTTCCTTCTTTCTTCATCGTTCAGCGTGTCATACGCTTCATAGACTTTATAGAAATTTTCACTTTCATATTCAGGATTATTGATGTTCTTATCGGGATGATAGAATTTTAACAATTTTCTTCCCGCTTCTTTTATTTCATCGGAACTGGCATCGAAAGTAATTCCCAAAATGTCATAGTAAGTATGCTGTCCTTTGGCTTCATTCTCATATTCAGAAAAAAGATCATCTTCGTGAATGTTGTATTTACCTAGATAGAGAATGAGTTCTTCAGAAGTTTTATTTTCATACCACTGTGTTCCTGAGTTGAAATACTGATGGTAATACGACATCAACACATTATCTAAAATGGATTTTTGAGCGGATGACATTGCAGCATCGGGACCTTGCCAAATCAAGAAAATCAAGTTGGTTAAAAATTCGATTTTTTCGATATTAAATTCTTTTTTATCCATCAGAAAAGGATTCATTGTAATGGGCTTTTCTTCGGTATATTGAATGTATCTTCCTCCTTTATATTTACAAGTTCCTGAATAGGAATCTCCTGTATCAACAATCACTACATCATAATTGTAGGTCAAGTACTGCTCGATAATATTGTTCATTAAAAAACTTTTGCCTGAACCACTAGGTCCGAGAACGAACTTATTTCTGTTATTAATTCTTCCTGTTTTCATCGGTAAATCCGAAGGATCTACTTTTAGCGGAACGCCTTGTCTATCGGTAAATCTTAAATAGAAATTGGATTCTTCATTGACGGGGTAACTTTCTTTAAAAAAAAAACACAAGGCCGCTTCGCTTGTCGTCATAAAAAGATCATATTCCCTAAGTTCTGTTCCATTGCCCGGAATTGCCGACCGCCAAAGTTCTAACTGGTTGTAGGCATTTTTAGAAACAATGATTCCTTTTGTGAAAAGCTTATTTTCAATCATCGACTGAATGTTTTCCATTTTTTCCAGTGTCTGGGCTGAAAACAATATTGAAAAATGAGCATTGACCACCAATTGCCCATCAACAGCAATATTATGAAGCAGAGTCTGAATTTCATCTGCTATAATCGCATTGGAAGGAGAATTGTTAGCTGCTCCTTCGTGCTTTTTCTTCTTTTTATCAAGCTCCCTTTGCTGTTGCGCCTGAATTGGAATAGTAATAATCTGATTGTATACAATGGTCTCATAATCTTCCAGTTCATTGATAAAACTAAAATTATCAACTGCTGTTTCAGCAGCTGCACCGTTACCGCCGAGAACAGAATAAGGTTCAATTTCTGAGGGCAAATCAATGTTTTCTACATCCACGTAAGAAATATTTTTTACGAATCTGTTTCCGATCTGCAAAAATTCGTTGGTGCTTTTTATATTATCGAATGTTGGAGATTCGGTAAACTGCATCGACAGAACTCCCGAAATGTAGTATTCAAAATCTTTCTCAAATAAAAACTGAGGTTCGCAGTCATTCTGCTTCAAAAGCATCAATACTTTTTGGCATTTGTCCCGAAGTTCTTTATAGCTTTTATCGGAGAAATTGTATTGCTTTCTTTTCTTTTTCAGTTTATCATCGATGATATCTGTAAACAAAAGCACCGTTTCGATGGTTTTGAAAAGTCTGCCGTCAAAATGTTCCGAATATTTTTGTTGTAGAAATTGGTTGGATTGTTCAGCGGTGTATTTTTTTTTGGAAAAAATATCGAGCTTCTGAACGATTCTCCCCTCTCCAATGATCGATACCACCTGATTTAAAACCGTGTGAAAGTTGAGATAGCTATCCGGGTCCGCCGAGTACTGTTCTACGATGTTTTTTATCTTGATCCCGATAATAGGGTTTCCGTATTGTCCGAAAAGAACATCAAAATCCCAATTGAAATCCTTTCCATAATCATAACCTATAAAAGGAATGCTAAATGCCTGTTTTTTTGTTGTTGCCATTCTTTAAAAGTTTATTACTGCCTAACCTTTTTGGAAAAATTAAGATGTGATCGAAGTTTCTGGTTTTGTCATACAAACCATATTTATCCTGTCTTCTGAAGATGAGATAAACTCCGCCTGCGGTGACTGCAAGACCAAGTAAAGAGCCTAAGAGACCGAACTTTGAGAGTACCAATGCTGAAATGACCCCGCCACCGATAACACCGACTGCGTAAAAGATGTATTTCCCTTTGAGTCCGAAGAATACAAGGGGCTTTTTCAGCCCCTTATAAAGGTAGAATCCCATCCTATGCAAAGAATGCTGTTACAAATTCCGGAACGACAATCAGGAAGATCATTGCTCCTCCATAACCAAGGATCTCTTTGTTTACGTCCTGGTCACCATTCGTCCATTTATTATACACTCGGAGACCTCCGATAAAACCGACCAATCCTCCTACTGCTTTCAAGATCAGCTTGACCGGATCCCAATAATCAGTGATATCACTTGCTGCATTCGAGATTGCCGTTGCTCCACCTTGGGCAAATGCGGGAGTTATCGCCATAATTGCCAAGGCTAGGGTTAGAACTTTTTTTGTTGTCACGTTTTTTGTGAAAAAATTTTTCATCATAATTCAAAAAATTTATAAAGGGTTAATAATCAATTGAGTGTTAAATTTTGGGAATAGGAGTCCCGGACAACGGATGGGAATCCGCTGTTAAGTCTAATAATCAGTACGTTAGATTTTGTTTAAGTTGGCTAACTACATAATGGATTGATAAACTTTGTATCCGTCGTAGTTCGCAACCATTTGAACCAAGGTTTCAGAAAGATTAAGCATCGCCTTCCAATCTTTTATTCTGGAAGTTTCCTGGTCTGCACAAACCGTGATTGGGTTTTCGCTAATCACTTCGTTAGGTTTCTGATTTTCCTTTTCTGTTGATATTTTTTCCTTTTGGTCAAAATACGCTTCGCTTGATTCAGCATTTTCAGGATCAGGTTGGTTTTCAATTTCGGTAAAATCCTTTTTGGGTGCATTGTCCGGTTCATCCAGATCTTGTTCAGATTCAAATAGTCCCCTCAAATATTCCAGATCTTGTCTTTCTTCATTTCCTTCAGTGTAATCAGAATGGATTAGATTTTTATTAAAGGATTTGGGAGTGTTGAGATTTTCTACATCTTCAATCCCTATAGTTGCAGTAAGATCTTCGTACTGTTCGGAAATTTCGGATAAAGAAAATTCCTCAGTCTCTTCTTTGTAGGTTTCTTTTTCTTTCTTCAGAAACAGATCGTATACAATGTTACCTGCATAATACAACACGTAAACAGCCAGAATAGTAAGTGAAATTTTTATCATTTTTTATTGATTTAGTTGTCAGTCAATCGTTGTCGTTTGTTGGTATTGAATCTTTGATTTTTTACCTCTTTTTAATCACTTGTATTTTGATTTTTGAGGTTTCATTGATATATTTTATAAGTTCATCGAATGTATGTTCTACTGCATATTTTTGCTTGCCTATAAGGCTTCTGGTATTAATAGTTTGTAGGCAGTTTCTTTTAAATACCGGGCTTGGCAGCAGCATTCCATATTTTGCGAGCTCAATGTCCATTGCTTCCTGATTCAGATACTTGTAGCCTTTATCATATTTGGAACGGATAAATATTCTTTCGGCCTCACTTTCCAGTAGTCCCAGCATATTGATGAAGACCAAAGTCGATTTTACAGAAACATCGGAATACTCAAAAGGTGTTACGATAAAATCACTGTATATGAGCAAATCACTGTATTTTGCATCGAGCGTTCCGGCCAAATCAAAGAGATTGATCTCATCGCTTTCTTTTAAATTAATGAGAGTTTCAAAGTCTGAAAAAGGCTGCTCTTCTTCCTCGCCAATAATTTCTACATCGTACAATTTTGGAATGTCCAATAGCTCATCTTCTTTCCATTTGTGATAGAATGATTTCTGATAATCAAAATCGAAAACATTGAGTTTTCTTTCTGAAAGTGCGGTAATGTAATTGGCAAAAGCGATGGCTAATGTCGTTTTTCCGGTTCCTCCTTTTTGGGTAGCAAATGTGATGATCATAGGTTTTAGTTGATTTTTATTGGACTGAAGATGATTTTTCCATCAACTTTATCGTCTCTTTTTTCGTCTTTTTTTGAGTTCATTTTCGGCAGGGTCTTTTGCAGTTCCCGAACTTTTCATCAACTCAAAAAGCATTTCGTTGACGGCTTTGTTTAATTCTGTTTTTTCATTATTTTCAGTCCGGTTTTCTGTCTGCACTTCATTGACGCTTATGGGATTCAGAAATTTTTGATATTCCTTTTCTCCGATTAATGGTTGAAGTTCACCCACGTAATGAAATCTGGTATGAACAGCATACAGCTTTCCATCTTCGCCTTTTGTTATAGAAATATCTTTTTTTTCATCATTTGTGTTTTTGTTATTTCTAATAAAGTCCTTTACTTCAAACTGGACTTTTCGGTAGGTTTCCAAATCTTTCTTCCCTCGGTTTTCAAAAAGCATAAAGTCCTTGATTTCTGCTTCCGGATTATTCTTCTTAAAAAATTCAAGCAGGATCTTTTTTGTTTCCTGGCTGCGAATATTATAATCCTTCAGTATTTCAAAAGTCTTCTTATCCACCTTGTCAGAAGTAAATTCAAATACTTCATTCATTTTCATAATATCACTTCCTTTGTATACTTCTCCTGTTTTATGGTCGATCACGGTGTAGCCGAAAGGATTTTTATCTTCTTTATGATGAAAAACCATATCGATCCCGAAAACATCTTTCAGCTTTTTTTGGAGCTCGCTTTCAAAGGCAATCTTCATTTTTGAATCATTTCCTCCGTCAGTAGTCTTCTCTTTTGGAAGCACTGCTTCATTTTTTCTATTATCCACCACTTTAAAAACCTTATTGGAATACAATTCTTTGTATTTGCTTAATATGGCTTTCATCTGCTTAGCCCTTTTTTCATTTTTGCTGTTATCAAAAACAATCTGATCCCCTCTAATAGATTTTTGGTTTACTCCGTTTTTTAAAATGTTAAAAGAATTTTCATCACTTGTGTTTTTGCCTATCTTGTAACCATTTCTGCTGAGTAGAGTTTCCAACTGATCAAGCGAACTTATTTTGTAGTTCAGCAGCTTTTCCAGTTCTTCTTCCGGTTTCTGACCATATAATTTTTCCATTGTAACGCTTAATGCTTTTTGGGCTTTAAGCCTTTCATAACTGTCATTGATCTTTTTCCCTGTCTGTTTATCAACCCGGGTTGAAACAATGTGTACGTGATTATTATCTGTATCCTTATGAAAAACCACAATGAAAGGCTGTTCGCCATATTTCATTTCATCCATAAAATTCTCCGTTATCTTAGTAAGCTCTTCTTTCGAATGCCCTTGAAATTTTGTAGAGATCATCGCGTGAAATTGAGGCTTCAACACTTTTTTATTCCCGATTGAAATAGCTCTTAAATAGTTTCTTACTTCTTGCTTGCTGCTTGATTCGTTAATGAATGAAGGAAAATTTTTCATCAGCATTAATTCTCCAATGCCTTTATCAATTTTCTTATCGTTATAATGAACTCCTGGAAAACTCGGACCTGCCGGATCCATGATCTTAACAATCATCTTGATAGCTTTGCATAGATTTTTGTAAAGATTTCGTTCTGTTCTTTTTTCAGAATTATGATCTCTGATAACTTATCCGAAAAATTTCTGAGTTTATTTTCGCTGATAAATTTTTGACCATTTGCTATTTTTGCTACCTGATTGATATTATTTTCAATTTTTCCGAAGATGTTATCCTGTTTTTCAATGAACGCCAATACTTTTCGTCTCTCGTCATCCATCATTCTATTCTCTACGGAATTGATGATTAGACTAGTCAGGGAAATTTGTTTATTGGAACAGATTTTTTTCCAATCTTTCTTCTTTTCACTCTTAATTCTGAAAAAAATAACTTCATCTTTTGCTTCATCAGTATTCATTTTTCAAAATTTAAATTTGATTTTCTAAATGTTGTTCTCTATATTGGAACAAGGATGACCGCTGCAATTGCCATAATGCCTACAACAATAGAACTCACGACCTTTACTTTTTTCACTTCCCGGATTTGTTTTTTATCGATTGAGATAGTCTCTCCTTTTTTGGAAATGCCGTAAATATTTTTATTATCAATTGATGTGATTTTTATTTTGTGGATTTTTGCAGTGAAATCCTGAACTTCATATTTCTGATTTATTTCTAAAGAATTATCTTTCAACGGTTTGCCTGGATTCGAAACAATAGCTCTACAAGATGTTAGCGAAACGATAATTATTAGGGATAAAAATTTGAAAAAGTTTTTCATAGTTTTATGATTATGGCGTTTCCCAACTTGTTACGCCGTTCAAACTTTTCAGAATATATGTTCCGGTAGGCGGAGGGTTAGGAACCGTTTCTGTTGCGAAGCCAAATGATCCATCAGCTTTAGCAACCACTTTTTTTGTATAGGATGAATCTCCGTCTGCATTGGGCATTTGGGAAGGTGTAACGCTGAGCTTGCCATTGATATTTAACCACCTTTCAGAAAAATCCCCCGAAATCAAAGCAAATTTGTAATCCGTATAATTGTTCGTGATACTATCCCAAAAGCTGGTTGAACTTGTTGTAACGGGGGTTGAATGTATAGCTAGTTTATTACTTACGCTTCTGTTTCCTGTGGCCGGGCTACCAGCGCCAATGCCAATGAAAATATTGTTAGACCCTGTT
>NZ_QNUG01000062.1 GCF_003385395.1 Epilithonimonas hispanica | reverse complement strand
GTTCAACCGAAGATACTTTGGAGAATCCCTGTTCGACAGGCTGGTGGTAGCTTCTGTATCTCAAAAAAATAGTTTTAGGCA
The DNA here is from genome assembly GCF_003385395.1 of Epilithonimonas hispanica. Lineage (GTDB taxonomy): Bacteria > Bacteroidota > Bacteroidia > Flavobacteriales > Weeksellaceae > Epilithonimonas > Epilithonimonas hispanica. The sequence continues at coordinate 11,615 of NZ_QNUG01000062.1, read as the reverse complement.
TAATATCAAGTAGTCATTAATATTAAATGGATTATTATGGAAGAGAAAAACAGAAAACAGATTAAGAAATCAGGAAGAAAACCAAAGATTGACCCTGCGGTTCATCGGTATTCCATCAACCTAAATGCAGAGGACAATGCCAAATTTCTTGCCCTCTTTGACCAGTCAGAAATGAAAGTAATTGCTCATTTTATTACAGCCTGCATCTTTCAAAAGAAGGTAAAGACCGTCAAAATTGATATGAATGCGGTGGAATATCACGAAAAGTTGACCCGCTTTTTTAGCCAGTTCCGAGCAATCGGAACAAATTACAATCAGACTGTGAAGATATTGTACCCCAATTTTTCGGAGAAAAAAGCAGGAACTTACCTGTTTAAATTGGAAAAAGAAACAATTAAATTGGAAAAAGAAACAATTGAATTGGTACAAGTCACAAAAGAAGTCATCCGTTTGACACAGGAATTTGAAGAGAAGTATTTGAAAAAAGAGTAAAGTTATGATTGCAAAAATAGGAAAAGGAAGCAATATGTATGGAGCGATTTTGTACAATCAGCAGAAAGTGGAAAAGGAAAACGGAGCAGTCTTGTTACTAAACAAAATACCTGATACAGTAGACGGCAACTATTCTGTAGCCTATTTTAATAAATGTTTTGAGTCATATTTATCAGCAAACATCAAAACGGAAAAAACGGTACGGCATATTTCGCTGAACCCCGACCCAAAAGACCAGATAAGTGATGAACAATTTATGGAAATGGCACAGGAATATATGGAACGTATGGGTTACGGCAATCAACCCTATATTGTTTTCAAGCATACGGACATTGACCGCACACATATCCACATAGTTTCAACCTGCGTGGGCACTTGCTGATGGAATGCTGGACTTTTACAATTAAGTTTTGTGAAAAAGAATCTTTTTTGAGTGAAACAAACCAATTACAAATTTCAGTGTTTTACTTTCTTAAAAACAAAGCTCTACCATATTCAAAATTCATTCTTGCAATATTTAAAACAGAAATTCCTTGTGGACATTCTATTTCGCACGCTTCAGTGTTGGAACAATGACCAAAATGCTCAGCATCCATTTGTTTTACCATATTAAACACTCTTTCACTTCGTTCTTCTTTTCCTTGTGGAAGCAAAACCATGTGACTAATCTTTGCGGCGGTAAATAAGGCAGCACTTGCATTTTTGCACGTTGCTACACAAGCTCCGCAACCAATACATGCTGCGGAATCAAAGGCTTCCTCAGCAGTTTGATGGGTAATTGCAATGGCTGTGGCATCCGGCGCTTGACCAGTATTCACAGAGACAAAACCACCGGAAGAAATAATTCTATCAAATGCCGAACGGTCAATTTTCAAATCTTTTTTAACAGGGAAGGCTAATGCACGGAAAGGCTCAATAACAATGGTATCTCCATCTTTGAAAGACCTTAAATGAAGCTGACAAGTGGTAGTATGTTCCAATGGTCCATGAGCCAAACCATTAATCATTACCCCACATTGGCCGCAAATGCCTTCCCGGCAATCATGGTCAAACTCAACAGGTTCGTCACCTTGTAGGATCAATTTCTCGTTCAAAGTATCAAGCATTTCTAAAAAAGACATGTGAGGATTTAAGTCTTTTAAATCATAATTCACTAGTTTCCCTTCACTCTGATTATCTTTCTGCCTCCATATTTTAAGATGTAAATCCATAGGTTTTTGTGTTTTATTTGTAACTTCTTACAGTTGGCTGTATTTCTTCAAAAATCAAGGGCTCTTTAATGAGCTCAGGTTCATTGTTTTCACCTTTCCAAGCCCAAGCTGAAATAAATTGAAATTCATCATCATTCCTCAAAGCTTCTCCATCCGCGGTTTGAAATTCTTCACGAAAATGTGCGCCGCAAGATTCATTTCGGGTTAGAGCATCATAGCACATTAATTCACCTATTTCAAAATAATCAGCAACGCGACCAGCTTTTTCAAGGTCAGCGTTCATTGCTTCGGCTTTTCCTGATACTTTTACATCCCTATAAAATTCCTGTTTTAGCTTTTTTATCTCTTTGATGGCGAATTGTAAACCTTTTTCATTTCGGGTTAAACCACAATAATCGTAAAGCAATTTGCCCAAAGTTTTGTGGAAATGGTCAACAGTTTTTGTTCCATTAATGTTGATGAAACCTTCAACTTGCTGTTTAATGTGATTTTCAGCTTTCTCAAATTCTACACCATCGGTTGAGATTTTTCCGGTATGGATTTCCTGAGACAAGTAATTGGCAATGGTATATGGTGCAATAAAATAGCCGTCCACGGAAGCCTGAAGTAGGGAATTGGCTCCCAATCGATTCGCACCGTGATCTGCAAAATTAGCTTCTCCTAAAGCAAACAATCCGGGAATGGTGGTCATTAATTCATAATCAACCCAAAGTCCACCCATAGAAAAATGTGCAGATGGCGAAATCATCATTGGCTCCTGATAAGCATCATATCCTGTGATTTTCAGATACATATCGAATAAATTCCCATATTTCTCCGCAATTTTTTCTTTACCTTGTTCTTTAATTGCTTTAGAAAAATCAAGATATACTGCATTTTTCAACGGTCCGATTCCGAAACCTGCATCAATTCTTTCCTTTGCAGCTCGCGAGGAAATATCTCTTGGTGCGAGATTTCCGAAAGCAGGATATCGTCTTTCCAGATAATAATCTCTTTCATTTTCAGGGATTTCATTAGGAGGCCTGGTTTCATTTTCTTTTAAAGGAACCCAGATTCTACCGTCATTTCTCAAAGACTCAGACATCAACGTTAATTTTGACTGATAATCTCCTGACTGAGGCAGTGAAGTAGGGTGCACCTGAATCCAGCTGGGTGAAGCCATCAAAGCTCCTTTTTTATGTGCTCTCCAAATAGCAGAACCATTACAACCCATCGCCAAAGTAGATAAATAATAGATTTTTCCATAACCTCCTGTAGCCAAAACAACGGCGTGGGCTGCATGCCTTTCGATTTCTCCAGTATCTAAATTTCTTACAATAATACCTCTCGCTTTTCCATCAATGATGACCAAATCCAGCATCTCGTGTCTCGTAAATAACTGAATGCTTTTTTTTCCGACCAGACGCATTAAAGCCTGATAAGCGCCCAGAAGCAATTGCTGTCCTGTTTGTCCTCTCGCATAAAAAGTTCGGCTTACCTGAACGCCACCAAATGAACGGTTATTCAAATATCCTCCATATTCTCTTCCAAAAGGAACACCTTGTGCAACAGCTTGGTCGATAAGGTTTAAAGAACATTCTGCCATTCGGTAAACATTGGCTTCACGGGCTCTGAAATCTCCACCTTTTAAAGTATCAACAAACATTCGGTACACACTGTCACCATCATTTTTGTAATTTTTAGCGGCATTCACTCCTCCTTGAGCCGCTACAGAATGTGCCCTTCTCGCACTGTCCTGAAAACAGAATGATTTTACATTATAGCCCATCTCACCTAATGAAGCTGCAACCGAGCTCCCAGCTAATCCTGTGCCGACAACAATGATATCCAATTTTTTTCTGTTGGCGGGATTGACAAGCTTCGCTGTTTTCTTATAGTTTTCCCATTTCTGTTCTAATGGTCCTTCCGGTATTTTAGAATTTAAGATCATACTGTCAAAATTTAGCGGTTAGTGAAGAATATATAAATAGGCATTAATGCAAAGCCACAACATATGATTAGTGAATACGCGATTCCAGCATTTTTAAACCATCTTACAAATTTCGGATGAAATACACCTAAAGTTCTAACTGCACTTTGAATTCCGTGAATCAAGTGATAGCACAATGCAATCATTGATGCCACATAAATGAGCACGTACCACCATTCTTTAAAAACAGTTATGACTAAAATGTACAAATCTTTATTTCCGTTATCATCCAAAGGAAGATTACCAAATTTATAGACGTACCAAAAATTCTGAAAATGAATTACAAGGAAGATTAAAATCAATGTTCCCAAAATTCCCATATTTCTGGAAGCCCATGTACTGGCTCTTTTTCTGTTGTCGGTTGTGTAATTTCCTCCTGATTTTCGATTTCTTAAAGTAATAATTAGTCCATCCACGGCATGCACGATGATGCTCGTATATAAAACATACGAAACGATTTTAATAATTATATTTCCTGACAAAAAATGCGAATAGGCATTAAATTGAAGATGAGCCTGCTCCTGTGGTAAAAAGAGCTGAAGATTTCCAAGGAAATGAATCAACAGAAAGAAACTAAGGAACAACCCGGTAACGCACATCAGTATTTTTCGTGATAACGTAGACAGCATATTGTATGTTTTATGATTAATAATACCCTAGAATCTTCATCCACAGACCACCAACGCCCATATAAATGATTAGTAAAACAATTCCTATTTCCAACCCTCTAAGCCACCATTCTTTTAAATCAACATATCCGCTTCCAAAAAATACCGGAGCGGGACCATGACCATAATGGGTTAGAACTCCATAAATTGAACCCATAAACCCTAGCATCATTGCTAAAAGCATCGGAGGAATTCCTACGGCAACTCCAACGCTCAATAAGGCCGCGTACATTGCTGCTACATGCGCGGTAGCACTTGCGAAAATATAATGGCTAAAGAAGTAAACGAGAATAATAACTGGAAATGCAATGGTCCAGGTCATTCCACCTACTTCCATTTTAATCAGATTGCTAAACCATCCAATAAATCCTAGCTCATTAAGAGAACTGGCCATCATAACAAGCACAGCAAACCATACTATGGTATCCCAAGCTCCTTTCTCTCCTTTGACGTCTTCCCACGTTAAGACTGATGTGAGCAGTAATAGCGTTAAACCGATAAAAGCTGTAGTAGTGGCATCGATTGACAGTGCACCACCAAAAATCCAAAGTCCCAGCAAAATAAAAAATGCCAAAAGCATGAGCCATTCATTTTTAGAAATAGGTCCCATTTCTTTTAATTTCTCTGCAGCCATTTTAGGAGCATCGGCGGTTTTCTTTAATTCAGGTGGATATAATTTATACAAGACCAGCGGCACTACAAAGAACGCTACCAATCCCGGTACAAATCCAGCAGCAGCCCAAGACATCCAAGTGATGTTGATTCCCAAGTTGGCAGCAAATTTCTGACACATAGGGTTACTTGCGGTTCCGGTCAAAAACATGGAAGATGCAATAAGATTCATGTAATAACTGTTCAACGTCAAATAAGAACCCAATTTCCTGTGTGTTTCCGGCTTATCGGGAACAGAGTCAAAGCTGATCGCCATCGATTTCATAATAGGATAGATAATTCCGCCACCTCTTGCGGTATTACTCGGAATTGCAGGAGCTAAGCATAAATCCGCTAATCCTAAACCATAGGCCAAGCCCAATGAACTTTTACCAAAAACTTTGATGAACAGAAAAGCAATTCTGTTTCCCAGTCCTGTTTTGATAAATCCTCTTGCAATAAAGAATGAAATTCCTATCAGCCAAATTACTTTATCTCCAAAACCACTTAATGCCTTGGTAATTGATTTTCCTGCATCTCCCGGAGCAACAACTTGCGTAAGGGCAGTAAAACCTATTGCCATCATGCACATCGTCCCCATTGGAGCAGCCTTTAAGATGATTCCAAGAATTGTGGCTGCAAAAATTGCAAACAGATGCCATGCATTTTCCGCTACTCCTTGCGGTGCGGGTATAAACCATATTACAAGTGCAACTGCAAAAGTAATTGCAACAGCTTTAATGTTAATTTCTTTCATAATGATTGGTTTTATTAAAATCTACTTTGAACCTGAACAATGAAAAGATTGTTGTTGTATTGACTGGTGTTTTCAATGGAATGTTTATAACGGTCGAACTGCATACCGAGTTGAATTCTTGCACCATAGTCTTTTAAAAATTCCAATCCAAACATAGGGGTGATGGTCTGTTTGGGATTTGAATTAAGCCTAAAATTGGTATCCAAATATTCATAACGGCAAGATAGTTCAAGTGCGCTGAGATTCTTATGATTGATTTTGTACCGAACATGAGGCAAAAAATAAGCACCCCGAATTTGATATTCATCTGGATTTACTGGCCGTAATTCAGGTGCTACAGCAAAATAAAGAGGATGATTTGTTCCCTGTTTTGCTTCAATCTGCATATCAAAACTCCACTTTGGATTAAGATTGATAAGTGAACTTAAGTCTAGTCCAACGGCATATACCTTTTTGCTCATAACTTCTCCCACACCACCATTGAGGCCAATATTTAAACCGTATTTTTTCAAAAGTCCAAAAACCAATCTTGTAGAATACTGTTTTCCATTGTCATTGTCATTAATCTGATTTTTACCATTTCCATTGACTACGGAGACTGCATATTGAAAGGGAATATCCCCAAGCTGCAGTTGCCCGTTTGCAGATATACCAATCTGAAAGCTAGTCCAACCCAGTTTCCCAAATTCTGTGTACTGATTGGACCAATCAAGAGACTTATTAATATCGATAGGGTAGGTTTCTTCAAGACCAAACAATGGCCTGAATTGTCCAAACGTCAAAGCCAATTTTGGATCGAGCGTATATTTTAAATAGGCATTTTCAAGAACTCGAGATTTAGGATCATTTTTAAAATCTGCGAGATTGGCAAGGACAGCAACTTCTGTTCGCCTACTGATTTGAGCACGTACTTGAACCCTCATGTATTTGATCATGAAATTATTGTCAGTTCCGCTATTATCTAAGTGATGAAGTCCATTAACATCTACATTATCCTTCATCCCTACGAGATATCTTGCCTGGAATAATCCCTTGATTTGAAGTTTGGGATATACTACAGACTCCGCAGGCTTATGGACGGTTTGTGTAGAATCCGGAATCTGAGCTTTAGTAACGGAAAAGAACAATAAAAAATAGATTGGAAGAAACTTTCTTATTGATGAATAAGTTTTCATATTGCTATTGTAGTTCTTGGTTTTTAAATGTAACCTGCAGATAACTTTCAGTCGTTAAGATATATCAAAGGTAGTGAATTGCTCTACAAATTTTACAGGAATAGGATTAAATTTTTAAGAAAACTTACAAAAGTCATAAAAATGAATGTTGAATTTCTCTAGCAAAGCCATGACCTCCTGGTTCCACCAAGATCGATCCCGGAATTCCACGACATTCAAAAATCTTTGCTCAACCGTTTGAATTATTCGGCTTAAATTTTCGTCAGAATATTTAAAGGATGGCGGAAGCTGATATAAAAATCCTGCAAGTTTCTCTTGAAGTCCTGAATGAATATGTTCGCAAAACTCACTCGTTTTGATAGAAGTATCCTGAAGACGCATGATGTGCGTAAAGTTTTTTGGAATTTTAATGAAGAACTTGAAATCTGCAGGCGTAGTTTGGTGACACTTTTCAAGGGTTTTATTGGTCGGCCTTCTATAGAATGTGGAATTGATTTCAAGCGAATTTAAATTTTCGGAATAAAATTGCAGGTAATCTCGTGCTGGCAAATCTTCTGGATAGAAAAATCCTTTCCATAGCCGTGCAAAAAAGCCAGAGCAGCACATATATAATTTATTCTTCATTTTATTTGCAATTAGGCATAAAATATTTCTATGGAATATTTCTTTTCGCTATCATCTACAAATTATTGAAGAGCACTTCACAAGAGTCCTCAACTGCGGACAACTTTCTGATCTTTGTTTAAAAATTAACCAATCGCAAATGCTAGTAGTAGCAATGAAAAAATATGGATATAGATTGAATAGAAGCAATTGCAAGGAATTCTCTCCGATTTTCGCTAACCATCACCTTAAAAAAAGCTTTGCCAAAAAAGACTTTGACAAAGCTTTGCTTTATGTTTTATTTTGCGAATTCCTGCACAATCCTTTCGCTAAAGGCAGGTAAATCGTCTGGAGTTCTGCTTGTGGTAAGATTTCCGTCTGTCACTACCTTTTCGTCCACCCAATTCGCACCGGCATTTTTCAAGTCTTTGGAAATAGCTTGTACTGAAGTCAATTTCTTACCCCAAAACCACGTCTGCGTTAATCAATGTTTGCGGTCCGTGAAACGTGTCCTTATATCCGGCAGACCTATCAGGTTTTATGAAGAATTACCTGTTGTCATTTAGGAATTAAGAAACAAAAAGATTGTTCATGTGACATGAAAGTCGTATATTTAATTGAATACCAATCGATTAAACAAATGAACAATCTTATTCAAAACTACAAAATTATTTTAGAAGAATTGATAATACTTGCAATCATATAAAGACCACTAATCAAATCAGGCTTCCTAAATTGTCAGATATTGAGCTTGTTGCTCTTAATATTACCGCAGAATACATGTCGATTAATTCTGAATTACAACTGTTTAGGTGTATTTCAGGAACAGAATTGCAAGGGAAAATTGATAGAAGCGTTTATAATAAGAGTACAAGAATTTAGTGAATTATTTGGAGAAAAACAGAACGTAAAAGATACCGAAGGGTTTTACAACTATTACAATGCGGTAGCAAAGAAATCAAAACAAAATGAGACAGATATTTTGTTGGTTGCCAATATGTTTTTGACAGGATTCGACAGTAAATATTTAAACACCTTATACGTTGATAAAAATCTGAAATATCATGGATTGATACAAGCATTTAGCCGTACAAATCGTATTCTGGATAAGAATAAAACACAGGGAAATATTGTATGTTTCCGAAACCTTAAAGACAAGACAGACGAAGCGATCGCTTTATTCAGCAATAAAGAAGCAATTGATGAGATTATTGTAGAACCATACGAAGCGTATGTAGAAAAGTTCAACGAAGCCACGCAGAGATTATTAGAAATCGTTCCGGAAGTAGTATCTGTTGACGGCTTATATTCGGAAGAAGATCAGCTACAGTTTGTTTTGGCTTTTCGTGCCATGATGCGTTTACACAAGAAAATGAGTCATTATACAGAATTTACTTGGGATGATTTACAGATAGAAGAACAGCTTTTTGCAGATTACACGAGCAAATATTTGGATTTAAAGGAAAGACTTGATCCTACAGACCCGTCTAAAAAAGCGTCTATTCTTAATGATATAGATTTTGAATTGGAATTGATTAGGCGTGATACAATCAATGTAACTTACATACTTCAGTTATTGATTAAATTCAATTCGAAGCAAAGTGCAAAAGACAAAGAAAGTACTGAAAAAGACATATTCAATTTACTGAACACCGAAGTGTCATTAAGAAGTAAAAGAGAATTGATTGAGAAATTTATTCAGGAAAGTTTACCACATATCGAAGATACGGATGCCATTCCAGAAGAGTTCGAAAAATTCTGGAATGTAGAGCAAGAAAAAGCACTTCAGGAACTAGTTAAGACAGAAAATCTTTCCGAAGAAAAAACAGAAAGACTGATAGAGAATTATTTGTTTACAGAACGTGAGCCTTTGCGAAAAGAAATTTTAGATTTGCGAAAAGAAGGGAGACCGAGTGTATTAAAATCTAAGGAAATCGGAGATCGTATTCTAAATAAAATCATAGGATTCGTAGACACTTTTGTTAATGGAATATCAGGAAATTAATGTTTTATTCTAGGAGGCATTCATAAGAATCAAAAATATTTAGGAATGATAAATAAAGGATAGGAAAATTAAAACCTATCCTTCTATTTTTGTATATTTGCCTTGAGCTAACGGAAACACGCTGAAAAGCAAAGCAATAGGCACCGTTACCAAATCGTTACCTGACTTTTTTGATAATCTTTATAAAAGCTTAGTATTCAACCGATACAGCTTTTTCCTGAAAACTTTAAAATAAAATAATGATTTATGCAAATAGATTGGAAAGAGCTCTGGATGGGATCTGAAAGTTGGGACTTTTTATTTCAAATTGTCTTTCGAACTTTATTGATGTTTACTGCCATTATTATTGGGATTAGGGTTTTAGGTAAAAGAGGAGTCAAGCAGTTATCGCTTTTCGAATTAGTGGTCATTATTGGGTTAGGCTCAGCAGCAGGGGATCCTATGTTTTATCGGGAAGTAGGATTACTATCTTCCCTCGTGGTTTTTATCATAATTATAGCTTTGTATTCTACGTTGATCTTCTTTATAGGAAAATCTAAAAATATGGAAATCCTTTTGGAAGGTAAACCTATTATTTTGATTGAAGATGGTGTATTTGCAGTTCAAAACTTTAAAAAAGAAAACTTAGGTAGTGATGAATTTTTTGCAGAATTAAGATTGAAAGGTATTTCGCATCTTGGGCAGATACAGCAGGCTGTTGAAGAAACCTCCGGAGAAATAAGCGTATTTTACTATGAAGATCACGAGGTCAAATATGGTTTGCCGGTTTTATTGAATTCTTTGGAGAATTGTACAAAGGATTTTGCTGTGGAAAAACATTATTCCTGCACGTTTTGTGGATACACTGAATTGAAAAATAATAATTCTGAGAAGAGCTGCAAAAACTGTGGAAAGTTTCATTGGGTCGAGGCAATCAATAGAAAAAGAATTACTTAGAAAATATACGAACAATGCGTACTATATACAAAGACATCCCATTGGAAAGAATGAGATGTCTTTTTTCTAGAGTATAAAATGAAGATTATTTAAAAGTTCTGGTCTTCGTGACGCCCTTCTTTTATTTCTTCAACTATTTTAGCATTGAAAGCAGGAAGATCCTTTGGTGTACGACTGGTTACAAGTCCATTGTCAGTTACAACTTCGCTGTCTTCCCAAATAGCACCTGCGTTTTTTAAGTCAATACTTACCGATTTTACAGAAGTCATTTTTCTTCCATTTACTGCTCCTGCACTGATGAGGATCTGTGGTCCGTGACAAATAGCAGCTACAGGTTTATGTTGTCTGAAAAAATCCTGTACAAATGATATGGCTTTTTCATCAGTTCTTAATAGGTCCGGATTAATAACGCCGCCAGGTAAAACAAGTGCATCATATTCGGATGCATCAACTTCGTCTAAAGTTTTATCCACAGAATATTCTTTCCCCCAGTCTTTTTCTGCCCATGCTTTAATTGTACCTGCTTCAGGACTTACAATATGAGTCGTCCAACCTTGTTTTTCCAAATGCTCTTTTGGAGATTTCAATTCACTCTCCTCAAATCCGTGTGTCGCGAGTATTGCAATTTTTTGTGACATGATATAATATTTTTTGATGTTATGATATTGGATAGAAGAAAATATTGTACCATTGAATCCTGCTCTCATTATAATATAAATTAACAAACAGTAGATAACTCAGAAACAATATATTTTAAGTGTAAATTTTTCCAAAGGCACACTTTATGTAATAGCACAATAACATCAAAAAATAAGCTTATGAAAAATTTACTTTGGTTAGTAGCTGTTATATGTATAATAGCTTGGGTATTAGGAATGGCGGGTATTATTCCGGGAATGGATACAGGAGGATTGATCCACACGCTACTAGTTATTGCAATAATTGTTGTTCTATATAATATCATCTCAGGCAGAAAACCCTTTAATTGAATTAATTAGAACAATAAGATTAAAAATTAGAATCCGTCTCACAACAAAATTTGAGGCGGATTTTTTTGTTATAAAAGTTTTTCAATATTTTAAGAAAAAGTGAAAAGTTGTCCTCTTCAGGCAACTTTCTTTCTTAAATTGTGTGCTAAAGCGTGTAAT
>NZ_QNUG01000061.1 GCF_003385395.1 Epilithonimonas hispanica | reverse complement strand
CTGAAAACGATGTCGGCTTTGTGATTAGATCTTCGCGCAGTTTTTCATACTTGCTAATTTCATTCGTAATTGTGGGAGATTTAAACTTGATGTTATTGAGTTTAGAAAGTACCAGTTCAATTTTTTCTTGAGTTTCTATTACATTTACTTCATTTTCATTTTGGTTTTCAATCCTCGTACAATCTTCGATTTCTGTATTTCCTTTTTTGGGTACAGGAACTTTATTTTCAACTTTAGGTTCTTCCTCTAAAAACAAATCTTTAAAAAGATTTCCGATTCGTTGGGTTTCTTTCTTATTTTCAAACTGGTCAATCTTAAATAAAGCTTCATCTAAATTTCCGTGGATATAGTTTTCCAAACGCCCGAAACGGTTGGTTTTCTCTCGGGTTTCCCCCAAGATTCTTGCTGGGTTATTATCGAAATAATTAGAGATATCAGAAGAGATATTGTGATTGTTTTTTTTGAGAATGATAATATCGGTTCCGATATGTGTTCCTGCAAAAGCTCCGTTCGGCAAACGAAATCCATCCAAAACACTAGCATTTTGTAAATTCTTTTGTCGGTTGAGCCAAGATGATGGAAGAACCATCGCCAAAACGCCGTTGGGTTTCAAAGAATCTAATGACCGTTTAACAAAATAATCTTCATACTTTGAAATTTTCGGTTCTTCGCCCAATCCTTTGTAAAATCCCCGATGTTCGCCATAAGGCGGATTTCCAATGACCAAATCATATTTTTCTGAAAAATCTTTTGAGTCTTTTCTATTACCTCGATCATCAATAAATTCAGTTTCAAACGAACGAAGATTGATCTCGACTTCGGGATGCAGAATTTTGGCAATTTTTGCGGTGGTCTCGTTGATTTCAAATCCTGTAATTTTAGAATTTACAGATAATGCGTGAGTAGCATAAATGAAATTTCCAGTTCCAACACTTGGTTCTAAAACGGAAATTTCTTTTTGAGTTTTAAAATGGTCTTTAATTAAATTATGAACTGCATCAACAATTTTATCCTGCGTATAGTATTCATCTAAAATTCCCCGTCCTTCTTTTGCCGTTCCTCCGCTTCGGAATTGGCTGCAAATTTCTTTTAAATCATTAGTAATGTGTAGGTTTTCCTTCAGATTAATTTTGTAATCACTGGAAACAAAACAAGCTGCAGAAACTACCTCCGCAACTTGTTCATTGGTCAGTTTTTGACCTTTATATTTTTCGATAAGAGTTTCTAACTCATCATTTTGAGTAATATTTTCACTTACCTCGGAAAGTCCTCCGTTGGGTCTTCTTCTATCGGATATACGTCTCCCGGATACGATTCCGCCCAGGGAATGTTCTCTTCCCTCATTTTCTTGAGCATTTTGCGGTTGTGTTCCACCATTGGATCCTCTTCCTCGGTCTCGGTTTCCCAAATCGCTCCGTTCTGTGACTGCAAGTCCATTTCCAGCATTGTTGCTGCCCACTTCTTGTCCTCTTCCGTAACTTCCGTTTTGGTTGGATTGGATCTTAGGGCTAAGTTCTCCAGAGTTGTGTTCAGGTGTTCCGTTTCCCACTTGCTGAGAATCGGATGTTCTTCCGGTTTCAATTGCATTGCTTTCATTTTCAGAAATTTTTGGTTCAATTAAATTAGTATTTTTATCTTGAAGATTGCGTTTATTGTCTAAATATTCGCTCAGGTCTTGATTCCCATTTTCAGAAATTTCATACAACGGACGAACGTCTTTAATATTTTTGCCATTAAATTCTGTGAGAATTTTCATGGTTATCGCATTTCCTGTTCTGTCCCCACTCAGACAAAGAAACATTTTGCCATCATAATTCTGATATCTATTGAGGAACATTTTTGTATTTGAAACGGAATTAAGCGTAATCAATGTTCTATTATTGACTTTCTTATTCATTTGAAGAAGCTCCAAGAATGAAAGCATATCCTTACTGTTTGTGAAAACAATAAGTTCCTTTTTATTTCCTTCAACTACAGAAATGTCATTATTTATCTCATTAAAAAAATCTTCATCTTTCACTTTTTCTGCTTTTTATGAAGTGGTTAAATTCAAAAATTTCTTTGGCTTCACTGTCCCAGTTTTTTCTTGCTATCAATTGAAGCGTCACGAATATGTCCGTCTTTTTATTGTAAGAATCAATCCTTTCAAGCCTACCTTGGTAGTCCTTTTCCACGTGTTTGTAAATAGAGTACGGTAAAATAGTGTCCGTTGGATAAATGTAAAACCGGGTGTACATCCAAGGTGAGTTGATTTCAAATCGTTTGTATTTTTTCTTAAACAAAACCGTATCACTCAGATTTTTTCTGTTTCTGTAATTGGGGATTTTTTCCTGAGAAAACAATGTTCCTCCTTTTTTCTTTTCAACCGAAAGCGGCTTTTGTTTCTTTATGATGTCTGACAGAATAATTTTGCCGGGATTTTCATTTTCAATAGTATAGCACAATGAATCTTTAATGAAATAAATCTGTTGGGTTATTTCGGGAGCATCAACATCCGGAATCCTTTCTATTATGGAATCTCCTGAATAATTAAGGCTTGACAAATGAAAACTTTGGATATTGTTCAGATTTTTGGAAACATCAAAATATACATTGGAGACAACATCGATTCCTCCTTTTTCGGATTTGATTTCTTTGTGGCAGGAAGTGCTTACAAAAAGAAAAAACAAGCTGGGTAGTATTAAAAGTTTTTTCATAGATATAGGGTTTAAAAAAGCGGCAGCCTAATTAATTTGACTTACCGCTGGGAAATAAATGATTGGTTGTAAGTGTTATCTATCGTTTAATACTTTGTTCTTTCACGTTATTTTTTTCGTGCTTGTTGTCTTGTTCCAAACCTTCTAAAGGCTTGTTGGTATTGATTCTGTTCATATCAGAATCATACAGATTCAGATTTTTGTATTGCGGATTCAGCACCGCTTTGCCTTCTATTACTTTATCATCCAATTCAAATTTTACCTTCACGATATTTCCTTTTTCCAAAGATTTTATGGTACTTTCCTTCCATTCCGGCTTATCGAAGATCAGTTTGGATTTTTCTACGATCTGAGCCGTATCAACTCCATAATTTTTGTAAAAATTCTGGAAATTGTAATTTCCTTTTTCGGTTTTGGGTTCGTTAAAATTCAGTTTGGCAAATGCAGGTTCTATTTTTTCTGTTTTCGGATTGTGAAATTGTATTTTTACCGTACGCCCTTCCAAAAGGTTGACTGCTTCTTTAGCAGTAAATGTATTCACCCTGTTAACAGGAAAATTGTGGGAGATAACGTCGCCATTTTCTTTCGTGAGTTTAGCATTGTAAAAATTCATAAAAACGCTCCCATTTTCTATCTTATTAAATTTTAATGTAAATTCCATTTCATTTCCGGGCATCGTTTTGTCGGAAGTGCTTTTAATTTCGAACTCTTTTTCGGGAGCATTAATACCATTTTCTAAATCTTTGTGCAGTTGTTCTCCTTCTCCGAAACCAAGATATTTTAACTGAAATTTCGGATACTGAGATGGTTCATACTCGTTTTTTGTTTCCATAATGTTTGGGTTTTGATTGTTAAACTTTATATCATTCATTGTTAATATTCTGTGTCTTGAAAAAACATTTTCATCCAGATAATTTTTTAGAATTTCACCGCTATCCAATAATTCGTAGGATTCCCCATATAGCTGTTTTTCCAATAGGCCGAAAGCCAATTCGTATTTGTCATTTTTTGACAACGTATGACCATCAATAACATTTGGGATTGTGTCCATTTGTGCCTTTGTAAGAGAATAATCTCCATCTGTTTTTCCGAATTCCATTTTTTCTGAATAAGCCTCTCTCTGGTTTGATGTGATCTGCAAGTTCTCCAGTATGAATTCGTTTTCTTTCATAAAGATCCTGTAATTGAGAATATCATTTTTTTCATCTTCGGAAAGCTTCGGAGAAAGATTATTTTTGACTGCTTTTTCCTTTATATCTCCTTCCGCATATATTTTAAAGTCGTGCAAAGTTTGTGGTTCATTATAAAAATCTCTCATACCTGTCCATTCTCGCCGACCGTGCGGTAATCTATATTCCTGCGTTTGCAGATCATAGCTGTAGTAACTATAACCACCTGGGCTTTTCAGAGATCCGCTCCCATCACCGTATTCGCGCCATACCCAGCCATCCGGAAGGTCAGATGCAGGCGTCAAATTTTCTTCAAAGCCTTCATCTGAAAAAAAGTCTGCATTTTCTTCCAGATCAGTCATTTCAATTTGATGGATCCCTTCTAATGATAACTTTGCAGCTTCAACTTCATAATTTCGATAATGATAAGCTTGCTTTTCATCAATTTGTGTATAGGTCAATCCGGAACTTAAATCAGTTTTTTTCTCCAATTCCTGAGCCCAGAGATCAGAGAGAAATTTCTGTTTTATGGACTCATTACTTATAGCAATTTCAGTAGACTCCCTGTTATTTTGCAAAATCAAATGTTTATTGGCTAGTTGCTGCTTTTCAATAAATCTGACTAATTCAGCGGTAGTATTAAATTTATCCTCAATAGGGAAACCCTGATTTGAATTGAAAAATGTTTTCAATGTAAAATTTGAACCTTGAATAAATTCTTTTCCCTTAGATTGATGAATTGCCATAAACTTTTTCTCTCTATCGGTAAACAGCCTCTCTCCGTCCCGAAAAAACTGTTCAGGTGAAGTGTTTTCAATTTCCTTCACAAAATTTTTATAAGCCTTCGTTCTCGGAACTATATTCTTATCAAACCAGGTTAGATTATCTTCCATTTTATTTACCTTCTGAACTTTCTTGATTTCTCCACTTCTTCGTCATGCTCCTGTTCATCGTCTCTTCTTTGATTGGCATCCTGATAAACATCCGGATCGTTCACATTCAGCTGAATGTCGGAATCATCTGCTTTGGAGATTTGTTTTTGGCTTGTAGCGATGCTGTTCACGGAATTGATCTCTCTGGAAACGATGCTTAGATCATTCGTTATCTCCTTGGCTATTTCAGGATACTGGTCTATCTTTTCCAAAAGATAACTTTTCAGTTTCAGCAATTCATTTTTATAATGATTCAGTTCTTCTGTATCCTTTTTATCAGCAATGATGGCAGTAAGCTCCGTAGCGTTTTTGATGAAGTCAAACTCAACAACTTTGCTGGTTTCTTTGTCGAAAATGAAAGCTTTTTTTTCAAGCGCAGAAAACTCCGGCGACAGCTTGTTAGAGACCTTTTGAATATCGGTATATTCAACTCTGTCTTTACTGTTTTTAAGTATTTCCGGTAGGTTTTTGTCTCGTTCTAAATAGATAACCTTCAGTTGGGTGTTATTATCCGTAAGCTGAAAAGTTGCCCTGTTTTTGTCGTTGTCCGCAACAATGGTGTATCCCTTCAGAAATTTCTGAATATCATCTGCATTCAGTTTTTTAGAGAATGAAAGATCTTCATTGATAATTCCGTACTTTTTTAGTTCGTCTGTTGGTAAAGTATTAGTGTTCATAATGGTTTGCTATTAAATTGTTTACTTTTATGAGGTCATTTAAAAAATGAGAAGGGTTGATGCTTTGTCCGAATTCTTTCACCGAAAAATGCAGATGTGGACCTGTGGAGTTTCCGGTATTCCCGCTTTTTCCGATGACAAATCCGGCTTTTACTATTTCTCCTGCCCGATAATATATTTCTGAGAGATGCAGATAGGAAGTTTCGAAACGGTTAAAATGTTTTACTTTTATGAAATTTCCCCCGCCTTTAGAATCCCAGCCTGTTGCTGTAACAATTCCATCCATTACAGAATAGACATTCTCATAACTTGCTTTTAGGTCGATCCCATTGTGCATTTTTTTTGTCCTGAAAATAGGATGAGTTCTTGTTCCGTACGAAGATGTAATGGTGATTTTGTTTTTAAGAGGCATTACAATTTTTGAAAAAGATGCTGTCGGTTCATCTACAAAATCATACGTTGTAAAAAAGTTTTGTTTTTTTGATGTTTGCTTTGTTTCTTCTACTCTATTTTGTGCTTGCAGCATCAAAGAATCTTTCAGTTTTTCAAGCTTATTTTTACGTACATCTTTTACACTGCTATATTCTTTTATTAACATTTTCAAAGAGTCAATTTGATTCTTTAAATCTGATTTTGTGGTGATGTTTAAAACCTCTTTCCACGATCTCTTATTATTTTTTTGGTTTACCGGTTCTTCGATATTAGATTTTTCGGATACCTTTGGATTTTCAGATTTTTTCGGTATTTTTGGTGTAAGCGTATTGAACTGTGCAAAGCATAAGCAACTGTAAAACAGCACCATCAATGTAAATATGTATTTTTGTTTTTTCATTTTATGCAGCTTTTATATTTTCATTCACAATGAGTTCCACTTCTTTATTGATCTTTCTAAAATTGGTCATCAACACTTCTTCTTTGCGGTTAACTCCTTTTTTATCTACAAAAGAATAATATGACGGCATTTTCACATAGTGTTTTTCTTCTTCCTGAATGGCTTTCATATTCAAATTAATCTTACCACTAATTGCAGATGTTTTATATTCCTCAGCAGCGTTTTCTTCTCCCCGTGCGATCATTCCTACCATTTCTCCGGTTTTCAAGGCCGCAATTTTACCTGCCGGAATCATATTATCCATCTTTTCATTGATACTGGTGGTCGTTCCTTGCTGTGAAATTGATTGTGAGTATGATTTCTGTTTAATTTTGCCGAAGAGTTTTTCTAACCAATCCAATGTATTTTTGTCTCTGGCAGAACCGGAAATAATATTTCCTACAATAGCAGAAATCGTATCGGCAACTTCTTTTTTATAAAACTGGCGGAGCTGCGGAATTTCTTGTAATCCAAGCATTACAGCAACTTTATTGCTTCTTGCAGTAGCTACGATGTTATCAATTTTGTGAATATAGATCGTCGGAAATTCGTCTGCGATAATTCCTCCTGGTAAATTGTGTTTGGAATTGATCAATCTTAAAGTCCTGTTTAATACCGAAGAATACAATGCAGAATTAATATCCTGTGTTCCCGGGTCTGATGCCAGAATAATAATAGAAGGATTATCTCTGTCGGTTATCTTCAATTCCACTTCATCTCCTGAAAACACCCAAAAACTTTCTTTTGTTGCCAATCGAGAAAGGAAAATTTTGAGTGTTCCGATTTGTCCTTCCAATTGGTCAAAAGCTTTGTTGTCATAAGCCGTCTTGAAGGGTGAAAGCAAAGAGAAAATTTCTTCATTGGTAAAAAGTGTATCGAAAATTTCTTTATAGCTTCGATTCATAAATGAAAGAATATGAGGCAGATCAGAATAATTTCCATTGTCGAATGTTGCAAAAAAATAAATGCAGGACGAAAGGAAATTTATCGCAGATTGGGTAAAGAAAGCTTCAGAGCCTCCTCCTGAACTCGAACCTCCTTTTTGTAAAGAGGACACCATTGATTCAGCCATTTCCTGGGCTTCTGCTAAAGTTTGGATGTACTTTTTATGAAATGGATTTACTCTTTTTGATTTTTCAACCTCGTTCAGATTAATGACGTGGAAATTGTAATCGTAATCGGATTCTTTGCTTTTTTTCAATAAATAATGATAGTATGCAATTTGTGCCAAATCCGGAAACTTAAAATCGTAGATGCAGAGACAAAAACCTTTGGCTATCATTTGTCGGATTGAAGGATTAATGATTCCAAAAGATTTTCCGCTTCCAGGTGTTCCGATGACCATCGTTCCTCTAAAAGGATCAATATTAATATACCCTTCATAAGTTTTATTGTTATATCTGAAGATATAAGGAATGTTAATCGATGTATCAGTGTTCATTAGTTCTCGATTTTGATCGAAAGATTCTTCTTCAACATTCCATCGGTCTTTTCCCATTTTCTGCTGCACCAGTTTTGAAATACTGTCTGCACCCATTTGAAGAATAACGGCTCCTAAAAAAGAAAGAACAGCATAAATTACCTGATAGAGATTAAATCCGGGAAATACTTTTGGAAGCTTCGCATTTCCTGCCTCATTTTGACATATCAGTGCTGAGAAAATCATCAGCAATCCCAAAATCATAGGAACGACAATTTCCTTAGCAACATTGAGGTCTTTCTTTTTCTTGGCTTTTGTACCAATCGCAACTAATCCTATTAAGATCAAGGTTGCAAATTTGGCATTGATGGGTGGGTAGATAAAACTCAGCTTTGAAAAATTTTTCAATAAGTTTGATAATACCCGAACATCAGCATTAAGGTAAAAAAGCGAAGCACAATCTAATGCAACGATCGCATACACTGCTTTTTGAAGAAAGCCATAAATCTTTATTTGATGTTGTTGTTCTTGCATTTTCTTTTTTGATAATTTAATTGGTTTTGTAATCGCTGTGCTTTGCTTTTCCAATAGTCAAGTTTCTCAACTAAATCTATCCATTCATTTTTTAAGTCTTTTAGATCCCGAATGTTTGCCCTACTTCTTTCGTTGCACATATTTAGATGCTCTTGATAGCCCTTGCTTATGCTCAATTTTTTTTCTAGGACTTGATTGAAATCCTTTTTCAACTTTTGGTATTTCAATTCATAGAACTCAAGTTCTCTTTCTTGTTTTCTATTTTTCTGCTTTTCAAAAATCACGTCTAAAACCACTATTACAAGCATTATGATTAGTAATATTATATATAGGTTTTTCACATTTTCAATTAAATTTCCCATAGTAAAAGATTAAAAAGTATCAGCTTTAAGAATTTCAGAATAGTTGACCTTCATTTCTATGGTGCGTCCTGAGAGTTGTTCTTCAATAAGACGAATCATCATTACCTTACTGTTTGGGTAAGCAAATTTTTTGAAAACATAAATATTCCTGAAATTTTTCCTGAAATGTTTTTGAGGATTGAGTTGAAAAATCGGGGTCATTTCTACACTTTGGTTGTTTGTTGCTTTATGAATTTTTTTGTCTTCTAAAGAGAATTTCAAATCTTCAATATCATAGCTCAGATTAGAATTATTTTTAATCGTCATATCAAGAAAGATGTAGTCACTGATGACATAAACATTGTTAAGCTGAAAACTGAGTTTTAGATTCTTCTCTTCCCTTATTGGATTTTTTTCAGATTTTTTTTGAATAATATCCATTGCAAATTTTCTCAGTTCAAGATTAGAGAAAACCATTTTTTCAAATTCTATAGGCTGCATCGCTTCTGGCTGTATGTGGATATTGGTTATCGTATTGAGGTTGTCTTGATTTCTGTAAACGACTTTATACTGAGCTATGAAAGACTGCGCAACAAAGGTTATAACTCCGATTTTATCTCCATTAAAAAAAACGGAAGGTGTTTTGATTTTTCCCTTCTCGTCAGAATCAGGATGGTCTGTGATTTTTATCCTGGCAATATTGGTAATGGGCAAATCTCCAGTCAGTTTTTCTGTTGACAGATCCACATACTGAATGGGCTCCGGCGAAATAATATGCAAGTTGATTCCTTCAGTAATTTCAATTTCCGGTAAGTCGGAAATAATCTGTTCTTTGGTTGCTGTTTGTGCAGTGAGTAAGTTTGCTACTAAAATTAAAAGGGTGTATAATAACGTTTTCATTGTTTTATTTTTTTTGGTTTTGTGAATCTTTCAGTTGTTTTTCGTCGATTAAAAAGACGTAAGAATTGTATTTCAATTTTGCTTTGTTCTCTTTGATCAGGTTGGCAATAGATTTAGATGTTGATGTAAACAGGCTGGATCCAATGCTTGAGAAAAATCCTTTTCCGCCCATATCCATCTGAGTTCCTTGTACTGAGTTACTTCCCATTTCCCGCATCATATCTCTGAAAACGCTTTGCGGAACGTACAATCCCTTCATACCGTCAACATCATAAATCGAAAGATTGACAGGATAGATTTCTCCTTTTGTGAATACAGATACAATATTGAGATTGACTCTCTGCATTGAAAATCCTGAGATTTGTCCGTATAATATCGAACCTTTGATTATTTTTTTGTTCCCGACAAAGATGTCTTCCAACAATCGGAACCTAATCCTGCTTCCAAGAAAGCCTTTGTTGTTTTCGTCA
Source organism: Epilithonimonas hispanica (assembly GCF_003385395.1). Lineage (GTDB taxonomy): Bacteria > Bacteroidota > Bacteroidia > Flavobacteriales > Weeksellaceae > Epilithonimonas > Epilithonimonas hispanica. The sequence goes on along the minus strand of NZ_QNUG01000061.1, from coordinate 1,734 downwards.
ATGACCGCTTTGATAAAGCTGTTTTCTTTCTCCTTATAGAAAGCATTGAAACCACTGTTGATTCCGGATTTGCTCACATTGAAAGTTGAATTAAGAAAATCTTCCATTTTCTCTTTATTGGACTTCAGTTTTTGTTCTGCTGCGAGTTTACTTTGGTACTCAGGATCACGGGATTTTTCTAAAGAATCCATCACGAGCATTTGTTCTTTCAGATATTTTACAGGATCTGGTTGGACACTTTGTGTCTTTTCTTTAGGTGTATTAGCGTATTTATCTTCTTGGTTTCCGTAAGATTTGTCATTCAGCATTTTAATGATTTCTGAAGACCTGTTGTAATCTTTGTCATCCCTCTGTGATTGATTTGGTTTGTAATACGAGGATTGATTTTCTTTTGCCTGGTATCTGTTTTGTCTTCCGTTTTCTGCTTTTAGTGAATCGATTTTTCTTTTTTGCTCAAGTGACAATTGATCATCATAGTTTAATAAACTATCTTCTTCTTTATCCAAACCACCAAGCATCGTTCTGTTATCCTCTTTTTTGAAAAAAGCATCATACGCATCATTTTTGGTCATAATGGAATCCTGCGTATCGCCCAGTGAAAGAGACAATTCTTTTGGTTTATCTTTTTCAGAGGTATCTTCTTTGACGAACTGCGCTCCGACGTAAGCAAAAAGAAAAAGAAACGGCAGAGCCAAAAGTGGCAGAACATATTTTTTTTCTTTAAAATTTATTTTTTTAATGTCCATTTTTTAATTTTTGATATTGGTTAAACAAATAGTCAATTCGTAAGCTGTCTTCTTTTTTCAGAGTGTTTTGGTCTCTTTTTACTTTTAAAGCTTTCAGTTCGTTCACTATTTTTCCCATTTCCTTATCGTTGTTTACCGTTAGGTTTTGAGTGGTCTTGCTTTTAGAATAGAGAACCGGAGGTCTTATTTTGAAAGCAGTTTCTGAAGGAAAAAATATGCCTTGGATGAGAGATCCTACAAATGAAAACGACAGTAGAATCATTGAATACGTAAAGAATTTCTTCGGATTTTGCACTGCCCATTGTAGCCATTTCTGACCCTTTTTTTTAAATGTAGTTTCCATTTTTAATAAGAGTTTTTATTTTGATTTGATAGTTCTTCATTATTGATGATTCGCCAGTTTTTAAGGATCACACCGTGAGGATTATTGGGACTTCTGATGATGTCTTCAAAGAAACCTTCAGTGATGAGCTTTCTTGTAATGACAGAAGATTTTCTTGTGATCATCTGTTTCCCGAAAAAAGAGAATTTCTTTTGTTCCATATTTAGCGCAATTGAGTCGGTATGAATACTCACCATTGAACTGGAGGCGATGATCTGATTGTAAAATCCTTTTTCCTTTAAGTTTGTATATTCTTTTTTTCCGCTGTCATCAATGAGATACAAGGACTTTTGAATATTATCCTTGATGTAGGTGTCGTCCGGAGCGAGTGTGAAAAACAATCGGTGGAATAATTCAATTTGAGCTTTGTATTCAACAGGTCGGTTCAACAGGACATCTGTCTGCTTTGCCAGAACCGGAACCCCATTGTCTAAAATGTAAATTGATTTTCTGGAATCCTCGATCATTCTGTACGCAAAGAAAAACCCTGCAATGACAATGAAAACGGCAAAAGCAATGGTGGATAAAGAAATGACCTTGTTGATCTTGATTCTTTGTTCTATATTTTTGATAAGCATCTTTATTTTAGTTGTTGGTTGATAATGT
>NZ_QNUG01000060.1 GCF_003385395.1 Epilithonimonas hispanica | reverse complement strand
ACCGAAAAGATTTGTAAAAATCCGTCATTATGGTTTTTTGAGCAGCACCTGGAAGCGTATCAAGCTTAAAAATCTACAACAAAAATTAGGCATCCAGCCCAAAGAAAAGCTTCCGCCAAAAGCTTTTCAGCCGAAATGTAGTTGTTGTAAAGTTGGAAATTTGGTAACGATTGCCACGTTCGATCTTCGAGGTCCGCCAAGTTGGTTTTTGGAGATGAGCCGAAACTTTGAAAAGCCTAAAATCTAGCATTTTGGGTAAGGGATTTTATGCCCAAAAGTGAAGGAAAACACGATAAAACCGTGAAAAAACACCAATATTAGTCACAAAAAAAGAGACTCTTCCCGAAGTCTCCTGTATCTCTTTAAAATTTTCCGTCGATAAACCCATAATGCTGAAAAAAGCTCCCGAAGCTTCCGTTCAACAAGGTTTTCATTGTTCGTGCTGCGCACGCAACGAAAACTTAGCTATTAGCTTCGGCTTTTCTTTCTGCTTCTTTTTCCTCTTCTATCTTATTAAGACTGTCTTTTTGTTTTTCAAAAGATATTTTTTCTTTTTCTATAGCGAGTTTTTGTTTTTCTAACTCAATTTGTCTTACTTGATAATCGAGCTTCTGCTGTTCCAAGGAAGCTGTTTGCAACTTTTCGTCTTTGTTACAAGAAGATAATATTAAAGTTGCTGCAAAACCTGTTACAAATAACTTTTTCATTATCGTTTATTTTTTCACAAAATGTGAATTATTGAAAAGGTATTTTCAATTATGATTCCAAAATTGATTATAAAAAGTTAAAATTTGTTAATAAAAAAAGCCAGGAAATCTCCTGGCTTAGTAATTATATATATTATTGCTTAGAATAATTCTTTTCTAATGATATTCTGAGAACGCTCTGGTCCAACAGAAACCAAGTAAACATTAATTCCTAAATGCTCTTCGATAAACTCGATGTATTTTTTAGCATTTACAGGAAGTTCATCATAAGATCTTGCATTAGTAATATCCTCGTCCCAACCTTCCAATTCTTCGTAGATTGGTTCATAATCATACAATTTGGTTGTAGAAGATGTAAAGTAATCAATAATTTTACCATCTTCTGTTTTATACTTTGTAGCAATTTTCAAAGGATGAATACCTGTAAGAACGTCTAATTTTGTAATTACCAGATTATTAATTCCATTCACCATACAAGCATGTTTCAGAGAAACTAGGTCTAGCCAACCTGTTCTTCTTGGTCTTCCTGTAGTTGCACCAAATTCGAAACCGATCTGTCTGATTTTTTCTCCTAGTTCATTATCTAATTCTGTTGGAAAAGGACCATTTCCTACTCTAGTTGTATAAGCTTTTGCAACACCTATTAGATTCTGCAAAGCCGTTGGCGGAACTCCAGCTCCTGTACAAACACCACCAGTAGAAGGTGAAGATGAAGTTACAAATGGATACGTTCCAAAATCGATATCCAACATCAAAGCCTGTGCTCCTTCAAAAAGGATATTTTTACCGTCTTTTATCGCTTCGTTGATTTCCAATTCTGTATCAACGATTCTATCTTTTAACAATTCTCCCAAAGCAAGAAATTCTTGATAAATTTCTTCAACATCCAAAGTTGGTTTCTCGAAGTATTTCTCGAAAAGAGAATTTTTAGTTTTAAGATTTTTTTCTATTTTTTCTCTTAGAACTTCAGGATTCAAAAGATCGATCATTCTAATACCAACTCTTGCAATTTTGTCTTCATAGCAAGGACCAATTCCTTTCTTCGTAGTTCCAATCTGCGTTCCACCTTGCTCTTCTTCTCTATAAGTATCAAGCAAAATATGATAAGGCATAATTACGTGCGCTCTTCTACTGATGAAAACATGATCTGTTCTCAGACCCTTGCTCTCTATCTGATTGATTTCTTTTACAAAAGCTTTAGGGTTTACCACCACTCCGTTAGCGATGATACATTTGCCTTTACACTGCAAAACACCAGAAGGCAAAAGATGCAATACAAATTTTTCATCACCTACATAAACCGTGTGACCAGCATTATCTCCACCTTGAAAACGTACGACATAGTCTGATTTAGCCGATAAAACATCCGTAATCTTCCCTTTTCCTTCGTCTCCATATTGGAGACCTACAACTACGTAAGTTGACATATTTTTTTACTTTTTATAGATTATTTGCAAAGTTATATTATAAATACGGCTTAGCAAAATCAAACAAAATAAAAAAACCCTCTTACTATGAATAAGAGGGCAAAAACACAAATGATGAAAAAAATTATAAATGCATTTGAAGTAATCACTTACTTCACATCTACAATACAATTTCCGGTGCAAAAATCGTACATTTTTTATTATTTATCCTAATAAAAAGTGAAATTTATTTATCTAAAATATTTTTTCATAATTAATTAATTTCAATTAAATAATTCAACATTTTCAAAAATTAAAAGCTTTTTTTCATAAATACCATAGAAAAAAACACAAAAACACAAACTTCTACATATAAAAAATAAAGCACAGGAGATGTTTTTAATTGAAAATAAGAATATATTAAACCAAAAAAGATTATTTAAGAACTAAATTAAACTTAAAACAAAAATTAATTTTTGTTTTAAAATTTCAAATCTATTTTTGCAATATAATTTTAATCAAAAACAAATAAAATAATGTGTGGAATTGTATGCGTGTTTGACACCAAACAAAAAAATGAAGTAATAAGACCTCAGATCTTGGAAATGTCTAAAAAAATCAGACATCGTGGACCAGACTGGTCTGGTATATACCAACACGAGAATGTGATTTTTTCACACGAGAGATTAGCAATCGTAGATCCAACCTCGGGCAAACAACCTTTATTCACAAAAGATAACAAAGTAGCATTAGCTGTAAACGGCGAGATATATAACCACCAAGAATTAAGAGCTGAATTTCCTGATTACGAATTCCTAACTCAATCTGACTGCGAAGTAATCTTAGCATTATATAGAAGAGATGGAAAAAACTTCCTTGAAAAACTAAACGGAATTTTCGCATTCGCATTATATGATGAAGAAAACGACGCTTACCTCATCGGAAGAGATCATATGGGAATCGTACCATTATATATGGGTTGGGACAAAAACGGAAGTTTCTATGTTGCTTCTGAACTCAAATCTCTTGAAGGCGTTTGTAACAAAATTGAAGAATTTCTTCCTGGACATTTTCTTTACAGCAAAGACGGGCAAGAGTTACAGAAATGGTACAAAAGAGACTGGACAGAATTCGAAAATGTAAAAGATAACGAAACAGATATCGCTGCTATCAGAAAAGGGCTGGAAGAAGCGGTCCACAGACAATTGATGAGTGATGTTCCTTATGGCGTACTACTTTCTGGCGGTCTTGACTCTTCGATTATTGCTGCTGTAACGGCAAAATATGCAAGACAAAGAATCGAAAGTGGTGACACGCAAGAAGCTTGGTATCCAAGACTACACAGTTTCGCGGTTGGATTGGAAGGCTCTCCGGACTTGGCAGCAGCTAGAAAAGCGGCAGATCATATCGGTTCTGTTCACCACGAAATTAAATATACTGTTCAGGAAGGTCTGGATGCTATCAAAGACGTTATTTATCATTTGGAAACTTACGATGTTACAACAATCAGAGCTTCCACTCCGATGTACCTCTTGGCAAGAGTGATTAAATCTATGGGAATCAAAATGGTATTATCTGGAGAAGGTTCCGACGAATTGTTCGGAGGTTACTTGTATTTCCACAAAGCACCATCTGCACAGGCTTTCCATGAAGAAACAGTGAGAAAATTAGGTAAACTTCATCTTTATGATTGCTTGAGAGCTAACAAATCCTTGATGGCTTGGGGAATAGAAGGACGAGTTCCTTTCCTTGACAAAGAGTTTATGGATGTTGCAATGACCATTAATCCAAAAGATAAAATGGTAACACCTGAAAGAATGGAGAAATGGGTTCTTAGAAAAGCTTTTGAAGACATCCTTCCAGAAAGTATTGCTTGGAGACAAAAAGAGCAGTTCAGTGATGGTGTTGGCTATTCTTGGATCGATACTTTGAAGCAAGTTGCAGAAGATGAAGTAACGGACGAAATGATGGCGAATGCTAAATTCAGATTCCCTATCAATACACCAATGAGTAAGGAAGAATACCGATACAGAACCATCTTCGAAAGTCATTTCCCAAGTGATTCTGCTGCAAGCTGTGTGCCTTCTGTACCATCTGTCGCTTGTTCAACACCTGTAGCCTTGGAATGGGATGAAGCTTTCAAAAAGATGAACGATCCAAGCGGAAGAGCAGTGAAAGTTCACGAGACTGCTTATTAGAAATTATTTAAACTAACTACAACAGAAAACCCACAAACTTAAGCTTGTGGGTTTTTATTTTTTACGAGCAATTGCTTTTTTCTTTTTTCTCTTCTTTTATAAATAACTTCTGTAATCTTACCGCCAATCCAGGAGAAAGGAAAGAAAATCAAAAAGATAGATATCTTATAAAAAACAGGATGATAAGGATAGAGAATAATATCCAACATCGCAATAAACAACATGATGAAGCCTATAAGGATTGCATAAGCCACTTTAGCGTACTTTACAATCATTGCGGTTACGACTCCTCCAATCGTAACACCCAATCCTCCGAAGAAAAGCAGCGCGATATAAAAAGAGTCTTTGCCCTGGACAGATTGCAATAGTAACTCCCAATGGCTGAAAGGCGCAAATTGCTTGTAGGTAATCCACGAGGAATCTATCTTCACCCCTAATGTGATAATGAGAGCAGCGACTGTTAAACCAGCCAAAACACCTAATGTATTCCTTAGAAAATTCATCTAGTCTTTATAAGCAATCATAGAGATTTCTACATCTACATTTTTTGGAAGGCAAGACACCTGTACTGTTTCTCTTGCTGGGAATTGATCATTATTAAAATAAGAAGCATAAATCTCGTTCACCACAGCAAAATCATCCATATTTTTAAGAAAAATAGAAGCCTTCACTGCATTATCAAAATTCATATCAGCAGCTGTTAAAATCGCTTTTAGGTTTTTCATCACCTGATGCGTTTCTTTATCAATACCTTCTACCAGCTTTCCAGTTTCCGGATCTACAGGGATCTGACCAGAGATGTATAATGTTCCATTAACCAAGGTTGCTTGCGAATAAGGTCCGATAGCAGCTGGAGCTTCTGACGTATGAATGATCTTCTTCATTATTTAATTTTAATTTTTACAAAACTATATAAATTTTCCTTAAATCCTAAAAAGTACTATTAGGCTGAGTAAAACTTCTCTCTTTATATTTAACAGCATCTTTCAAGATATTAGCTTTGATCCCGATAAAGAAGTCATAAACCTTATACTGTCCAAATGGGACCCAGTTGAAGGTAATCGTAAAACTACGTTGGTCTCTTGCAAATCCTAGACGAGTATAACCCAAAGTTTTAGCCTCTACATCATAGTTTGTACTTCCGTTGATGTTCCAGTAGGGTGTTAGTTTTATACTACCATCTAATCCTATTGTTGCAACTTTGGTTCCAAGCCTTGTCAAACTTCTGGTGTAGGAATAGTTAGCATTCACATTCAAAGTCCAGGTTGGGGTGTAGTGGGAATAATTATCATCATCAAAAAAATAATTCTCATTCCTGATTTCTCCCTTCTTCTTATATTTTTTTGAGAGTTCTTCTTTCTTTCCAAAAATAGCCTCGCTCATTGGATAGGACAATTGCATGTTGAAGCCTTGCAAACTAAAATGTCCAAAATCCTCTGTTCTTACCCCCGTATCACTACCTTCCGTAAAAGCTATCCTATAAGGCTCTAATGTAAGACTGGTATTGACATTCAATTTATTATTAAAGAAAGAAGACTGCCCATTAACCGTGAAAACGGACCATTTGTTTTTTTCTGCAGCAAAGTTGTAGCCTCCGGAAACGTTTAAGTTTTCAAAAATTTTCACCTTTTTTACTCCGGTAGAGTCTGATTTGGATCTGACTTTCATTTCCAAATTATTGGCAATATTGAAACCAACACTCTGTGTAAGTCCAGAAGACGGCGCGCCATAGATCCCTCCATCAAAAATAGAATAAGGCGTCATCTCTCCTCGGGCATTAGAATAATCCTTAAAATAACCCCACCCCTTTGCTCCAAAATCTGGAGAGTAAGTAAAACTCATACTAGGTGTTACCATATGACGTACAGCTACAATGGGTGATTTTTTACCAAATTGCTTCTGCCCATACAAAACTGTTTGCAAGCTGGCACTGGTAGAGAACGTGGTGTATCCCGCGATACCTTTTTTATAATCATCCTCTACAGCATTGGTCAAAGGATTATAGCTTCTTTCTAATGTTTTGGTGGTAAGCACATTATCTGCATTAGCCGATAGACTGAAGGTAAAATACTTGGCAACCGTTGTATTGGTAGAAAGTGAAATATTATTTTTAGCACCTGTTTTCAGAGCGTCCCACATTTCTTTTTTGAAAACCTCGCTCTCGGTCGTAGTTACATAATTACTAAGAGCCAAACCTGTATTCACATTAATATTTTCCAACAATCCTGTTCTTACCCCTGTTTTGGGTTTGAAAAGATAAAATTGATTAATAGCAACCGTCATTTCTGGCAAACGAATATCTGTATTTCCAGTTGAAAAATTCTGACTATAAGACATACTCGCATTGATGGTAACAGGGAGTTTCAAAAAACGCTTTGTCATACTGACTCTCGAGTTCTGTTGTGTATTAAGAACACTTCCGTTGAAAGCATAACTATTATTAACCGTATTGGTATAAAAGTTACGTCCACTTACAATGTCCACACTAGCATTGAAAGTCAAATATGGATTAGCTTTAGAATCCTGAGAATGCCTCCACGCAATTCTAAAAGTCTTGGCTTTGGAATAGTCATCCAAACCTTTGATACCTCGAATCGTAGTACCATAATCTGCAGCAAAGTTCCCAGAGTATCTATACTTTTTAAGATAATTAAGTTCTGGTTTGAAGTTCCAACTACCCTTTGTATAAATATCTGTTAACAATTTCAAATCAAAATGATCCCCGATAGGCTGATAATAGCCAAGACCATTCAGGAAGAAACCAACATCCTGGCGTTCTCCAAAACTTGGCATCAAAATACCTGCCGCTCTCTTATCCGAAAAAGGCAAGATGGCAAACGGAAGAACCAATGGCGTTGGAACCTGCTCTATAAAAAACTGAAATGGCCCCGTAACAACCTGTGAGTTTTTTTTTCCTTTCAGTAGCTTTATATAGTTAGCAGAAATATGGTAATCTGGAAGAGAATCCTTCTTTTTTATAAAGTATTCATCTGTGGTCATTATAGCATTATTCATCACAAAGACCGAGTCATTATATTTTTTGGTTTTCTTTGCGACAATCACCCCCTCACTTTCTTCCGTTCTCGCATTGAAAGCAATTGCTTGCTTAGTTTTGGTATTATAGATAACCTCACTGTATTCATATTTCTTCCCAGCTTGCGTTGCAATAGCAGGGGTTATGATTTTCCCCTTCTCGTCTTGTTCGCCCCTAGCATAGATTTTCCCAGTTTCCCACTCATACCTAATGTAATCTGCATCTATCTGCATATCCTGATAGATGATCTGAGCTTTTTTGTGAAGTGTAGTCTGTTTGTTTGTAATGGAAGAAGTAATTTTTCCTTCTGCCTTCATCTTCGCAACATCATCCAGCTGCTCTTTTGGGATGATGGTATCTTTCTTTATTGCTAAAGAGTCTTTCCTTATATTTATAGAGTCAGCAACATCATTATTTTTATCAATATTTTTAGGCACAGTTTGTGATAAAATATTGTTAAAAATTAGGATATTTAAAATTAGTAATATACTTTTGAAAATACTTCGAGCCAATGCAGTCATTCTGAAATTGGGTTCAAAATTAATTAAATTTTAAAGATTAAAATGATTAGGCCTACACTTTATAATAAATTTTTTTTTCTGTTAACATTTTTTATTAGTTTAAGTTACTTTTATTCACAGAAAAAATTTACGATAGTCCTAGACGCAGGACACGGTGGCAGCGATATTGGAGCGAATAGAAACTATAGTGATATCGGCAGTGTTCAAGAAAAAAATGTAACACTAGGTATTGTGCTGAAATTGGGCAGGATGCTAGAAAAAAACAAAGATTACAAAGTTATCTACACCAGAAAAATAGATGAGTATCCATCATTAACCAATAGAACTGATCTTGCCAATAGAAGCAAAGCAGATCTTTTTATATCAGTTCACGTCAACTCTTCACCAAGTAAAAGCGCAACTGCACAAGGTACGGAGACATTCGTACAAGGTCCTAATCAAAACAAAGCCAATCTAGATGTGGCAAAAGCCGAGAACGATGTGATCTTCCTAGATGAAAAAGATAAAGAGAACTTCGCATCATACAATCCTAGTTCACCTGAATCTCTCATCGCTCTCAAAATTCAACAAAGCAAATACCTAGAAGCAAGCCTTATCATTGGCGGTTTGGTAGAAGAAAACTTTGTTAAAAAAGACAAAAGAATGTCTCGCGGTGTAAAGCAAGAGAACCTTCATGTCCTTAGAATGAACGCAATGCCTTCCATCTTGATTGAAACCGGTTTTGTCAACAATTACGATGACGCTCATTATATATCTACGGAAGAAGGGCAGCAAGCTATTGCTGAAAGTATTTTCAATGCTATCACGAGCTATAAAAAAATGGTGGATAGAAATGTAAAAGAGCCAGAACCAGAAAAGCCGGTTGAACAGCCTCTGAAAAATGACTTCAGAATATTACTAATGAGTAGCCCTAATAAATATACCACAGAAGATTCTGCCCTGAAAGGCTTGAAATATATCTTGACTATCAAAGAAAATGGATTCTATAAATATTATTACGGAACAACAAATTATGCTTCCGTAAGAGATAACAATCTAAAAACAGCTAAAGATGCAGGTTTCCGAAACTCTATGGCGATTAGTTTTGTTCCAAATCAGACTTTAGGAAGCAGCAGTTATTACACAATCGAAATCTATGTTGGAAAAGACAAACTAGATTCCAAATCCAACATATTGAAAACCCTTCCTGAAATCATCAGAAATAAAGAAAACGGAACGTTCTATTATACTTATGGTAAATACAAAACTTTGGAAAAAGCTGTAAAAGCACAAAAAGACTTTGAAAGCAAAGGAATAACCAATACTATTATCGAGAAAAAATCGAAATAGATAAAATCATTTGCTAAAAAAACATAAAGTATTTACTTTTGCAGTCCTTAAAAAGATATGGCCTATTCGTCTAGTGGTTAGGACTCAAGATTTTCTTTCTTGCAACAGCGGTTCGATTCCCCTATAGGCTACAGCAAAAAATCAAAAATGAAAGCTCCTCAAAAAAGCTTTCATTTTTTTTACCTGAAAATCAAAACTTTAAAAAAACAGAAAAAAAAACATTTTGAATTCTAAAAAATATCCATACTTTTGCACCGCCTTAGAGGAGAAAGAAAATATAAAACATCTTTTGTAATTAAAAAATCATATTGAATCGTTAATTAGTTTCTATTAGGCAAAACAAAATTTTAATTTTTTAAAAAAAAGTTTGCAAATTAAAAAATAGTTTTTATCTTTGCACCCACATTTGAACGATATGGCAAATCATAAATCAGCATTAAAGAGAATTAGACAAAACGAAGCAAGAAGACTTCGTAACAGATACTACCACAAAACTGCAAGAACAGCGTTGAAAGCGTTGAGAAACGAAGAAAACAAATCTGCAGCAGTAGAGCAGTTACCTAAAGTTATCTCTTTGTTGGATAAATTAGCTAAGAAAAACATTATTCACAAGAATAAAGCTTCTAACTTAAAAAGTAAATTAACTAAGCACGTAAACGGTTTAGCTTAAATAAAGTCCTTGGCCCGTTCGTCTATCGGTTAGGACCTCAGGTTTTCATCCTGGTAAGAGGGGTTCGATTCCCCTACGGGCTACTTAAAATATCTTCATTAATTTTCTGAAGGTATTTTTTAAAGACTGTTTTATTTTAAATAACACAGTAAAATCTAAAGAAAATTAACTTGGCCCGTTCGTCTATCGGTTAGGACCTCAGGTTTTCATCCTGGTAAGAGGGGTTCGATTCCCCTACGGGCTACTTAAAATACCTTCATAAATTTCTGAAGGTATTTTTTTTGTTTAAATATCAACGCCTAATCCATCTATCAAATCTGTTGGATTATCTAGTTTAATATCTTTGAAAAAAAACACATATGTACATCATTATTGCAATCACTTTGGTTCTAGTAACCTTATTCCTCATCAATTCTAAATTTTTCGATGGACTAGAACAAAAAAACAAGAAGCTTCGAGTTTTGTATCTCGTCGACATCAACATTTACAGGTTTTTTAATTGCGTTAAGTCTTAATACTTTTCTGTCAGATATCAATCAAAAGAAAAATTTGGTTAAAGTTTTGGATGTAACCAATCTTTCATCGGAAAATAGCGAAACGAAAATACTAGGAATGTATCTTAATGCAGCAAAAAAAAGAGTAGACATCTCAGAAATTATTCAGTACGCACCTGTAGAAATTCCAAAACTTTATACAAATCTGGAAACAAACTCGTTGGTTAGCGATTATTTATTATCAAATGCATTTCAGGCATACATTTTGTGTAACGACAATCTGCAAACTTTTGTAAAAAAAACAAAAGAAGATTTTAAAAAATCTACTGAGGAAACTAAAAAATCAGCCAATGAAGAAATCGACAAGGCTAAAAAGAGTCTTAATAATCTTTTAGGTAAATAATTACACCAAATCAAGCACTATATCTTAAAAATCCCCAGAAATTTCTGCGGATTTTTTATATTTATAGACATCAACTTATTATGAGGTCACTTTCTACTCTATTTTTTTTATTCAGTTTTATTTTTGTTAGCTCCCAAACAGTTTATTATACGCCGAGTGGACAAAAATATCATACAGAAAATTGTAGAATGGTAAAAAAAGCATCCAATAAAACAGACCTCAATTCTGCTTTGGAAAAAGGATTAACGGCTTGTAAAATTTGTCAACCCATTTCTACTTTAAGAATTTCAAGTTCTGGAAAGAAAAAGACTTCTGGAACAGAAATTACAGTTCAGTGTAAAGGAACTATTAAAAGCGGAACTCGATGCAAGCATAAAACAAGTATTGGCAATGGTTACTGTTTTCAGCATCAGCCTTAATTTTATATCTTTGAAAAAATATTCTGAATGAAAATCCTCATCATCAACGGACCAAACCTAAACCTACTTGGAACACGTGAACCGGAAATCTATGGTTCAGTTACTATGGAAGATTATCTTTCGTATTTGAAAAATGAATTCGGTTCTGATGAAATTTCTTATTATCAATCCAATATCGAAGGTGAGTTGATTAACCGTTTGCAGGAAGATGATTTCGAAGCTGTGGTCATTAATCCAGGTGCTTTTACTCATTATTCTTATGCGATTTCAGATTGTCTTAAAAATATCAATAAACCTAAAATAGAAGTTCACATCAGTAACATCTACAAACGTGAAGAATTCCGGAAGAAATCTGTGACTGCGGAAAGTTCTGATTCTGTAATTTCCGGATTCGGGATGAAAGGTTATAAATTGGCGATACAAAGTTTGAAATGATTTTAAACACATAGACATATAGATTTTTATAAATTTCAAAACAAAAAGAGAAAATAGTTAATCATTCTATTTTCTCTTTTTTACTAACAAGAATAAAGATTTATTCTATGTGACTATGTGGTTTATATTTTCTACTCTATTTTAACAAAGAACTTCCCAACTGGTGTTCCTTCTGCCATATTGCTTTTGGCTAATATCAGCCAATACTCTCCTTTTTGCTTGGTTTCGTATTCTATTGTTTGCGTAAAAGGTCCGTCGAATGTATTGTCCGGCATTCTGATTTGATTGAATCTTAAATTCATTGGTTTTTCAGTTTTTAAATAACCTGAGTTCGGGATAAGAAATGAAATAAAATTTGCAATGAAAAGTAATAATTCGTATATTTAAGTTTCTGAAATTCAAATATTTAACGAATTATTA
>NZ_QNUG01000059.1 GCF_003385395.1 Epilithonimonas hispanica | reverse complement strand
AGATAATTTTGGTTTAATTGGTTTGAAATAAAAATTTTCTTTGATGGTTAATTTTCTTAATTCCTTTAAAATAAAATCGTAAATTGCATCTAGGTTATTCATAACGTATTAGATTGATAGTCAATACAATATACGAAATTTCCGTATTATGAGTAACCTTTTTTATAATGCACTACGGGTTAATTATAAAAAAAAATATTATTTTTCTAAGGCAAACGATGTAGTTTTTTGTGACAAGGTTTACATACTGAAATCAAATCTTCTAAATTTTCTTTGAAAAGTCTATCGTAAGTTTTATGGTGTACTTCTTCCGCGCTTCTCTCTAGACATTCTTGGCACAAGTAATTATCAATTTTCATTCGATCATTTCTAATTATTTTCCATTCAATAGATTCTAAATATTTATAATATTTATATTTATTAGAATTCAAGTAATTTGAATTTATTATAATAAGATTATAAATTTTATTTTTTTCATTTTCTCTTTCTTGTTTCCAATTTTCAAATCCTTCATAATTAAATTCTGAATCTATATCTTTTGAATATTTCTTATGACTCAGTTTGTTAGTTTTGTCACATCCAGCACAGTTTTTACATTGATGATAAAGAGTTGTAATACTATTATTACTATGGAAATGTCTAATTATTAGGTCGGGATTTTTACAACAAGTATCTAAATAGTCAACTCTATTATGATTACATTTTTTGCATTTCGAGACTTTACAAAATTTGAAATAATCAATATCTTCAAATTCTTCTGAATTACATTTTGTACAAATTGACATAAAAATTATGAATTATATTGGTGTTCTACTGAATCTAACTTTTCCTCTCCCCAATCTGCTGTCTCCACATTGCATAATACAAACCTTTTTCTGCAATTAGGTTTTCGTGAGAACCGGTTTCAATAACTTGTCCACGTTCCAAAACATAGATTCGGTCTGCGTGCATAATGGTGCTTAATCTATGCGCAATGAGAACGGTGATTTGTTCTTTTTGCTGAGAAATATCTTTGATGGTTGAAGTGATTTCTTCTTCCGTGATACTGTCCAAAGCAGAAGTGGCTTCGTCAAAAATCAATAAGTTTGGTTTTCTGAGTAATGCTCTTGCGATTGCAATTCTCTGTTTTTCGCCTCCGCTTAATTTCAATCCACCTTCGCCAATGACTGTTTCGATGCCTTTCTCAGCACGTTCCAATAAAGTTTTAGTGCTTGATTTTTTCAAAGCGAGTTCGATGTCTTCTTCGCTGGCGTTTGGATTTACGAAAAGAAGATTTTCTCTGATAGTCCCTGCAAAAAGTTGCGTGTCCTGAGTTACAAATCCGATTTGATTTCTCAATTCATCAAAGTCAAATTCTTTTCCATTGATTTGATTATAGAAAATATCACCTTCCTGAGGTCTGTATAATCCAACCAATAATTTAACCAATGTACTTTTTCCGGAACCACTCGGACCTACAAACGCGATCGTTTCTCCGTTTTTGACATCGAACGAAATGTTATTCAAAGCTTTATATTGAGCGGATTGATGTTTGAAAGAAACGTGCTTGAATTCCAACTCTTCAATCGCACCGATTTGTTTCGGCGTCAGAGGTTTTTGTTCGATTGGTTTTTTCATCAGATTATCAAAATTCTTCAAAGATGCTTCGGCTTCACGATAAGAAATAATGATATTCCCAATTTCCTGCATCGGACCAAAAATGAAGAATCCATAAAACATCAATGACAGATATTGTCCCGGCGTTACGATATTTCTGAAAATCAAATATAAAAGTGTCAAAGTAATCAACTGTTGAAGAAAATTAACCATTGTTCCTTGAATGAAACTTAAGGAACGAATACTTTTTACTTTCTTCAATTCCAGTCCAAGGATTTTGTAAGTATTGTTATTCAGACGTTTGATTTCTTGTTTGGTCAAACCTAAACTTTTTACAATCTCGATGTTTCTCAAGCTTTCGGTTGTACTTCCTGCTAAACTTGTAGTTTCTACAACAATCGTTTTTTGAATATTTTTGATTCTTTTACTTAAAAGATTTGTCACAAATGCAATCAGAAAAATCCCGACAATATAAACCGGCATTATAGACCAATGCAATCGAATCGCATAAACCGAAACGAAAATGATACTGACCAAAATCCCAAAAAAGACATTAATGAAATTGGTAATAAACTTCACCGAATCTTCTCTTACTTTGGTTAAAATAGACAACGTTTCACCACTTCTCTGGTCTTCGAATTCCTGATAAGGCAAAGCCATAGAATGCTGTAATCCATCAGTGAAAATATTAGCCCCGAATTTTTGAGTAATGACATTCACAGCGTAATCTTGAAATGCTTTTGCAATTCTGCTGACCATTGCAGTTCCTATCAGTAATCCTAAAAAGTAAAATGCTCCGTGATAAATATCGGTTCCGCAAAGAAACTGATTTAGATTTCTAGGTAAAAGTTTTTCTTTATCAAAAAAATGCGGATGCGTTACGAGTTGGTCCAGTATATTCCCTGTGATTGCTGGTGCAAATAATGAAAATACCTGATTTATAGCGGATAAAACCAACGAGGCAATCAACAGCCATTTATGTGGTTTTAGGTAATGTAATAATGTCTTCATAATTAGAATTGCAAATTTAATGATATAAATCTGATTGGTTCAGAAATAATATTGACTAAGAGTATATCTGAGATTAATAAAACCACATAGGCACATAGAAATGTCTTTCTTGAAAGGGGAAAATAGAGTTTGAAAAGAAACTATTTCTTCTTAGTTTTTCAAAAAAATCTATGTGCCTATGTGGTAAAAAACACGGCTAATATTTTGTAAGCAAGCTTTTCACAAATCGTACTTTTGTGTAAAGCAGAATTTATATATATTGCAGTATAACATTTTACTATGCTTACAAAAGAACAAATCGCGCAACGCATATCCAAAGAAGTGAAAGACGGGATGTATGTCAACCTTGGAATCGGGATTCCGACTTTGGTTGCTAACTATGTTCCAGAGGATATTTCGGTGGAATTCCAGAGTGAAAATGGGGTTCTTGGAATGGGACCTTTTCCTTATGAAGGAGAAGAAGATGCAGACTTGATTAATGCAGGAAAACAGACGATCACAATTCTTCCCGGAGGTTCTTTTTTTGATTCGGCTTTCAGTTTTGGGATGATTAGAAGCCAAAAAGTGGATTTGACAATTCTTGGTGCAATGGAAGTTTCCGAAAACGGTGATATTGCCAATTGGAAAATCCCTGGGAAAATGGTAAAAGGAATGGGTGGTGCAATGGATTTGGTTGCTTCTGCAGAGAATATCATTGTAGCGATGATGCACGTTAACAAAGCCGGAGAATCCAAAATTCTGAAGAAATGTACACTTCCTCTAACAGGTGTGAATTGTGTCAAAAAAGTAGTCACAGAATTAGCGGTTATGGAAATCACAGATAAAGGTTTCAAACTGCTGGAAAGAGCACCCGGAATTTCGGTAGAAGATATTGTAAAAGCTACAGAAGCCGATTTAATTATTGAAGGAGAAATTCCTGAGATGTCGTTTTAATTAGAATGACAACAAAAGTAAAAGGAACTTCTAAGATGAAGCTCCTTTTTATAAAAGAAAGTAGTAGTTTGTATTGTAATCTGTTTATGAACTATTGGTCAAAAGTTTTTTGTAATGCTTGATTAATATCCTCCAGAATATCATCAATATGCTCTATGCCAAGGCTAAGGCGTACAAGTCCAGGCGCTAAACCAGATTTTTTGAGTTCTTCCTCAGAAAGTTGAGAGTGAGAAGTTGAAGCTGGGTTAAGAACTAAGCTTTTTGAATCTCCTACGTTAGCAAGATTTGAGAATAGTTTTAGATTGTCTATAAATTTTACGGCAGTTTCTTTTCCTCCTTTCAGTTCAAAAGATAAAACGCCACCGAACCCATTTTTAAAATATTTTTTTGCAAGCTGATGATCTGGAAAGCTTTCCAGACCGGGATAAAATACTTTTTCTACCTGATGCTGATCTTTTAGAAATTCAGCAGTTTTCAAAGCATTTTCTACGGTTCTTTCTACTCTTAATGACAATGTTTCTACGCCTTGTAACAGAAGAAATGAGTTGAATGGAGAAATAGCCGGACCAAAATCTCTAAGACCTTCCACTCTTGCTTTTATGATGTATGCAATGTTCCCAAATGGAGAATTTTTTCCAAAAACATCAGAAAATACCAAACCGTGATAACCTTCGGATGGTTGTGATAAAAGCGGAAATTTCTCCGAGGACCAATCAAAATTGCCACCATCAATAATGATTCCACCAATAGAGTTGCCGTGTCCGCCAATCCATTTTGTAGCAGATTCTACAACAATATTGGCACCATGATCAAAAGGTTTAAATAAAAATCCACCAGCTCCAAATGTATTGTCAACAATCAAAGGAATGTTATGTTTTTTTGCAACATCAGCAATAGCTTCAAAGTCTGGGATATTAAGAGTAGGATTTCCGATGGTTTCTAGATATAAAGCTTTGGTATTTTCATCAATCAATTCTTCAAAATCTTCTGGATTGTCATCTTTAGCAAATCGAGCTTCTATTCCAAACTTCTTAAAGCTAACCTTGAATTGATTATGAGAACCGCCATATAAGAACGGAGACGTTACAAAATTATCTCCAGATTGTAAGATGTTGGTAATTGCAATAAATTGTGCTGCGTGACCAGATGCAACGGCTAGAGCTGCTACACCACCGTGCAAAGCTGCAATTCTTTTTTCGAAAACATCGGTTGTTGGGTTCATTATCCTTGTATAGATATTCCCAAACTCTTTCAATCCGAAAAGATTAGCTCCGTGTTCTGCATTGTTGAAAACATAAGAAGTTGTTTGATAGATGGGTACTGCTCTAGAGTTGGTATTGTCTATATCGTGCCCTGCGTGTAACTGTAAAGTTTCAAATTTTAACTGACTCATATATTTAAATTTAATTTTAAAAAAAATACTCTTTTGACTCTGGGTTACAAGTCAAAAGAGTACTAATCTAAAATTGAAATTATCTTTTTGACTTATCTTCCTCTTTTGAGTTTGAATGTAGCACCTTGCCATAATTAGCAGGTTGCTAAGGTTTCTAAGGGTCAAATCCCTCCACCTTTCTTGATAAGTTGTTCTTTTGTAGAACGTTTTATGTGACAAATATATAAATAATATTTATCCTACCAAATAAGTATGATATTAATTTGTAAAAAAACTGTCTTTTTACAACAGTTTTATATTTTTGATATCTATCTATTACTTCTTAACTGCACCAAAAACCTGTTGTAGAATAGAAGTCGTCCTCAAAGCTGCATTATTTCTGATTCCTGTTTCTTTTTCCGCTACCATTTTGAAAACGCCGTTGATGGTTTCTGTAGTTACATATTCATTCAAGTCAGTGGTTACAGCTTGTCCTGTCAACGTGTTGTATTTCGAAAGGATATTCCTCCAAACTGTATCTGCGCCAACTTTTCCTAAAGAAGCTTTTACTTTTGGTTGGAATACTGTGAACAGCTGACTTTGAGTTTTTGCATGTAAATAGCTGGTTGCGGCATTATTGCTTCCCAAAAGAATATTTTTTGCATCCGTAATCGTCATTGATGTAATTGCAGTGGCAAAAATTGGCGCGCTTCTGTTACGGCATCTTCAGCAGCTCTGTTCAAAAGCTTCACCCCTTGGTCCGCCAAACTTCCATTCCCAAACTTCTGAGAGTTGTATCAATTTTTCTTAGTTTTTCAGGCATTAGAATTTTTACCGATTCATTTTTATAAAAACCATCGGTTACTCCCAATTTTTTGACACCTTCTGTTACGCCAAGATTGAGTGCTTGTTTTAATCCGGATGAAATCCTGGTCTGAGTCAGATTACCAACATTGATATTGGCATTGGAAGCACTTGTCGTATTGGTTGGCGTAGGCGTTACTGTTTTTGTTTTCGTAAGATCTATGCCTGTTTTATCTTTAATGATACTGCTAAAAACATCGCCAATCTGTGCCTGAGTGATGGTTGAAATCGATAATCCTACAATAATTAAATATTTTTTTTCATAAAGTCTATATAATAAAAAAAAATAGATGAAAATTTTGGATGGATGTTTAATCCGGATATAAAATTAAATTAATCCTGATGTCGCAGAATCACATCATAGAGATCCTGTCGGCGATCAGACAATGTTCTCACGGCGCCGTTGTGGTGCAGCTCTTTCAAAAGATTTAAATCTACATCCACAATCAGTGTCATCTCGGTATTCTGTGTTGCTTCACCTTTTATGGCATTGGATGGGAATGCAAAGTCCGAAGGGGTGAAAACAGCAGCCTGTCCAAACTGAATGTCCATATTATTAACACCTGGCAAATTTCCCACACAGCCTGCAATCGCGACATAACATTCATTTTCGATGGCTCGGGCAGTAGCACAGTGACGGACACGCGTGTAAGCGTTCTGAGTATCTGTAAGATAAGGAACGAATAAAATTTTCATTCCCTGATCTGCCAATAATCTCGGAAGTTCTGGAAACTCAACATCATAACAAATAATGACGCCGATTTTCCCACAATCTGTATCGAAGACTTTGACTTCGTTTCCGCCCGTCATACCATAATATTTACGTTCATTCGGTGTGATGTGAACTTTTCGGTATTCATCAATTTTTCCGTCCCTGTGTAGGAGATAGCTAACATTGTATAATTTTCCATCTTCCAAAATTGGCATACTTCCGGAGATGATATTCACATTATAACTTACTGCGAATTCCGAAATTTTTTGCTTTATTTCTTCCGTTAATTCAGACAGTTTCTCCATAGATTCGCGCTCGTTCATATGATTGAAAGGTGCCAATAGAGGTGTGTTGAATAACTCCGGAAACAGACAAAAATCCGATTGATAACCTGCAACAGCATCTACGAAAAACTCAACCTGCTTGTAAAAATCCTCTAGATCTTTCAAAGGTCGCATCTGCCATTGGATCAATCCAAGACGAATTACACTATCCTGCATTGTATTTTTCTTCGCCGTGTAATAGATGTTGTTCCACTGGAGAAGAACTGCATATTCCTCAGATTCTGTATCGCCTTTAAGATAACCTTTTAGGATTTTGACCGGCGAGAAATTATTCCCGATTTGGAAACTCAGAACCGGATCGTAGATTTCCTTGTTTCTGACTTTATTGATGTATTGTCTTGGTAGTAATTCCTTGCTATAAAGGTGATAATTCGGGATTCTTCCACCAACAATAATGGATTTTAGATTAAGGATTTCGCACAGTTCTTTTCTCGCATCATAAAGTCTTCTTCCTAATCTTAATGCCCGGAATTCCGGATCTACAAAAACTTCGATCCCATAAAGGACATTCCCATTATTGCTATGCGTGTTGAAAGTTTCGTTCCCTGTAATTTCATTGTAAGTGTGCTGGTCTCCAAACAATTCGTACTGAACAATGATTGATAACGCCGCCGCTGCCAATTTTCCGTCCACCAAAATACAAATTTGCCCTTCTGCGAAAATGGAGGTCAGTTTTTGGATATTCCGTTTGCTCCAGACATTGTCATCTATCTCGGGATAGGCTTTCTGCATGGCTTCTGCCAGCTCATCATAATCGTCGATACTTAGTTTTCTGATTTCTACCTGCATAGTTTATATATTTTTATTGATTAACCACAAATCGAAGATTCGACAAAGTCAAAAGTCACAAAAGATAGCATGTAACATGCTTGATTTTATGAGATTAAAGCTAAAATAAGCCTTTTGTAACCCCTTTTTTATTAGAATATTGATTGCATCAAAAGCTTTTGTGCCTTTTGTGGTTTCATTGATATTTTTTGATTAAGATTTCTTTCAAATGGTTCATTCCTTCTGTTGCCGAGGACTTGATATAATTCTCATTCTTGGTAAAAGAATTAGGATTGTCAAGATTGGGATCGATGACAAAAACTTCACAATGCTCAGGCACATATCGGATCACAGAAGCGGCAGGGTACACCTGCATACTGGTCCCGATGATCAAAAACAAATCTGCTTGGGAGGCTATCTCTATCGCATTGTCCATCTCGGGAACCATCTCTCCAAACCAAACAATGTGTGGGCGGAGTTGCGAACCATCTGGGTGCAGATCTCCTACTTGGATATCATCTGTATAATCAACAATTTTACTATTCTCATTCACAGATTTTGCTTTGGTCAACTCGCCATGCAGATGTATGATTTTGGAAGAACCGCTTCGCTCGTGCAGATCATCCACATTCTGTGTAATGATATGAACATCGAAATACTCCTCCAATTCTGCAAGCAATTTGTGCGCCGTATTGGGTTCTACTTCTTTTAGCTGTTGTCTTCTGGCGTTATAAAAATCCAAAACCAGTTTTGGATTGCGTGCAAAACCTTCGGGCGAAGCCACATCTTCTATACGATGATTTTCCCAAAGACCGTTATAATCTCGGAACGTTTTTATCCCACTTTCTGCAGAGATACCTGCTCCGGAAAGTACAACTAGCTTTTTTTTCATCGTTTTATACATTCCTCAAAATTAAAAATTTAGAATCAATTATCTTAAAATATAATATGAATTGTGATAAAAAAGGATGTTTTTTTTACCGATGATATTTTTGTACTATTTGTATGTTTTAACGATTGTTTTCTGCTTTTTTCCTAGGTTTCTTCGGGGGTTCTTCGGAAAATTAGCTCTTTTTCCGAAGAACAACCGAACAAAACCCGAAGAAGACCCGAAGAAATGTCTTAAAAAATTGAAATTTTTATTTTAAAAGTTTTTATTGCGGAAATTATGAAAGTCGTAATTTATATGAGAATAATTTGAGATTTTAGTAATTTTTATAATTTGTTTTGAGTTTTGCTGTTGGTTTAAAAATTTGATAAAATAAAAGATTCATTATTAGTTCTTTAAATGTTAATGGTATTTATTATATCAAAATAGTATGAATTAAATTTGCTGAAGAAAAATTCTTGTTATACTTTTGCACTGTGATAATTAATTGCTGTCATACTTATTAAGAAAGACCGAGGGAACTGACCTATTGAAGTCTTAACAACCTGCCACTTTGGTAAGGTGTTACATTCAGCCTTTGAAAAAAGGAAAGATAAGTTGAAAATGTTTAATTGCGGTTGTAATGCCGTCTCAATATAACTTCTTTCAGACTTGTCTGGGAGAAGTTTTCTTTTTTTGTATAAAACGTAAAATTTAAAAATATGATTCAAAAATCGATGTTTAATTCTAGTAAAAGAGCTGTGGTATCTACAGCCGTAGTTTTCTTTTCAGGAATCTATCTAACCCAAGCTCAGGAAACCAAACCAGTGAAAGACACAACTTCTGATAAACAAATCGAAGAAGTTGTTCTGGTAGGTTCTAGAAGTGGTGGACGCTCCAAAGCGGACAGTCCCGTTCCTGTGGATGTTTTTAACTTAAAAGACATTCAGCAAAGTTTGCCTCAAACCAACATCAATCAAATACTGAATACAATTGCGCCATCTTTTACTTCAACCATTCAAACCAATGCTGACGGTTCTGACCATTCGGACCCTGCTCAGTTGAGAGGATTGGGACCAGATCAGACTTTGATTTTGATTAATGGAAAAAGAAGACATACATCAGCTTTGGTTAATGTAAACGGTGCACCAGGAAGAGGAACTGTTGGGACTGACCTGAACGCCATTCCTGCTTTTGCTTTAAGTAAAATTGAAGTTTTGAGAGACGGTGCTTCTGCGCAATATGGTTCTGATGCCATTGCTGGTGTAATGAACTTACAATTAAAAAGAGATACTGGAAAACTGACAGGACAGCTAAATTATGGAGGATATCTTACCAATGCTGCCAAAGACCATACAGGAAATTATGATGGACAACAGTATCAGGTGGATCTTAATTACGGAAACAAGATTGGAAACAAAGGTGGTTTCTATAACCTGACTTGGTCTTCCCAGTTCCGTGATCCTACTAGGAGAGCAGGAACAGAAAGTGGAAACATCTACAACGCATACAATGCTATCGAAAAAAGAGCATCCGAAAACGGAGTCAATCTTTCTTCTTACTTCAACAACATCAATAACTTGAAAGGTACGGCTGGTGAGCAAGATTTCGTAAACCTAATTCATCAGTATGCTCAGGGTGTTGGTTATTTTGACTCTGGTTTCCAGAATAATATCCAGAATGCTAATTCTATTACGGCTTTACAAGGACTTTTGGGAGCTAACTACACTGATCAGGAATTGGCATACAGAGGTCAAACTAGAAAAGACTTCAACATGCAAGTGGGACAGTCTAAACTGAATAATCATCAGCTATTTGCTAATATAGAAGTGCCTTTGAATGACGATTGGAAAGTTTATACTTTTGGAGGGTATTCAATCCGTGACGGACAGTCTGGTGGTTTCTTCAGAAGACCAAATCAATCCAGGACTTTTACAGGTTTGTATTTGGATGGATATTTGCCAGAGATCCATACGAAGATTCAGGATTTGTCATTATCGGCAGGTGTTAAAGGAAAATGGGACGGTTGGAATGTAGATTTCAGTAATACATTTGGTCAAAACAGTTTTGATTATACCATAGAAAATACAGGGAACACGAGTTTGAGATTCAATTCTCCAAGTTCTTTCAGAGCTGGTGGATTGCAATTTTTACAAAATACAATTAATTTAGATTTCAGTAAGCAATTCGATGTTTTCCAAGGTCTTAATGTCGCTTTCGGAGCAGAACAACGTCACGAGAATTTTAAGATCAATCCAGGAGAGGAAGCTTCTTACACAGCTTATGATGTGAATGGTAATCCACAAACAGCAACTTCGGTTAATCCAACAGACTTCTTTGGAGCTGCACTTGCAGGTGGTTCTCAGGTTTTTGCAGGTTTCCGAGAAGCTAATAGAACAGATAGAAATAGAAATGCTTACGCTGCTTATGCGGATGTGGAATTTAATTTTACCAATTGGTTCTTGGTAGATGCGGCGGTGCGTTATGAGGATTATTCTGATTTTGGTTCAACTTTCAATTATAAATTGGCTTCAAGAATCAAATTATCAAAAGATCTTAACTTCCGTTTTGCTGGTTCTACAGGTTTCCGTGCGCCTTCTATTCATCAGATTTATTACAACACAACATCTACACAATTTGTAAATGGTAATTTGAGAGAAGTAGGAACTTTCAGTAATGATTCTGCTATTGCAAAAGGTTTTGGTATTCCTAAATTGAAGCAAGAAACATCCAAATCTGTGAGCGCCGGTTTTGCCTATAAAATTCCATCATTGAATTTGAATATTACTGCAGATGCTTATTTCATCAGAATTGATGACAGAATTGTATTGACAGACCAGTTTAGTAGGTTTTCTAACCCAACAACAGATGAGCAAAGACTCGTGAATGCAGAGTTTGATAATGCAAATGTAAATGCGGCTCAGTTCTTTGCCAACTCCATCGATACCGAAACCAAAGGTCTGGATGTAGTTATTAGCCATCACGCTAACCTAGGTGCAGTTAAATTGAATAATGATTTTGCTATCAATTTTAACGAGACCAAAAAAGTAGGAGATATCCATGCTTCAGATTTGTTGAAAAATGCAGGATTGGAGACTTCTTATTTTGGTGAAAGATCTAGAGTTTATCTGGAGGATTCTGTTCCAAAAATCAAAGCTAGTTTTTCTAATAACTTGAAATGGAACGATTTTAATTTCTATTTGAGAAACACTTATTATGGAAAAGTTCACGGGGCAGATGTCGTAGATGCTAATTTTGATGGTGTGATTCTTCCAAATGAACATCAATTGATTACAGACAAAATTATTACCGATTTATCCATTGGTTATGACATCAGTAAGAATTTTAACCTAACACTTGGTGCTAATAACTTGTTTGATATCTATCCAACCAGAAACATTGCAGCATCATCTAACAATGACCAATTTGTCTATTCTAGATCCACAGCACAATTTGGACAGAATGGTAGATATGTGTTCAGTAAGCTGACAGTTTCTTTTTAATAAGACGTTTTTTTAAAGTTTTTATATTTGTTTTGAAATGGCATCGGGAGTTTTCTCGATGCCATTTTGGTTTTTTGAAACCACAAAAGTCACAAAAGAAATTAATTAACCTGAGTTCGGGATAAGAATAGAAATAAGATTTGTGTAAAATAGCAATAATTCGTATATTTAAGTATCTAACATTCAAATATTTAAACGAATTACT
>NZ_QNUG01000058.1 GCF_003385395.1 Epilithonimonas hispanica | reverse complement strand
GGTTTTAAATGTTGGATCATAGATTTTTCTCTCTCGTTTCATAGGTTAAAAATAAGGTTTTATGCTTAACTTTAACTGGACGCTAAATTACTACATCCAATGTTTCATAATATGGTTTTTTTAATTTTAAAATAGTTTTGCTTTTTTGTTCTTTGTAGCTATTACTTAAATAGTAAAGCGCAGATATATTTTTTTTATCATTAGAGAACAGTAGCAAAACAATTCCAACAAAAATTCCAGCAAAAGAAATTATTATTACAAAATCTAAACTCATAATTATTCAAACTTTTCATTAGGATGGTTTTCATAATAAATTGTCTCTGCTTCAACTGAATTCACTTCATCTTCAGACATTATTTTTTTTATTTCAATTTTTTTTTGAAGTTCTTTTGTCTTACTCTTAGACAGTGTTCCTGTTAATAGATTATATATAAGAAACATCAAACTTGAAACAATAATTAGAACAGCTATCTTATGATTTTCTAATTCAAACTTCTGTGTTTCCATCTTTTTTGGTGTATTTGTGAATACTAGTTAAATATATAGTTGGAAGTAACAAAAACAAAAAAATAGTAATTATTATACCAACATTTTTAGAAAGGAATGAAATTAAAAAAGTAATAAATATTATAATCCAACAAAATACATAGCTAAAAATAAATTTTTGTTTGTAGTTTTCATTTTCAACATATTTTTTAAATTTCTTATGAATTCCTGCAAATTGTAGTGGGATAATTATTATGATTATTAAAGCAATCAGACTCCCAATTATTACCCCAAATATCCCTCCTGCTTTTTCTGATATCTCATTTTGGAATAGCTGTTTGTCTATTCCATCAATCATTGTAGGAACAGAAGAGAAAATAAAGCTTAATATAAATAAGACTAAGAAAATGTAAGAAACAATGGTTAAAGTGTTTCCTAATAAGTTTAATTTTTTTGAAATAGAGATTTTATTCATAATTATTAATTTATATTGCCATATATGGCATTAAGTTAAACAAATATAATCAACAACTTTGACTTGTCAAATAAGTCAAGTTGGAAAAACAAGAAATATTAATATCTGTTGGAAGTAAGATTAGGGAGATAAGACAAGAAAAAGGTCTTTCTCAGCTTGATTTAGTGGGTAAGATGGATGGAAATATAGATGTAACAAATATTTCTAGAATAGAAAAAGGGAGAACTAATCTAACAGTTTATACATTATGCAGGATAGCTTCAGCATTAGAAGTACATCCAAAAGAATTTCTTGATGTTCAGATAAAAGAATTATAAAAGGCTATATATTATAATATCTTCAGATTTTTGAGTACCTGAATAAAATCCCCAAACCCCAATCCCTTTACTCCTTTGTGCACTTAAGATTCCCAATAATGAAATTGGAAACTAATTACAATTGCCTTTGATTTCATAAGGAATAGTGACAAGAAAAGTGATTTCTAGTAAATAGTAAATCAAGGATTTTGTCACAGTATTTGTAATTAACTATATAATAACAATACAAAATTTGTGATAAAAAACCACCTCTGCCCCATAGGGCAGGTGGCTTTTTAAATTATAGAAGCTATCCTAGTTGTAAATGTCCTTCAGGAATTTCTGCTGTAAAATCACTAGAATCTACATCAATAATTCTTAGTTTACCTACATAACTAGAAGCCTGTAGAGTTTCAATGGCTGACAATTCTTTAGAAATAGTCCTAAAACTAAATTGTCTACCAAACATAGGATCTTCCTCTAATTCCTCTCCCTGAAATAAATATACACTACCAGCTTCCAAATTCATATTAGAGGCATAAGTACCACTTATGACTGTTCTGCTAGGTATTTCTCCTGCAATACCAACTAGGATTACAGGCATTAAACCATTCTTGTCAGATGTTGCTTTTTCAGATCTTAGCATCTCTACTTTTGCCAAAAATCCTGTAAAATGTTTTTTCATAATAAAATTGTTTTGAGTTAATACTCAAGATAGGTAAGAGATGAGAAGGAGATGGGGTGTGAGATGAGGTAAGAATAATAGGTAAGGGTACAGTATGAGATAGTACAGGTTAATAAGATAAGGTGCTGCAGTAGAAATTATATTTATTTCTGCCTTGAAAACTAAAGTACATTAAGTTGTGGGGTGGGGGAGTTTTGGATTTGAAAGTTGGCATAGGTCAAATCTAAGAGGATTTATATTTGCTTATGATTTTAAAATTTTATAAAAATTATTTCTCTTTGTAAAACTCCAAATAATAGTATTTTGCTTTCTTTAGGAGAATATCCAATTTATCTAAAGTAGAGAAATCTTCTATATCTTCAAAAATAGAATGTTCATAAGCTAGAAACTCTGCCATATGATCAAAAATCTGTTTTGCTGGATCTAAACCATCTGAAACATTAAACTTTAGATTGCTGTCCTCCAAAATATATTCAATAATTATTTTGTTTTCTTCATTAAGATTAATTTTATCATCCATTCATTAAAGATATAGAATTAACATATATGACAGATTAGTTTTGTAAAAAAACCACCCCACAATAGCAGGGTGGAAGATTAACTCAAAAACCAATGATAATTTTCATTACCATTGAGAGTTTTTTGAAGTCCTTTTGAAAACTCAAAGGCATTCAAATTCCTATCTAGGAAAGTATCTATATAAGAGGATTTATTAGCTTGTGTAAATAGATTATACACATTCCATAAGTTAATGCTACCATCTTCCTTTCTACAGAAGTTCTTATCTTCATAATAATCTTTAGCCATTGTATTAATGTGGCTATCATTAAAATTGAGTATAGGGATAGCTTGTCTTTCACTCTTAGGTAAGTGCTGATATAATCTACTTCTACCAATAAGCTGTGCAAATTGATGATCAGATAAAAAATCATATGTAAGTTCCTTCATTTCCATTAGATGATTCTCTGCATTGTAATTCTGCATTGTTTTCAGAGCTTTATTATATAACTCTTGTGTACTTGCCACTCTCATCTCTTCAACAAATCCATCTGTAGATATGCAGAGATTGCAGCACACTTTATTTTGAAATCCAATGAAAATTTTAAACTTTTCAAATGACTTTTTGTTGTAAAGATTCTCTAAGTTGTAACTTCTTACCCCACCTACTGTCAGAGATAACTCATTACCATTTATTACATCTGTGATACTAGGTATTCTAATGATAAAAGCCATTCTTTCATAATAAATGGTTTTTTGATTTTCCAAAAGATCCTTTACATTTAGATGTATTGCATCAGGAGTTCTGCCTTTAATCTGATGAGATACCCTTATCTCAGGTATGTCAATACTTTGATGAGGAAATGCACTTTGAATAGCATTTAGAATAACATCTATAAACTCCTGATGTGCTATAGTTTTCTCATTATCCTTACTAAAAACAGGAATTATACAATCATTCTTTAGGTGATGTAATTCCACTTCTGTTGTATTTGCAATAATAAAAGGACTTGGCAGATATTCTACATCAGTACTTGTATTTTTATTAGCTACTGAGAAGTCTTCCTTTCTACCCAAAGCAAAAGGCTGCATTATATTATTAATTCCAAACTCTGAATTCAAAACTTGATTATCATCCATTCTTGATAATAATTTGGCACCTCCAAAACTATTATTACCACTAAATGGCTTCTTTTCATTTATACTCTGTAATTTCAGATAATTATAATCTTGGGAAATACCTTTCTCTATTATGTTAGTAGAATTATTGAAATTTGGTGTGTCCATTTTTGTTGAAATTATTTGGATTGTTAATATTCATTAGATTTGTTTTTCTAGCTTCAAAATCAGGTTTTAAGCTATTGTGGAACTGAGGATATGATTTATATAGATCTAGTAGTTCAGCAATAGAATTACACATCTGAATATGTTCATACACTTCTTTTTCAGATAAAATTATTACTGTACTTTGGATGGTGTTCTGAATCTGGTTAGTCTTACCTTGATTACACCAATTAAGAATTACTTTGCCTGTATTTTCAGAAATAATAAATTCAGGTTTTCCCATAAATAAGCCAGTTCTATCTTTACTGGATACAACAAAGTGCTTTATATCCACATCAAAAACTAAAGTAAACTCATAGTCTAATCCATCTCTTTGAACAGATTTCAAACCTACTTTTTCTGGAATAAATTTACCATCCTTCTGATTTAAAACATAGTCTTGTTTAGTTCTCATTGTGGCAATGATATGTGCATTGCATTGGAGAATCTTATCCATAAATAGCTTCTCAAGAGGCTTAATCTTAGCCCAATTAGTAAAGCTATTTCCTGCTAATGAGCTATGATAGTCCAGAAGATAATCCCAGCAATGAGATATAGAATCTAGAATAATTACCTCCATCCCTGCTTTTTCACAAATGTTGATGGCATCAACATATTGCTGAGGTGTAAATGGAGGTTTTAGAGATATTACATTATAATCTCCTAAGTGTGCATATAAATCTGCACTACCATTTTCTGTGTCAATAATAGCAACTTTTGTGAAGTTTCCATTACTTAATCCAGTGGCAAGAAGTAAACTTGAATAAGTTTTACCACTTCCTGCACATCCTTGCAAACCAATTTTAATTTTGGCTTGTTTTCTTTCTGATTGTCTTAATTGCATAATTTTTGTGGTTTAAAAAAAGTTATTTGTTAGTATTTGTTTTGAGTAGGGCACTTGAGTTTGAATAACTCAATTTTGCATTTATTGCATAAGTTGTAGTGACAACTCACTATACAGTTGGAGACACATCTAATCATTCCAACAATGCAAATAACAGTAGCCAAGCTCAGGATGTGGAGCTTAATAGCATAGGCTACAAGAGGAGAAGTTCATTGACTTTGTATGTTCCAAAGAAAATTGACATTGATAAAGTTTTATCTGAATTCCCACCTGACTTTAAGTTTGATAGGGACAAATTTGTTTATATACTTCATTTAATTACTGCCATTCCACATACAAATAGTGATGTTTTGGAGGAGAATAGAGGATTTACACCTATTAATAAGGAATTATTACAGAGGAGGATTCATAATTACAAAAAGTATATTGACTATCTGGCAGAAAGAAAAATTGTCTTAGTGGACAAATACTATATACCTGACAAAAAGTCTGGGGGACTAAAGTTTTCAAAAGATTATATTTCTGAAGTAGTTCCTGTTGAAATATCAAAATGGACTCTGATTAAGAGCATATTGTACTTAAGCCAGAATAAAGAAATTGAAATAACAGAAGGTTTGCTATTTTTAAAAAAATGGTTGGAAGATGATAAGCTGGAAATTAGTTTTCAAGCAGGTAAAGAGGAATTGGAAAGAATTGCAACAAAAGAGGTAGAAGAAGGACTGAGTAATATACCAGAGAGGTTTAATTCTAGATTAGTTCCATTATTGGATTTAATTTCTGATTATAAATCTTTTGGAGTAGATACAACAGGTTTTAGATTGCATACAGCCCTTACAAGACTCAAAAAAGAGTTGAGGAAGCATATTAGATATGATGGAAAAACTCTTGTTTCTATTGATATTGTAAATTCTCAACCATTTCTCACTTTACCTCTTTATGATGTTGCAAGATTTAAAAAGAATAATATTTTATCAAAAATAAATAATCCTCTTTATTTCCCAGATTCTGATATGTCTGCCAAATTATTGCAGACTATTAAAAAAGTCAGTAATCAGGAAGATGTTACAACTTTTATAAAATGTGTTAGCGGTGGTAATTTTTATGAAGAGTTTGGAAAAATTCTCCAAAATGATGGTATACTGGAAGCTGGAGATATTCAAAACATAAGGAAAGAAGTTAAAGAGATTACTTTTGAATCTATTTTTAGTCCTAATACATCAATAGCATATAGTGATGGTGTAAAGATCTTTAAAAAAACATTTCCAAATGTTTATGAGATTTTTCAATCTATAAAAAAGGGTAGAGGAAATCATCCTGCATTTTCAATTATGTTGCAAAGGCTTGAGTCAGAGTTAGTTTTGGAAAAGACCTGTAAGATAATTAACAGATTGAACCCAAATATACCATTATTTACAATACATGATTCAATTGCAACAACAGAGGAGCATACAGCTTTTGTTCAGGATATTTTGACAAAAGTCTTTGCAAAGTACATTGGAGTTTCTCCTAAATTAAAATTAGAGAGGTGGGAATAACCACCTCTCTTTCTATTTTAGCTTGCTTTTCAACTTAGTAAGTTGCTCACTCAGCTTTTCAGGCATCAATTCTGCATAATACTCTTGAGTAGTAGATATATTTGAATGTCCTAGTAGCTTAGAAACTACTTCTATTGGAATATCATTATTAAGAAGTACTGTAGATGCAAAAGTTTTCCTTGCTGTGTGATGGGTTAGATTCTTTGATATTTCTAGAGTAGAAGCTATTTCCTTTAGTAGTCTATTAAAAGATTGATTGCTTATTCTTGGTAGAACAAAAGGATTGTCAGAACTATATTTACTAATCACTTTTAAAGCTTTTGGTAAGATAAGTGGTACGGAGAAATTTCTTTCTGTCTTTTCTCTTTTCTGATATATCCAAGTTATACCATCAGGTTTAGTTATCAAATCATCTTTCCTTAGTTCAAACATTTCCCTGTAAGCTAATCCTGTGTAACAGCAGAAAATATAGCAATCCTTTACTCTGTTTAAAGAGTCAGATTGGAATATGTGATTTTCCAGTTTATCCAACTCTTCTTGAGTAAGAAATATAATCTTACTGTACACCTTCTTTGGACTGTGTTCTTCAAAAGGGTTCTTATCTAAATAACCACTGGTTACTGATTGCTTGATTACCTTCTTTAATCTCTGTAAGGATTTGTTAATAGTGATTTGTTTATGCTTTAATTCTGTCTTGCAGTAATATTCAAACTCAGAAATAAAGTTGAAATCTAAATCCTTTAGCTTGACATCAGGCTTATTGTAATGAGATTTTATAAACTCAGAAACATCTTCTTTGATGTAGTTGAACTTATTCCAAGTTCCTTGTTTTATTTCTATCCCTACAAGCTTTTTAAGCCTATCTAGGTAGATTTGATAGTATTCTAATAGTCTATATTCTCTTAAAAGAGTTTCTCCTTTGTATTCAATGTAAATATCATTTGCATCAAATGGTTCTTCTTTGACTTGTAGAAATAAAAAAGCCTGATTAATCTTATTCTTAATCAGGCTGAGTTGCTTGTTTGTATAGTTGTTCTCTTCATTAGCTGGTTTAGTAAGCTGTTTGTTACTATCCCAATTTTTAGGGTTGATGAAGATTCCTGTAGAGAATGGTTTTCTTTGTTTATCTAATGTTATTCTACATTCTATAGGACAAAGACCTCTACTATTAATCTTGTTCCTTCTCAAAAGGAATAGTATTGATAGTTTCATTGTATTAATAGGGGTTTTGAATGGGTAACCTGAAAAATAAAATGGGTAACCTAAAAGGTAACCTCAAATTCTCAGAATGGTTGGAAAAATGGAAAATTTTAAGAATTACAGAAATCCCCTAAAACCAAGACAAACCCAATACACAAAGTCTATAAAAACAGAAAACCATCACATTTCTGTGATGGTTTGCTCCTCTTGCTGGGCTCGAACCAGCGACCCTCTGATTAACAGTCAGATGCTCTAACCAACTGAGCTAAAGAGGAATTTTCCTTTGTTTTTTGGTGGTGCAAATATATGATTTTTTATATTAGTTCCAAGAGTATTTTTAATTTGTATTTCTTTTTTAGAAAAATTATCACAATAGGCTTATTAAATCAAGCCTAAAACTTGGGGAGAGTACATAAAAAAACCACTAGACTAGTCTAGTGGTTTGCTCCTCTTGCTGGGCTCGAACCAGCGACCCTCTGATTAACAGTCGGTTTTATTGTGTTTTATTATAATTTGCTTAATCTTTATTATGCTTTATTTTCTTTGATTATCAATTGTTTACAAATATTTTTCTTGTACAGTATTTTATAATATTTTACTTTTGGAGGGCAAATGTTCGTGAAATGTTCGTGAAATGTTCGTGAAAAAATTTTTGTAAAACACGATAAACAGGAACATCTGAAAAAAATGTTCGTGAAAAACGATAAAAATTGACACAAAATGGTAAGTTACACCTTTACACTTGCTCCAAAAGCGAATAAAACAGGGGAGAGAAGTATCATAATTTCATTTATAAAAGACCGCAAAAACACAAGTCTTTCAATCGGGAAAACTTGCAAGGAGAAGGACTGGAGTTTTGACGCTTGTCGTCTGAAAACTTCGCATCCCAATCACGCTAACCTCAACAAATTTATTGAGCGCAGAATTAAGATCATTGACGAGATTATCGACGATTTCGATAAAAATGGAATCTACTTCACGCTTCCTGATCTTATCAATAAACTAAAGACGAGCAGCGGACAAAGCATTTCCTTAACCTATACGAGTTTCCACGAAGATTTGATTAGAAATCTTTTGGCATCGGATAAAACCGGAACAGCGAAAGTGGAAAAAGATACTCTGAATGCGCTGCAACGGTTCTTTGGCAAAAAAGACATTAGCTTTAATGAATTGGATTATTCTAACTTGAAAAAATTTGAAGCCTATTGCATTTCTCGCGGGAATAGGGAGTCCAGTATCGCGATTAGAATGCGGACTTTGCGTTCGGTTTTTAATCAAGCCATTAGAAACCAAGTAATTACGGAAAAACAATATCCTTTTAGGCATTATAAAATTTCAAAACTGAAGGAAAGTGGGAAAAAGGAGTATCTGAATGAAGAAGAAATAGAAAAACTCAAGAAATATGAGCCAAAAGACGAAAAACTTTCTTTTGCAAAAGATATGTTTTTGTTCAGTTATTATGCAAGAGGAATCAACTTTTTGGATTTGATTAAGTTGGAAAAAAAATTCTTGAATATTGATTGTATTGATTATATCCGCAGTAAAACAGGCGTTCCGGTGAGTTTTAAAATCAATGATTACGCTCGGAATATCATGGAAAAATACAAATCCGAAGACAGTTCAAAGTTCATTTTCAACATAATGAATACCGAAAAGCCAACGCAGATTTACCTAAAAAACAGATCCAAAAAAGTGCTGACCTATTATGTGAATATGCAGTTAAAAGAAATAATGAAAGAACTGCAAATCAAGAAGAATATCTCTTATTACTGCGCCCGTCACTCGTTTGCCACAGTTTTGAAGTTCAATAATATTTCAATTGAGACTATTCGCGAAGCACTTGGGCAAAAAGATATAAAATCTACAATGTCTTATTTAAACAGTCTTCCGGATAATAAATTGGATAAGATTATTGACGAGGTTTTGAAGTAATAGTATTTGTTTAATATTTTAGCAAAACCTTTTCCCTTAAATCATTTCCCAATTGAGGCTGTTGATTTTATCTTTCAGTCTTTTAAGAGTTTCAATTATTTCAGAAAAAGTTGGTCTGTTTTCGCCATAAACCATTTCTTCTCGCATTTTGGCATAATCTTTTTCCCATAATTCAATGATATTTTCTGGTGGAATAGGGTTTATTGTGGCTGGCCTGTGCAGGCTATAGTCGATACCGGAGATTTTGGCAAACTCCATTCTGTGCTTTACAATGGTTTCATAGAGTTCCTTATTCTGTAGGGCACTTTCTGCATATTCTGTTTTTGAAAGAGCATATAGATCGTACAAATGGCGGCTGAGCCGATCTACCCTTATTTTTTCAGCGGTTTTCTGAAACTCTTCATGCAGAAGGAAAATTTTTTCTAAAAAAGTCCTTTCCGGATTAACGGATGGTTTTTCTTCGCTTTTTTCCGAAAAACTCTGCTCTGGATATTCATCATCAACCATCGCGGAAATTTTTTTCATCGTAAATGGCTCAATCAATGAACGGCACCCGACTTCTATTTGAACTCTCGGCTTCAGATATTCCGTAACTACAATTATATTTGGATAAAAAATATTGATAATACGAGGATCCTGATCGGAATCCTGGGTTTCGGCCAACGAGAAAGTGACATTTTCCAAGCCTTTCTCTTTAAATTTTTCCTGTAATTCTAAATAAAAAACCTCGCTGATATATTGGCCGGAAGCCTTCCTTAATTTGGTTTTCTTGTTTTTAGTCAAACTTCCTTCGAAGCCAAGAAACTCTCTTTCGATGGCCAAATCAATGTCTTCGGAAAACCTTTCTATGAGGTTCCACGCCTTGCTCAGCGAGGTGCCACCTTTGAAAACCAAATGCTCGGCTACATCCAATTCAAAAACCGCTTTCAAAGTTTGCGATACCCACCAGTCTTTTTCCACGGCAAACGGTGTTATTCCTCTTTTTTCGGCAACTTGTGTAAAAGCAAGGACCCTCGTTTATTTGGGAAGGGCTAAAAATTTATTTGTCATTATTTTTATTTATGGCGTTCCGCATTATTATCCTAATCCATTCTGGCGCAAGGCGAATGTCGTGTTCCAAGCGGTATGGATTTTCCTTTTTAAGTTTTTCTATAACTAAATCCTTTTCCTGTTGAGTGACATTGTCCTTCCCGATTTCTTTCAAAGCTTGGATTACAAGTCCGCTTATTTCACCAATCGCAGCGAGGTTTTTCGGGCTTGTTTTTTTGAATTTTATTTTTCTTTTGCCGAGATCAACTGTTCGTGCAGAACCGTCTGTAAGATACACCAAATTGAGGGGAATCTGGGTGGAGAGTCCTAGTGCATTGAGCGCCAGAATTCCCGTTGGAATAATGCGCGCCTTGTCTCTTTTGCGAATTACCTCTGCAATCTGTTCGGCAGAAGGCTGAATATTTCCCAAAACTGGATCCGTTTGTAAAACAGCGTAAATCCCCTCGCAACACGGGAAATACCGCCGTTATTGACCAATCTTTCCAATGCTTTTGCAACTGCTCTGGCATTGCCGAAAGCAAGAAAGTCTTCAATAAAAAACAGCGTACCCCTCTTCGCTTTTTTTATTTTTACAAGTATTTTATCATCAATGCTTTGCATATGCAATTTACGGTTATTTTGTCGCAAATTTAGAAAATATTTGCGACGAAAAAGAAGATTCGCTTCTCAAATAATTAGAGAAATCGGACGAATAAAGATTGAAAATAGTCTTTCTAGAACCTGGAATAAAAAATAAATTATTAAAACACTTAATTAAACACAACCTCGGTTTTATAAAAGAAAGTCTTTGTTGTTTCGAAACCTTCTGCCCTTTTCATAAGATAATAATCCAATTTTTCGATGCTTGCGCTGGCTACTTTAATAATCTTCATAAAGTCAGAAAGTTCCATTATATTGAGATAACAGTTATATTGTGAAATTAATTCAAAAATTGAAATGTTCAAATCTTCCCATTCCCCAAATGAGGGTAATTCTGAAACTAAAATAATACATTGTGGTACTAACCCTTTGTTAATCTCAATTTTCAGATTTGATTTAGAGTCAAATACCGATATTTCATTTGATACACTTCTCAAAGCTCCGGCAAGTTGATTAACCGCCTTTAATATTTGCTTTTTAATATTATCCTGTTGTTTGGAAATGGATTTATCAAAAGACTTTTGAGAAGATAAAACCTTGGATTCAATATAAAATGTTCCCAATTCATAATGGGCAAAAATATCGGTGAGTTCCTTTTTTCTGCCTGAAGAATTAAAATAAGGATTGAGAAAAATATTATTGGTTCTAAATATAGATTCTAAGGGTACGAACACTTTTTTTTCAAGTTGATCTCCCTAAATAATGAGTGGTAATATTTTGATCAGTAATAAAAGCAGATTGTATCGCAACTCCATTGGAGACATTTATTTCTATTCTCTGAAAATCTTGATAGTTTTTGGCGTCAAAATCCAATTTCATTTGATCTAAAACTTTCTTCCAATTATCATTGCTATATTCAGTATCAATGTTTTGCCATTGAATTTCAACGGTATTCTCACTTAGGGTAGGATTGCTTGATAAAACGGGAACCCCCAATTCATCATAAAAGTCCAATAAAATTGAATTCCCTCTTTTCAATATTAATTTAAGTGCATCTATTTCAAGCAGAAAATTACTGGATTGAGTTACAATCAAGGGATTATCAATATGGTCATAAATGAATAATCCAATAACAGGGTATGTTTTTTCTGAAACAAAATACTGCCCTACTAACATTTCTAATTTACATCCTTGGTTGATGGCTCTAATAATATGATTAGGCAACTTAATAATAAACTTCTCTAAACCATTGTCATAAAACCAGATTCCCACTTCTTCATCATTAAGGCGGGAAGAAATAAAATCATCCAATGTTTCATATTTATTATTAAAATCCAAAATCTATTAATCCAGTTTTTTTAAGTATTTGAATTTTACAAAACTTGCAACTATATCGACTTCTGGAAATAAAGTAGCTTGGTTGAAACCAAAGCTTTCCAGTTGTTGTAATATTTGAGTTTTAGACTTTTTATCGATAATAATTCGTTGATCTGAATCACTTCCTCTTTCAATCCATTTTTTGTTAAATTTAACCTGAGTTCGGGATAAGAAATGAAATAAAATTTGCAATGAAAAGTAATAATTCGTATATTTAAGTTTCTGAAATTCAAATATTTAACGAATTATTA
>NZ_QNUG01000057.1 GCF_003385395.1 Epilithonimonas hispanica | reverse complement strand
TCTGCCAAAACTTATCATCATTTCAAATTACATAATGAAATATTGTTTAAATTTTTTATGATTTGAATCACAATATATAACTCATTTACAATTAAATAACTCATCAAAAAATAATATTATAAATTTTCCTGATATTTATTTTATTAAAAAATGTACGTCTTCAAACTAAATTGGACATTTTGTATACTACTACCAAATCTTTTTGTTCTTCCGGAATGCTGTTCCACTGTCTTTTAGATGTTCTTTTGGATGTATCCAAGCCAACTACATAATGTCTACTTTTTGCTTACGATTTACATCCTTCTTGATTCTAATCCTTGTCAAGGTTCAAAACCTTGACAAGGATTGTTGTATCGAATCTCTCGCAGCCCGACTTGAGCGGAAATCCTCATTGCGAGGGACGAAGCAATCTGTTGAAGAAAAATTACACTAATTCAACGGATTGCTTCGTCGTTCCTCCTCGCAATGATCTGTGTTTATTTCCAAATTATTTAATTAAAATTTATCTGATATTTTTGTTTACTTTTTGCTATTGCGAAGATTTGTTTGATGAGTTTATTGGCTATTGCTATTTTGATTACTTTTTCGGGTTTTCCTTTAGCTTTTAATCTTTCATACATTTCTTTACAGCGTTTATTCCATCGCTTTGCGCTCCAGCTGCACAAATACAGCAACTTGCGTACTTGGGATTTTCCCATCTTACAAATGTGACCTTTACCTTTTACACTTGTCCCACTTTGATAAATTCTGGGGCTGAATCCCACGAAAGCTACTAATTGTTTGTAATTGTCAAAGTTTTCAAAGTTTCCTGTTATCAGGCACATCATCATTGCTGTCTGTTTTCCTACTCCCGGAATCGTCTGTAAATTGACCATCGTTTCTGAGTATTGCTCAACAGAGATTTTATCCATTTCGTTTTCTAATTTGAGCTTTTTATTTCCCAAATATTTAATGGTCATTTTTATTTCAGATTTAAGGGATTTGTCCAAAAAACCGCTTGCTAAAAAGGCTTCCAATTGGCTATTGTTCTGATGTATTTGCTTCTCCAGCATTTCTATTCTTGTGTACAGTTGTCGCAACT
Organism: Epilithonimonas hispanica; assembly: GCF_003385395.1. Lineage (GTDB taxonomy): Bacteria > Bacteroidota > Bacteroidia > Flavobacteriales > Weeksellaceae > Epilithonimonas > Epilithonimonas hispanica. The sequence continues at coordinate 12,482 of NZ_QNUG01000057.1, read as the reverse complement.
TTTTCGCATTTTCACTCTCAGGATTCCATTTTTTCAACTCGTATTTCTCTGCATATTCGGCAATAGTTTTGGCATCTTTCTTATCGGTTTTGGCTCTGTAAAGATTCGTTTGGGAAAATCTTTTAATAACCAAAGGATTTACTACGCTTACCTTGATCCCAATGCCATGTAAATACTCAGCTAAGGGAAGATAATAAGTGCCTGAGGCTTCCATTACTGCCCAATCTTCTGTGCTCAGGATTTTCTGTAGTTTTTTAAATCCTGTCGTTTTGTTCTCAAAAACTTGATGTATCCATTTTCCGTTATTCAAAAAACACACATCAAAAGTTTGCTTGCTAATGTCAATTCCTATAAATTTACCCATACAAAAGTTTTTATTAAAGGAAATAACTACAGGAACTTATCTATCCTTAATGCAGGCTTTATAACCTAATGATCTGTCCAAGTTTTTGTAGTAAGGGTAAAGGAACTTTCATTGCGAACGGTCTCGAAGACTAATGACGATTAATAGCTTTTTTCTTTACCCTTTCCTTTCTGTTAAACTTCTAAGTTAATCCTTTATACAAACATAGGATGACGGTTCAACCGATTGCACAGATTGGTTTATTTCTCAGAAATCTGCTTCAGCAACCACTTTACCCATTCTACCGTACCTTCATAATTGGAAAAATCTTCCGTAAGCTTCTTCCCATCGATATATTCGTTGTAACACCATGGGTCGCCCAAAGCGAAAACGGTTCCTTTTCCAACCTTTGCAATGGCGCCAATTACCTGATTCTGTGCATACAAAAATGGTTTCGCAGGTGCTTTTGCCGTTATGGTACTCACTTCTTTCATATATAATTTAAGTTCAGAAAACACCTCATTGCCCGGTTGTACATATACAGCACCCTTTTCAAACTCTCGACCTTTCAACCTGTTGATGCTGTCGTCGATTGAAATGGATTCCGAATTTTTCTGCCAGTTTATTGAATTCTGTAAACTCAGAATTTCCGTTGTCGTTGCTCATCAAAACCAAAACACCACCTTTTTTTACCCAATCTACAAGGTTTTTGATTGAATTGGCATCGATAAGATTGCTTTTCCTCCGTACGCTTCTTTGTCGATATCGGCATCAACGATGATGTAGATGTTGGCATTTTTCAAATCTTTTTTGGAAAGAGCAGTCGTCAAAGTACTGATTTCTGCACCTTCTTTCTGGAAAAGTTCTCCCAGCATTGAAAAGCCACCGTTGAAAGTATCGTTCCACGTGTAATGCCAAGATTCCAGAACTTTGGTTTCTTTATTTTCCTTTTTTTCGTTGTTGAAAAAATTGTCTAAAACGACTTTCGGTTTGTTTTATGCATTGGAAAATCCGAATGTAAGGAGCGTTCCTAATGCTAATGTTTTTACTATGATCTGCTTCATAATTTTATTTCTATTTATTTGACCTGTTTCTCTAAATTTTTTAACGCAAAGTCAGCAAAGTTTTTTAAACTACTAACTGTTTTTAAGTTGCAAAGGAGTTTCACTTAAATAAGAAAACAAAGATTGTTAATTGCAGACTGTCATTAAAATTATTTTGAGAAATATACAGGAATTAATTGGATTTCGCCATCCAAACCTGAAGGTTGTACTTTCCAGTTGGAAGCGTCGAATGGTTTGTAATCGATGTTTACAAAATTAATTTCGTGGTAATTTCGCCATTGAATTTTATTTTGATCCATATAACGGATTCGGTTGGCCATCAGGTTGGAAACTTCAATCTGAATGGTAGTTTTCCTTTTTTCAAATATTTTCCAACGTTGATTTCATACGGAAGGCTCCACACAATTCCTGCATCTTGCCCGTTGATGATGACTTTTGCACTTTCATACAATTTGTCGAATTTCAGTACAAAATCGTCTGCTTTTTTCTTTAATTTAAATGAAGTCGTGTAAACTCCAATTCCTGAAAAACTTTGTGTTGATGAATCTTCTGTGAAGTTTGTCCAAGGTTGAAGTTTGTTTAAAGTTTTTGGTTTCGGAATTTCGGGCCTGCCTTCTTTGAAAGTAAGCTGCCAAGGTTGGTTTAAAACAATTGGAGCTTGGTTTTTTCAATATACTTCCATTTTGAAATCGAATTATGTTGAGTCTCTGAAGTTTTTAAAATTAAAGATTCTCCTGATTTCAGCTGAACTTTTACTGAATTATTTTGTGTTTCGGCAACACCAAAATCTCCGTTTTCATTAAAGCAATTAGGAAAAGAATTTCGGTATCTTCTTCCACCTTTGCTTTTATAATGCTTTTTTCGTTATGCATTCCGCCAAGAAAAGACATAATGCAACTTTCGCCAGCTTATATGTAGTATAGAAGAATCTCTCTCCCATCTTCTTCCGTCCGCATCACTTTCATCATCCCCTTCATTACAATCGGAATAGAGCGTATTGAAGAGTTTTCCTTCAAAATAATATCATCCTCATTAAGCTTTTTGTAACTCCACTTTCGTAAAGTTTTTCCATCAGTTCTGATGACGAATTAAATTCAGATTCTAAAATTGATTTTTCCATTTGATTTTAGCTTGCGAAATTAATTTCTAATACATGATAGTTTTCTCAACAATTCAACACAGAGTTACAAAATTCAGAAATTCTTCCAAATTCAATTTTAACTTTGCATAAATTTTACAGTTTGTATTTAATAATCACAAAAAAATAAATTCATAAATTTGTCAAAGTGAAAAATTGGAGCAGACATATCACTTTTATTCTATTTTTATTCTTGGGATTTCTCTTGACTCCCAACTTAAGTTACGCCTGTTCAAAAATTTCAATTAAAACTGAGCACCACAAATCTTCAAAAAAACATTTCAAAAAAACTGAGAAAAAAGATTGCTGCAAAACCAAATCTTGCGAAGATCATCACAGTGAAAATAATTGTAATGGCAAATGCAAAGACAGCTCTTGTAGATGTGGCAACTCGTCATTCAGCCTTTTCCTACCAACTGAGTTGAAAGTAAATACTTCTTTTGATGTCATTGAAAAACATCAGTTTGAATTCACACGATCCTATTATTCTTTAGAACACTACTCTATTTGGCAACCACCAAAAATAGGTTAAAAAACATTGGCTAACAGCCATAATTCCGTCTCGTAAAAACCGAACTTCATTTTGGTTTAATTACATAAAATCAATTTTAAATTTAATCAGAAATGGATGCGGAAAAATCTATTTCTCAAAATATAATTATTATGAAATCAATATCAAAAATATTGATGGTAATCACGGTATTGCTATCATCAATCAACATATTCGCTCAAATTAAAAAATCAAAAACAGAAACCATCAAAATCTATGGCAACTGCGATATGTGTAAATCGAACATAGAGAAAGCGGGAAATCTAAAAAATGTAGCCCAAGTAGATTGGAACAAAGACACAAAAATAGCAACGCTTAATTATGATGAAAAGAAAACCAATCAGGATGAAATTTTGAAACGTATTGCATTAGCCGGTTATGACAGCGAAAAATTTTTAGCTCCGGATGATGTTTATGCAAAACTTCCTGAATGTTGCCAATACAAACGCGAACTCAAACCTGTTGCAATGGTTAATAATGCTGATATCGCTAAGAAATCTGAACACGGTAATCATAACCATAACGAAATGAATATGACAAATTCAAAACAACAAAATCAATCTCCATTAAAATCAGTATTTGAAAACTATTTCTCTCTGAAAGATGCGCTGATAAAATCCGATGGACCGAGTGCATCCACTAAAGCTTTAGTTTTGACAAAAGCTATACAAAGTGTTGATATGGCAAAGTTGTCAACTGAAGAACATACCGTTTGGATGAACGTAATGAAAGAACTTTCGTTTGATGCAGAACATATTTCAGATACAAAAGATACTATACATCAGAGAGACCATTTCACCTCGCTTTCTGATAATATGTATAAAGTAATGAAAGTTACAAAACAGGATACTCCAGTCTATTATCAACATTGTCCAATGTTTAACAATGGTAAAGGCGCTAATTGGTTAAGCAAAGAAGAAGCTGTTAAAAATCCATATTACGGTTCGCAGATGTTGACTTGTGGAAGTACGGTCGAAACTTTAAAATAACAGAAAGATGATTATACTTAAAAATAATTTTTCACGGTTGGTCAAAGCAATTTTCCTTTTGCTGTTTTCACAATGTGTTTTCGCACAGAAAGTGGTACGCTATGAGTTGTTTATTAAAGATACTTTGGTCAATTATGCCGGTAAAGAAAAAAGAGCCATTGCCGTGAACGGACAAATTCCAATGCCTACACTTACGTTTACTGAAGGTGACATCGCAGAAATTGTTGTTCACAATCAGTTGAAAGAAAGCACTTCTCTTCATTGGCACGGTGTTTTTCTGCCCAATAAAGAAGACGGAGTTCCCTGGCTTACCCAAAAACCTATCGCTCCGGGTGCAACGTACACCTATCGTTTTCCCATCAAACAAAATGGAACGCACTGGTATCATTCACATTCGGGATTGCAGGAGCAGATTGGGATGTATGGAAACTTTGTGATGAAGAAAAGAACAGATGATAAAACGTTTAGAAAAGGAATAGATGATTTACCCGAAGTTCCCATTGTTTTAAGCGAATGGACCAATCTCAACCCCAAAAACGTTGACAGAATGCTGCATAATGCGAATGACTGGGCTGCGATTAAGAAGAATGCGACACAATCTTATGCAGAAGCGATTCGTGAAGGTTATTTTAAAACCAAACTTAAAAACGAATGGAAACGTATGTTGGCGATGGATGTCAGTGATGTTTATTATGACAAAGTATTAATGAATGGTAATAATGTTACTGATTTAAAAACCATCGATGGCAAATCATTGAAAGCAGGCGATAAAGTCAGGTTAAGAATATCCAACGGTGGAGCTTCTTCGTATTTCTGGTTGCGTTATGCAGGTGGAAAGATTACGGTAGTCGCCAACGACGGAAACGATGTAGAACCTGTAGATGTTGACCGATTAATTATTGGGGTTTCTGAAACCTATGATGTGGTCGTTACGATTCCTGCTGATGGCGTGGCTTATGAATTTTTGGCAACAACCGAAGACAGAACGCAGTCTGCAAGTTATTTTGTGGGTAACGGTATCAAACAGTTGATCTCCCCACTTCCCCGCCTCAAATATTTTGAAGGAATGAAAATGATGAACGGTATGATGAAAATGAACGGCGACCTGGATGATATGGGAATGAAAATGAGCCTAAACAAAATGGATATGAACGTTGTGATGTATCCCGAAATTACTGGAAAAACCGGAAAGTCACAAGACCACAGCCAACATACTATGGATATGAAATCCGGAATGAAGATGGACGACGACCCGAATCGATATAACGCCAATGCTTTGGGAGACATTACAACGCTTAATTACTCTATGTTGCAATCTCCATACAATACGACATTGCCTAAAGATGCGCCAGTAAAGGAATTGAAATTTACCCTAACCGGAAATATGAACCGCTATGTTTGGAGTATGGATAATAAAATCCTTTCTGAAACGGATAAAATTCCTATAAAAAAAGGGGAAATTTTACGTATTACCATTTATAATAATTCGATGATGCGCCATCCGATGCACCTTCACGGCTTTGATTTCAGGGTTATTAATGGAAAAGGAGAAAAATCGCCGCTAAAAAATGTTTTGGATATTATGCCAATGGAAACCGATACCATTGAATTCCTTGCAAATGAGGAAGGAGACTGGTTTTTCCACTGTCATATTCTTTATCATATGATGTCGGGAATGAACCGAGTTTTTGCCGTTGGTGATTATCAAAATCCAAATTTGCCGGACAAGAAACAAGCCTACAATATGCTGCAAAGAGAAAGCAATATGCCCCATTTTATGGCAGAAAATGATTTTGCCACTAACGGAAATGACGGACAGGCAATGTTGCAAAATGCAAGATGGAGCTTAGGTACAGAATGGCGATTGGGCTATAACAGTATGCACGGTTATGAAGTGGAAACCCATCTCGGCAGATACATCGGAAAAATGCAGTGGCTGATGCCTTTTATCGGATTCGACTGGCGATACCGTAAAATGGGAATGGATCAGCAGGAAAAAAACCTGTTTGGCCAAAGCAATGAAAAAGATACCCGCAGAGCCTTTAGTTTGGGGGTAATGTACACGTTACCGATGCTGGTCAACTTTCAGGCAGAAGTGTATCACGACGGTATTGTAAGATTGGCATTGATGCGTGAAGACATTCCGATTTCCAAGAGATTGAGAGGAGGATTTATGGTGAATACCGACAAAGAATATATGGGAGAACTCAAATATATCATTAACAAAAATATCGGCATTCGAGCTCACTATGATAGCGATATGGGTTGGGGAGCTGGAATTTCAATTGTTTATTAAGATGATTAAAATCTAAGCCTTTCAGAATTTTGAAAGGCTTAATATCTTTGAAATTCTGGGAACTTTATCAGATAAAGATCCCATCAAATCTAGCGCGGACCAGAAATAAAACAATATACAAACAAATCACTGAACGATACTTTTTTAAGCAAATTAGTTTTCAATATATTGACCATTCTATTCCTTTTGATACGATTCAGAATTTTTTATTTTGTACATTTAAAAGAAAATAAATAGCAGATGTTCGATTTCAGATTGAAAGTATTTTTTACCGTAGCCAAAAGGCTCAACTTTACCAAAGCTGCGGAAAAACTGTACATCAGCCTGCAATTACGAAGAATATCAAAGAGATTGAACACCATTTCAAGGTTAAACTTTTTGACAGAAACGGAACAAAAATAAAACTAAAGCCAGCCGGCGAAACTTTACTTCAGTATGAGGAACAGGTATTTTCCATCTACCAAAATTTGGAATTTGAACTGAATGCTTTTACTCAAAACAAATCAGGAACGCTGATTATTGGTGCAATTACAACGGCTGCACAATATCTGTTGCCACCTATGTTGGCGGCTTTTCATCACAAGTTCGACAATATAAAAGTACAGTTGGTTACCGGAAACACAGAACAGATTGAGCAAGCTTTGCAAAATAAAAATATCGACCTTGGAATTATCGAAGGAAAATCAAGAAATACAATATTTAAATATACTCCATTCGTTAAAGATGAATTGGTATTGGTTGGAAAATCAGGACATCCTCTATCAAAAAAATCATCTGTAAAAGTAGATGATCTAATAAAGTATATTTTTCTTTTACGCGAGCCGGGTTCTGGGACACTTGAAGTCATTGCACATGCCCTCAAGCAGTCAGGTATAAAAATAAGTGATCTCAATTTAGAAATGCAGTTGGATAGTTCGGAAAGCATCAAAATGTATTTACTCAATTCTGAAGCTTTGGCTTTTCTTTCCATATATGCTATTTTTAAAGAACTTAAAAATAACGAATGTGCAGTTATTGATGTGAAAGAGCTTACTATCGAGAGGGAATTCAATTTCATTCTAATACAAGGCGACAGCGAAAATCTTTCCGATCTATTTATAAGATTTGCACTTAACTATAACTTTAAGTAATGGAAGATTATTTATTTTGATTTCTTTTCTAATGATGATTTGATGAATTTTGTACTATAAAATTAAAGAATCATTATGCAAGATCATCAAAATAATACAGAAAAAAAGTCTTTACGAAGATTCTTAGAAAAAAGTATAACAACCAGATAAGTTATTTTTTTCATACTCGTTGTGTTATGTCTTTCTCCTTTTGTATCGCCCTCTATTGCATTGCTTTTGGGGCTGATTGTTGCACAGTTCATCGGCCATCCTTATCTCCATCTTAACCACAAGGCAACGCATATTCTTTTGCAGATCTCAGTCGTAGGATTAGGCTTTGGAATGAATGTAACCAGCGCAATAAAAGCGGGCAAGGAAGGAATTGTTTTTACCATAGTTTCCATCATAGGAACTTTGGTGATCGGATATTTGATGGGAAAATTCCTCAAAATTGACAAAAAGAGTTCCTATCTGATTTCTGCAGGAACCGTTATCTGTGGAGGCAGTGCCATTACAGCCATTTCACCGGTTATCAAAGCCGAAGAAAAGCAGATTTCTGTAGCGTTGGGTACGGTTTTCATCCTTAATTCAATTGCATTATTCTTTTTCCCAATGATCGATCACGCATTGAATTTGTCTCAGACCCAGTTTGGTTTATGGAGTGCCACTGTTATTCACGATACCAGTTCAGTAGTTGGAGCACCCAGCAAATACGGAAACTCAGGCTTTGGAAGTGGCAACTACAGTGAAGTTGGTAAATGTCATTTAGCACCTTCAAAATATTGTCTATATCTGCTAATAAATGGTTTTGATAGAGTTCTGTCGAGTTCACAAACGCCAAAAATAGTTCCAATTTAATCCAAATTGGTTTTTTTTGCTTTTGGTTAGATTAATATCTTTTTTGTTTTATTAAATTTAAGTTCAAAATACAAAAAAATAATAATTTTCAGTAAATGATAATTCTTGCAAATCATTAGGACTTTCTTGGTATATTAAAGCACATCGATACCTAATTTTTGGAAGCAAGATATTTGTTGGTATATTCAAATATCATGTTTTCTTACTCATTTTTTATTAGTCCGCCTTCTAACTTAAATTATTCTCACTGCGTAAGCTTGGATTTTGGTTTAAATTTTTCTTATATTTAGGCTACAACTTAGCTCTATGAAAAATCCAATACTTTTAATTTTCCTCTTATTATTTCTTATAAACTGTGATAAGAAAGACAAAGCAAATGACCTGGCCTTGCGGGAACAACAGCTATTGGATAAAGAAAAAACATTCGCACAAAAGGAAGCAGAATACCAATCTTTGCTTAAAATGAGAGACAGTATTTTCAGCAAACAACATTCAGACTCCATTAAAATCATCAAATGGCCAGATGAAATTGCAGGTTTCTGGATTGGAAAAGTAATCTGTACAGAATCTAACTGCAGTGATTATGTGGTTGGTGACCAACGGACAGATACTTGGGAATTTGCCAGCGATTCTCTACAGCTTTTCAGTAAAATCATTAATAACAATAATCTGGTACGGTTATACTCAGGAAAGTTTGAGAATAACGAAGTCAAGTTGAATTTTAAAACAGATTCTACCGCAAAAAAACAAGTAGATATGAATGTTCTTCTGAATGATATTTCAGACACAAAGATGAAAGGAGTAAGAACCATTGCCGTTGATAACTGTATGGCAAAATTCTCCGTAGAATTGGTACGTTCTAAAAAATAACACAAATGACTTTACTAAGCATACACAACCTAAGTCTTCCGATTGAAGACCCGGTACTGAAGTTTCTTTTGGTGCTCATCATTATTTTGGCAGCACCGCTTTTACTCAATAAAATCAAAGTTCCGCATTTGTTGGGATTAATTATTGCCGGAGCAGTGATTGGCCCAAACGGATTCAATGTTTTAGCCAGAGACAGCAGCATTGTCGTTACAGGAACAACAGGATTGCTCTACATTATGTTTCTTGCAGGTCTGGAAATTGACATGGGAGATTTCAAGAAAAACAAATGGAAAAGTCTAACTTTTGGGCTATATACTTTCATTGCTCCTTTTGTTTTAGGTTATCTCGGTGGAGTTTATGTTCTTGGCTTTTCGGTATTGACTTCGATACTTTTTGCAAGTTTATTTTCCTCACATACCTTAATAGCTTATCCTTTAGTTAGTAAATTAGGTATTGCTAAAAATCCAGCAGTCAACATTACGGTTGGAGGAACGATGATTACGGATGTTTTAGCATTATTGGTTCTTGCTATTATTGTAGGAATGTCTCAAGGTGATGTCGGAACAGAATTCTGGTTAAAACTTTCCATTTCATTTATCGTTTTTGCACTGGTTGTTTTATTCATATTCCCGATAATTGGAAGATGGTTTTTCAAAAAAGTGGATGATAAAATTTCGCAGTATATTTTTGTATTAGTGATGATTTATCTGGCAGCACTTTTAGCAGAATTTGCAGGTGTTGAAGCCATAATCGGAGCATTCTTTGCTGGCTTGGCTTTAAACAGATTGATTCCGCATACCTCTTCATTAATGAACCGTGTGGAATTTGTTGGAAATGCCATTTTCATTCCGTTTTTCCTAATTAGCGTCGGAATGTTGATTGATTTTAAAGTATTTTTTAAAAGCTGGGAAACTCTGGAAGTTGCAGGAATTATGCTCGTTGCATCCATTGGGGGGAAATATCTTTCGGCAGTAACTACACAAAAAACATTCAGACTGACTAAAGATGAAGGAAAACTTATTTTTGGCTTGAGTTCCGCTTCGGCAGCAGCAACTTTAGCTTCTGTAATGGTGGGTTACAACATTATTCTTTCCGAAACTGAAACCGGAGAACCCATCAGATTATTAAATGAACACGTTTTGAACGGTAGTATTTTATTAATACTTGTTTCATGTACGATTTCATCATTTATTTCCATGTCGAGTGCACAGAAAATCGCAGAACAGGATAATGAAGAGACCGTTTCAGGAAACAGCCACGAACAGGAAAATATTCTTTTAGCTTTAAATCACGAAGGGACTGTTGAAAGAATGGTCAACCTCGGGATTTTGATTAAAGCCCATTCCAACACTGAAAATTTATTTGCTTTAAATGTCATTAATGAAGATAAAAATGAATCTTCGGTAAAAAATGCGGAAAAGCTCTTACACAACGCAACAGATGCAGCAGCCGCAGCCGATGTGAAAGTTCAGTCTTTAAAAAGATATGACAATGATGTCATTAATGGGGTTAATAATGTCATCAAAGAACAAAATATTACTGATTTGATTATCGGTTTAGAAGATGAGAAGGGCTTCTCTCCTTCTTTCGCTTATAATTTATACAACGGCTATCTGCAAAGTGATGATGTGAATGTTTTGGTTTATCACGCTGCACAACCTCTATCAACCATAAAAAAATATGCTGTAATGATTCCTGAAAAGGCGCATAAAGAAGCAGGTTTCTTTCACGCTTTATTGAGAGTATGGAATATTGCGAGAAATTCAGGCGCTACGACTACATTTTATGCCTCGGAAGAAATTATCAATATTTTACAGCGAATTATTAAGAAAGCCAATATCGAAGCAGAGTTTATTATTATGAATACCTGGAAAGATGGTGAAAAAACAGCAATTCAGCTAAAAGATGATGAAGCGCTTATCGCATTTATGGCAAAAAGAGGAATGAGATCTTATATTCCGCAGATGCGGTTGATTCCGGAATTATTAAACAAATACCTGAATAACAAAAATTATCTTCTGATTTTCCCTTTTTCTGAGTTTGACAAAATCAATTCTGAAAAACGTTCGGTAGGAAATCACGATGATTTTATGGAAATCGGAAATGTGATTAAAAAGATTTTCAGATAACTAAAACATCCAAAAATAATCTCAATATTTATTAATTTCAAATTTCTAACTATAATTTATAGGGATAATGAAAAATTGGATATGCAAACAAAATTTTCCAGTATAAGTTAAGCTACATTTTTATAAATTTTGTTTTGATTGTTAAACTCTTCAATAGTTTGATAATTCAAGGTACTGTGACGTCTTTTTTTGTTGTACCAGATTTCAATGTATTCAAATATTTCCAGCTCCATCTTTTCTTTTTTGATGAGCTTGTTTCCATAAATAAGTTCTGTTTTCAAAGATTTGAAAAAACTCTCCGCCACAGCATTATCCCAACAATTTCCTTTGCGGCACATGCTTCTTGTAAGTCCATAAAATTCCAAAGTATTTGCAAATTTCTTGCTTGCATATTGAACGCCTCTGTCGCTATGAAAAATTAGACTTCCCCTATTTTTCTGTTCTTGACAGCCATTTTCCAGGCAGCAAGACTTGTCTCTTCGGTGCTCATTCCGTTGCTTAAACTCCATCCAATGATTTTCCTGTCATACAAATCAATCACTGTTGTTAAGTATAAAAATCCTTCTTTGGTCTGAATATAACTGATGTCTGAAACCCAAACTTGCGCAGGTTTTTCGATTATAAAATTCTGTCCAACACATTTTCTACCACCAAATAATTGTGTTTAGAGTTTGTAGTTACTTTAAATGTCTTGCTTCATTTACTTTTCAAACCCAGCTCTTTCATATATTTAGCCAATGTGACCGGGATATATTGTAACCCAATGAATTCAATTCAAAAGTAATCCTTGGCCTTCCGTAACGCTGTTTTGATGAAAAATATATTGATGTGATTTTCTGTTTTACTTTTTCTTTCAAAAGCAATTTCTTGCTACTCGGTCTGTTTTTCCATTTATAATAACTGCTGGAGCTCAGTTTTAAAACCTGGCACATCTTTTCAATCGGGAAAATAGATTCACCCGTAGTGCATTATAAAAAAGGTTACTCATAATACGAAAATTTCGTATATTGTATTGACTATCAATCTAATACGTTATAAATAACCTAGATGCAATTTACGATTTTATTTTAAAGGAATTAAGAAAATTAACCATCAAAGAAAATTTTTATTTCAAACCAATTAAACCAAAATTATCT
>NZ_QNUG01000056.1 GCF_003385395.1 Epilithonimonas hispanica | reverse complement strand
AGTGCTTTGAATTATCAAACTATTGAAGAGTTTAACAATCAAAACAAAATTTATCAAAATGTAGCTTAACTTATACTGGAATTTTTATTTGCATATCCAATTTTGAATCTACATAATAAATTCTCTGTAATACTAAATGATATATTAGCGCACCTGAAAAGTAGCAGATAATATCCATAAAATCAGCTGTATATCTTGCTGATAGTAACGGACATATAATTTCAAATACAATGGTCAGATTAAGTGCTGCTCCCAGCAAAAACTTCAGATCCGGTCTCCAATCCGGATAATAGGTGAGCTTCATGATTTTCATTGTAGTATAGCTGAACATAGGGACACTGTATAGATCAGTAAGATGATCATTGAGAGGTACGATTATTCCATTCCTTCTCAGTAATGCGATAATTCCCCAAATGATAAGCCCTCCAATAAACCAATATGAAATATTTAAATTTTTAAACATGCATTGCGTCTAAGATGATGCTCAAGATAATTTGAATGACTTTTAAAAAAATATTGACATCAGGTTTCTGTCTGTCTTCAGCTGAATTATCTTTACTTTCGCTGTCTTCGTAATTAAATAATTGCTTTCCTTCCATTTTTTTTCTCAATCATAACAAAATTCATTCCTACTCCAATTGTCTACTAATAGGTACATAATTTAAGATCCTTTTGATAGTAATGTTTAATTGGAGTATCCTTTCAGCAACTGCCTGTAACTCATTAAAATCGATGATTTCGAAATAAACCCAAGGAAGATATTCTGCTGATCGACGACAGGCAAGCTCCACGTACCCGTATTGTCAAAGACCTGGAGAATCTCTCTCGGCTTATCTTCGGGATGGATGAAAGCTGCCGGGGCTCTCATTATTTTTGTTATCGTAAGCGGCAAATAATTTTCATCATTGAAAAAATAAGGTCTGATATCGTCTAAAGTTAAGATACCTCTCAACTTTTTATCATTATCGATAACTGCAAAAAAATTCTTGTTCCCGTTCTTAACTAAATCAGACAATTCTTCTATTGAAGCATTTTCATTAATTGTTTGGGAATATCTATCAATGAAATCTTCTGTATGGAGTGAGAAAAGAAGATTCTCGTCATGCTGATTCGTAAAAATCTTACCCTGGTCGGCCAAAGATTTTAGTTCTGGGGATATTGGTGAAAACCATTTTGCAATGAGATAGGAGATCACTGAAACGATCATCAAAGGTATAAAAAGGTCGTATCCAAAACTGGACTCAGCAATTAGAAAGATGGCAGTTAGCGGGGCGTAAAGGACACCACTCATCGCACCGGCCATTCCTACCAGAACTAAGTTTGATACAGGAACGTCCTTAAAGCCGATCTGCTGGCAGATTACGGCAAATCAAAATCCGACGGTTCCTCCTGCAAAAAGTGATGGTGCAAAATTACCTCCATTTCCACCGCTGAAAATGGTGAAAGATGTTGCAAAAGCTTTTAACAGACATACACAAACCAGAAATACAATGATCGTCTATTCTTTGATATCAAAGTATCTAAAGAGACTGTTTTCAATGATCGAGTTTGTACTGCCATTGGTAAAGGCCTTGACTGTGTCATACCCTTCGCCGAATAGTGGCGGAAAAAGCACGCAGAGTAACGATAGGATGGCACCGCCCAGCATTGCCTTCCGCAATCTGGACATTTTCAAACCTTTTATAAAATGCTCTACCTTTTGGGAAACCATTAAAAAATATCTTGCATACAGTCCTGTGACAATACCTAATATAAGATAGTAGGGAAGATTCCTGTAATCAAATGCTTCTCTGGTATGGAACCTAAAAAGGATATCTTCCTGAAGCAGAATTCTGGATAAGAGGCTACCACATACCGCAGCAACTACCAGCGGGATAAAATCCGTAAAGACCACGCCTGTCAGTAGGATTTCAAAGGCAAACATGACCCCTGCGATAGGAGCGTTGAAAGCCGAGGCAACACCAGCTGTGGCTCCGGCTGCCAAAAGTAGTGTTCGTTCCTTGTAATTCAGGCGGTAAGTCTGCGCATAATTGGAACCAATGGCAGCACCAGTCACAGCGATAGGGCTTTCTAAACCGGCAGATCCTCCGAGGCCTACGGTTATCGCGCTTTGGACAATTTGTGAATAGGTCTTAACGGATGAGACGATACTCGAATTCTGAGCGATCTCATACAATATGGCGCCTATCCCTTTTCTGTCCTGTCCTTTGAATATCGTCAATACGATGCTGGTTGTCAATACGATTCCCAAAAAAGGAAAAATGATATAGAACAGGATCTGATATTCAAAATGAACCTTGTTCGTGATAAAGAAATGGATATTGTGTACTATTGTTTTCAGCAGGACACCAGCCAGACCTGCTGTACAGCCCACTAGAATTCCGGAGAGAAGTAAAAACTGGCTGCGGCTGAGCCTGTTGTTGAGCCAGTGGAGGATCAATTCATAGCTGCGGGCCTTTTCAAGTCCATATTTTTGGAAGTCCCTCTTGAACCTGAGAAAACTTATATATCTTTTTTTATTGTTGATATTCACTTACTATAATCGCTTTTATTTGCGCTAGGATCTTGATTAGAATGCGCAATTTTTAGGGTTATTGCAAATATACCAAAAGCTTATGGGATAGGCATCTCTATATCTGCGAAATCAATAAGATCTGTATCCTAAAAGTATGGTAGAAAACGATCTTTCATTTTTTTTGTATCTTACTACGGTCAATTATTCGAAATCATCAATTAAAAATATAAAAATTGTAATTATGAAAATAGGATTATTAGGATTTGGGAAGGCAGGTAAAGCGGTTGCAAATGTTATTCTTCAGCACGAGGATTTTTCATTGGAGTGGGTTCTGAAGAAAACTGATACTCTGAATAAGCTTTCTGCAAAAGATATTCTTGGAATATCATCAACGGATGACGCATTGATCTATTCTCAAAGCAGCACGGACATTCAAACATTATTTGAGGATCATCCTGTAGACTTTGTTACTGATTTTTCCAACGAAGAAAGCATTCATCTTTATGGCAAGTTCGCAGCCCGTAAAAAGATCAAGATCATCTCAGCCATTTCGCATTACGGAGAAAATGAGATCAAGGTTCTGAAAGAACTTGCAAGGGACACTGTGGTGTTTTGGTCGCCAAACATCACATTAGGCGTCAACTACCTGCTCTTTGCGGCATCGCTGTTAAAAAATATAGCGCCTGGTGTTGATATTGAAGTGGTCGAGGAACACTTCAAAGCCAAATCCGGCGTGTCGGGAACAGCGATGAAAATTGCGGAAACTCTGGATATAGAGACAGAAAGCATCAATTCTGTCAGGGCTGGCGGTATCGCTGGAAAACACGAAGTTATCTTTGGGTTTCCCTACCAGACCGTTCGACTTGTCCACGAATCCATATCACGGGAAGCATTTGGAAGTGGTGCATTGTTTGTCGCTGAGAACCTTAAAGGCAAACTGAAAGGATTGTATAATTTTGATGACATCCTGCGACCTTACTTTTTCGCTCAGACTCAAGATATGTTATCTTAAAATCTATCAATTGGAAATATGCCATTCCAATTTTGGAATGGCATTTTTCAACTATATTTCAATCTAGTTTTCAGAAATATTTAAAAGTTTGACATTTTTCTCATTCAGCCTTTTTTCAAGCCAGCTTTTGAGCTGTATTTCATTCACTTTCTTTCCCGAGTAGATCATCACAAATTGGAGCCTGGCACTGTCCGTTTCGGGATATTGGGCTATCTTTCCGTAGGAAACACCGGACATATCCGGATATAGGATTTGTATCTCTTTCCCCAGTGTGGAGTCTGAAACTTTATAATTATCCAGTTCTGACCGCAGGCTGGATAATGCTATGTCCTTCTCTGATAGGTTTGTATTGTTTTTGTTGATCTCACTCAGTATCTCTGATTTCAGATCGGAATTGTTTTGCCTGATGTTGATCTTTGTGTTTGCAAGCCCGTTATCAGAGAGCATCTTGTTGTAAGACTTGATCTCTTCAGTAGTGAATTTTTTATTAAGGAATGCAACGTCGATGGTCTTGGGATTGACGTTGTAATTTATCTTTTTATAGATCAATGTATATCCATTTTTTTCAAATTCTTTTTGGAGGAAAAGTTCTGCGGTCTTCGTGAATTTCTTTTCATTATACAGGTTGTAGGCTAAATACGAGCTGGGAACGATCATTACCAGTATTAACAGAGATATGCTGTACCTGATCCTTTTTTCATATTTGTTGTCGACAATAGAGGAAGGATAATGCAGATATTTCACGACAAGAAAAGTAGCAATGCATATAAAAAAGCAATTGATACTGTAAAGATAGAATGCGCCGATGAAATAAGAAAAATTAAAAGTAGCAAGACCAAATCCGGCCGTACACAGGGGAGGCATCAATGCCGTTGCAATGGCAACACCCGGAATAGGATTTCCTTTTTCTACCCTTGTTATGGCTATGACACCTACCAGTCCTCCAAAAAAAGCGATAAGAACATCGTAGATGTTGGGTGCAGTCCTTGCCAAAAGTTCTGACTGTACATCCTTGAAGGGACTTATGTAAAAGTAGAATCCTGAAACCAATAAACTCACCACCGTTGCGATAAGAAGGTTCTTAAAAGATTTCTTGAGCAGAGGAAAGTTATAGGTCCCAAGCGCAAATCCAGCACCTACGATCGGACCCATTAATGGAGAGATAAGCATAGCCCCAATAATGACCGCAGTGGAATTGACGTTAAGACCGATTGATGCGATGATGATCGCACAAGCCAGGATCCAGAGATTGGAGCCTCGAAAAGATATATTGGAAGTAACGTTTTCCAATACTTTGTCTTTTCTCTCCTCACCATTGTGAAGATTAATAAAATTAAAAATATTATTCATCGGTTTGAGTTGGTTTAGAATCTTTGTTGAGGATCATATAGCCTATAATTCCTCCGATCAAGGAGGCTGCAAATATGCCGATCTTTGCCTGTGTCTGGTATTCTTCGTGGCTAAAGGCAAGGGAGGTCACAAACAGGGACATCGTAAATCCAATGGATGCCAGAAAACCAAGTCCGAGCAGATTGCGGATATTCATTCCCTCAGGTAATTGGGCAATTTTTAGTTTAATAAAAACAGCAGTGAAGCCTACAACACCTACAACTTTTCCTATAAGTAGGCCTAAGGCCACACCAAGCGCAATATTTGTATCAAAAAGGCTGTTAGGATCAATATTCAGGGAAACTCCGGCATTGGCTATTGCAAAGATCGGGATGATAACGAAAGTTACAACGGGATGCATCGCGTGTTCCAATATCTGAAGGGGCGGAGTGGCGGCATTTGTCGCCTCATTGATCTTTTCCAGAACATGCAGCTGGTCGTTGGTCAATGTAGGTGTATTTTCAGTAGGGTCTAAATTTTTAAACCTTTCCAGATAGCTGCTGATCTTGGCGATGAACAGATTTTCCTTGATCTTCACATCTGCCGGAATGGTAAAAGCAGCCAAGACAGCAGCGATCGTGGCGTGAACGCCTGAAATTACAAAGCATGTCCATACACCGCAGATGCCAAGGAATGCGAAAAAAAGGATCGATCTGACGCCAAGCTTATTCCCCAGGTACATCACTGCAAGAATGCCAAGTCCTATCAGCAAATACGTCATTTCAATGTTCGATGTATAGAAAAATGCGATTACCAGGACTGCTCCCAAATCATCCACAATTGCCAAGGCAGTTAAAAATACCTTGAGGGAAAGTGGGATCTTCTTTCCCAACAGAAAAAGCACGCCCAATGCAAAAGCAATATCCGTGGCCATAGGTATTCCCCAACCTTTGTGCATTTCCCCGGTCGTATTGAGTAGCAGGAAGATCAATGCCGGCATTACCATTCCCCCAACTGCCGCAACTATCGGAAGCATGGCTTTTCGCGGATTGGAAAGCTCCCCACCGATTATCTCCCGTTTAAGCTCAAGCCCCACCACGAAAAAGAAAACAGACATCAATCCGTCATTGATCCAGTGATGGACGGTAAAATCGAAAAAACTTTCCCCATTCCATTGAAATCCAAAGGTCTGCTCCAGAAAATGATGGTAGCCATCGGATAATGCTGAATTGGCCAAAATCAAAGCAATGATCACACTGATCCCTAAAAGTAATCCTCCCGACTTTTCCTGTTGGATAAATCGCTGAACGGGCTGTGTGATCTTGTCGATCGGCTTTGTGGGGTAACTTTTGATCATAGTTTATTTAATATAGATAACTGCAAATTTATGAATACTAAAGGGAAAAATAGAGGAACATTGCGAAAGTTATTTTTAATATACTTAGATATTTAGCTCGGAAATTTGTAAAGAATTAAAAAGAATATGTCATATGTGGTCAATTGTAATTTTAAAGTTAATTATCAGAAAAGAATGAACGTTTTAAAATTAATTTGTTTAATATTATACGCTTGAAATCTCATTAATCTATAAAAAAATGTCAACAAAAAAGCTTAGTGAATGGTATGCCACTGCGATCTGCGGCAATGATATAACTTCATCTTGTCTGTATGTTTCGGCTCTGGCTATTGTAGCGGCAGGTCAGTATGCATGGGTCGCTCTTTTGATGGTGGCCGTGGTACTATTTCTATTCAGAAAGATCTATGGCGAGGTGGTCGGAGCATTGCCCCTCAATGGTGGTGCATATAACGTATTGTTAAATACTACAACGAAAAGTAATGCGTCTATTGCAGCCTGTCTTACCATATTATCTTACATGGCAACGGCAGTAATCTCCTCAAGCGAGGCGATGCACTACCTACATCATATTTTGCCATATTTCAATGTGAATATAGCAACATTCGTGCTTTTGCTCATATTTTTAGAGCTGACTATTTTAGGAATTTCTGAAAGTGCAGTGGTTGCCCTGGTCATTTTTGTTTTCCATCTTGCAACAATGGGACTGTTAATTGGTTCCTGCTTTTTCTTTGTCTGGCAGCACGGATTCTCAATATTGATCGACAATTTCCATCTTCCTGCCAGAAATGGAAGTATTTTAACCGCTATTTTCTTTGGATTTTCAGCTGCTATGCTTGGGATCTCAGGCTTTGAGAGCTCTTCAAATTTTGTGGAGGAGCAGGAGCGAGGTGTTTTTGCGAAAACATTAAGAAATATGTGGATCGCAGTATCAGTGCTAAACCCGATGATTGCATTTCTTGTGATATGCATCATTCCCATATCGGCAGTAGAATCACACCAAAATTCTTTCTTAAGTTATATTGGGACTTTGACTGGTGGAAAATGGCTCGCTACGATCATTTCGATCAATGCGGTCTCTGTTTTAAGTGGTGCGGTATTAACTTCATTTGTTGGGGTCAATGGTCTTATCAAAAGGATGACTTTGGATAGAATATTACCAAATTATTTTCTGAAGGAAAATAAAAGGGGCAGTACATACAGGATCCTGATCCTTTTCTTTCTGTTATGTCTTTCAGTGCTATTGGTGACCAGAGGACAATTGGCACCACTTGCCGCTGTTTATGCCCTGTCTTTCCTGACTGTCATGGCATCATTTGCGTTAGGAAATATCCTGCTTAAACTCAGAAGGTCTCGTCTGCCACGTCCGGAATACGCCAAACCCGGAGTTGTGCTGTTGGCTTTTGCAGCCATAATCATTGCTTTATATGGGAACATCATGACCAAGCCACAATATCTTGTCACCTTTCTGCAATATTTTATTCCTTCGGTACTGATCATTTTGGCTATGCTGCTGCGAAAGGATATTATGCATTTTATTGTTAATCTGCTGCAGTCGCTGTCGAAGAACTATAAAAAATACACGCTCACAAGACAAAGATCTTTGTACCGAAGCCTGAAAAAACTCTATGAGCAGGATTTTGTTTTCTTCTCAAAAGGTGATGATATAGCAACCCTTAATAAGGTGATGATGTACCTGCACGAAAATGAGGTGACAAACAAGATGAAGATCGTTACGGTATTAAAAGAACAACAGCAACCGGATCCAAAATTCCTCGCTGATTTTGACACTTTGGACCGTGCCTATCCTGAGGTCGATATGGAGTATATTACCATTTTGGGCAACTTTACGCCTGAACTTGTGGAAGAGCTTAGTAACAAATGGGGAATCCCAAAGAACTTCATGTTTATCAGCAGTCCCGGGGAAAAATTCAGTTACAGAGTTGATGAACTTGGAGGAGTCAGGCTTATTCTTTAGATTTTAATTTTGATTGAAGAAGAATAAAAACATAGAATAGAAGATTTTATTAATTCTTATAAGCATTAAGTTGATTTAATCAATTCATTCCGTTAATAATTGCTATTAAGAATGCTTAGATAGGAATTAATTAAAGTCGTTAAAAAACATAATTAAT
This sequence comes from Epilithonimonas hispanica, assembly GCF_003385395.1. Lineage (GTDB taxonomy): Bacteria > Bacteroidota > Bacteroidia > Flavobacteriales > Weeksellaceae > Epilithonimonas > Epilithonimonas hispanica. Next base: position 5,900 of record NZ_QNUG01000056.1, on the reverse strand, counting down.
ACGTGTCGCCATTAAGAAAAATATTTTGTATTTTCAAACTTATCAATTGATATGAATAAGAGAACAACAAACGCCTTAGCAGTGGAAGATTTCCAGAAAGACAATAATGTTGCCTTTGGTGTTCTGTATCAAAAATATTTTGGCTATACACGGAAATTTGTTCTTGGAAACAAAGGAAATCTGGAAGATGCGGAAGATGTTTTTCAGGATGCTTTGATTATTTTGTATGAGAAATTGTACGATGATGATTTCAAAGCTTACACCTGTCTTGCCAATTACGTCACCGGAATTTCTAAAAACCTGTGGTTGAAAAAATTACGCAACCGAAACTTTTTTGTGGAAATTCACGAAAGCTATTATTTTGAAAACAAAGAAGAAATCAACCAAGCTATAGAAAACGAGAGAGATTATTGGGACAAACTCAATGATTATATTAATGAAATCTCATCGCACTGCCAAAACCTCATCCAGGATATTTTTATGAAGAATAAAAATATCGAAGAAATACAGGAAAAATACAAGTATTCCAGCAAGCACAATGCGCAAAACCAAAAGCATAAATGTGTAGAGCAAATCCGGAAAATAAAAAAAATAAGATAATTTTTAAACTGATTATCAATACTTTAAATAGAATTGTTAAAAAAATCACCTTTTCACAGGGTGATTTTTTTTGTTTTTGGGAACTTCATAGTAAATACTTTATCTTATGTTCACAAAAATAATTTATACATTCTTTTTCTTAGTTGCCATTTCGTTTTCCGCACAAAGCAAAACCGGAATCGATTTTCAGGCTAAAAATTTAGATGAAGCCAAAAAACTGGCACAACAGGAAAATAAACTCATCTTCATCGATCTGTACACAACTTGGTGCGGTCCGTGCAAACTGATGAAAAAGAATACGTTTCCGAATCCTGAACTGGGAGAATTTTTCAATAAAAATTTCATCAGCCTTTATATTGATGCTGAAAAAGAAGGGACAGAACTTGCAAAAAAATTCAAAATTGTTAATTATCCTTCCTTTCTTTTCCTAGACCAAAACGGCGAATTGGTGCAGTACGAATATGGATATTACAACACAACTCAATTTCTGAATGTAGGACAATCGGTTCTTAAAAAGAAATCCGCAAATAAAGAAACACCAACATTAGATGAGGTAAAGGGAAAAATGGTGGGCGAAACTATTTCCAATTTTACAGCAAAAGATCAATTTAACAAAAACTTCTCCTTGTCGGCAGAAAAAAAGAAAACCGTGCTGGTTTTCATTCGTGGACAATGGTGTCCGTACTGTAACAAATACATCGAAAGTCTTCAAAATCTTGCTCCCGAATTACAATCTAAAAACGCAAGATTGGTAATCATTTCTCCCGAAAAGCCTGAATTTATAGAGAAAACCATCAGCAAAACCAAAACCTCATATTCCGTTTTGTATGATGAAAACTACAAAATTGCTGAACTTTTTGATGTGCTTTACACACCAGAAAAGAAAACGATTGATTTCTACGAAAAACATTTAGGAGATGATTTCAAGAAAAGCCGTTCCGATGAGTCTGGAAGATTACCAGTTTCTGCGACCTACATTTTAGATGAAAATCAAAAAATTATCTGGAGACATTTCAATCCTGATTATAAAGAAAGAGCTTCATTGGAAGATATTTTAAAACAACTTTAATTTAAAAATTATGAAAAATATATTTACACTCATTCTCGTTTTTCTGCTTCCTTTTTTTGTATTGGCTCAAAAAAATGAACACCGAAATTTAGAAAACAAACTGGCAATTCAGGGGTATGATCCTGTTTCTTACATCGAACAGAAAAAAGCGGTAAAAGGTAAAAAAGAATTCGCAGTTAATGTAAACGGAGCCATTTATTATACTTCTTCGGAAAAGAACAAAGAACTCCTCAAAAAAGATCCAGCCAAATACGAACCTGTTTACGGCGGTTGGTGCGCTTTTGCATTGGGAGATTATGGCGAAAAAGTGGAAATCAATCCTACGACTTTTAAAATAATTGACGGAAAAACGCATCTGTTCTACAATAAATTCTTCAACAATACGCTGACTTCGTGGAATAAGAACGAAGTCAAACTGAAAAAAAGCGCAGACCAAAACTGGAAGAAACTGACCAATTAATTATTACTAAAAAATTAAAATGATGAAAACAATGATCACCTTTATTTTCTCTTCTCTTCTCTTAGTTTCCTGCATCAGAGAAAACACCGCAACAGAAGATTTAATGGAAATGGCTCCCGAAAATGCTACTCTGAAATATTCCGGAAATTTTATTCAGGGACCTTACGGAAATAACGTCAACGGAAAAGCCGAAATCTATGAAAAAAACGGAATTTATACTTTGGTTTTTAATGATGGTTTCACGGTTAGCAACGGTCCGGATTTATACGTTTATGTAAGCAAAGAACAGGAACCGTCGCAGTTTATTTCTTTGGGCTTGCTAAAATCTGTGAACGGCGGACAAACCTACACTTTTACGGGTTCCGTAAACTTCGATGAGTACAAATACGCAGTCGTTCATTGTCAACAATACAATCATCTGTTTTCTTACGCCTTATTAGAAAAAAAATAATTATAAAACGATGAAAAACTATATCAATTGGGCATTAAGATTAATTCCCGCCGTTATTTTACTGCAAACATTGTATTTTAAGTTTACGGCACATCCTGATTCTGTTGCTATTTTTTCTAAACTTCACGCAGAACCATTTGGAAGAATTTTTTCAGGTATTCTGGAACTCATCACTGCAGTTTTGATTCTGAACCCGAAAACCACTTTTTGGGGAGCTGTTCTGGGATTTGTAACGATGATTGGAGCAATTGCCTCACACATTTTCATTCTAGGAATTGACACCAATGACGATGGCGGAAAATTATTTTATCTTGCGCTTACCGTTCTTGTTTTTTGTGTAATTCTTCTGTTTAAATTTAAAAAAGCTAAAGTATGAATAAAGACGAATCGGTTTATGTCATCTTACACGAGATTCTTACCGAGCAACAAGAGCTTTTGCAAAAAGTTTCAACAGAAATATACACTCATCAAATTCCATCTTTAGACAATTCTACGATTGGTGGACACACGAGACACATTATTGAGTTTCTGGAAATTTTACGGAACTCTTATCATACGAATCAGATTAATTATGACGAAAGACAAAGAAATCTGGAATTAGAAAAAAATCCTGAAAAAGCGATGGAAGTGATTTTCGAAATACTTTCCAACATCGATTTGCCGAACAAAAATTTAATTTTAAAGCAAACCGTAGGAACTGTTTCTTTAGAAATTCCGACTAATTTCTATCGGGAATTATTGTACAATATTGAGCATTGCATTCATCATCAAGCATTGATAAAAGTAGCTTTTAATGAAATGAAAATGAGTCATTTACTCAACAAAAATTTCGGAATTGCCCCTTCAACGATTCAATACAGAGAAACTCAAAATTTAAACTAAATGTGTACTGTAACGTATTTTCCGCTTAAAAATAAAATTGTTCTGACTTCCAACCGGGACGAAAAACCCAATCGTTCTGCACAAGAAATCCATAGTGAAAAAGGTGTTTTTTATCCGAAAGATGCCACCAAAAACGGAACTTGGTTTGCGGTTTCCGAAAGCGGAAATGCCCTAATTTTATTAAACGGTGCTTTTGAAAATCATCCGGAAAAAACGAATTACCAGAAAAGCCGAGGACTGATTGTTTTGGATTTGATAGAGGAAGAGAACATTTTCAAGTCAATGGAATTAATTGATTTGGAAAACATTGAACCTTTTACACTGGTCATTTTTCAGGAAAACCAACTGGCAGAATTTCGTTGGGATGGAAGTGGAAAATATTTTAAAATGTTAGATATAAATTGTCCACATATTTGGTCTTCCGCAACATTGTATGATAAATCGGCAAGAGAAAAAAGGGAACAAATTTTTCAGAAATTTCTGCAAAACGAGAAGATTTCCGATGAAGATATTTTAGATTTCCACCATCAGAAAACCGATGATCTGGAAAACGGAATTACTATCAAAAGGCAAAATACGATACAAACCATCAGTACGACACAGCTCGTTATTTCCGATGAAATGACACTGAAACATTACGACCGACTGAACCCAGATTCAAAACCCGAAAAAATTTCCATTAAAAATGAAACTCAAACATCGCCTTCATAAAATTGCACATTGGGAATACTGGTCTACTTTTTCCATTTACCTGCCGCTTTTTCCGGTTTGGCTGTACTGTGCATATAAAGCAAGAACACTGTTGTTCTTCCACGGTGCGAATCCTTCTATAAAATATGGCGGAATGGCGATGGAAAGCAAAAAAGAAATCTACGATTTGATTCCCAAAAACTGGATTCCGAAAACCATTTTTGCTTCCTCAGAAATCCCATTTCAGAAGATTTTATCTGAATTAAAATCACAAGTCATTAACTTTCCTGTTATTGTAAAACCAAACATCGGATTGAAAGGTTTAGGAGTTGTTCAGCTCGAAGATTTAAATGAATTGGAAGATTATCAGAACAACAGCGATTGCGATTTTCTGATTCAGGAAAAAATAAATTATCAGAATGAAGTCGGCATTTTTTACCACAGATTTCCAGACCAAAAATCAGGAAAAATCACAGGAATGGTGAAAAAAGAATTTCTATCCGTAAAAGGAAATGGTGAAAAAACCTTGAGAGAACTGGTGCTGGAAAATCCGAGAAGTGCCTTCCAAATCAAAGCCATAGAACAAAAAATGGTAAATGGGATGCAGGAAATAATTCCTGAAAATGAGGAAATTATTCTCATTCCGTTTGGAAGTCATACGAGGGGTGCAAAGTTTATTGATGTTTCAAGTGAAGTTACTGGAAAATTAGAGCAAAAAATAGATGAAATTTGTACAAAAGTGAATGGTTTTTATTTCGGAAGGCTTGATGTTATGCATGAAAATTTGGAACTATTACAAGAAGGTACAAGCTTTAAAATCATAGAAATAAACGGTGCTAAAAGCGAACCAACACATATGTACGACCCAAAACACTCCTTATTTTTTGCTTGGAAAGAAATCACCAAACACTGGAAAATAATGGCAGAAATCAGTAGAAAAAACCACGAAACGGGTTTTCCTTATCTGGATCTTAAGGAAGGATTTTTAGCTTTGAAAAATAATCTAGCTGTAGAAAAAAAGCTCAGGAAGATTTCTTTGGTTGATTGACTCGTATGCTTTTTAAATTTTAGTATCTGAAAATCTATTGTTTATAATATGTTGCGAAAGAAAAGATCAAATTTATTTGCAAAAAATAAATAAATCTATATCTTTGCAACAGTAAAAACGACGATCTCTAGATTGTTTAAAAAAGTGACCTATTCGGTGACCTCTTAGACAAGAGAACAATATAAAGCTTATGGATAGGGCTTTTTTGAAAAAATAACAAGTCCCGTCCGGATCGCAAAAGATTTACAGTTTTATCTTCAAAAAATTGATCCGGTAGTTCAGCTGGTTAGAATGCCGCCCTGTCACGGCGGAGGTCGCGGGTTCGAGTCCCGTCCGGATCGCAAAAGATTTACAATTTTATCTTCAAAAAATTGATCCGGTAGTTCAGCTGGTTAGAATGCCGCCCTGTCACGGCGGAGGTCGCGGGTTCGAGTCCCGTCCGGATCGCAACTGTGAATACAGAATCGTTCAAAATGCTTTAAAACGTATGTTTTAAAGCATTTTTTGTTTTATGTAAGTTCAGATTGGGCTAAAAAAACAGGATCAGTATCAAAAGTTGGGGACTACGCAAAAATTTGGGATAATCTGAAAAGGAAAAAAGGGATCAGTACCAAAACTTGTGTTTAAGCAAAAATGTTTTGTAGTCTGAATAGAAAAAACGCCCGATCCCTAACTCCTCTGAAGTTGCTTCTAAATTTTT
>NZ_QNUG01000055.1 GCF_003385395.1 Epilithonimonas hispanica | reverse complement strand
TAAAGCAACCCGATTAATATTTTATGTTTTAAAAGTTTACAACAGGACAACATCTTCCAAACCTCATGCTTACTGAGCACAACAGGCAGTTTTTTCTCTCTTTTAATTTCCGGAAGACTCAAATAATCATAGCTCAAACCTTCCGATTTAAGCAGAAATCGAAGTCCGTAAACGGTGTGTTTAAAATACGATTGCGAAGGCGATTTAGATTTTTTCTGAAGGTAAAAAAGGTAATCGTGAATTTGCTCGGGATCCAATTCTGTAGGAATTTTCCCGAAATGTAGCGACACCGCAGCCACGTGTCTGGAGTAATTTTGAAAGGTACTTTGGCTTCTTCCCAATACAGAAACCGTACGTTCAAACCTATGCAAAAGCTCCGCAAATCCCGGAACTTCACGCTTTGCCTGATTGATGATTTTGTTTTCTCGAAGCTCTTCTAAACTCTTTTTTTTGTTGCCATTCTATTGATTTTTAATTAGTTTTACAAAGTAATCAAAAATATGCAGACGGGGCTACCGAAGGTATAGTTCAACATAGTATTGGCAAAATGCGGGGTTAAATGTGTAATAGAAAGATTTGAAATATTTATCCGCCGCTGCTTTTCATATTGTTTTTTTTCCTTAATTTTAACAATCTGAAAAAGCATCGGCTTCGTTTGGTCTGAAATTGAACTTTTCGTCCAATTTAGCCCGCACTTCGCCAATACTTTTTCCGTTGTAGGAAATGCCATCAAAAAACACGTTAAAATATTAAAAATCAAATAACTTTTATGGAAACAATTCTATTAATCTTATCTTTTCTAGCCCTTCATTACCCAAATGGTTTATTTCGTGATACAGCGAGACGCTATGATAATATGTGTCGCTATGACAAGGATTTTCAATATACAGTTGATAATTTGCTACCTTTAGAATATGGTTCATTTATAAGAACTAAAATGAATGCAGGAATGAATCCGATTTTAAGTAAACCTCTTGGAATAATTTCAGCTCTAGTAAGCATATTTCTAGCTTTACTTCCTTTATTTCAATTACTTTCTTGGAAATGGTATTGGATTGTTTTACTAAATCTTGTTTTTAGTTTTGTCATTTCACAGTTTTTAGCATTTTTTATCACGCCAAATATGAAGATATATCAGATTGGAACATTAAGTGCAAAAGCAATTACATATATTATATTAGGTTTAGTATTTTATGGAATTTCATTTATCTTCTAAAATGAAAGATTATCATAAAGAAGTTTTAACCGCAATGATAATTTGTTGTAGAAACTTTGACTTAAAAAACTTTATACCTTTTTTAATGTCAGAAAATGTTTTAACAAATTATGAAAATAAGGTTCAATTTTATAGAATAATGAAAAATAAAGTTGAGTGTGCAAAAAAAATTACTGACGGAATATTAATCTGCAAAATCGAAAAAAAGGAATGGCAATTAAACCCAAAGGCACACTTGTTCAATTTTTACGATCAAACGCACAAAAATGAGAGATTGAGTATTGAAGTTGAATTTGAAAAAGGTAATTTAATTTTAGACATTCAACCATTTTAAAGACACTTCCTACAATAGCTAAGTTTTCGTTGCGTGCGAAGCACGAACAATGAAAACCTTGTTGAACGGAAGCTTCGGGAGCTTTTTGCTGGGTATTTTCCCACACTATGGGTTTATCGACAAAAGATTTTTAGAGATACAAGAGACTTTGAGAAGAGTCTCTTTTTTTGTGGGCGATTTTGGTGGTTTTTTCTTGGTTTTATTGTGTTTTCTTTCACGTTTAGACATAAAATCCCTTACCCAAATCCGCTAAAATGCAGATTTAGGAGCAGGTAAATTTCGGCTCATCTCCAAAAACCAACTTGGCGGACCTCGAAGATCGAACGTGGCAATCGTTACCAAATTTCCAACTTTACAACAACTACATTTCGGCTGAAAAACTTTTGGCGGAAGCTTTTCTTTAGGCTGGATGCCTAATTTTTGTTGTAGATTTTTAAGCTTGATACGCTTCCAAGTGCTGCTCAAAAAACCATAATGACGGATTTTCACAAATCTTTTGGGCAAAATATGCATCACAAAACGGCGGATAAACTCCTCGTGGCTCAAAACCATCTGCTTTTTGATGCCTTTTTGGCGGTAATCTTTGTAAGAAAAAGTGACCGTCTCCGCATCAATTTTTCTGATTCTCTGGTTGCTGACTGCGATTTTGTGGGTGTATCTGCCAAACCTCCTGTTACTAAGCACTACAGGCAGTTTTTTCTCTCTTTTAATTTCCGGAAGACTTAGAAAATCGTAGCTCAAACCTTCCGATTTCAACAGAAACCGAAGTCCGTAAACCTTTGTGAAAGGTTCAACATTCGTTCTTCGATTGAACTTTTGTGATGAAAATCCCCGCCTTCGCAAAGCCCGAACCGTTATCGGCAATCGCATTACCAAAATTTTGCATAGAAAATTGAAGATGAATATATATCAAATTTTGATAATTTTGACTTTCGTAATTTTCAACAGTTGTTCAAAAAAAATGGAAAAAGATTTAATTCTGAATATAATTATTAAATAAAACTTTCTGAAAATTGGAGTGAATACGAAACTGACGAAAAAAATACAAATGCATTTTTTGATACTACTAAAGGGACAGGAAATTTGAGAATAACTCCAATGAATTATGATATGAAAAATTCAACAGAATATCTAAATAGAATGCGAACTGAAAAAAATGCTGAAAAAATCAATTGGAAAAATGTTGAAGGAATTTATTACGTTGAGAATAAAAATAATGAGGAAATAAATATTGGTATCTAGTTCAAAATAACCAACTTTTCATTTGTTCATTTTTGATTGGAAATTTAAATGGAAAAAATGAAATTGAAAATGAATTAAATAGAGTTGAAAATATTCTAAAAACACTTTATCGCTTTGAAAATTAAGGAATTATATTAATATCTTTCTTCGCATATTGACGATTAAATGAAACGGTGCCAAATGCACCGTTTTTCTTTTAAAGTGGTGAGTAAGATAAGTAACCTCTTTTTTGCTAAAAACTTTTTTTATTTTTTTTCACCAGAAAAAACATACTGAAATAAAGCGATTCAATGCAAACTACGCATACCTCTTCATTACTTTGCTGCAATCCCTCTCTAATGAATAGTTTTTTTTCAATCTCAAAAAAAAATATTTTCTTTTCAACAAATTTAGTTACTTACTCATTTATACTTTTCCTCTTTTTACTTTCGATTGCAGGTTGTATATTTAGCAATTAAATTATTTTATAAAATTAAGTAAAGCAAATGGCTAAAAAGAAGAAAGAAGAAGTTCAAGAAACCATAGAAAAAACGTTGTGGAAAGCAGCGGATAAGTTGCGTAAAAACATCAATGCAGCGGAGTATAAAGATGTGGTTCTTGGATTGATATTCTTAAAATATATATCCATTGCATTTGAGAAATTACACGCAGAATTAACAGCACAAATCGAGCAAGGAGCAGATCCAGAAGATAGAGAAGAATATACGGCAGAAAACGTTTTCTTTGTGCCACCATCAGCGCGTTGGTCGTTTTTACAAAGCTCGGCAAAGCAAACGACGATTGGTAAGATTGTGGACGATGGGATGGATGCAATTGAGGCAGAAAACCCACAACTAAAAGGTATTTTACCAAAAGTATATGCCAAACAAAATTTGGATCCTACCAGTTTAGGAGATTTGATCGACTTGATTGGTAACATTAATTTTGGCGATACGCAGGAGCGTTCTGCCGATGTGTTAGGACACGTATTTGAATATTTCTTAGGACAGTTTGCATTGGCTGAAGGGCAAAAAGGAGGACAATTCTACACGCCTCGTTCGGTAGTAGAGTTGTTGGTAGAAATGCTAGAGCCTTACAAAGGGCGTGTATTCGATCCGTGTTGTGGTTCGGGGGGTATGTTTGTGCAGTCAGAGAAATTCGTAACTGAGCGTCAAGGTCGTATTGATGATATCTCAATTTACGGACAAGAATCCAACCAAACCACTTGGCGTTTGGCGAAGATGAATTTAGCCATTCGTGGGATCGATTCTACGGGCGTAAAATGGAACTCAGAAGGTTCGTTTTTGAACGATGCTCATAAAGATTTAAAAGCTGATTATATCATTGCGAATCCTCCGTTTAACGTGAGCGATTGGTCAGGCGATTTGTTGCGTAACGATGCGCGTTGGCAGTTTGGTACACCACCTGTAGGAAATGCCAACTTTGGTTGGTTGCAACATTTCATCCATCACTTGGCGCCAACAGGACAAGCAGGGGTGGTATTGGCAAAAGGAGCCTTAACCTCTAAAACTTCGGGTGAAGGAGAAATCCGTAAAAACTTAATCGAAGAAGGATTAATCGACTGTATTGTCAACTTACCTGCGAAGTTGTTCTTGAATACGCAAATTCCTGCGGCGTTGTGGTTTATGCGTCGTAAAAAAGTACCAAATGCGAAATACCGTAATACGGAAAACGAAATCTTGTTTATCGATGCCCGTAATTTAGGACATCTCATCAACCGCCGAAACCGTGAGTTAAGCAAAGAAGATATCGACTTAATTGCTTCTACTTACCACAATTGGCGTAATGTCGATGGTCAGTACGAAGATGTAGCTGGTTTCTGTGCTTCGGTTCCTGTATCTAAAGTGGCGGAGTTGGATTATGTATTGACGCCTGGGCGTTATGTAGGTTTACCGGATGAAGAAGATGATTTCAACTTTGTAGAACGTTTTACTTCGCTAAAAGCAACTTTGGAAGAACAATTAGCCAAAGAAGCAGAATTGAACGCCATAATTGCTGAAAATTTATTGAAAATTGAATTGCCGAAGGATGGAGAATAATTGGAAGGAGGTTAAATTAGAGGAATTAATAAAGTTTGGTAATGGAAAACAAAGACCAAATTCTGAAGGGTTAATTCCTGTCTATGGAGGTAATGGTATTTTATCATATACAGAATCTTCTAATTACGATGGTGAAACCTTAATAATAGGTAGAGTCGGTGCATATTGTGGTGCGGTTTATTATGATAATCGTCCAATTTGGATTTCTGATAATGCTTTGTCAGGAAAGCCAAAAGATAATTATGATACTAAGTTTTTATATTATTTCCTAAAGAATTTAGATTTAAATCAATATGCAGGAGGTTCAAGTCATCCATTAGTTACTCAAACATTATTAAATTCTCTTGAATTTAATGTTTGTATAGATGCTTATGAGCAAAAAGCCATTGCATCGGTATTGTCGAGTTTGGATGATAAAATCGACTTATTACACCAACAAAACCAAACCTTAGAGGCTTTGGCGGAAACTTTATTCCGTCAGTGGTTTATTGAAGAAGCTAAAGAGGATTGGGAGGAGCTTCCATTCTCTGAATGGATTAATGAAACAGTTGGTGGAGATTGGGGGAAAGAAACTCTCCAAGATGAATTTACTAAAGAAGTTTATTGTATTAGAGGAACTGATATTGCTGATCTTTTAATTGGGATTCCAACCAAAACTCCAATAAGATTTGTAAAAGAAAAGAAATTCCAATCTATAGAACCAAAAGAAGGAGATATAATAATTGAAATTTCAGGAGGTACAGAAAATCAATCTACTGGTAGAGCATATTTTATAAATAATGAGATAAAATCATTATTTGGTAAAGACTTAGTATTCTCAAATTTTTGTAGATTAATTAGAATAAAAGATTCAAACTATTCATTTTTTGTGTATTTGTATTTAAAATACTTATATGATCAGGATGAATTTTTCAATTTAGAAAATGGAAGTTCAGGCATCAAAAATCTTGATTATAAATCACTATTATTTGAAAATAAATATAAAATGCCAAAAGAAGATTTAGTTTTAAAATTTAATGATCAAGTATCAAATAATTATAAGAAAATAAATCAAAATAAATTTCAAATCCAAACCCTAACCCAACTTCGCGATACCTTATTACCTAAGTTAATGAGTGGCGAGGTGAGGGTAAAGATTTAAGTTTGTGAAAAATAATTGACAGGAAGTGTTATCTAAAATAATATAAAAATTGTATCTTTGCAGTGAATATAACATTTGGTGATAAAAAATTAAGAAAGATAGCCAACGATCAAAGAAAGTGTTTTCAAGAATTAGGGCAGCTTAGAGGTAAAAAGTTACTTCAACGTTTATCTGATTTGAGGGTTGCAGAAACATTAGAAGATGTGAGGCATTTGCCAGGACGGTTCCATGAACTCGTTGGTGATAGAAAAGGGCAATGGGCATGCGACTTAGACCATCCCTATCGTTTAATTTTCAAACCACATGAAAACCCTATTCCTACAGACGAACACGGTAAATATATTTGGGTAGAAATACTTGGAGTAGAGGTTATTGAAATTAAAGATTATCATTAATAACACTTAAAGAAGTAAGTCATGATGCCACAAAATGAATTCATTCTAGATATCGCATTCCATCCTGGAGAAACTTTAGCTGAAAAATTAGAAGAAATAAACATGGGTCCTAAAGAATTTGCTATTCGGACAGGTAAACCAGAAAAAACCATTAATGCGGTACTCAAAGGAGAAAGTGCGATTACCTCTGATATGGCTATTTTATTTGAAGATGTATTGCAAATTCCTGCCCGTTTTTGGTTAAAACAGCAATATGAGTATGACGAATATATTGCTCGTCAAAAGCGACAATCTGTTATTGACTTAGCAAAAGATTGGGCTGCTCAATTTCCTTATGCCGAAATAGCAAAATTAGGTTGGATAATACCTACAAGAAAAGTAGAGGAAAAAGTCGTTCACTTATTTAAGTATTTTGGATTAAGCTCATCTGAAGCTTGGGAAGAATATTTCTACAAGCAACAATTAAAGGTTGCTTTTCGAATTTCATTGCACAATACTAAAAATCCCCATGCCTTATCAGCTTGGATACGTCAAGGTGAACTACAAGCCAATAGCATGGAAGCGCCAGCTTTTGATAAGCAATTGTTGCTAGAGCAATTGCCTAAAATTAAAAAAGTAATGGCAATACATCCACAAGATTTTTTTGTACAATTACAGCAATTGTGTCTAAGAGCGGGTGTGAAAGTAATTTATACGCCTTGTGTAAAACAAGCACCGATTAGTGGATCAACTCGTTGGATCAATAATTATCCTGTAATTCAACTAACAGGACGTTATAACCAAAATGATCGTTTTTGGTTTACCTTTTTCCATGAAATTGGACACGTTTTATTACACGGTAAAAAAGAGATCTTCTTAGAAGATATAGAATATTCTGATTATGATAAACAGAAAGAGCAGGAAGCCGATGATTTTGCTGTAAAATACACGTTTTCTGAAGAGCAGGAAAATGAAGTTTTGAAAAATGAAGATCTGACAGAGAGAGAAATTGTGGAATTTGCTAAGAAATTCAATACACATCCTGCTATAATTATTGGACGTTTACAAAAGAAAGAAATCATACATTATTCACAAGGAAGGCCGTTTTTTCTTAAACTAAACTTTAATAACTCCAACGAATGATATGACAGAAAACGAAATTGAAAAACTCGCTATAGCATTATTAGAACACCAAGGATATACCTATATCAATGGGGTTCAATTAGCTCCTGATGCAGGAGATATGGAAAGAACATCATTTGAAGAGGTGGTGCTAAAACAACGTTTAGAAAATGCAGTTCGTCGTATTAATCCAATGATTCCTCTTGATGCACAACAAGATGCAGTGAAGCAGATCTTGCGCATTGCTTCCCCTGATGTGTTATCCAATAACGAAACATTTCACCGTTTACTAACGGAGGGTATTCCGGTTACCAAACGTGTAGATGGGCAAGAACGAGGGGATCGTGTGTTTTTAATTGATTTTGAAAATCCATTACACAATGAATTTTTAGTCGTCAATCAATTTACTATTGTAGAAAATGGCGTCAATAAAAGACCAGACATTATTCTTTTTGTTAATGGTTTACCCTTAGTAGTCATAGAATTAAAGAACGCTACGGATGATAAAACCAGCATTCAATCTGCTTTTCGCCAGATAGAAACCTACAAAGCAATGATTTCATCTTTGTTTACTTTCAATGCTTTTTCGGTTATTTCTGATGGATTGGAAGCAAAAGCAGGGACTATTTCAGCAGGTTTGAGCCGTTTCATGGCTTGGAAAACCACTGATGGTATCTCCGAAGCATCAAAACAAATCAGCCAGTTAGAAACATTGATTAAAGGAATGTTGCAACCAAGCGTATTATTGGATTTGGTTAGATATTTTGTGGTTTTCGAGAAATTCAAAAAAGAAGATGCAGATGGAATTGTTACCGTACAAACGGTAAAGAAATTAGCAGCTTACCACCAATATTATGCCGTAAATCGTGCAGTGGAATCTACTAAAAGAGCTTCTGGTTTTGTTTCAAAACAAACATTAGGGAATTTAGTAATGGAATCTCCTGAAAGCTATGGTTTACCAGGCGTTAAAAACCAACCTGAAGGCGACCGAAAAGGTGGTGTGGTTTGGCATACACAAGGTTCGGGTAAATCCTTATCTATGGTGTTTTATACAGGTAAAATTGTATTAGCCTTAGATAATCCAACGGTTTTAGTGATAACTGACCGTAATGATTTGGACGATCAATTATTTGACACCTTTGCGGCTTCTAAACAATTATTGCGTCAAGATCCTGTTCAAGCAACGGATCGTAAGCAATTGAAAGACTTGTTGAAGGTAAATTCGGGAGGGGTAATTTTTACGACGATACAAAAATTTCAACCCGAAGAAGGAAACGTTTTTGAAACATTATCTACTAGAGAAAACATCATTGTCATAGCAGACGAGGCACATCGGACACAATATGGTTTTAGTGCTAAAACGGTTGATGATAAAGATGAGAAGGGAAATGTAATAGGAAAAAAAATCGTCTATGGATTTGCCAAATATATGCGTGATGCTTTACCTAATGCGACGTATTTAGGTTTTACAGGAACACCTATAGAAAGTACAGACGTCAATACACCAGCAGTTTTCGGTAATTATGTCGATATCTATGATATTGCGCAAGCTGTTGAAGACGGAGCAACAGTTCGTATTTTCTATGAAAGCCGATTGGCGAAGGTAAAATTAACCGAAGAAGGAAAAGAATTGGTTGAAGAGTTGGATGATGAATTAGATCAAGAAGATTTAACATCAACTCAAAAAGCCAAAAGTAAATGGACACAGTTAGAAGCTTTAATAGGAGGCAAACAACGTGTACAAAATATAGCAACTGATATTGTCAATCACTTTACACAACGACAGGAAGTATTTCAAGGGAAAGGAATGATCGTGTCGATGAGTCGTAGAATTGCGGCAGAATTGTATAATGCGATTATTGCTATAAAACCTGAATGGCATTCGGACGATTTGAAAAAAGGAAAGATAAAAGTTATTATGACTTCCGCTTCTTCGGATGGTCCAGAATTAGCTAAATTCCATACAACGAAAGAACAGCGTCGAATGTTGGCCGAACGTATGAAAGATCCGAATGATGAATTAGAATTAGTGATTGTTCGTGATATGTGGTTAACAGGATTCGATGCGCCAAGTATGCATACCTTGTATATCGATAAACCTATGAAGGGGCATAACCTTATGCAGGCGATTGCTCGTGTCAATCGTGTGTATAAAGATAAGCCAGGAGGTTTAATCGTCGATTATTTAGGCATTGCTTCCGATTTGAAAAAAGCGTTAGCTTTCTATTCAGACGCAGGAGGGAAAGGTGATCCAGCAGTGGCACAAGAACAGGCCGTCGCAATCATGTTGGAAAAAATTGAAGTGATTTCTGCCATGTATCATGGTTTCCCTTATGAAGATTATTTTGATGCTGATACATCCAAAAAACTGTCGATGATTTTAGCTGCCGAAGATCATATTTTAGGATTAGAGGATGGCAAGAAAAGATACATAGATGAAGTGACCGCTTTATCAAAAGCATTTGCCATTGCTATACCACATGATCAAGCCATGGATGCCAAAGATGAGATTTCTTTTTTCCAAGCCGTGAAAGCGAGATTGGCTAAGTTTGATAGTACGGGATCAGGCAAAACAGATGAAGAAATTGAAACCACCATTCGTCAAGTAATTGATCAAGCTTTAGTATCCGATCAAGTAATTGATGTCTTCGATGCAGCGGGTATTAAAAAACCTGATATTTCTATCTTATCAGATGAATTCTTGATGGAATTGAAAGATATGCAACACAAAAATGTCGCATTAGAGGTTTTAAAGAAGTTGCTAAATGATGAAATAAAATCCAGAACTAAAACCAATTTAGTGCAAAGTAAGAAGTTACTGGAAATGTTGGAGCAATCAATTAATCGCTACCATAATAAAATTTTAACAGCTGCAGAGGTGATTGATGAATTAATTCATTTAAGTAAGGATATAGTCGAGTTAGACAGCGAACCTAAAAAGTTAGGCTTAACAGAATACGAGTATGCTTTTTATACCGCAGTTTCTAATAATGATAGTGCTAAAGAATTGCTTCAGCAAGAAAAGTTACGTGAACTTGCAGTTGAATTAACCAACACAATAAAACAAAACGCAAGCATTGATTGGAACATCAAAGAGAGCGTGCGGGCAAAGCTGAAAGTAGCAGTGAAAAGATTGCTAAGAAAATATGGCTATCCTCCTGATATGCAATTGCTCGCTACGGAAACTGTATTGAAACAAGCGGAGATGCTGGCGAAGGAATTGAGTAAATAATCTAAGAACAGCATGATCAGACTTCATTTTCGTAGATAACATTAACCAGTGAACCGAGTGTAAGTGGTCTACTTTTTTGACAGTTTGTAATTATAGTTTTTTCATTTGAAATTTGAAGATCGCGATTTTTTCATTGAAATAATCGAAATTTTATAATGATTTTGTTTTTAAGGTTAGGATTTTGGATATCAGAAGTATACTTTTCTAAGTTTGTACTTCATTTTAGGCGTTAAACAATTTTAATTTTTTAATCAACGCTTTTTTATAGTTTTTTTCTCGCACTTGCTTTTCTTATTTTTGGTAATTCCACTAATAATCAAAATGGCTCAGAATAAAAACGCACAGATCCGATACAAAGCATTGGATAAATGCTTTTTCAAATCAGTTCAAAAGATATTTTATCCAAGATCTGATTGATTATTGTTCTAGTGTGCTTTCAAACCATTACGGAACGGAAAGTTCAGTTTCTCGCAAACAGATTATTGATGATATAAATTTCATGAAAAGTGAAGCTGGTTATGATGCACCGATTGAAAGTTATAAAGATGGAAGAAAAGTCTACTACCGCTATTCTGATCCTGAGTTTTCAATTCTGAAAACACCTCTTAATCCTGCTGAATTGACTTAATGAAGCAATAGAAACTTTGTCTAAGATGAATAATTTGCCCGGATTCGATTGGATTAATTCCATTCAGGCAAAACTTAATTTCGCATTAAGAATTTCTGATAACCACCGTCAAATTATTAGTTTTGAGGATAACAAATTCTAAAAGGAATTGAGTTTTTAAATCCTTTATAACAAAGTATTCTTAATGAAAAGTGCTTAGAAATGTACGTCTTCAAACCTAAAAAGATATTTTATATTTCTAAAGCTTTTATTAATTACAAAAGCGATTAATTCAAAAAAAAGGTAAAAAATAAAACCCAGACAAAAATCTGAGTTTTATTATATAATTATTTGTCAATTTACCATCCGCCAGAGGCACCGCCTCCGCCAAAGCTGCCGCCTCCGCCGAAACCACCGAAGCCTCCACCTCCACTGCTTCCGCCACCAAATCCACCTCCGCCGAAGCTTCCCGGAAATGGAAAGAATCCTCCTCTGTATCTTCGGTTTCCTCTTCTAGAGAGTGTGTAGTCATCGTCGTCATAGTTTCCGCCACCATTGTTTCCATTAATTATACTTATCAAAATAATAATGACAATTATAATTAGGATAATAGCGCTAATACTGATTCCGCCTTCGTTCTTTTGCTTCTTAACAATCGGTTTGAATTTCCCTTGAACTGCTTCCATAATAGCAGAAGTTCCACGGTCAATCCCGTTATAGAATTCTCCTTTTTTGAAAGCAGGTGTTACAAGATAATCCAAAATCTGTCCTGCAACAGAAGCCGTTAAATATTGTTCAACAGCACGACCTTGCTGAATTGACATTGTTCTATCTTCCGTCGCAATCAGGAAAACCACACCATTATCAACACCTTTTTGTCCGATTCCCCATTTTTCTCCGTACATCGTTGCGAGATAATTGACATCTTCGCCACTGGTTGTCGGGACAATTACGACTAAAATCTCTGTAGAAGTAGAATCGGAGAACTTGATGAGTTTTTGATTCAGCGCGTCTTTTTCACTTTCCGACAGCAAATTAGCTTTATCATAAACAGGATAGAGAACCGCGGGTTTTTCCGGCACTAATTGAGCTTTGGAAAATAATCCAAAAATCAGAAATAATGCAAAAATATATCGTTTAAGAGAAGCTGATATCATTGGGTAATTCATTGATATTTTCCCCAACTACAGGGAAATATTTTTTCAGTTCAAGTCCTGTTTTCAAAATGGCATCTTTCAGACCTTTGTAGTAATTTTCGTTTGCAAATTCGGAAGTAATCTCATCGTGAAGATTATCCCAAAATGTTTGTTTTACTTTTTTATGAATGCCTTCATCACCGATAATCGTGAGATAATGCTGTTCAAAATTGACGTAAAACAAAACGCCATTTCTTTCCTTAGTCAAATGCATTTCCAAAGAGCGGAAAATCGCAAACGCTTTTTTTGCAAAATCATCTTCAGCCGTGGAATCGATATGCACACGAATCTCGCCCGAAGAGTGGTCTTCAGCTATTTTGATGGCTTCCACTAGGGAAGCCATCTCTGTATCTGTAAGAAAATGATTCATTATTCTGAAAATACGCTTGGTGCTTTTTCTGCGCCAGCCTCAGCTTTGAAATATGGTTTTTCTTTGAAGTTGGAGAAGTTCGCGATTACGTTATTTGGGAACGTTTTGATTCTCGTATTGTATTCTCTCGCCGCATCGTTATAATAAACGGTTTCTGAACGGATACTGTTTTCAATCGCTGTGTATTCTCTCTGGAAGTTGATGTATTGCTGGTCAGCTTTCAGGTTTGGATAACTTTCTACAACTGCCATCAATCTGCTCAATGTTCCGCTTAATTCACCTTGCGCTGCTTGGAATTTTGCCATATCAGCCTCAGTCATATTAGTCGGGTCGATGTTGATTGAAGTCGCTTTTGACCTTGCTTCAACTACTTTTGTCAATGTTTCTGTTTCGAATTTAGCGTAAGATTTCACCGTTCTTTCCAAGTTTGGAATCAGGTTCGCTCTTTTCTGATAAACGGTTTCTACGTTGGACCATTTTGCGTTGACAGTCTGTTCCTGTCCTACAAAACTGTTTCTAACTCCAACTGCCCAAAATCCGACAAGTGCAATTAATGCAACGATTACAATTAATACAATACAACCTTTACCTTTCATAGTTTGATGTGTTTTAAATTTTAATTAAATCAAATATACAAATTAAATGCTAGAGCCGTATTTATTTTTAATTTAATGGAAGAAATGAGCTTCTTTTGGTCAAGCTTAGGATAAAGTCTACTTCAGCCTGATATATTTTATGGGGCTTCGAGAGCCTGAGCCTGACAAGTTTTAGGGAAGATCAAAGCAAAAATTATTTTTCAAAAAGCTTGGCTTCTTCCCATAGTTTATCCATTTCAACAAGGTCAAGGTCGGCAAGGCTCAAATTTTTAGACAAAGCCAACTCTTCCATTTTTTGAAACCTTGAAATAAATTTCGAATTAGTTCTTTCCAAAGCTGTATCAGCATTCAGCCCAGAGATTCTTGCGTAATTAATGAGAGAAAAGAAAACATCTCCGAGTTCAGCTTCTTTTTTATCCTTGTCAGTTTCTTGATGAAATTCCTGCAATTCTTCTCTCACTTTCTCCCAAGCATCGTCTGCAGAATCAAATTCGAAACCAATACCTTTTACTTTATCTTGGATTCTGTAAGCTTTTATGATTGGAGGTAAACCTTTCGGCACACCCGATAAAATAGATTTGTTTCCTTCTTTCAGTTTCAGTTTTTCCCAGTTCTGTTTTACCGCTTCTTCATCTTCCGCAACGGTGTCGCCATAAATATGAGGATGACGGAAAATCAGTTTTTCATTCAAAGAATTGATGACATCAGCGATATCAAAACTTTCCTTTTCTGAACCTATTTTTGCATAGAAAACCAAATGCAACAACACATCGCCCAATTCCTTTTTGATTTCTAATAAATCTTCATTCAGAAGCGCGTCGGACAATTCATAAGTTTCTTCTAAAGTGAGATGACGAAGTGTTTCAAAAGTCTGCTTTTGATCCCATGGACATTTTTCCCGAAGGTCATCCATTATATCGAGAAGCCTTCCAAAAGCTTCCATTTTTTCTTGTCGTGTATTCATTATTATTTTTTATTTAAACACAAAGATTTCTATGTTAAAGAGCAAATATTATTTGAATTTTTTATTGATAAAAATTCTTCTTTTGGTAGAAATGGCAGCTTTCGTTTGATGACAGCTAT
>NZ_QNUG01000054.1 GCF_003385395.1 Epilithonimonas hispanica | reverse complement strand
AATATAGATCCTCTTGCTGAGAAATATGCTTATAATTCTACGTACGCTTTCCAAGAAAATAAGATGGGATTGGGAAGAGAATTGGAAGGATTGGAATTGCGCCAAGATAGAGGTATGATTATCGCCACGGGAATGTCACAAAATGATATTTACACCAAAGAGCCTCTTCCAAGTTATATGGCTTATTACAACCTCAATGCTAAAGCTCCAGAATCACAAGGAATGGATGCTGCAGACTTGCCTTTGGGAGCGGCAGGTATGGGAAGATGGAATGATGCTGATGGTTCATTTTCTTCTTTTGCAGGAGAAGCAAAAGCTACAAAAGCTTTAGGCATATTTGAAGTTATTAAATTAGCTAATACTGCAATTGATGGGATTGAAGGAATGAAAATATCAGCGGAAAATGTAAAAGCGGTTAATTATATGGGAAAACTGGTGGATCAATTTAAAGATATGACTACAGCTCAAAATGTTGTAAATAAAGCTGATTTAAAGCTTGACTCCAAAACAAAAACCGAAATTACCAATTACGTATTTAATGGTGCTTTACCTGCAGATATTGATAAGAGAAGTAATTCCGTTGTTAACTTAGGTTCAAAAACTAATATTGTTAATACAGCAAATTCTATTATGAGAAAAAATGATATTGTTGTTCGCAATAGTTGGGAAACTAAAACAAAACAACAAAATGAAGAAGCGGCTAGACAACAACAAAATAAACTTCAAAACATTGGAAGATGAAAATTATAACATATACGTTGTTAATTAGTTTATTGTTATTTTCCTGTAATACTCAAGCTATTAAAGAACGTAAAATAAAAAAAACTGTTGAAAATATTTTAAATGCTATTGAAAAAAACAGTACAAACCAGTGTATGGATTTAATTAAAGATAGTAAAGGTTCTTATGGTAGTATTAATATGCAGGTTCATTTTTTAAATAGAAATTATAAAAAAATTAATTCCCAGATTGATTTAAGAGAGAATATAAAAGTAAAAGATACTATTTATGTAGGTGCTAAAATGCAATATGTTCAATATAAGGTAGTAAACAATAATGCCAATTATGTAGAAAAACCATTGCTAATTACATTTATATTTTACGATCAAGAAGGATATGATAAGATATTCAACTCTTCTTTCGTAGAGAATTTTTTAGATTGGGAATAACAAACGTAAAATAAAAAGACTCCGGACTCCGTCTACTGGCCAATAATTTATAATAAACAAAGCCAACTTTTAGAGTTGGCTTTTATTCTGGTCTTTTGCTTGTATCTTGGTTAGCTTGGAAGACGGCATCAACAAGAATCAGTTTTTTGTCTTCGGCGATTTTATAGAAAATAATGTACGGATATTTTTTGAGAGGAAGACCTCTAAAATCTTTGTAATACTCTTGGAAGAAAGGATTTTGTAAGATTTTCTTTAAAGTAGCTTGGTAGTCTGTTACAAAATTTTGAGCCACTTTTACGGATGCTTTTTTTTTGTAATAAGCAACAGCTTCTCTAATATCCAGTTTAGCGTTTGGAGAAACTTTTACTTTATAAGCCATATTCTTTTTTTAGTTCCTCTATGAACTCATCATTATCCTGATATTCAGAAAGCGGTAGATTTTCTTGGCTATCCAATATTTTTTTTTGTTTTTCGGAGAGTTCAAAAATCTCCTCTTTTTCATTTTTGTATTGCGCTCCTATAAGCTCAAGAAACTCTAAAAATAAAGATGTTTTATTATCTGGAATAGATACATTAAAAGTCGTCATAATTGCTTGTTTTAAACGTTGGCAAAAGTTCTTCGGGTTTTAAAATCCCGAATGTAAGTATCAATCAAATCGTAAAGCGTTTGCTTTTTGCTTTCTTCCAAAAGTTCCAGTTCTTTTATTCTGTCTACCGTTCTTTTATCGAAAGAAACCTGCGAAGTCTCGCCGACCAAATAATCTAAAGAAACTCCGAGAGCATCTGCAATTTTTTTGGCAGCATCAATGGACGGAATTGCTTCCCCTCTCTCATACTTACCAATCATCACACGAGAAACTCCGCTTTTATCGGCTAAATCACTTTGAGAGAAACCATTTTTGTCTCTTAAAGTTGTAATAATACTTCCTATACTCATCTCTAAAAAGATATAAAAGTTCGTAATAATTAATGATAGAAACAAAATTATGAAAATAAAGGATATAAAAAAATCTGATAGGATTTGTATGGTTGAAAACAAAAAGATACTTTTGTATCTGATAATAACATCGAAAAAATTTAAAATATTTTTTTCAAATGGAAATCCAAGAAATAAAATCCCGGTTATCAATTGCTACGGTTCTGCATTATTACGGTTTAAAACCTGATAAAAACGCAAAAATGTGCTGTCCGTTCCACGAGGATAAAACACCAAGTATGCAGATTTACTACAAAACACAAACGGCATATTGCTTTAGTTCCAATTGTAAAACGCACGGTAAAAGTATGGATGTGATCGATTTTATTCTGCACAAGGAGAACTGCACGAAACACGAAGCGATAAAGAAAGCGGTAGAGATTTTAGGACACCAAGAACCCAACAAAAAAGACCGTTATCAGAAAAATTTATCCCGGGAAGAATTTTTAGGAAATATGTTCCAATATTTTAGAAATGCCATTAATAACAGCAAACCTGCAAAAGATTATTTGGAAAAAAGAAGTTTAGATTTTACAAAAATCGAAGTCGGTTACAACTCTGGTCAGTTCCATCACGGAGCGAGAAAGGATGAAAATGTAATTGCACAGGCATTAGAATACGGTTTATTGTTGGACAAAGGAATTACAGGAAGAACCGGAGAGAAAGCATACGGAGTTTTTGGAAAATGGAGTATTTGTTTTGCTTTGAAAAATAAAGAGAACGAAGTTGCAGGATTGTACTTCCGTTCTACTTTAAATGATGATAAAGCAAAACATTTTTACTTAAAAAACAGAACAGGAATTTATCCCGGTTATCCAAATCCAAACACAAAGAAACTCATTTTAACCGAAGCAATTATAGATGCAGCTTCATTACTTCAGATAAAAAATATTGCAGAAAATTACAGTATTGTAGCGTGTTTTGGAACAAACGGATTGAATGAAGAAATTTTAAACTCAATCAAAAGTTTAGAATTTTTGGAAGAAATAATATTTTGTTTTGACCAAGACGAAGCCGGAAAAATAGCAGTAGAAAAATACGGAAAAGTTCTGCAGGAAGAAATGCCAGGAATAAAAATATCAAGTGTAGAACTTCCTAATAATGATGTGAATGAAACTTTACAACTTCATAACGAAGAAATATTTTTGGAATTATTGGAAAACAAAAAAGATATTTTTCTTTCAACTGAAACCGAAAGGTTCGCAAATACCGATGAAAACAATAGACAAGGAAATGAGCAAAAAAAGAAAATTACAATTACAGAAGCAGAACCAAAAGCAGAACTACGAGCAGAACCGAAAACAATCACAGAATTTTTAGAGCAAAAAGACCTATTAAAATCTCTGAATTATTTAATCGAAAAATCCGGAATCATCGGGGAAGAAAACAGCAGAATGCTTTTGTTTTTAATCATCATCAGTTACTTAAATAAAAATCCTCTGCACGCTTTAGTACAAGGAAGTTCGGGAAGCGGAAAGACGCATATTATCAGTAGAATTGCTGATTTAATGCCACAAGAAGACGTTTTGAGATTTACGAGAATTACAGAATCAAGTTTATACAATTGGGGCGAGTTCGATTTATTCCAAAAAATAATAATCATTGAAGATTTAGACGGATTGAAAGAAGATGCATTGTATGCGTTACGAGAATTTATCAGCAATCAAGTGTTGAGAAGTTCGGTAACAATCAAAGACAAAAAAGGAAATAATAAATCCAGTCATAAAATTGTAAAGGGACAATTCAGCAGTTTATCAGCAACTACAAAAGGCGAAACCTACGAAGATAATATGAGCAGAAGTTTTTTAATTGCCGTCGATGAAAGCAAGGAACAAACGCAAAGAATTATCCAATATCAGAACCGCAGAAATGCAGGGGAAATCAATCCGGAAGAACAACAAAAAGCCATACATTTTATACAAAAAATCGTTAGAAATTTAAAGTTTTATGAAGTGGTAAATCCGTATGCAACAAAGCTCAATCTTCCCGAAAAGGTGCATAAAATAAGGAGATTAAACGAAATGTACCAAGCCGTAATAAAACAAGTTACATTTTTAAACCAATATCAGAGAAAACTCACAAAAGACAATCAATTAATTACGGAGATTGAAGATATAGAACAGGCTACGGAAATATTATTTGAAAGCATTGTTTTAAAAGTGGATGAATTGGACGGAAGTTTACGGCAGTTTTTTGAAAGACTAAAAAAGTTTGTAAAGAACGAAAAGCAGGATTTTGTTTTAAGAGAAATCAGACAGGAATTTAATATCAGCAAAACGCAAATGTTCCGCTACATACAAACGCTTACGGAACTGGATTATATCAAACAAATCGGAGGTTTTGCCAACAAAGGAATCAAATATAAAATCTCTTATTGGGATAATTATCAGAAGCTAAGAGCGGAAATCAAAGACTTTTTAATGCTGCAAATTTTAGAATTAAAACAGGAGCAAACCGCACCTTCCAAACCGAAAAACAAGAAACTAAGTACGATAGTCAATGAAAGTATTTAGGAACGCTACGGAACACAAAAGGAACGCTAAAAGATATATCTATGATAATAAGAAATCCGATGAATAAAGAATTTGTAGGAAAAATAAAATCTTGCGTTCCAAAATTTAAAATATTGAGTAAGCAAAACAGTCATACTTAAAAAATGGGAGCACCAAGTAAACACAAAATCTATTCGGAAAACTATGAGGAACAGGCAAGAAATTATAAAAAGCATTTAGATATTTTAGGTCTGAAATCAGAAACTACACAAGCAAGATATTTATATCTGAAAGAATTTTTGAGTTGGTTGGAAAAGCAGAAAATTTTTGAACTCTCAAAAGTTACACCCAAAGAAATAGCCGATTATCATTACTATTTACAAAATAAAATCAGTCAGAGAACAGGAAAACCAATCACGCAAAAAAGCGTTTATGACAATATGCGGAATATGCAAAACTATTTTGGGTATTTGTTAGAAATTGGCGAACTGAAAAAAAGTCCTGCATCACACTTGAAATTTACAAATCCCGACGAAAAAGTAGAGCGATTTATATTTAGTCAAAATCAAATACAGGAACTCTATGAAGTAGCGGGTTTACAGGAAAAAGCCATTTTAAATATGGGTTACGGTTGTGGTTTAAGAGTACAGGAAATAAGCGATTTAAATAAAGAAGATTTACGATTATCCGAAAATTTTGTGATTGTTCAAAAAGGTAAAAACAATAAGAGAAGAATTGTTCCAATCAATGATAAAATCAGAGAAGAATTAGAAGAATTTATTTTTTCTTCAGATGAAAAACAAAAGGAAGTTTTTGTAAATAATAAACAAAGAAGAATGCAGGAATGGGGGTTTAATGCACGATTAAAAGCATTGATTTTAAAAACAGAATTTGGAAAACAATTAACCTCTGAAGAACTGAATAAAATCGGAATACATAATCTGCGACACTCGATTGCAACACATTTATTAGAAAACGGAATGAAGCTCGAACAAGTGCAGAAATTTTTGGGACACAGTCATATTGAAAGCACGGAAATTTACACACACATAACCAATGAACAATTAAAAAATATGAATTAAAAATGAATGAAAACGTTGAAAGAATATTTAGAAAAAAAATATAGTAAAAGCACGTTAAACAGCAACTTATACAACATCAGAAGATTTACGGATTATTACGGAAACAAAGCCGAAAAAGCCAATTACAGAGACGTTTTACAATACATAGAATATTTAAGAAAAAACTACGATTTACATCCGAAAACTTTAAAACATTGTTTGTATGCCGTAAAAATCTACTTCAATTATTTATTAGAAATCGGGAAAAGAAAAGACCATCCTTGCAGTGAATTGAATTTAAAAGACAAAATAAACAAGCAGATCCAAGTCGATAATTTATACACTACTGAAACATTAGAAAACTACTTTGAAACCTATAAAATCCGAAAAAAAAAGCATTTAGAAAACAGAAATAAAATCCTAATAAGTTTACTCATTTACCAAGCGTTAACCGTAAGAGAAATTGCAGAATTGGAAATCCAAGATATTAATTTAGAAAAAGCAGAAATCCACATAAAAAACGGTTACAGACAACAAAAAAGAATACTTCCTCTGCAAGCAAAACAAATCCTGTTATTTTATAATTATTTAGAAAAAGACAGAGAAAATTTATTATCTAAAAACCAAACACAAAAAACCGAAAACCATTTTATTTTAGGACAATACGGCGAAAAAATAAATCCGCACGGAATCAGCAAAATGATCAACGAAACCCGGAAAGAAAACGAGAAAATACAACCGATGAAAATCCGCCAATCCGTCATTGCAAACTTGTTAAAAAAAGAAAATGACACGAGAATTGTTCAGGTTTTTTCTGGACATAAAAAAGCATCCACAACACAGCAATACAAACAAACCGACTTAGAAATTTTACAAAACGCAGTAAATCTTTACCATCCAAGAAAATAGACTTGATATTTTTAGACTTGAGACACGAGATTGAAATTTTGAATCTTGAATTTTGAATCCGGAATTAATTGCCCACCGCTTGCATTTTGAATTAAATATCCCGCCCCCAAAGCTAAAAAAGACATTTTCCTCCAAAGCTTTGCCAGAGCTTTTCCAACTCCTTAATGCCACACCAAATCACATAGTCTAAATT
This sequence comes from Epilithonimonas hispanica, assembly GCF_003385395.1. GTDB lineage: Bacteria > Bacteroidota > Bacteroidia > Flavobacteriales > Weeksellaceae > Epilithonimonas > Epilithonimonas hispanica. Next base: position 8,329 of record NZ_QNUG01000054.1, on the reverse strand, counting down.
ATTCTTAATTTGCCAATGCTACAACGTGCGTTTCCAATTCGTATACTTTGCTCCACCGCAAACGACCCGCATTCTTTCCTATTATTTCAGATTCTGTCAAATGCTTTACTTTGCGTCGTTTTTTTAAAAAACTCCGCAGCAGCCGCATCTTAGCCAACGCTTTTCCAACCACTTTCCCGAAGCAGAAAAAGACTTTTTTGCCAACAGCTTCCCACCCGAAATAAGGAAAAATGCGCCAACACCTTTAGATTCGTTCTCCGATTGAAAAGGAAGTTATCAATTGAAAGAAAATGTGGATTTGCGGAAAAACCCAAAGCGAAACCCACCGCAGTTTTTTCCGCAATCCCACATTTACAACAACACCGACAGCGGATTTTAAAATCACTTTTTTGCCTTTATTGAATTACTTGCAACAATAATCAAAACGGTCAATGAAATGATGAAATAAATTACTTCGTTCATAATATTTTAATTTTAAATTTTTCTTTTTCGACAAATATAAACTCGCACTTTAGCGAAATCGTTTTTGCTTAACTAAAACATAATTGATTGAAAATCAGTATTATTTTTTTGCTTCTGCTGTATTTTTTAAAATCTCAAACCCAATTATTTTTTTTTCAATTGAAAGAAAAAAAGTAATTTTACAGAAGCGTGAACAGAGCAGTGTTCAAAAAGGAAGCGTTCGCGCGAGTTGAAAGTTGTGCAGAGTTGGTTGAATATAGATCCTCTTGCTGAGAAATATGCTTATAATTCTACGTACGCTTTCCAAGAAAATAAGATGGGATTGGGAAGAGAATTGGAAGGATTGGAATTGCGCCAAGATAGAGGTATGATTATCGCCACGGGAATGTCACAAAATGATATTTACACCAAAGAGCCTCTTCCAAGTTATATGGCTTATTACAACCTCAATGCTAAAGCTCCAGAATCACAAGGAATGGATGCTGCAGACTTGCCTTTGGGAGCGGCAGGTATGGGAAGATGGAATGATGCTGATGGTTCATTTTCTTCTTTTGCAGGAGAAGCAAAAGCTACAAAAGCTTTAGGCATATTTGAAGTTATTAAATTAGCTAATACTGCAATTGATGGGATTGAAGGAATGAAAATATCAGCGGAAAATGTAAAAGCGGTTAATTATATGGGAAAACTGGTGGATCAATTTAAAGATATGACTACAGCTCAAAATGTTGTAAATAAAGCTGATTTAAAGCTTGACTCCAAAACAAAAACCGAAATTACCAATTACGTATTTAATGGTGCTTTACCTGCAGATATTGATAAGAGAAGTAATTCCGTTGTTAACTTAGGTTCAAAAACTAATATTGTTAATACAGCAAATTCTATTATGAGAAAAAATGATATTGTTGTTCGCAATAGTTGGGAAACTAAAACAAAACAACAAAATGAAGAAGCGGCTAGACAACAACAAAATAAACTTCAAAACATTGGAAGATGAAAATTATAACATATACGTTGTTAATTAGTTTATTGTTATTTTCCTGTAATACTCAAGCTATTAAAGAACGTAAAATAAAAAAAACTGTTGAAAATATTTTAAATGCTATTGAAAAAAACAGTACAAACCAGTGTATGGATTTAATTAAAGATAGTAAAGGTTCTTATGGTAGTATTAATATGCAGGTTCATTTTTTAAATAGAAATTATAAAAAAATTAATTCCCAGATTGATTTAAGAGAGAATATAAAAGTAAAAGATACTATTTATGTAGGTGCTAAAATGCAATATGTTCAATATAAGGTAGTAAACAATAATGCCAATTATGTAGAAAAACCATTGCTAATTACATTTATATTTTACGATCAAGAAGGATATGATAAGATATTCAACTCTTCTTTCGTAGAGAATTTTTTAGATTGGGAATAACAAACGTAAAATAAAAAGACTCCGGACTCCGTCTACTGGCCAATAATTTATAATAAACAAAGCCAACTTTTAGAGTTGGCTTTTATTCTGGTCTTTTGCTTGTATCTTGGTTAGCTTGGAAGACGGCATCAACAAGAATCAGTTTTTTGTCTTCGGCGATTTTATAGAAAATAATGTACGGATATTTTTTGAGAGGAAGACCTCTAAAATCTTTGTAATACTCTTGGAAGAAAGGATTTTGTAAGATTTTCTTTAAAGTAGCTTGGTAGTCTGTTACAAAATTTTGAGCCACTTTTACGGATGCTTTTTTTTTGTAATAAGCAACAGCTTCTCTAATATCCAGTTTAGCGTTTGGAGAAACTTTTACTTTATAAGCCATATTCTTTTTTTAGTTCCTCTATGAACTCATCATTATCCTGATATTCAGAAAGCGGTAGATTTTCTTGGCTATCCAATATTTTTTTTTGTTTTTCGGAGAGTTCAAAAATCTCCTCTTTTTCATTTTTGTATTGCGCTCCTATAAGCTCAAGAAACTCTAAAAATAAAGATGTTTTATTATCTGGAATAGATACATTAAAAGTCGTCATAATTGCTTGTTTTAAACGTTGGCAAAAGTTCTTCGGGTTTTAAAATCCCGAATGTAAGTATCAATCAAATCGTAAAGCGTTTGCTTTTTGCTTTCTTCCAAAAGTTCCAGTTCTTTTATTCTGTCTACCGTTCTTTTATCGAAAGAAACCTGCGAAGTCTCGCCGACCAAATAATCTAAAGAAACTCCGAGAGCATCTGCAATTTTTTTGGCAGCATCAATGGACGGAATTGCTTCCCCTCTCTCATACTTACCAATCATCACACGAGAAACTCCGCTTTTATCGGCTAAATCACTTTGAGAGAAACCATTTTTGTCTCTTAAAGTTGTAATAATACTTCCTATACTCATCTCTAAAAAGATATAAAAGTTCGTAATAATTAATGATAGAAACAAAATTATGAAAATAAAGGATATAAAAAAATCTGATAGGATTTGTATGGTTGAAAACAAAAAGATACTTTTGTATCTGATAATAACATCGAAAAAATTTAAAATATTTTTTTCAAATGGAAATCCAAGAAATAAAATCCCGGTTATCAATTGCTACGGTTCTGCATTATTACGGTTTAAAACCTGATAAAAACGCAAAAATGTGCTGTCCGTTCCACGAGGATAAAACACCAAGTATGCAGATTTACTACAAAACACAAACGGCATATTGCTTTAGTTCCAATTGTAAAACGCACGGTAAAAGTATGGATGTGATCGATTTTATTCTGCACAAGGAGAACTGCACGAAACACGAAGCGATAAAGAAAGCGGTAGAGATTTTAGGACACCAAGAACCCAACAAAAAAGACCGTTATCAGAAAAATTTATCCCGGGAAGAATTTTTAGGAAATATGTTCCAATATTTTAGAAATGCCATTAATAACAGCAAACCTGCAAAAGATTATTTGGAAAAAAGAAGTTTAGATTTTACAAAAATCGAAGTCGGTTACAACTCTGGTCAGTTCCATCACGGAGCGAGAAAGGATGAAAATGTAATTGCACAGGCATTAGAATACGGTTTATTGTTGGACAAAGGAATTACAGGAAGAACCGGAGAGAAAGCATACGGAGTTTTTGGAAAATGGAGTATTTGTTTTGCTTTGAAAAATAAAGAGAACGAAGTTGCAGGATTGTACTTCCGTTCTACTTTAAATGATGATAAAGCAAAACATTTTTACTTAAAAAACAGAACAGGAATTTATCCCGGTTATCCAAATCCAAACACAAAGAAACTCATTTTAACCGAAGCAATTATAGATGCAGCTTCATTACTTCAGATAAAAAATATTGCAGAAAATTACAGTATTGTAGCGTGTTTTGGAACAAACGGATTGAATGAAGAAATTTTAAACTCAATCAAAAGTTTAGAATTTTTGGAAGAAATAATATTTTGTTTTGACCAAGACGAAGCCGGAAAAATAGCAGTAGAAAAATACGGAAAAGTTCTGCAGGAAGAAATGCCAGGAATAAAAATATCAAGTGTAGAACTTCCTAATAATGATGTGAATGAAACTTTACAACTTCATAACGAAGAAATATTTTTGGAATTATTGGAAAACAAAAAAGATATTTTTCTTTCAACTGAAACCGAAAGGTTCGCAAATACCGATGAAAACAATAGACAAGGAAATGAGCAAAAAAAGAAAATTACAATTACAGAAGCAGAACCAAAAGCAGAACTACGAGCAGAACCGAAAACAATCACAGAATTTTTAGAGCAAAAAGACCTATTAAAATCTCTGAATTATTTAATCGAAAAATCCGGAATCATCGGGGAAGAAAACAGCAGAATGCTTTTGTTTTTAATCATCATCAGTTACTTAAATAAAAATCCTCTGCACGCTTTAGTACAAGGAAGTTCGGGAAGCGGAAAGACGCATATTATCAGTAGAATTGCTGATTTAATGCCACAAGAAGACGTTTTGAGATTTACGAGAATTACAGAATCAAGTTTATACAATTGGGGCGAGTTCGATTTATTCCAAAAAATAATAATCATTGAAGATTTAGACGGATTGAAAGAAGATGCATTGTATGCGTTACGAGAATTTATCAGCAATCAAGTGTTGAGAAGTTCGGTAACAATCAAAGACAAAAAAGGAAATAATAAATCCAGTCATAAAATTGTAAAGGGACAATTCAGCAGTTTATCAGCAACTACAAAAGGCGAAACCTACGAAGATAATATGAGCAGAAGTTTTTTAATTGCCGTCGATGAAAGCAAGGAACAAACGCAAAGAATTATCCAATATCAGAACCGCAGAAATGCAGGGGAAATCAATCCGGAAGAACAACAAAAAGCCATACATTTTATACAAAAAATCGTTAGAAATTTAAAGTTTTATGAAGTGGTAAATCCGTATGCAACAAAGCTCAATCTTCCCGAAAAGGTGCATAAAATAAGGAGATTAAACGAAATGTACCAAGCCGTAATAAAACAAGTTACATTTTTAAACCAATATCAGAGAAAACTCACAAAAGACAATCAATTAATTACGGAGATTGAAGATATAGAACAGGCTACGGAAATATTATTTGAAAGCATTGTTTTAAAAGTGGATGAATTGGACGGAAGTTTACGGCAGTTTTTTGAAAGACTAAAAAAGTTTGTAAAGAACGAAAAGCAGGATTTTGTTTTAAGAGAAATCAGACAGGAATTTAATATCAGCAAAACGCAAATGTTCCGCTACATACAAACGCTTACGGAACTGGATTATATCAAACAAATCGGAGGTTTTGCCAACAAAGGAATCAAATATAAAATCTCTTATTGGGATAATTATCAGAAGCTAAGAGCGGAAATCAAAGACTTTTTAATGCTGCAAATTTTAGAATTAAAACAGGAGCAAACCGCACCTTCCAAACCGAAAAACAAGAAACTAAGTACGATAGTCAATGAAAGTATTTAGGAACGCTACGGAACACAAAAGGAACGCTAAAAGATATATCTATGATAATAAGAAATCCGATGAATAAAGAATTTGTAGGAAAAATAAAATCTTGCGTTCCAAAATTTAAAATATTGAGTAAGCAAAACAGTCATACTTAAAAAATGGGAGCACCAAGTAAACACAAAATCTATTCGGAAAACTATGAGGAACAGGCAAGAAATTATAAAAAGCATTTAGATATTTTAGGTCTGAAATCAGAAACTACACAAGCAAGATATTTATATCTGAAAGAATTTTTGAGTTGGTTGGAAAAGCAGAAAATTTTTGAACTCTCAAAAGTTACACCCAAAGAAATAGCCGATTATCATTACTATTTACAAAATAAAATCAGTCAGAGAACAGGAAAACCAATCACGCAAAAAAGCGTTTATGACAATATGCGGAATATGCAAAACTATTTTGGGTATTTGTTAGAAATTGGCGAACTGAAAAAAAGTCCTGCATCACACTTGAAATTTACAAATCCCGACGAAAAAGTAGAGCGATTTATATTTAGTCAAAATCAAATACAGGAACTCTATGAAGTAGCGGGTTTACAGGAAAAAGCCATTTTAAATATGGGTTACGGTTGTGGTTTAAGAGTACAGGAAATAAGCGATTTAAATAAAGAAGATTTACGATTATCCGAAAATTTTGTGATTGTTCAAAAAGGTAAAAACAATAAGAGAAGAATTGTTCCAATCAATGATAAAATCAGAGAAGAATTAGAAGAATTTATTTTTTCTTCAGATGAAAAACAAAAGGAAGTTTTTGTAAATAATAAACAAAGAAGAATGCAGGAATGGGGGTTTAATGCACGATTAAAAGCATTGATTTTAAAAACAGAATTTGGAAAACAATTAACCTCTGAAGAACTGAATAAAATCGGAATACATAATCTGCGACACTCGATTGCAACACATTTATTAGAAAACGGAATGAAGCTCGAACAAGTGCAGAAATTTTTGGGACACAGTCATATTGAAAGCACGGAAATTTACACACACATAACCAATGAACAATTAAAAAATATGAATTAAAAATGAATGAAAACGTTGAAAGAATATTTAGAAAAAAAATATAGTAAAAGCACGTTAAACAGCAACTTATACAACATCAGAAGATTTACGGATTATTACGGAAACAAAGCCGAAAAAGCCAATTACAGAGACGTTTTACAATACATAGAATATTTAAGAAAAAACTACGATTTACATCCGAAAACTTTAAAACATTGTTTGTATGCCGTAAAAATCTACTTCAATTATTTATTAGAAATCGGGAAAAGAAAAGACCATCCTTGCAGTGAATTGAATTTAAAAGACAAAATAAACAAGCAGATCCAAGTCGATAATTTATACACTACTGAAACATTAGAAAACTACTTTGAAACCTATAAAATCCGAAAAAAAAAGCATTTAGAAAACAGAAATAAAATCCTAATAAGTTTACTCATTTACCAAGCGTTAACCGTAAGAGAAATTGCAGAATTGGAAATCCAAGATATTAATTTAGAAAAAGCAGAAATCCACATAAAAAACGGTTACAGACAACAAAAAAGAATACTTCCTCTGCAAGCAAAACAAATCCTGTTATTTTATAATTATTTAGAAAAAGACAGAGAAAATTTATTATCTAAAAACCAAACACAAAAAACCGAAAACCATTTTATTTTAGGACAATACGGCGAAAAAATAAATCCGCACGGAATCAGCAAAATGATCAACGAAACCCGGAAAGAAAACGAGAAAATACAACCGATGAAAATCCGCCAATCCGTCATTGCAAACTTGTTAAAAAAAGAAAATGACACGAGAATTGTTCAGGTTTTTTCTGGACATAAAAAAGCATCCACAACACAGCAATACAAACAAACCGACTTAGAAATTTTACAAAACGCAGTAAATCTTTACCATCCAAGAAAATAGACTTGATATTTTTAGACTTGAGACACGAGATTGAAATTTTGAATCTTGAATTTTGAATCCGGAATTAATTGCCCACCGCTTGCATTTTGAATTAAATATCCCGCCCCCAAAGCTAAAAAAGACATTCTCCTCCAAAGCTTTGCCAGAGCTTTTCCAACGCTTTAATGCCACAGCAAATTACATAATCGAAATTATAGTCAAATTGCTAACGCTACAACGTGCGTTTCCACTCCGTAAACTTCGCCCCACCGCAAACCATCCGCATTTTTGCCTATAATTTGAGACTATTTAAAATGCTTTCCGTTGCTACGTTTTTTTAAAAAACTCCCCACCAGCCGCATCTTAGCCAACGCTTTTCCAACCACTTTCCCGAAGCAGAAAAAGACTTTTTTGCCAACAGCTTCCCACCCGAAATAAGGAAAAATGCGCCAACACCTTTAGATTCGTTCTCCGATTGAAAAGGAAGTTATCAATTGAAAGAAAATGTGGATTTGCGGAAAAACCCAAAGCGAAACCCACCGCAGTTTTTTCCGCAATCCCACATTTACAACAACACCGACAGCGGTTTTTAAAATCACTTTTTTGCCTTTATTGAATTACTTGCAACAATAATCAAAACGGTCAATGAAATGATGAAATAAATTACTTCGTTCATAATATTTTAATTTTAAATTTTTCTTTTTCGACAAATATAAACTCGCACTTTAGCGAAATCGTTTTTGCTTAACTAAAACATAATTGATTGAAAATCAGTATTATTTTTTTGCTTCTGCTGTATTTTTTAAAATCTCAAACCCAATTATTTTTTTTTCAATTGAAAGAAAAAAAGTAATTTTACAGAAGCGTGAACAGAGCAGTGTTCAAAAAGGAAGCGTTCGCGCGAGTTGAAAGTTGTGCAGAGTTGGTTGAACATAGATCCCTTAGCTGAAAAATATCCGACTTGGACTCCTTATGCTTTTAGCGGTAACAGAGTTATTGACGCAAGAGAGTTAGAAGGTTTAGAACCT
>NZ_QNUG01000053.1 GCF_003385395.1 Epilithonimonas hispanica | reverse complement strand
GCCTATTGTTTCTTTCCAAAAAAACCGTCACTCAACTTGAAAAAAGTAAATGACGGTCAATTATTTTTGAACTTCGCTTAACCCGAACTCAGGTTAATTAGTAATTTCTTAATTTAAATATAAAAGACAAGTTCTGTTGAAATGTAATTGATTAATTATCAATAATTAATTTTTGTACTAATTTAATTCTTCAAATTTAATGTGTCGCAAGAACTTGTCTTTAATAAATACAGAGGCTGAAAATACTAATCCCAATTACAAATAATCTGGTAAAACCATTTCCAAAATTCACAATTAATCCTTACTTTTGGACAATGGAAAATTTCATCGTATCTGCACGCAAGTACCGTCCGCAAGAGTTTGACACTGTTGTTGGACAATCTCACGTTACCGATACTTTGGAACACGCTATTGATGAAAGTCAATTAGCTCAGGCTCTGTTATTCTGTGGACCAAGAGGAGTTGGTAAAACAACTTGTGCCAGAATCCTTGCAAGAAAAATCAATGAAAAATCCGGAGCTGCGGATGATGATGGATTTGCATTTAATATTTATGAATTAGATGCGGCTTCCAACAACTCTGTTGATGATATCAGAGAATTGATTGATCAAGTAAGATTTGCGCCTCAAGTTGGTAAATACAAAGTTTATATTATCGACGAGGTTCATATGTTGTCTCAGGCTGCTTTCAACGCATTCCTAAAAACATTGGAAGAACCACCTGCACACGCAATCTTTATTCTTGCAACAACAGAGAAGCACAAAATTATTCCAACGATTCTTTCGAGATGTCAGATTTATGATTTCAAGAGAATTACGATTGAAGATATTCAAGAGCATCTTAGAAAAATTGCTGAAAAGGAAAGTATCACTTACGAAGATGATGCGCTTTACCTAATTGCTCAGAAAGCTGACGGTGCTTTGAGAGATGCTTTGTCGATTTTTGACAGATTAAGCACTTTTTCTCAGAAAAATATTACGCTTGAAAAAGCAGCTGAAGTTCTTAATATTCTGGATTATGATCAATATCTGAAAATTGTAGATTTAGCAAAAGAGAATGATATTCCAAGTGTTTTGACTGCTTTTGATGAGATTGTTAAAAAAGGATTTGATCCACATATTTTCATTGCTGGATTAGGAAATCATTTCCGTGACCTGATGATGGCTCAGAATCCGAAAACTTTGAATCTAATTGAAGTTGGAGAGAAAACCAAAGCTAAGTTTGCAGAACAATCTCAAAAATGGTCTGCTCAGCAACTGATTGACGGAATTGAGATTTGTAACTTCGCTGACATCAATTATAAAAACTCCAAAAACCCGAGATTGACAGTAGAAATTGCTCTTATGCAATTGTCAAGTCTGACTGCAGGTTTGGAAGCTAAAAAAAAAAGTTCTTAATATTAGCGCCACTTCTTGAAGCTAATTTAATTTCCGAAAATAAACCAGTTTCTCCTGAAACAAAAGTTCAAGCTGAATCAAAGCCTGAACCTGTTAAATCTGTTTGGGAGGAACCAAAGAAAGAAATTCAGAAAGCGTCTGCGCCAATTGCGAAAACTAATTCTGGTTCCAAGTTCAGTATAAAAGCTGCTTTAGAGAAAAAAGAAGAAATCAAGAAAGATGAATTTTCTGAGATTAAAGATGAGAATCTTCCTTCCAATCATTTCTCACAAACAGATTTGGATAGAGAGTGGGAGATTTTTGTGAAAAATTTGGCAAAGACCAATACGTTTGTTTATAATGCTATCAACAGTTTTAAGATAGAAAAATCTGATGAAAACCAGGTGACTGTAAAGTATTCTTCAGAATTTGCTAAGTCAGAATTTGATAGAGTAAGTCCAGAGTTTTTTAATCATTTCAGACACAAAGTCAATAATTTTAAATTTGAAATCGATTATGCAACTGATTTGACAATCAAAAAAGAAGTGATGACGAAGCGCAAAATCTTCGAAAGATTTGTTGAAATCAATCCGTTACTCAAAGATTTGGATGACTTGATGCGATTTGACTTGTCGTAAAAATTTATGATTTCTGTCAACAAATAATTATTTTGATAGTTGATATGTTGTATTAATTTATATCTTTGTTCAAGATTTCTTCAAGACAAGAAGAAATTAATATTAATTAAAAAAAGCTAAAATTCCTTGAAGTAAAGGAATTAATAAAATGGAATCGAACAAATTTCCATATTTTACAACTGCACAATCTGTCTTTTACTGGGACGGATTATTTAGCTTTTTTGGAACTTATCACAGAAATTTTAGAAACTATTACCGATTTTATTGGTTTAGCTAACTAGATTTCTTTCTCAAAAAACTGCAGGAATATTCAATTTCCTGTGACTCATTTAAAACTTTTAAACGTTATTTTTGGAAAAGAATTATAAATCAAGATTTATAACAGATATACTATTGCATTAATTTAAAAATATATAAAATTTAAAATATGAACCTTAATGAATTAAAAAACGATTGGATCAATGACTTTGCAAATCCAATGATCATCGCAGGACCTTGTAGCGCAGAGAGTGAATCTCAAATGTTGGAAACGGCAAAAAGACTGAAAGAAAGCGGTGCAGAAATCTCAGCTTTCCGTGCGGGAATCTGGAAACCAAGAACAAAACCAAACGGTTTCGAAGGAGTAGGCGTTATTGGTCTTAACTGGTTGAAAAAGGTAAAGGAAGAATTCGGGTTCAAAACAGCGACAGAAGTTGCTAATGCGCATCACGTTTTTGCAGCGCTGGAAGCGGATGTTGATATTCTTTGGATCGGAGCGCGTTCTACTGTTAATCCATTTACGGTTCAAGAAATTGCGCAAGCTTTAAGAGGAACTAATAAACCAATTTTAGTTAAAAACCCAGTGAATCCAGATTTAGCGCTTTGGATTGGTGCTTTGGAAAGATTATTAGGTCAAGGTGTGGAAAACATCGGTGCAATCCACAGAGGTTTTTCAACTTATCAAAAAACCAAATACAGAAATATCCCGAACTGGCAAATTGCTTTAGACTTCAAAAATCAATTCCCAAATGTTCCTTTGTTTATTGATCCTTCACACATTTGTGGAAACAGAACTGGCTTGGCTGGAGTTGCTCAAGAAGCTTTTAACGTAGGATATCAAGGTGCGATTATCGAAAGTCACTGTGATCCGGATAATGCTTGGAGTGATGCTTCTCAACAAATCACACCAGAAGTTTTAGCAGAAATGATTAATAATCTTCAGGTTCGTAATTCTGATATCTCTGGGTACGAAGACGAGATGGGTAAACACAGAACTTTAATTAGTGATATGGATTTTCAATTAATTGAGCTTTTATCTCAAAGAATGAAAGTTTCTGAAAAAATTGGTAAGCTTAAGAAAGAAAATAATATCGCTATTTTCCAACCAGAACGTTGGAAAGTGATTACAGAATATGCGACTCAAAAAGCGAATGAAACAGGAATGTCTCAAGAGTTTATCGAGAAAGTTTTCAAAGCTATTCACGAGGAAAGCATCGAGGTTCAAAACCATATTATGATTGATAAATAATCTGATTGATTGTATAAAAAGAAAAGAAGCTAATTATTAGCTTCTTTTTTTGTAAATGCTAGTTTTAAATTTCTAAATTTGCCCAATACAAAATTCTACTGTTTGAAAGGAATCATCATCAAATCTACCGGAAGCTGGTATCAGGTTTTGGAATCTGAAACAAAACAAATCTTTGAAGCCAGAATCCGAGGCAAATTCAAATTAATAAAAACCCGACTTACAAATCCTTTAGCTGTAGGTGACGAGGTGGAGTTTTCTTTGGAACAGGATGATGTCGCTTGGATTACCAAAATTTTCCCAAGAAAGAATTATCTCATCAGAAAATCGGTAAACCTTTCCAAAGAAGCGCATATTATTGCTTCTAATGTAGATATTGCTTGCTTTATTTATACTTTGAAATTCCCTGAGACTTCCTTAGGATTCTTGGATAGATTTCTAGCTTGTTGCGAAGCTTACAATATTTCTCCATTAATTTTATTCAACAAAATGGATACTTTGAGTGATGAAGAAAGAGAAATTGTAGAAAATATCGAAGCAATGTATCAAAATATCGGATACAATACTTTGGAAATATCTTCTTATTCAAAGCTGAATCTCGATTTGCTTGTTGGAAAGATCAAAAACAAAACTTCAGTTTTCTTTGGACATTCTGGTTGTGGAAAATCTACATTAGTAAATGCTTTACAACCCGATTTACATATTAAAACTGGAGAAATTTCGGAATCTGTACTTAAAGGAAAACACACCACGACATTTGCTCAGATGCATTTTTGGGATTTTGGTGGTTCTGTTATCGATACGCCTGGTGTTCGGGAATTTGCAATGATAGATGTTGAGAAAGAAGAAATTCAGCATTATTTCCCAGAGATTTTTCAAAAAGGAAGAGATTGCAAATATCATAATTGTATGCATATCAACGAACCTAAATGTGCTGTTGTTGCAGGACTAGAAACTGGAGAAATAGATGAAACGAGATATAGCACTTATCTTAAGTTAATGGATGAAGCAGAAGAAATTAATCAGAAATAAAATAAAAAACCTGTAATTCAGTTTACAGGTTTTTTTATTCAGAATGATTAGGCAGGTTTAAAATTAACTTACTTAAAAATCAGAAACGATTTGATCTACTTTTTCAAGATAAGATTTCTTTTGATCATCCGTAGCAAAAGAGTAGTTGAAGGAGTTTTTAACCAAGGTAATAATATCTTCTTTTGAAAGTTTCAGAGCTTCTTGAACAGCCTCGAAATTAGCATTCATATAACCTCCAAAATAAGCTGGGTCATCGGAATTGACAGTAGCTTTGATTCCTTTGTCTAAAAGCTTTTTTAATGGATGTTTGGTCATTACATCAGTGTTTCTCAATTCAAGATTGGAAAGTGGGCAAACTGTTAAAGCTAAATCTTTTTTCACAATTTCTTGAACCAGATTTTCATCTTCCAGACATCTGTTTCCGTGATCGATTCTTGCTACTTTAAGAATATCAATAGCTTCCCAAATATATTCAGCCGGACCTTCTTCTCCAGCGTGAGCAACAGGAATGTAACCTTCTTTTATAGAAGCTTCAAATACATTTTTGAATTTGGTTGGAGGATTTCCCATTTCAGAAGAGTCTAAACCGACAGAAGTAATCAAATCTTTATAAGGAAGAGATTGTTTCAACGTTTCAAAAGCGGATTCTTCTGATAAATGTCTTAGATAGCTCATTATAAATAAGGAATTGATTCCCCATTTTTCCTTAGCGTCTAATCTTGCTTTTTGCAATCCATTGATAACGGTTTCGAACGCAATTCCTCTTTCTGTGTGAGTTTGTGGGTCAAACATTATCTCTGTATGAATCACATTGTTTTCATAACATTTCTGATAATATGCCATTGCCAAATCATAGAAATCTTTCTCGTGAATCAAAACTCCGGCTCCAGCATAATAGATGTCCAAAAAATCCTGAAGACAAGAGAATTGATAAGCTTTCTTAACTTCGTCAATTGTTTTATAAGGAATTTCAATCTGGTTTCGTTGGGCAATTTCGAACATCAATTCCGGTTCAAAACTTCCTTCGATATGTAAATGTAATTCTGCCTTTGGTAGAGCTGATATAAAATCCTTCATAGTTTTTGATTTGTTGAAAAGTAAAATTAAGAAAAGAATATTTTTAAAACATTAAGAAATTAATAAAATTAAAAAAGGCTTTAGAAATCTCTTTCCAAAGCCTTTTTCTACAAAAAATAAACTATTTATTTGTCTATTGAACCCATTACTTTTTGAGCAAAGGAATTCAAAGCATCTTTTTCGCTCATTCCGTTATTAACGTTGGCGTGAACTTCCAAAGCACCACAAATGTTCGTAATCAATTCTCCTGTGACATTCAGGTCTTCCTCAGAAACATTTCGGAATTCTGAAAAGCTTTCCAAAACTTCCAAAGTTGCTTCCAGATTTTCAGGCGTTTGATTTTGATAAAACTGTCTTATAATTGGTAATTTCATTATTCTAAATTAATTTTAAATTTAATACTGAAAATTTTAACGCAAAGTCCGCAAAGTTTTTTTAAACTTATTGAAAATATTTTAAGTTTCGCAAAGACGTAAAACTCAGCAAAGCTCTAAAATTTTCAGTTATTAATCTTTTATTTCTGAAAACAAATTAATAAGACTTTCCGCTTGATTGGTCTGAACCTGATTTTTCAAAGTTCCACCTTGAAATATTGCAAAGGTTGGCAAGTTGTCAACAGTTGCTAACTTTCTGCTTTCTGGTAATTTTTCTGCATCAACGTAGTAGAAAGGAATTGCGTCATTTTCTGAAGCCAATTTTTTGAATTTTGGTTTCATAATTCTGCAGTTTCCACACCAAGTTGCGCCGTATTGAACCACTACCTTGTCATTCTCACTTACAATCTGTTGTAAGTTATCTTCTGTTAGTTCTATGTACATTTTACAATTATTAATGGTTAATAATAAATGATAATTGATTGTAAAAAATCAATTAGTTTTTAGCAAGATATTCAGCAGTAGAGTTTCTGTTGGCACTCATAGCTTCTTTACCTTCTTCCCAGTTTGCTGGACAAACCTCTCCGTGTTTTTGAACGTGTGCATAAGCATCAATCAATCTAAGATATTCTTTCACGTTTCTACCCAATGGCATATCGTTTACTGATTCGTGGAAGATTTTTCCAGTTTCGTCGATCAAATAAGTTGCTCTGTAAGTTACGTTAGAACCTGTGAAAACTTCGTTTCCTTCCTCATCATAATCCAAATCTTGGTCAACAATCCCAAGGATGTTTGCCAATTGTCTGTGAGTATCAGCAAGGATTGGATAAGTTACACCTTCGATTCCTCCGTTGTCTTTTGGTGTGTTTAACCAAGCGAAATGAACTTCGTTTGTGTCACAAGATGCACCAATTATTACAGTGTTTCTTTTTTGGAATTCTGGTAAAGCTTCCTGAAAAGCGTGTAATTCTGTCGGACAAACAAAAGTAAAATCTTTTGGATACCAGAACAAAATCACTTTTTGCTGATTATTCACTGCTTCTTCAAATACATTGATCTTAAGATCATCACCCATTTCGCTCATTGCATCAATCGCAACACTTGGGAATAATTTACCTACTAATGACATAATATTTAAGTTTTAAATTGTTTAAAATTAACAGAAGCGAAATTACAAAGATTTTGTGAATTGAATATTAAAATTTTATTTATAAAATCTATCAAACCGAATGACTCTAAATTAACAGTGTTATATCAATGTCTTAAGGTATAAATGACTATTTTATATCAGAAAATGATTATAATTCTCTTCAAATTTCAAACAATTACTTAACAAATAAAATGAGCAAAGTCAGAAAATTCAAATTTTTGAAATAAAAAAACACCACTTAAAAAGTGATGTTTTGATTTTATGATTGTCTTCGAGAGCCTCAGACTGACAAGAGAATTTAAAATTGATCTAAGCAATCTTTGATTCTTCTCATAGCTTCTTTCAATTCTTCTTCAGAAGCTGCGTAAGAGAAACGGATACACTCCGGACTTCCGAAACTTACACCGCCAACACAGCCAACGTGAGCATTTTCCAAAAGGAACATTGCGAAGTCGTCCGCATTTTTGATTTCAGTCCCATTTAAAGTTTTTCCTAGGTAATAGGAAATGTCCGGAAAGAAGTAAAATGCACTTTTTGGAAGATTGCATTTGAAGCCTTTAATATCTTTCATTAATTCGAAAACAAGATCTCTTCTTTTTTCAAATTCGGTAATCATATATTGTAGTTCGGACGGATCCATTTGTAAAGCTGCAATAGAAGCTCTTTGTGCAACTGTATTTGCACCGCTGGTCATTTGTCCCTGAACTTTATCACAAGCACTAGCCAACCAAGTCGGACAAGCAGAATAACCGATTCTCCAACCTGTCATTGCAAAAGCTTTACTCATTCCGTTAATAACTGCAGTTTGTTCATAGACTTGTGGGAAACTTGCGATAGAAACGTGCTCACCACCGTAATTGATAAACTCATAGATCTCATCAGAGATGATTGTAATATCCGGATGTTTTGCCATCACATTTGCAATAGCTTCCAATTCTTCTCTTGTATAGTAACTTCCAGAAGGGTTACAAGGTGAACTGTAAAGTAAAGCTTTTGTCTTTGGAGTGATTGCTTTTTCCAATTGCTCAGCCGTAATCTTGAATTCAGTATCAATTGAAGTTTCAATAAAAACAGAAGTTCCGCCCACAACTTTTACCATCTCATCATAGCTTACCCAATAAGGTGCAGGAAGAATAACCTCGTCTCCATCATTGATAATTGCTAATAAAACATTGATGATTGATTGTTTTGCACCATTGGAAACACAGATTTGTGTTGGTTTGTAGTCAAGGTCGTTATCTCTTTTCAGTTTTGCAGAAATAGCTTGTCTGAGCTCTAGAAATCCTGGAACAGGCGAGTAATGGCTGTAGTTCTCATTGATTGCATCAAAAGCAGCTTGCTTGATTTTTTGAGGAACATCAAAATCTGGTTCTCCCAAAGTTAAACTTATTACATCTATTCCTGCCGCCTTCATATCGCGCGCTTTGTTGCTCATCACGAAAGTCTGAGAATAACTCAGTCTATTCAGTCTGTCCGAAATTTTACTCATGAAACTATATTATAAATTAGATTTTAACAACAAATATAATTTTTTAATCCAAAAATGTGGCCTTATTTTTAATATATTATTTGTGATAATTTAGATATTAATGAAGTTTTTTTCAAAGTAAGGTATGTTGTTTTTAAAATAAGTATTAATACGCAACGAAATATGTTGATATTTGATTATTTTTGCTAATAAATTTTCTAATAAAATATCATTTTAAGAAATTAATGATTTTTTTAGAATTTTTATAACACGCATGAATAAAAAATTTACAAAATATTTTGCAACATTTCTATTATTGCTTATAGGTTTTCTGAACGCAAAAGATTTGAATATAAAAGCTCTTGAAAAAGAGATTACAAAATATAATCGGGAAGGAAAACAGAAAGATTCGCAAAAAAGACTTTTTGATCTGCTATTAGTTGGTAATCTTACAAAAGAAGAAAAAGCCAATGTGTTTTTCTATATGGGTACAACTTATAGGAGTGTTGATGATTATCTGATGTGCATCGACTATCTTAATAGATCTTATAATATTGCGAAGAAGCTTCCAAAAGATAATGCGTTGAGGATGAAACTGGATTATGAATACGCTTTTTCTTATTTTGATAATAAAGAATTTGATAAATCTAGTAAAATGATGAGTCGGATTGCGAATGAAAATTATATCAACGCAATTCCGGAGAATC
Source organism: Epilithonimonas hispanica (assembly GCF_003385395.1). Lineage (GTDB taxonomy): Bacteria > Bacteroidota > Bacteroidia > Flavobacteriales > Weeksellaceae > Epilithonimonas > Epilithonimonas hispanica. The sequence continues at coordinate 6,387 of NZ_QNUG01000053.1, read as the reverse complement.
AATCTTATATTTTATTACAGGAAGGGTATCTATTTTTAAGAGAGAATCAATTTGATAGAGCAGAATTGAAGTATGAACAAGCTTTGGACATGCCTCAAAATGGAGTAATTCAATCACCTCTGTTGAAATATACTGATGATAAACATGGTTATAATATGATAGGTAATCCTTATCCTTCTAACCTAGATTTTGACAAATTTGTTGCGGCTAATACGTCTATTGTTAATGGTTTAGCTTATCTCTGGACCAATAATGATAGTTCTATTACTGTGCAACTGGGTAGTAGCTACACTACCAATTATCCAATTAATAATTATGCAATGGTCAACAGGACGGGAGGTCTAGCGGCAACATATCCGGGGTATAATAATAATAGACCTGTTGGTTTTGTATCTGTTGGGCAAGCTTTTATTATTCAAGCAAAGGCAGATGGTAAAGGAAAGGCTTTGGTTTTTGATAACTCTATGAGATCTACCACAGCTGCTAATTTCTTTAATAAATCAGAATGCATCAGAAAAAAATAGATTTTGGCTAGAGTTCAAATCTCCAAATAATATAAATAATGAACTTTTGTTGGGCTACGTAGATCAGGCAAGCAATAATTTTGATAGTGATTTTGATGCAGAACTGCTATCTGTGGGCAAGGACTCTTTCTGGAGTATTATCGATAACAAAAAATTAGGAATCCAAGGTAGACAAGCTCCTCTTTTCAATGATGATATTGTTAAGTTAGGAATGAAAGCAGCTGATGATGGAACTTACACAATTTCTTTGAAAGATAGAGAAGGCATATTCTCTACAACACAAACTGTTTACTTGAAAGACAAATATCTTAATAAAGTCATCAATATTACAGAAAACCCTTACAGTTTCAGTACAACCGCTGGTACATATGATGATAGATTTGAAGTGGTTTATAGACCATCAGAAAATTTAGCAGCAGATAACGTTGTGAAAAAGGGAATTCAGATTTACAAAGACTCTCAAAACTTCATTGTTAAATCTGATGAAAATCTGGAAGAGGTAAGTCTTTATGATGCTCTTGGAAGATTATTATTCAATACCAAAAATGCTAAAAACGAAGTTCTTATCAATAAAACCATTTTAGCAGAAGGAATGTATATTATAAAAGCATACTCTAGAAATACAATGTTGACCAAAAAAGTTTTAAAATAACATAGAAACTTTATAAATAGAAAACCATCAATATTATTTTGATGGTTTTTTATTTGTAATAATATTAAAATTCATAATTTCGCCTCATGTCTTTAGAATTAATTTTACAATATTTTCCCAATATTACCAGCGAGCAAAAAAATCAATTTGCAGAATTAGAAACTCTTTATACAGATTGGAATGAAAAAATCAATGTCATTTCCAGAAAAGATACAGATAGTCTTTATGAGAAGCATATTCTCCATTCTTTAGGAATTGCAAAAGTGATGGCGTTTGCAGATGGAACCAAAGTTCTAGATATCGGCACAGGAGGAGGTTTTCCAGGAATCCCGTTAGCTATTCTTTTTCCCAATGTACAATTCACTTTGGTTGATAGTATTGGAAAGAAAATTACAGTGGTGAAGGGTGTTGCGGAAAGTCTTGGGCTCAAAAATGTGACAGCTCATCATATGAGAGCAGAACAATTGAAGGAAAAGTTTCATTTCGTAGTCAGTAGAGCTGTAACACAAATGCCAGTTTTTCTGACATGGCTCAGAGGGAAATTTGAAAAAGATCAATTCAATCCAAAGCACAACGGTGTTTTATATTTAAAAGGTGGAGATTTGGCAGAGGAATTAGCCGGTTTGAAATGCGAAATTTTCCAACTGAAAAATTATTTCGAAGGCGAGTTTTTTGACACCAAAAAAGTAGTTTACCTCTCAAAAGGTAATTTTAATAATTAATAAAGAAACGATTATGAAGAAAGTATTTATTTTATCAATGCTGACGGTGGTTTCAGCTTTTATTGCTTCTTGTAAAGACAACGACGATTATGTAGAGATTACCAATGTCTACGCTCAGAAAACGGATAGCGTCACTATTCCCATGGATACAATGGCTTTGGGCGTTACTCAAGAGCTGAAGGTTTATTCTACTTTTACCAAAACCTGCGAAGGGATTTACAGCTACGATTATCAGTACACCAACGATTCTGTGAGGACTATTGCCAATTTTGGATATAAAACCAATGAGGTTTGCTCCGATGGAACTTATGTCGACGGAAGTCGTATCAATTTCAAACCAACAAAAACAGGAAACTATACTTTCAAATTCTACACAGGAAAAGATTCGGCAGGAGCAAGCACTTTTCTAGAGAAAAAGGTGGTTGTAGAATAATTTTTTGAAGAGCTATTTCCCGCTTTCCGTTACAATCTTTTTCTTTTCCTTATATGAAAGAAAAGAAAAAGGATTTCCACTACAATCGGGGCTAGGGTTTTCCATATCAAACAACTTTTCAGTATCCTATACAACATTTATTAATCCTTTACCAGAGCAAAGCATTTTTACAAACTTTAAAATGTTTTCAATACTTAATAAAACTTTGCGCTCTTTGCATTCAAAATAATTCAACCTTTAAGTTTTTAAAGGTTTTTTTGTAGCATAAATTTTTATGATCATGTGATGAGAATGTGAATGAAATTTATGAGTTTGTTATCTATTTATGAAATTTCATACAATATATTCTTCATGTTAATTTATTTAGCTACATTAGCGCCCCGTTATTTATTAGTCAATAATATTGTACTATTTTAAAAAACAACGTAACGAATAATTAATTATCTGTGATCAAAGTAGGTCAAATCGTCGAAATACCAGCGTTGTCTTCAATTTATATTAAGGGTGAAAGTGTTTTTTCTTGTAAAAAGGAAGAATTAGCACAAAAAATTAAGAAGAGAAAATATAATCTTTTCGATGGTTTTTTGGTAGGCGAACACCAAGGTGTAGAGGCTTTTAAACTTGGGCAAAGAAAAGGTATCAATGTTGGAGGAAAAAAAGAACCACTCTACATTATTGGTATCAACAAAGAGGCTAATCAACTTTTTGTAGGAGAAGGTGACAATCATCCGGGTCTTTTTACAGATCTTATTTGTTTTCCAATTGCTAGAACTGACTTTCAAAATAACGAGTCTATTGAAAATGGTTCGGATGTTACAATCATTTCTTCGGCCTTTCAATCCAAAATTAACGCAAGAATATATATATACGATGATATTCTTTATTTAGAATTAGAGAAGCCAAATTCTATTACACTTCAAAATGGATTATTAGAAATTAGCTTTAAAAATAACAATCATACTACTATTAAAATTAATTAAATCATACCGCATGAAATTAAAACTTTCTTTTTTTGCAAGTATCATTTCGTTCATTGCTTTTGCACAGTCTGCACCAGCTTATTATTCTGGTGTTAACTTCAACAAAACCAAAAATGAACTTAAAAGTGAACTTGCGACACTTATTACAAACACTCATACGCAGACAATTGCATATTCTGCAGGACTAGCATCTCTTTTTAAAACAAGTGATGCAGATCTAGAAAATCCATCCAATATTTTATTGATGTATGGATCTCAAAGTTCAGGAACACATCAGAGAAGTCGTCCGTATACAGGATCTTGGAATCGTGAGCATGTGTATGCAAAATCCAAAGGAACACCCAATTTGGGGACATCTGGTCCTGGTTCTGATGGGCATCATTTGCGCCCAGCTGATAATACATTGAATAGTACCAGAGGAAGTCTTCTTTTTGATGACGGTACTGGAGCTACAGCTTATAAAACAAGCCGAGGTGGATGGTATCCTGGTGACGAGTGGAAAGGAGACGTAGCAAGAATCCTGATGTACATGTATGTAAGATATAATACAAGATGTCTTCCTCTTAATATTACAATGAAACCTGCTACTTATTCTTCGGATTTCCCAGATATACTTCTTAAATGGAATGTTGAAGATCCTGTTTCCGATTTCGAAAGACAGAGAAATAATGTGGTTTTTGGTATTCAGCACAATAGAAACCCTTTTATCGATAATGCTTATTTGGCAACTGTTATCTGGGGTGGACCAGCAGCCCAGAATGCTTGGCCAGATACTTTCAATGGAGGCTCTACAACAGATACAGAATTACCTTCTGCGCCGACTAGTCTTACAGTTTCTGGAACAACATCGTCCACAGTTTCCTTAGCTTGGACAGCTTCTACAGATAATATTGGTGTTAGTGCATATGATATCTATGCAGATAGCGTATTGAAAACGACTGTTTATACAAACAGTGGAACTGTAACAGGATTGAATCCTGCAACCACTTATTCCTTCTATGTTGTAGCAAGAGATGCTGCTGGAAACAAGTCTCCTAATAGCAATATTGTAGAAGCAACTACTCAGAATAGTGGAGGGACTGGTGAAGGAACTTCTTGTGGAACAGAGGATTTTGAAAACCTTCCTGCAACCAACTCTTCTTATACAGATCGAGAATGGTCCAACAAGGGAATTGTTTGGATAGCGACTAATGCTAGAACAGATAAACAAATTTATATTAGTGGAGATAACAACAGAGCAATCTGTATCAAAAAAGGTAGCTTGAAATCTTCTACCATCTCTGCCGGTATTGGATCTTTGACAGTGAGAACTTTCTTGCCTTTCAGCGATAGTGCAGGAAACTATACATTAAAAGTAAATGGAGTAGTGAAAGGGCGGATCCCTTATTCCAAAACAGCAGGAACTTTCACAATTAATGATATCAATGTTGCAGGTAATGTAGTGATAGAATTGGTAGATGAAACTAGTAGCAATAGAGTTTCTTTTGATGACTTATCTTGGACTTGTTTTTCAGTATTAGCTACAGATGATATCGATGCTCAAAAAGCAAAATTGGCGATCTATCCAAATCCTGTGAAGAACAACGAATTCTATATCAGTGGCATCAACAAAAATGAAACAGTGAAAATCTATAGCCTGAACGGTCAATTGGTACAGACTATTGATAAAGTTGAGAATAAAGGGAAAGTAACAGTTCATAAATTGTCAAAAGGCGTTTATATTGTGAAAACTAAAAAACAATCCTCAAAGATTATTGTAGAATAATTTTTTGTGTAATAATATTTATCATAATCCCGAAAGAATAACTCTTTTGGGATTGTTTTTATAATTTGGTTTAGTAGATGTAATAAATTAGTTTTTTGGGACTGCTCGCTTCAGAATAATGGCTAAAAATCCTTTTGATATTTTTTTGTATCTTACGGTTGTAATGTAAAGGATTAATATATCCTTATCAATCCTAGAGGAAGCTGTGGTGATCACTCAGCTTTTATAAATATTCTTTTTTTATTATCACTATTCTAATGTTCAACTTCAAAAATATTATTATGAAGTCACCACATTAAGAAATGAATAAGATTACTTATAAGCCTATTAAATAGAATAAACTAAAAAATAACAATAAATATCTAAGCATGAAAATAGGTCTAATTGGATTTGGCAAAGCAGGAAAAGCAGTTGCTAATGTAGTTCTACAAAACAAAAAATTCTCACTAGAATGGGTTATTAAGAATAGAAAAACTCTAGAAAATGTTTCAGCAAAAGATATCTTAGGAGTAGAAGCTCCGGATCGAGCATTGGTTTGTTCTATAGAAAACATTAATATCGATGAATTTCTAGATGTCAATCCTGTGGATTTCATTATAGATTTTTCTGGTGAACAGAGCATTCATTGGTATGGGGAAGCTGCTGCAGAAAGACAAATTAAAATCATATCTGCTATTTCACATTATGAAGACAAAGAAAAAAAGTTGTTAAAAATACTCTCCCAAGATACTACTGTATTTTGGTCACCTAATATCACTTTGGGAGTTAATTATTTATTATTCGCAGCGTCTATGTTGAAAAAAATCGCGCCGGGTGTTGATGTAGAAGTTATAGAAGAACACTTCAAAGCTAAATCTGGAGTCTCCGGTACTGCTATTAAGATTGCAGAAGCTTTGGATATCGAGACAAAGAATATCAACTCCGTAAGAGCTGGAGGAATTGTAGGCAAGCACGAAGTGATTTTCGGTTTCCCATATCAAACCGTGAGATTAGTTCACGAATCTATTTCTAGAGAAGCATTCGGGAGTGGAGCATTGTTCGTGGCTGAAAATATTAAAGATAAGCTCAATGGACTTTATAACTTTGAAGACATACTGAGCCCATACTTTTTCTCTGCAGCGGATGTTAATTGATTTGATTAACATATAAATTTACTTTAAACATTTTTTTTTTAAAATATTATAATTGGTTATACAGTCGTTAAATTATTTTATTTCGAACTCTATTTTTGCTTTTTCATTAATTTAAATATAATGGATGTTTGTGATGGAAAAGTATGATTACTAGAACTAATTAAAATTAAACGCGCTA
>NZ_QNUG01000052.1 GCF_003385395.1 Epilithonimonas hispanica | reverse complement strand
ATTACACGCTTTAGCACACAATTTAAGAAAGAAAGTTGCCTGAAGAGGACAACTTTTCACTTTTTCTTAAAATATTGAAAAACTTTTATAACAAAAAAATCCGCCTCAAATTTTGTTGTGAGACGGATTCTTTGTTTTATAAAGTTTAAGCAGAGTTTCTACTCGCATTGATATTTCCAAAGAGAGATCGCATCACCAGTTTCTCATAAGTATCTCTGTCACCTTCATTCTTCTGAAGTTTGATTAACGCATATTGCTGAATACTCAACAATGGTAGTACAATCTTTTCACGGATTCTGATAGACTTTCTATTGATTGGTTCTTCTTGCATCAGGATGTTGTATCCGGCTAGCTCAAGCATCATTTCTTTAGACAACTCAAATTCTGCAAAAAGCACATTCCAAAACTCCCCGAATTTTTTATTATTTCTCATATAATAAGTCAGTGGGAAATAAGTCTTATTCATACTCATCATAGAGTTCAACGCCAATGTTCTGAAGAAATCCGAACCTTTATAAAGTTTTTTAACTTCATCAAATCGTCCCGCATCTTTCAAAGCCTTCAAAGCAGAACCAAATCCAAAGAATCCAGGAACATTCTGTCTCAACTGTGCCCATGATCCTACAAAAGGAATCGCTCTCAAGTCTTCAAACTTCAATTCAGAACCTGCACCACGTTTACTTGGTCGACTTCCGATATTAGTTCTTCCATAATATTCCAATGTACTCATCTCTTGCAGATAAGGAACAAACATTGGATTAGCTTTCAAGTCAGAATATTTTTTATAACTGATTTCTGCCAATTCAGAAATCAAATTTCTATCTTTTTCGCTCAGGTCTTTTTTATCACTTTTGAAAACATCATTTTCCAATCCGGCTGTCAACAACTGTTCAAAGTTGAATTTCGCCTGATCTTTATTTCCAAATACACTAGTAATCGTTTGTCCTTGAATTGTTAATTCAATTTGATTATTGGCGATTGTATTACCTTGAGATGCATAGAAATCGTGGGTTTTTCCACCACCTCTTGCTGGAGGTCCTCCTCTACCATCAAAGAACACAACCTTGATATCATTCTCTTCAGAAACTTTTGTCAAGTTTTCTTTCGAAGTATAGATTTGCCAGTTCGCTTTCAGATAACCACCATCTTTGGTTCCGTCGGAGAAACCAAGCATAATATATTGTTTGTTATTTCTTTTTAATAAATGCTTTTGATAAACAGAATCCGAATAGAGTTTTCTCATCACTTCTTCAGACTTGTCCAGACCTTCCATCGTTTCAAAAAGCGGAACGATATCGATGTTCATTTCCTCTTCTTTGTATCCGCAAAGCTTCATCATGACAAAGACATTCATTACATCTTTCACTTCATCAGAGTTAGAAATGATATAACGATGCATTCCCCTCTCCCCATTATTTTTCTGAATGATTCTAATGTTAAAGATACTTTTTAAAGTCTCTTTTGTTATCTCATCTTCAAAATCATTAGGATCAAGAATCGCATCAGATTTTAATAGATATTGGATCTTCTCGTCCGGTGTTTTGGAATCAGCATCTTCTCCTGAGATTTTAAAATAAATATCATCCATCACTTTTTGATGAATCCTACTATCCTGACGAATATCAAGCGTAGCAAAGTGAGTTCCGAAGATTTTCACACGATCTCTAAAGTCATCGAGAATTTCACGGAAAAGTCCATTATGTTCTTCAACCAAAATCTTTTCTGCACGATTGATTTCTGTAATAATTTCCTCAGCAGAAATCTTCACATCAGTTTGGAAAATTGCGTCATAGATATGTTTGCTCACATCTCTTAGAACATCAGACACGCCACGGAAACTTAATCTTCTTCGTACATTTTTAAGATGTCCATAATAATCTTTCAAGATTGAGATCCTAAGTTCCTCAGCAACTTTCATTGTAATATCGGCCGTCACAAACGGATTTCCGTCTCTATCTCCACCTGGCCAAAATCCTAACTGAATGATATCCGGATTCGGTGTAAAATTCGAGTTACCGAAAGTGTTCTTTATCTTTTTATAAAGTTCACCGATACTTTGATAATAAACATATCTCAGATAATAGATAATGCTCATCGCTTCGTCCAGAGGTGTTGGTCTTTCTTTGTTAACGAATGGTGTTTTCCCCAATTGTTGAAGCAACATATCAATCTGCGTTACCGAATCATTGATAATGGCATCTCTCAAATCGTGAATAATTCTCTGAACAGAATTCGGGTAGAATTGAGTCGGGTGCGCAGTGAAAACAATCTTGATTGCAAAATCATCCATCTTTTTACGAATGGCTGTCAGGTGATGTTCCTGAGTCGCTCTCTCATAAAGATTAAGAACCGTCCCGGAATCACTCTCCGAATGCAATTGCTGGAATGCCGCATCTTCTATACTGTCAAACAAAACGACTTGTCTTTCTATATATTGGATGATTTTGAAAAGCAATTCGGTTTTTTGTTCTTCGGTCTCAAGCTCTGTGTGTTTCTGAAAAAACTCTTCTACAATCTCTTCCGGCGATTTGCCTTCCTGATAACCATCTTTACTTTCTTCGTAAAGAAAAGGAAGCAACATCCCGATGTTTGTCATTTTATCGTAAGGCAAACTCATGAAGAGTGAATTGTATATTTGAAACTTATTCTCTACAATTTGCCTGAATTTTTCAATTTTCTGATCGTTTAGCATTTAACAAATGTAAGAGATAAACTTAGAATTTCAATGTCAGTAAATGTTATTTTATCTTAAAATTTCAACTTTAGGCATTTTCCAAAACTTCTATTATTTCCATTCCATATCTTTTGATTTTGGATTCTCCCAAACCACTTATTTGTTCGAGGTCTTGCAAATTGCATAGTTTGAATTTCGCAATTGACATCAAGTGTGTATTATGAAAAATAATATAAGGAGGCTGATTAAGTTCTTTAGACTTTTCATATCTCCAATCTTTCAGTTTATTGTAAATGATTTTCTCCTCTTCAGAAAGTTCTTCTTCCGAGCTTATATTCATCTTGCTAGAACCTGACTGTTTGGATTTTTCTTGATAATAGATCAAAACTGACCAATAATTAATCTCATCTTGAACCAATTTTGAGTTCATATTAATGACATCGTATCTTGAAAGAAAATCATTAATTACGGCTTCATCCATATTTTGAAATCTATTCGGGACTCTTATTTTCAAAACTTTAATTTTCATAGTAATATTTAGAATGAAAAACCTTGACAAACTTTTGAAGCTTGCCAAGATTTATTAAAAATTATTTTGAACCAAGAAGAATTAATTCTTCAATTCTAATCTCTGTTACAAATCGTTTGGTTCCGTCTTTATCATCATAAGAGCGGTAAGTCAATTTTCCTTCTATAGCGATTTCTTTTCCTTTTGGGACGTACTTTTCCAGAATATCTGCTGTTTTTCCGTAAGCAGCGATATTATGCCATTCTGTTTGCTCTACTTTTTCACCGTTGGCATTGGTGTAGTAATCATTGGTTGCCAATGTAACGGTTGCTTTCTTGTTTCCGTTTTCGAAGTTGAAAATTTCTACTTCTTTTCCTGTGTGACCAATAAGAGTCACTTTGTTTCTTAACGACATAATTATAATATTTAAAAATTAGACATTTGAAATCGGGTCGTGTTGTCGTATTTCCCGATTTCCTTGATGCAAATTTTCAACAAAACGGAAACTCGATTCGGTTAAAAAGTATTTATATCCATTTGTAATCGTTTGTAAATGGAAAGGTTTTTATAATTTTGATTGATATCATTTATAAATGAGAATTCAATTAAAACTATTAATCATTTTTATTACAATGGGATTTTTAAATAGTCTATTCGGTCAAAAAAAATATCCTGAAGAATGGAATTTCTACTTGACATCTATCGAAGATAAACCAGCATCGATTTATCTGAATTTAGCTCTTCAACAATTAGCCCCAATCAAAGAAAAATCTAATTTATGCTGGGTTTCTTTAAAGCTTAAATCTCCAACCGAAAATGGACTTACAACAAATGAAGAAAGTGAAATATTGTTTAAAATTGAAGATAAAATCTTAGAAACAATTAATCCTAAAAATTCATTATATATAGGAAGATTGACTAATAACGGCTATAGAGATTTTTATTTTTATTCTAAAGATTCAAAGGTTTTTAAATCTGAGACCGAAAAAATTTCAAAACAATATTCCAATTATGAAATCTCTGTATTCTCAAAAGAAGATAAAAATTGGGATAGTTATTTCGAACTTTATCCCAACGAAATGGATTTACAAAGTATTTCGAATCGAAGTGTTTTGGAAAACCTTGAGAAAAACGGAGACAACTTGACAAAACCAAGAGAAGTTTTTCATTGGATATATTTCAAAAATGAAAATGACCTAAAAAATTACATTCAAATTGTTACTAAAGAAAATTTTGAAATAGTAAATAATGATTTAATTAAAGAAAATAAATTACCATATAGTCTTCAAATCAAAAGAATCGATAAAGTTGGATATGATGATATTGACGATTACACTTTATACTTATGGAGATTGGCAAAAGAAAACAATGGAGATTATGATGGCTGGGAAACTTCTGTAGAAAGAGATTAAAAACCAATAAAAAAAACACAAATGGAAACCCTAACCTGCCCAGAATGTGGCGACAAAATCATTGGACGTTCCGATAAGAAATTCTGTTCCGATGCTTGCCGAAATGCCTTTAACAACAAGCAAAACAAAACTTCGACAAACTATATGCGGAACGTCAACAACAAGCTCCGCAAAAACTACCGCATACTTTCTGAACATAATTTTGAAGGAAAAACGAAAATTAATCGTCTTAAGTTACTAAATGCCGGTTTCGATTTTGAATATATCACACAAATCGTAACGTACAAAAACGGCTCGCAATACTTTTTCGTTTATGAGCAAGGCTATAAAATCCTTGATAACGAATGGTTATTATTAGTAAAAAAAAACGACTGAATAAATTATGTTGATTACTTTTCTCGTCCTGCTTTTGGTTTTAGTAATTTACATTTACAACCTTCCTGTTTTCGGAGGAAAAGCTGAAGGAAAACGTCTTGTAAGAATGAAACAATCTCCAAATTACAAAGATGGCGTTTTCCAAAACCTGAGTTTTACGCCATCTTTAGCAGAAGGTTTCACGATGCAAAAAGTCCTTTGGGAGTTTTTAACCGATAAAACTGAAAACAAAAAACCAAATTTTCTTCTACCAACAAAAAAACTGAATCTGAAAGAACAACCAATCTCAGATAATTTCTTGGTTTGGATGGGACATTCTTCTTATTATTTTCAGTTGGATGGGAAACGGTTTTTGGTTGATCCGGTTTTCAGCGGAAATGCGTCGCCGATTCCTGGAACTACAAAAGCTTTCGCTGGAACAGATATCTATTCCGCAGAAGATTTCCCCGAAATTGATTTTCTGATTATTTCCCACGACCATTATGACCATCTTGATTATAAAACTATTAAAAGTTTACAATCAAAAATTGATATGGTGATTTGTGGTTTAGGCGTTGGTTCTCATTTTGAAAAATGGCACTTTGATGAAGACCAAATCATTGAACTAGATTGGTATGAAGATGCTGAAATAGATAAAGGTTTCAAAATAACTTCTACGCCGGCGAGACATTTTTCCGGAAGATTGTTTAAGCGTAATACAACGCTTTGGTCTTCTTATGTTTTGGAAACTCCATCTAAAAAAATCTTTGTTGGTGGTGATAGTGGTTATGATTTTCATTTTAAAGAAATCGGAGAAAAATTTGGACCTTTCGAATGGGCTGTTTTGGAAAACGGGCAATACAATGAGAAATGGCGATACATCCACACTTTGCCGGATGAGTTTGTGAAAGTTGCAGAAGAACTGAATGTAAAAAATGTCTTGCCTGTTCACTCGGGGAAATTCGCTTTGGCTCAACATTCTTGGAATGAGCCTTTACAAAAAGTCTTTGAAAATTCTAAAGGCAAAAATTTCAAAATATACACACCTTTGATTGGTGAAAAATTGGATTTGAATGATGATTCTCAAAGTTTTTCTGAATGGTGGAAGTCTTAAAATTTTGTTAAAATAAATCTTATATTTGAGAAAAATTTTTAACCGCAAATGAAGAAGATTTATTCTTTAGTTTTATTCTTAATTTTCGTAAGCTTCTCTGCTCAGAAAAAAAATCAAGATTACTCTTTTTATGAAAACAAAGGTCAAATTGTTGACCAGAATGGAAATCCTAATTCTGAAGTAAAATACCTTCTTAATTCAGCTGGCTTGAATGTACAAATCAAAGAAAATGGTTTTTCTTATGATGTTTATGAAGTTGAAACAAAAGAAATAAAAAAGAAGAACTTCAAAGAGAACAAAATCTTAAATCAAAGAAAAAATTCATCAGACAAAGAAATTAACTATAAATATCATCGGATTGATATTGATTTTGTTGATTCCAAAAATAACCCGGAAATCGTTGCAGAAGGAAAATCTAATGATTACGAAAACTACTATAACCTTGATTACAAAAAGGAAGGAGTAAGCTTTGTTCATCGATACAAAAAAATCACTTACAAGAATCTTTATGATAAAATTGATTTAGTTTTTTTTAAACCTGCGGATTCTACAAAACCTGTGGAATATAATTTTCTAGTTCATCCTGGCGGAAGAATTTCTGATATCAAAATGAAATTCAACGGGGCAAAAACCCAATTAAAAAATGGTAAGCTTGCGATGAAGTTGAGATTCGGAGAAATGCAGGAAAACATTCCTAATTCTTGGATTGAGAATGATAGTAAGCAAAATATTACTGTTAATTACAAAAACCTAGAAAATCAGACTTTTGGTTTTGAATCATCAATCAATACATCTGATCAAACGATTGTGATAGATCCTGTTCCAACTAGGATATGGCAAACCCATCATGTTAATGGAACTCATGCATTTCCCGCAACGTTAAAAGTACTTACTAACGAATATGGTTTTCTATATACAATGGATAATAGGCTCGCAATATATGTTGCTTCTAGTGGCCAGTATCTTAATGAATCAATGAATGCTCAAGTGTACGGTTATTTAGCAAAATTTGATCAAGAAGGAAATAAATTAATGGGAATTTATATGGGAAATCATCAATATGCTAATGATAATTCTAATTCTTTTGAAGATTTTACTATTGACAAAAACAACAATTTATACATTGTTGGAAAAGCCAAAGACAATTTATCAAAGAGAAATACCATTACTACACCGGGAGCTCATAAAACCAATAGTGGACATTATGATTCTAGTGGTTACTATTGGAATTACCATGATGGGTTTATTATGAAATTTGATGGTGATGGAAATAAAGTTTGGGGAACTTATTATGGAGGTGATATGTACGAAACAATACAAGCTGTAATTACAGACTCAAACAATGATATCATCATATCAGGATATACTGGTAGCTCTAATGGTATCATATCAAGTAATGCAATCTTTAAAACTGAGACAACATCATTCATCTCAAAATTTTCGAAGGATGGAAAAATGCTATATGGATCATATTACAATTTGAATTCAACTTACGAAACAAGGGGTATAGAAGCATTAGCAATCGACAGTAATGATAATCTTTATATAGCAGGCAATGGTTCTTCAGTAACGAATTTTAACTCACCTCACCAAAATAGTATTATTGGAGGAACAAATGTATTTTTTGGAAAACTTGATAAAAATTTCAACAATTTATGGATGTCTTATTTTGGAGGTAGAAATTATTGGGGAACACAATATAATTCAAATCAAGGTTTTACATTGATTAAAGCAATAAAAATAGATAACGATGACAATCTCATTCTAGCAGGAGATACTGAAGCTATTGAAAATATTGCAACTCCATCCTCATTCCAACCAACATATAATCATAATATTGGCAATAATATATTTCTAACAAAATTCTCTCCAAATGGTACTCAAATTTGGGGAACATATTTTGGAGCTAACTCTAAAGCGGCTGTAAATGATGATCTTGTTTTTGGATTGGATGTCAACAAAAAAAATGATATTATTTTCGGCGGTTTTACTGCTAACGATAATAATATAGCAACTCCGGATGGACTCTATCCTACACAAATGTCTGGTGGCTACAATTCCGGATTTATTACAAAATTTAATACTAATGGAAATAGAATTTGGGGAACATATGTCAAGTCTCCCCCCTTTTCTTTACATCTAAAAGAAAATGATATTTTTACTTATGACTCCACTTATCTTTCTAAATATTATGATTGTAAGAGTGCACTTCAAGTACAATCCAATTCTCCAATTTGTATTGGAGCCAATATAGAGTTAAGTGCGTCGGGAGGCACATCATATACTTGGTCTGGCCCAAATGGATTTACGTCTAAAGATCAAAATCCTAAAATACTGAATGCAACCATCGCAAATAATGGAGTTTACACTTGTATAATAACTGGATCTGGAGGGTGTGATGGAACCTTAACGGTGAATGTTTTAGTTGGTGACAAAACAAAACCAATCCCAGACCTTGCAACACTCCCAAAAATAACAGGGGATTGCAAAACCATCATTTCCACAATCCCAACTGCAACAGATAATTGTAAAGGTCAAATCACAGCAACAACCTCCGATCTTTTATCGTACTCACTTCCCGGAAACTATACCATCACTTGGAAATATGATGATGGAAACGACAATGTAGAAACGCAAACTCAACAAGTTGAAATAACATCACAGCCTTTGCCTGTTGCAAATCCAAATCAAACTTTCTGTAAAATCAACCAACCAAGAATATCAGATATTACAGTTACAGCAACAAACCCAAAATGGTATGATGCAAGTGGAGCTATTATAACTAATCTTTCTGCTCTGTTAACTGACAATACAAAATATTATGTCACTCAAAACGCCAGCGGATGCGAAAGTGCCAAGAAAGAAATCCTTGTAACATTATCTGATCCAAGTGCTCCAACAGGTAATGCTATTCAGGATTTTTGTTCCGCTACCAATCCAACTTTGAAAAATATCATAGTTGCAGGAACTGATATAAAATGGTATAACAATCTCGGAAATTCTATTTCTGATACAACGCCGTTGGTAGATGGAGCTACTTACTACGCTTCACAAATCGTTAATAGTTGCGAAAGCACACAAAAATTGGCCATAAAAGTAAATGTTATAACTAATTATCTATCGGCTAATAATTTCGCTGATTCTTTCTGTAACGACATAACAGCAAACTTTAAAACCATCAATCTTGATGATTACAAAAAAGAATTAATCACAAATCCTCAAGATTATATTTTCGAATTTAAAAATTCTGCGGGACAATTAGTTTCTGGAAATGTAGATTTGACGATTGGAAACAATATTTTTGATGTGAAAATCACTTCTTCTCTCGGATGTTACCAAGATGTGAAATTAGATCTGACATTGAATCCGAAACCAGAAATCAATCTTCCAAAAGAAGCTGAATATTGTGATGATACCTTAGGAGTTATACTGAATCCTGGATACGACCCCAATTTCACTTATAGTTGGGATTCTGGAGAAACTACTCAAACCATCAATGCAAATCAAGAAAAGACTTATACAGTAACTGTTACGAATCAATTCGGTTGTGACAATACTGCAAGTGTTGTCGTTAAAAAAGCTAAATTGGCTACAATTCAAAATATTATTATCACAAATAATAATGCTCTAGTTGTGATGTCTACTGCTGGTGATTATTTGTATTCTTTGAATCAAATTAATTGGCAGAGTTCTAATAAATTTGAAAATCTCCCGAATGGAAACTATACCGTTTATGTAAAAACAAATCTTAATTGCAATCTTGGTTCGAAAACGTTTACTATTTTTTCTTTAAGCAATATCTTTTCACCAAATGGTGACGGAATCAATGATACCTGGAAAATCTCTGGAATCGAAAATTATCCCAATTCTGAAATCAAAATAATTGACAAAAATGGAATAATGGTTGTAAACGAAATCACGAAAGGAGAACCTTTTGAATGGAATGGAGAATCAAACGGACGCAAACTCCCAACCGACAGCTATTGGTACCAAATCAAATTATCTGATGGAAGAATCCTACAAGGCTATGTTGTCATTAAAAGTAGAAATTAAAAACTTAAAATATGAAAGACTTAAACGAAATAGAAATTTTGCTATTAGAAGGTTTAACTGTAAAATATCCACAATTCAAATCTCATATTGCTTATCTGAAAGTTACTAATAGGAAGCTGTCAAATCTTGGGTTGGATGTCCAATTGGATTATGAAAATTATTCTGGTGAATTTGATGAAACCAATGCCCTATTCAGTAATGGTAAAAATATAGAAATAAAGGGTTTGAAAGAAGGCTTGAGCTATGTTATCGACATTACAGCCGGACAAATTACATCTATAGAATTCTCAACTTATGATGAAAAATGGGACGGAAAAATAACCGATTTCAAAATAATAGAACCTGATTAAAAAATCAATTTTAAACATAAAAAAAGGATGAGCAAACCACTCATCCTTTTTTAGTTTTATAATTCTAAGATTAATTAGTTGTAACAACTGTACCTTTCAGCCAATTGCTATGGAATTTGCAATCCTTATACTTGTTATCTATAGAGATAAAAACAGAAGGTATTTTAGCATTCACCCATTTTTCAACAATCTCATTTTTCTTTTTGTTAAGTGCCATATCTTTGACTCTTTCATAATCGGTAGAAAGTTCCAATTGATGCGCATCGATAATATCATTAATCTGAACAATGCTAATCATCTTTCTCTTTTGTTGATCCTCTTGTTGGAAAGGCTCTGTAATATCATTCTTCTTAAGACCTGCAATCTGATAAGAAATAGTTGGATCCAGACTTAATTTTTCCAATTTATCAGAACCATCTTGGTTATTGGTCATAATACCAGCACTGTATTTATTACTCTTGTCATCAGAGAATTTGTAAGCTGCATCTTTGAAACTAATTTTATTAGTAGTAATCAAAGTTTTAATACTATCCAATTCTTTTCTAGCAGCAGATATTTCTTCTGCATTGGGAGTACTTTTTATCAAGATATGTCTTGCATCGTACTTTTTACCATTTCTTTTGATCAACTGAATCAGGTGATAACCATATTCGGATTCTACAGGATCGGACATTTCGCCTTCTTGCAAATTAAGTGCAGCAGCTTCAAAAGGTTTCACCATTTGTCCTACATTGATATTCTTGTACAATCCACCAAGTGCAGCAGAACCTTCGTCTTCAGAATAGATTCTTGCTTGGCTTTCAAAACTTTCTCCTTTTTTGATATCGTCCTTGATTTTATTGAGTTTATCAATAATTTCTTTTTTGTGAGCCGAAGAAATCTTCGGAAAAATACTTATTTTAGAAAGCAAGACTTCATCTTTTACATTAGGCAACTGGTATTTGAACTGGTTATAAAAATCCGTCACCTCGTTTGGAGTTACATCTGCTTTCTCTGTGATTCTACCATATTTTGCTTGCCCATAATAGTTATCGGCATCAATTTTTTCGATAGCTGTTTTCATTTCATAAGACGTACGAAATTTGTAGGCAGCCAACATGGCTTTTTCATCTGGAAATTGCGAAAGAATCTGGGTATACTTTGTACCCGCCATTTCTTTGATAGCTGCAGATCTGTTTTCTATCAAGGTATCCTTTTTTGCTTCAAAAATCAGCAACTTGTTGTTCAGGATACTTTCCATAAAATCACATTTATCTCCTACATTAGCGCCTTGCTGTTTCGCATAGTTCGCTTGATCCTCTATGTCAGACTCCAATATGATCTCATTTCCAATTACGGCTGCAATCCCATCTATGAGCTGACCTTTTTTTACCTGAGCAGAAAAATTGGAGCTAAAGAAGCACAACATTACTGACAATAAAAAAAGACATTTAGTGTATTTTAACATTATTTTTATTTATTAAGGTGCAAAATTAAGATTATCAACCAATTCTGCTATATTTTTTGTTATAATTATTTCTTAAAATTTTTTTTCAGTTCCGCCATAAAAGCAGGCTGAATTTCCACTTTAGTTTTTGCTCTTTGCTCTGCGATAGTTTTTTGGAGTACTTTTTCGGTTACTGCATCTTCCATTTCTGGCTCAGCTTCTGCTTGCGTCATTTGCTGTTCTGGCAAAAGCTCATCTATAGCAACTACAACATCTCTTTCTCCAATTTTAGTAACAAAAGTTCCTTTTTTATAAGGCACGTTATATTTTTTGAAGATCTCCGCCGACTCTTGGATTTTACCTTGTTCAAAATGCACCAAAACCTGATTCTTATCGTTAACCATGTTTTTATACTTTTCCTTCAAGGCTTCCCATTTCTTAGGATCTTTTGTCTCTTTCTCAATCTCTTTTAATAATTTCGGATCAGAAATGACAGCAGCTCTAGATTCTGCCCTTTTTTCCCAAACAAACTTAGCTTTATTTTCGTTATAATAATCTGTAAAAAGTTTTGGATTATTTTTAACTTCATTCTTCAAATATTCGGAAAAGATATACTCGGAGAAAAGGTTTTTTCTAAGTTCATCTACTGCAGGCTTTACATCTGGCAGATTTTCAAAATTACCAGCGTATACCCCAATTATGTATTGCTGAGTCTGATAATCCACAAGACCTGACCATTGATTAGTTGGCATCTGCTCAAGATTTTTGTATTGCGAGTCAATTGCTTTTTTCAAATCCTCATAAGTCACTTTATTTTTCCCGTAAGAAAAAAGAACAGCTTTAGGATTTTTTGGATTCAGGTAATTTTGATAAGATTTCTTAATTTCAGCAAACTCTGGAGTTTCAACAAATTTATCTTGAGTTTTCAACCATTCTACAAGTTTTGATGTTAGTTCTTCACCGTAACCAGTCGCTAACATTTCTTTTTGAAAAAACTGTCTGTTAGTATCTGTAAGAGTGTATGGTTCAATATTATAAATATTAAAAATAAAATATTTGTCACCGAAAAGAATTGGCGTTTTTGTATAAAAGTCTTTTGTTTGCCCTTTGAATGCGTTATAAACTTCATCTGGTAAAATAGGAGACCCCATTACTGCACCGCCAGATTTTTTCTCATCCTCTGTTGCACCAAACTCTTTTACAACGGTCTGAAACTTCTTACCAGATTCTAATTCTTTATAAATTTTAGCCTTAGTTGTTTCATAATTTGCATCATTAGGGATTGTTAAAACTCCAAAAATCATGTAGCCCAAACTTGGTCTTGTAGCAACTACTTTTCCAAACGCAACAACATTGGGTTTGTCTATAAAAGTTGTATAAGAGTTGATTGGAGCATTTTTTACCTGCTGATACAATTCATAATCCAACATTCCTGGTTTTACGTAGAAAGGTTTTGAAGCTTCTGGGTTTCCATTTTTTGCCAAGAAATCTTCCATCGTCATCTTCCCAGCTTTCACTTGATTATAAAGCGTTTTATAATCTGTTTTATCTTCAGCTTTTTTCTCCTTGATGAAAAGTAAAATCTGAGTTTCTGTCTTACTAGAATTGACATAATCCTGAAGAATTGGCTCTACAATAGATTTTGGATAGAATTTTTGTTCTCTTAAATCTGACAATCTCTGATTCATAGAATTGGTAAAAAAGGTGAGCGTATCTGCTTTTTTTTCTTTTGCCAATTGCTGCAACAGTAAGAATTCTACGGTTGAGTTGACAGATTTATCTGGACCGTTTGTTTCTAGTCCATATTTATTTTCTTTGATATAATCCTTTACAGAGATGCTGTCTTTACCAACAATCAGATATTGTGCAGAAGTCACTTGGGAAACAAATGCTAAAACAGCTGGAAAAAAAATCTTCTTCATTTATTATATTTTGTGACACTCTTTTGAGCGTTAAATTTGTGTTAGGTTAAATTTAGATTGCAGATTCGAAAGCTGTCAATTCTTTGAACTGATTAATTCTTTCTGTCAATTCTTCTTTTGTAACAGTTTCGATTCTTTCTGTCCCAAATTTTTCTACCGTGAAAGATGCCATTGCACTTCCCACAAGAATCGCCGTTTTCATACTTTCAAAACTGAAATCTTCTTTCTTTGTAAGGTAAGACGCAAAACCTCCTGCAAAAGTATCTCCCGCTCCAGTTGGATCGAAAACATCTTCCAAAGGCAAAGCAGGAATTGCGAAGATTTTTCCATCGTGGAAAAGCAATGCACCATGTTCTCCTTTTTTGATAATCACATATTTTGGTCCTAAAGTATGGATTTTTTTAGCTGCTTTTACCAAAGAATATTCTCCTGAAAGTTGTCTAGCTTCCTCGTCATTGATGGTGATAACATCAGTTTTAGCAATCACTTTCATCAAGTTATCCCAAGCAATATCCATCCAGAAATTCATTGTATCAAGAATAACTAATTTTGGCTGCGTTTTCATTCTTTCTAAAACAGAAAGCTGAACAACAGGATCAAGATTTCCCAACAAAAGAACTTCAGCCTCAGCAGAATGCTCCGGCACTTTTGGGTCAAAATCTGCTAAAACATTAAGTTCTGTAACCAAAGTATCTCTAGAGTTAAGATCATTATGGTATTTTCCGCTCCAGAAAAAAGTTTTACCATCTTTTACTACCTCTACCCCATCAACATTGATGTTTTTTGAAGTCATCATGTCTAGATATTCCTGAGGAAAATCTCCACCAATTACAGAAACCAAGCTGACATCTGTATCCAAAGCAGAAGCTGCTAATCCAATATATGTGGCTGCACCACCAAGAATTTTATCTGTTTTTCCAAAAGGCGTTTCGATGGCATCAAATGCTACAGTTCCAACTGCTAGTAATTTCATATTTATTTCTTTTTTTCCGATAATCAAATCGGATATTTTAATTTATAATTTAATTCTGAGCCATTTTTCTTGACTCTTTTATTTTGTTTCTTATTTGCTTTTCCACTCAAAAGAGTCTATCAAATGGAGAAGATCTTTTTTGATATAATCTACAGCTGGTGCTAATGAATCTGGGCGCGGACGAGAATTGAAATACAAATTCCCAGTTACAAAATGCCTTGTACTATCCGTCACATAAAACTGAATATTAGAAGCCGTCTGACCTTTCAGTTCATAAAAATTACCATAAACTTTTTTCTCCGGATAAGCGAAAGACTTAGTATCGATAGAACTTGCTTTTATCGTGTGCTCATAAACCATTTTTTCTGCTTCTTTTATATGAAGTAAAAAATCATTCTTAATCGGAAAATACGTGATGAAAACATTAGCTTTCATCTTGGGATAAGACAAATTGTACCAACAGGCTTCCTTAGCATCTTTGACTTTCGCAAAATCTGAATAATCGAAAGAATAACTGCAGGGCGTAGAAAAATTCAGATATTTTGGAGTTGGATATTCCAAGCGCAATTCTCCTTTCGGTTTTGGAACCGGTTCTTTACCACAAGAGAAAAGAGATAAGCCAACAAAAATACTGATTAGATTTTTAAACATTCGGCAAAAATAACAATTAGAATCGATACAGAAAATTTTGAAAACCTAATTTTTGTTAAGAATAATTGATTTACAGAGAAATGTATCGATTTATTGAGTCACTAATTAAAAACTCTCGCAGATTTGGCAAATATAGCAGATTTATTTTGGAACAATTTAGTCACTTAAGAGTAAATCATTCATCAATTAAGTTCACTTTAGTTTTTACTTTCAATAAGTCTTCGACTCCGCTCATATTGACACTTTTACTATTCGAGAATTTATTATTTAAGTTGTCACACTGAGAGGATTCTAAGTGTTTTTAATAAAAAAAACAAAACCGTCAAATCTATGTATAAAGTTCTGACTATGTAGAAACCTGCAGCCCGACTTGAACGGAGCTCATTTTTTGTGGCTGGAAAAGCTAGGGCAAAAAATAGCGGGAGTGGAAGGCGGATTAAGCTGCCCAAATTATATTAATCTCTTTTAAAATTAGTTAAAATTGATTCATAATCTGAGAAAAATAAAATATTTGTAACCTTTTCCAAGTTATGAACGTATAATATAATGCAACCTAATAGAATGAGGTTTTTATAATGAGACAATTAAAAATTACAAAACAGGTTACCAACAGGGAAACCGCATCACTAGACAAGTATCTGCAAGAGATTGGAAAAGTTGAATTGATTACCGCTGACGAGGAGGTAGATTTGGCTCAGAGAATCCGTGCCGGCGATAGAGCTGCTCTTGAAAAATTGATCAAAGCTAACTTGCGTTTCGTGGTTTCGGTTTCTAAGCAGTATCAAAATCAAGGTCTTTCTCTTCCCGATCTAATCAACGAAGGAAATCTTGGTCTGATGAAAGCGGCTAAAAGATATGATGAAACGAGAGGTTTCAAATTCATCTCTTATGCAGTTTGGTGGATTCGTCAATCGATTTTGCAGGCTTTGGCGGAGCAGTCGAGAATTGTAAGATTACCTTTGAACAAAATTGGTTCTATCAACAAAATCAACAAAGCTTATGCTCACCTTGAGCAAGAGAACGAAAGACCTCCTTCTCCGGAAGAATTGGCAGAAGTTCTTGATATGAGCGAGGAAGACATCAAGGAATCTATGAAAAACAGTGGTCGTCACCTTTCTATGGATGCGCCACTTGTGGAAGGTGAAGATTCTAACCTTTATGATGTTTTACGTTCTGGTGAGTCTCCAAGTCCTGATAAAGATTTGATGTTGGAGTCTCTACAAATCGAGATTGAAAGAGCGCTTCAGACTTTGACGCCGAGAGAAGCTGATCTTGTAAGATTATATTTCGGATTGAACGGAAAACACCCAATGACTCTTGAAGAAATTGGTGAAACTTTTGACCTTACGAGAGAGAGAGTTCGTCAAATCAAAGAAAAAGCAATTAAGAGATTGAAACATAATACTAGAAGTAAGATTTTGAAATCTTACCTTGGTAAATAAGATTTTGAATATAAAACTAGAAGCAGGCTTTTCAGCTAGTCATGGTCGGAAGATTTTTCTTCCGACTTTTTATTTTTTTTCACCAAAAAAATAAAAGAACTCAATCTATTGATTATTAGTTAATTAGTTTGTTTTTGCTAGTGCTTTTTCGTGTCTTTACGACTGATAATCAATTATTTATGTCAGTTTTTAAAGATCACAAAATATCTCTTAGACACGTTTTAGAATTTATTCCCGAAGCACTTTTAAGTCATCTTTCAGCAAGTACCAAAGTGGATTATTACAGCAAGGTTCTGCACGGTAAAAAAATGTTTTATCTACTTCTTTTCTCTATTTTCGATAATGAAAAATTAAGCCAA
>NZ_QNUG01000051.1 GCF_003385395.1 Epilithonimonas hispanica | reverse complement strand
CATCTGCCAAACCTCCTGTTTACTAAGCACTACAGGCAGTTTTTTCTCTCTTTTAATTTCCGGAAGACTCAAATAATCATAGCTCAAACCTTCCGATTTCAACAGAAAACGAAGTCCGTAAACCGTGTGTTTAAAATACGATTGCGAAGGCGATTTAGATTTTTTCTGAAGGTAAAAGAGGTAATCATGAATTTGATCTGAATCCAATTCTGTAGGAATTTTCCCGAAATGTAGCGACACCGCAGCCACGTGTCTGGAGTAATTTTGAAACGTACTTTGGCTTCTTCCCAACACCGAAACCGTACGTTCAAACCTTTGCAAAAGCTCCGCAAATCCCGGAACTTCGCGCTTTGCCTGATTGATGATTTTGTTTTCTCTGAGCTCTTCTAAACTCTTTTTTTTGTTGCCATTCTATTGATTTTTTAATTAGTTTTACAAAGTAACTAAATATGGCGCTGAGAAAGCTACCGAAGGTTTAGTTCAACTAACCTTACTTGATTTTTAAATAGTTGGAAGGGAAACATTGTGAAAAATGACATCTCCATAGTCTGTAAGTCTTCATCTCTAATTTTATGCCTATAATCATTTATTCCCTTGTTTGCATTGAAAGGATGCAGTGTTAATAGTTTAATGAAACTAAGAACCTTTTCTTCACCTATAATTTCTTTTGCAACATTCACAAAATCGGAATCAATATATCCTTTGAAAGAAACATTGTCTTTCTCTAAGACGTCCATATTTAAATACAACCAGAAAAGTTGAAGTACATATAAAAAGTCATATACCGATAGCCCGGTTTTTTGTACAAAGGAATTTTGAATATCATATTTCCCTTTAATACAATAAAACAGCGCATACTGAGTGTAAAATATATCCTTGTAAACTTGCTTCTGGAGATAAAATTGCTGATTATATAAAATTTGAAAACCTTTATCAACATCCCCAGTTCTTATGAATTGACTTATATGATCTTGATTGAAATTTGAAATAGCGTTGTAAATATTTCCAAATTTCTTAATAGTCAAGATTTTTGATGGTCTTTTTTTTCCGCCATATATGATTGTCCACTTCATTAGAATGAAAACATACCAAACTGGAAATATTTCTTTCTTTTGATTCTCAAGCAAATTATATGAGTATTCTAAGAGTTCATCAATACTATGTTCGGAAATCCTATTTCTTATATAATTGAAATCGTTTTTCATTTGTATTTTTAATTTCTTTCATTTACAACATTATTCGGGGAATTCCTGATTTGTAAATTTTCCTTCTGTTAAATCAGTAAACCAACCTAAAGTTTTTATATCGTTTTTTACTAATTCCTCATATTCTTTTGTGTAGGGCTTTATATTTTCAATTAAGCCAAACTTTAAAAAGTGGTCTTTATTTGTTGATATTAGAATAATGGTTGGGTATTTATAGTGAGTATAAACATTAAATGATTCAACGGCCAGATTATTAAATGTAGTAAACATCTCATCAGTCATTTCTTCTGTATAACTCGTGAATAAAATTCCTATTTCTCCGAAGTCTACCAGCCTTCTTCCGAAACGTAATCCTTTATTATTAGCATTGTTAGTGTGAAAATCAAAATAACTCTCCCCTAGTGAGCGTCTTGTCAACCTATCAAATGATAATAAATGCTTTGCTAACGCTTCTCTATATGGAGTAATATTTATTAATAATTCATTTTCGACAAATCCATCGACGAAATAACTTATTTTGTCAGCTTCTTTTTTGTTTTCAAATCTTTTTTTTGAAATAAATTCATTCCATTTATTGTCTATGACTAAATAGAATCCATTTACTGTTTCATCATTTAAAATATCAGGAAACTCTCTCTTATTCTCAAAAAAGTGAGCTAATAAATCTTTCTCAGTGCCTGATAGTAGGACTGTTTTTGTATTATTGTCAAAGCTATTTTCTGTTATTGAAAAGAATTCTTTCTGCGTTTCAACTGAAAAGTCATCTTCTTCAGCAGGAAGAATAATGGTAAATTTATCTTTAAAAAGCTTTTCCCTTTTTTCAATATAATCAATAAAGTCCGGGACTGTATCTAATTCTCTAGTAATTGTTTCAAAAGAGTCTCTATCAAACAATGTTATAAAATCACCATTATTGGTTGTTGAGCTGAATGGATAAAATTTGACATTCTCACCTAAGTTTACTATGATCCTAAAAGTTTTTTTAATAGAATCTTTAGGGAAAATTTCTTCAAATTGTTTATCAGGATGTTTTATTCGAACTTCATCCCTTGAAAATAAAGTTTTGTAAGCCCCATTGATTTGCTTCGTAGCTTTGGAAATAGTATTGTTGAAATAACGATTATGATTACCCTTAAATTCATAATTCTTTACTGAAAAAATTATGGCTATATCCTTAAAAATAATTAGTAAATCACAGATTTCTTTTTTATTACCATTTTCCAACTTTGGACTTGGATAACACCAATACTTAAAAAATGTTGAGAAAGCTAACTGATTAACAAATTCTTCTCCTTCGGTTCCTCTAATTTGACTATCCATTATAAATAAATTTTATCCGTTCTCTTGGTTAATAATTTCAAATCTATTAAATATTTTATCTGTATCAACATAATATATTTCCTCATACGGAGTACCACTGTATGAAAATTTACAATAGAAGTGGGGATGAAGACCATATTCATTACCATCAATATCGTAATCGATAATCTCTGAATAATTGATTTTTCCGATTTTAGAAACAATAAAGTTATTTGCATTTGCTTTCTCTTCAGGTTTGAGAAATCTCCATTTATTATTTGGTAATGAAATAATTTCGTGTGTACTAAGAATAAATTCTAAACCTTTATCATAAGTTTGGTACAATCCTGCGTTGTACCAATCATATTCACCAAACTCATTAGGTTCATTTCTATACGGGTAACTTTTATCGTTAAACTTTCGAATCAGCATTTTTGATTTTCTCTTTCGATTTTTAAGAGGGTAGTTGAGCCAATCTGAAAAATCTCTTCTTATACGGTTTTTCAAAGCCTGATTTCTTAAAAAGCTTTCCTCTTCATTTGCGGTTGTCCATCTAAATTGAGGGTAATATTTTTTCAATAAGCTTTCATTGTTTAAAACTAGATCCTGTATGGTATTCCATCCCCAAAATGTAATATCGAACTTACAATCATACATTTCCTTAATGTCCTCACAATACTCATCAAAATCTGGATGATTTTCAAAAGTAGTAACTATATACAATCTATTAAATTTGATTCTTAAATCATTGATCATTATCTTTTTTACATCCTCCTCAATATCGTTAAGCAATTCTTTTTTAAGTAATGACTGTTTTCTTGAAAGATCTTTCTTCTTACATTGGATAACAGTATCTAATTCGACAGAAAAAATATCAATTCCTTTCTGCTTGTGGCCTTGCTTCCCAAACTTCTTGAAACTTTCTGTTGCATTTTGTAAATTAAATAGGTCACAAATTAAATCTTCAAAATCTGTCGAATTTTCGATAGGAGGAAGCTGGAATTTCATAGGTATATTTGATTAAATAGTTTTTATTGAAGATTACAAAAATAGTCTTTCGAAATTTTTTATAATATATCATTATATTCTAAAATGACTTAATTGATATTACGTAAATATACTTAATAACTTATTCCCAATAATTACTAAATTTATATGAATAAATGAAGTTACTAAAAATTATATGGGTAAAATTAGAGTAGGCAGAAATGACCCTTGCCCTTGTGGTAGCGGAAAGAAGTATAAAAAGTGTCATCTTGGACACAAATTTTCGGCTTCCGAGATCCAGACGAGTCTTACAAAAACTGACTTTCGTCAAATGATAAAGCCGTATCGTGGAGTTCCCATATTAAAATTTCTCGCTTACCTTCAGACTATACCTAAGAATCACGGGCATAATTTTGATGTAGAAATTATGGCTAGAGAGGTGCTTGATTTGATGCCTGAAAATGATGATAGACCCTTTATGTCTTGGCAAAAATTAATCAAAGCAGTAAGTGATCACGGTAACTCAAATTCTGAAGAACCTTATAATTTATTTACTGAAAATATATTGTTTAGCACAGGAAATCAAATTGTTTTTCCTGGTGTGTATAGAAATGCTTCCTCGATATTGAATGAGCATCTAACCGTAATTTTGACAGGTGAAAATTCATTGCCTGAAGATTTTAAGAAAATTGTCTACAGTGGAGCAGGGATATTACTTTATTTAAGCAATCAAATTGCTGTTGATCTTGATTATAAACGAAACGAAGAAGTTGCTTTTTCTGAAGTCATTTATCTACCTGCATATGAAGATTTTATTCAGTATCCTTCGCTATGTACTTTTGACAGTGCTTATCTTGAGAAAATTGCTAATCATTTTAACTTCGATATTTCTATTATTAAGCAATTTGTTATTGATCTTGATGATCCTCAGTTAAAAGATGATGATCCTGAGAATAATGTCGTTTCTACTAAGCCACTTTTAAAGGAGGGTTCTGACTATATCTTTTATATGCCTACTACAGTAGTTAGCAGTTTGATATCTTTTATACATAGACAGGCGAAAGCTTTTGGATGCTATGATGTTTTAATTAATCAGATGGTCAATCATCAAAGTTTGGAAGCTCATCTTGCTCTTGATTACATGGGTTGGAAAATGACAGATATTGAGCTTTCTGAAAACTCTACATCACTACCAACCATAGAAACTGTATTTCAGTTCGATAATCAGAAGTTTGGATATTTGTGTGTAGTGGATCTGGTGCAGGCTCGCGAAAAAATTAAGAATGGTCAGATTGGTGATTTACTCAATAGAAGGAATTCCGCTGTGGTCAAACATCTTAAATCTATTGGTGAAAAAGAAGTTTTTGAAACTTTATCCTTAGTAGTTTTATCAGAGACTGGAAATGATTGCCTGTTTTCTATTCCTAAGCTTAATGATGGTGATCAACATCTAATTTTGACCTTTAATGAATTAAAAACAATTGCTTACGACAATAACTCTGATATTCTTACTTTGTGGAAATTTGCTTCTGTGCATAAGCAGACGGGGAATCGCTTCAAGATTATTAATTTTGCTGGTTTGCTGAATCTCTATGGCTTTTATAGAGGCAATAGTGGTTCCCTACTTAATTCCGATGTAGGGTATTCCAAAGGAACCATGCTGACATATTTACATGGAAGTGATCTAAAAGTTATAAAGGAGGTTAGATCTGATTTAGACGAACATTTGACGCAGATGGTTACTTACGAAAAACAGTTTGGTTTTGTACCAGTTATTAGAAATAGGAAATATGCACCAATTTACTCATTCAAGTACAAGTCTTTTCCTGATTACAAGCAAGTTTTGGAGTGCTATAAAATGCCAATTTGGATTACTAATTACCAAAAAAACAGTGGACTATTAGTGTCAGAATTTGCTGAAGCAATTATGTTTTGGTTATTCAGACTTCATCCGTATCTGGGAGATGAAATAAACAAACAGGATTTTGTTCAGTTTGAAATAGAATTGATCATTGATGAAAAATTTATTAATGGTGTAGAGTTTGAAATCAAGGATATTGAACCCGAAAGTGTTGAGTTCAATATAACAATAACTCCTCCAAAAATTCAGGTGTTTATACCCACGAATTTTCTTTATTTAATTGCCCGAAATGATAATTTAGGTGAAAAAATGTTGGTCATAGCCGTTCTAAAGGGGATAGTTCAGTATGTTACCGCAGCTGGTAAGCAGATTTTATTAACATACAAGGATATCAATATGATGGTCGATAATGAGTTGAAACCTGACAATGCAAAGATGATTCTATTTACAGACGTAGCTGCAAATGTTGAACTTGATGAAAGAAATCTTCCACCCGAACACTATATTTCAGATGTTGATACTTCCTTTGTACTTGATAATTTGGTCAATTATCTGCCAGCCAACTATGTTATTCCTGAAAAGATTCACGATATAAAACAAAAGATCAAGCTATGTGATGATATTGTAAAGGGTTTGATTGATGAATTGACAAATATAATTTCAGGATTTAATGTAACTGATTTGCTAACTTGGCTCATCAAATGGAATGAACGCTGTGTCTATACAAGAGAAATTCGTCAGATAAGAACACCAGCCAAAATATCCTGTTTTATTGAATTTGAGGAGGAATTAAGAGAAATACTTGAAGCAGATTCTAAACTTGTACCTACAGCCCATTCTATTCGTACATTGATAGAATTTACTTCTGCGATTTCTCCAAAAGGTAATTTGCTGCCTAATTACGCAGATCTAGGTATATTGATTGCATTGACAAATCAGCTTACTACCTGGGGCGCAATAAGTGAAGGAATGAGAATGGGAATATCAGATCCTGAAATGGGACTTCTTAGTTCTGGAAGGATTGGGACAGATAAAAATTTTTACAATGAAGTGATTTCGCCATTTGCTTATTCACGTAGCAAGGGACTCATATCCAACTATATTGATAATTTTGACGAGAAGTACGTTCATAAATATAAGACTGATAATGAACAGGATGATGAAACAAGAGAACTGGATGCTGCTTTTGAAAATGAATTCGGAATAACTCTAACCGAGATCGCAGAAATTAGTGGGGCTTTAATTGATTATGGATTTAGTAGGGTCGAAGCTTGTTCAATAATTTCTAAAGAAGAAATTTTCAATATTCTTCTAGCCAAGCTGCCTAACAGATGCAAACAAAGAATAGAAAAGGGGCTTGAAATGATGACTCTTTTGCAAAGAAAAGGAATTGGTGTACCTCCTGCAGGTTACACTGCGCAAGATATTTTTCCATGGAGATATGGGCGTAATATCTCATACCTGAGAAGACCATTGGCCTATATAGAAAATGGTGATCGTGGTGGCTCTTTCTTGTTTGGTTACCGCCATATTAAAGCATTTTATGATAATTTAATTTTCCTAATTTTCACTGGTAAAATTCCTGAGAGCGCATCTGAAAAAATGAGTGCATTTATAGGAAAGATACTAGGTGAGAAAGGCACTCCGTATAGAAATGAGGTGGCAGAGTGGTTAAAAAACAATACGACTTTTGAGGTTATTCCATATGAAGTTAAAATTAAAGCAGGCGGTCATATTATTGCCGATAAGGACTATGGAGATGTTGATGTTATGGCGATCGATCATAGCCATAAGATTATTTACTCCCTCGAATGTAAAAATATTGTCGGCGCAAGAAATATTCACGAGATGAAGGTTGAACTAGATCTTTACTTAGGACGTGAAGGCAAGAAAGAAAAAGCAAAGATCATCAAACATGTCAATAGAGATATATTTTTAAAGGCTCATCCGGAGTTACTCCAGGCATTTCTTAAACTTAAAGAAGATTACGAGATAAAATCTATTATCTTGGCATCTGAAGAAATGCCGCTAGCTTATCTCGCAAAAGAAACATTACCTCTTCCAGTGTTTTCGTTTAATAAATTTAAAGATATTATTAAAAGTAATTTGTAATATAACCTGAGTTCGGGATAAGAGTTGAAAATAAATTTGCAATAAAAAGCAATAATTCGTACATTTAAGTATCTAACATTCAAATGTTTAAACGAACTATTGCTTATGATTTTGAAAGACCAAATTACAAATATTTTTGTACAAGTTGATGATTTTTGTAAAGAATTTGATTCCCAAATCAAACAAATGAAGTTTCAGGCGCTGGGAGATCAAAAGAAGAGAAGAAACAGAAGATCTATGATGTCTGATTCCGAAATCATTACCATCATGATCGGTTTTCATCTGGGTGCACACAAAACATTTAAGCATTACTACCGGGAAATAGTGTGTGGCTACTGGAAAGATTTGTTTCCAAAAGCCTTTTCCTACAATAGATTTATAGAACTTCAGCAAAGAAGTTTTGTAGTTTTTGCATTGTTTCTGAAAGAAAAATGTTTGGGTAAATGCACGGGAATTAGCTTTATGGACAGCACAACTTTGAAGGTTTGCAGAAACCAAAGAATCCACAGTCATAAAGTTTTCAAAGGTTTGGCAGAACGCGGAAAATCTTCAACGGGATGGTTTTATGGGTTTAAACTGCATTTGGTTTGTAATGAAAAAGGAGAACTTCTATCTTTTTATTTAACGAAAGGGAATGTTGATGACCGAAATCCGAAACATATTAAAAAAATGACAGAGCAGCTTTTTGGAAAACTCTTTGCCGACAAAGGATATCTTTCCAAGGCTCTTTGGGAGATGCTTTTTGCTGATGGGATCCAGCTTTTCACAAAGCTTCGTAAGAATATGAAAAATCATATCATGAAAATGGAAGACAAGATTTTGCTCCGAAAAAGAGCCATCATTGAGACGATAAATGATGAATTAAAGAATCACTGCCAAGTGGAACACACCAGACATCGAAGCGTGAATAATTTTATGATGAATATTTTAGGAAGTCTTTCGGCATATTGCTTTTTCCCAAAAAAACCATCATTAAACTTGAAAAAAGTAAATGATGGTCAATTATTTTTAAGCTTCGCTTAACCCGAACTCAGGTTAATATATCAAATTTTTCCAACAAAAGTAAGGGGTAAAGAAAGCACTCATTTTATGCAGGTAAATCGTATTTTTGAAGAAGAGCAAGAAAGTAAACGTTAATCAGACTATATTATATTTCTTATCAAATACCTTTCAGAATAACTACAGCCTAAGTTTGGAAATGGTTTTTCGGAAAGACAAATCAACTTTTATTGTCAGTTTTACAGAATTTAGAAAATCTGCATACACCGTATGCATAATTGAGTTGGAATAAATATTAACTTGAATTGTACGTCAATTTTAACAATAAATTCTTTATATTTGTAATACAATAATATTATTTATAAGCATTTTATAACGATAAATACTACTATTATGTTATTTATTTCCATTTCGAAGGTTCAAAAAAAATTAGTTGATAATATCCGGAAAAGACGATTGCAAATGAATCTGACACAGGAAGGTTTGGCCGAAAGATCGGGTGTTCCTTTACCAACTCTCAGAAAATTTGAACAAAAAGGCTTGATCTCATTAGATTCATTTTTAAAATTGCTTTCTGTTGTTGGTGGTTTAGAAGAAATGGTTGATGCTTTAAAACCGAAAGAAAACAATTTTAAATCTATTGATGATGTATTAAAATCAGAGGAAAAGTCTATTAAAAAACGAGGAAATAGAAAATGAAAATAGCCATCAAAGAAATAAAAGTAGGATTGAATTTTGGTTTTAGAATTCAAGCCGTTGGACGTTTGGCAATTCGTAATGGCATCATCTATTTTCAATACGATGAAGAATTTCTGCAAACCAATTTAGAAATTTCACCTATAAAACTTCCTTTGCAACGAGACGTAATAGAGCTTCCAAGAGATCCTTTCGAAGGTTTGGCTGGTGTTTTCAATGATAGTTTGCCCGACGGTTGGGGAAGATTGCTCTTTGATCGTATGCTTCGCTCGGAAGGAATTTCTTCATCTGATATTTCACCACTTGACCGTTTAGCGTACGTTGGATTGCACGGTATGGGCGCATTGATTTATGAGCCGGATCAAAGTCCAGATAGTAGTAATGAGATGATTGATTTGGACGTGTTGGCTACTCAAACAGAAGACGTTTTGCAAGGTGATTCAGAAGAAGTGATCGCAGAACTTTTGGCTTTGAACGGATCCTCTGCTGGAGCACGACCAAAAGCATTGATCGGCGTTGATGCAGAGAGAAAAAATATATCCTACGGAGCGAATTTGTTAAGCGATAATTTTGAACCTTGGATGGTGAAATTTCCAAACTCATTAGATGGAAAAGATGCTGGATCAATAGAATACATTTACGCTTTAATGGCTGTAGATGCAGGAATTAAAATGCCTGAAGTCCATTTGTTTCCGTCACAAAAAGGTAATGGCTATTTTGCTGTAAAGCGTTTTGATAGAGAAGGAAATAAGCGTCTCCATATGCATACGGTGAGTGGACTCGTTCATAGTAATTTTAGGTTTCCGTCTCTTGATTATGAAGATTTATTATCATTGACGAGTGTTTTAACCAAAGACATTCGAGAAGTAGAAAAAATGTTTCGGTTAGCAGTTTTCAATGTTATGGCGCACAATAGAGACGACCATGCTAAGAATTTTTCGTTTCTGATGAATGAATTTGGAGAATGGAAATTATCACCCGCTTACGACCTTACTTTCTCATCTGGACCAGGTGGAGAACAAAGCACTATGGTAATGGGAGAAGGACGAAATATTACCGTCAAACATCTTACTAAATTAGGAAAGGAAGCTAAACTATCAAAAGAATTCATAGAGAATGTTATTGAGCAAACAACTTCTGCACTTCGTAAATGGTCAAATTTATCAGAAGATTTTGGAGTTAGTAAATCCAACAAAGAATTGATAAGTAGATTAATTAAAACATTTTAATAGAAAATTTGAGCTATACTTGTTAGAATTTTAAATTATTTTCGTTCTAAAAATAGATGAAAATTGAGGTGTACAGGCGAAATGTATCAATTATCACTGTCGCATTCGGGAAGTGTTAATTGTCTAATTTACAATAATTTATAAGGTTGGAGGTGTACAAAAGTGGTACAAATGAATTTTTAAATTTAAGATAAAATATTGTAAAATATTGGTTTACAAGTGTTTAACGTGACGAGATTCGTGCGGAAAAGTAGAAAAAAAAGATGTTGCAGCATCTTAATCGTGTACCACTTTTGTACACCTCAATCTATGTAAACCACCATTAATAAACACTTCTATAGATACTGTATCGGGCGGCGCACAAGATTTCAGCGAAAATAAAAACTCTATCCCCTATTTTTAGAAGAAATTGTTTAGTTGAACAAATCCTTGGGAAATTATCTTGATTATATAGAAGTTCGAGTAAAAGATAAAACAAGTAAGTGATTATTACCCTTAAGAATAATGATTTAAGAGGACTAATATAAATTTTTGTAAATCCTTTAATACTTGATTTTTGGAATGTAAAATTATATAATATGGCTTTCTTTTCATAATTTTATAATCTCTCAATTAAAAATGCTATATCTAAAAAATGCTTGTAAATAAATCTATAATAAGCGATATAAAAAATATTATTGCTCATTCAAAAGACAATGCTATCCGTGCTGTTGATCATCAACGAACTTTGATGTATTGGCATATAGGCAAACGTATTTTTGAAGAAGAACAGCAAGGTAAAGAACGTGCAGATTATGGTAAGTTTCTCACTAAATATATTTCTGAAGAGTTAGAGCCAGAATATGGCAGCGGTTTCTCCAAAAGACAAATAGAACTTTTTCGTCAGTTTTATCGGACTTTCCCAAATACGAATACACTGTATTCGCAATTGAGCTGGAGCCAATATAAAATCATTATAAGACTTGAAAGTCAAGATAAAATTGACTTCTATATTGCTGAAACGGTAAAAAATAATTGGACTGTTCGCCAATTGGAGCGACAAGTTTACAGCAGTCTTTACGAACGACTTTTGTTGAGTAACGATAAAGAAAGTGTTTTGGCAGTGGCGAAGAATGAGAAGCAACCTTCTGACGCAAAAGAAATCATAAAAGACCCCATGTTTTTGGAGTTTCTTGGCTTGAAAAGAGAAGCATCTTACTACGAGAGAGATTTGGAAAGTTCCATTATTACGCATTTACAAGATTTTTTGTTAGAATTAGGTAACGGCTTTTCATTTGTAGCAAGACAGAAAAGAATACATATTGAAGGTGACGAATTCTTTGTAGATTTAGTTTTCTACAACCGTATTTTACAATGCTTTGTAATCATCGAAATCAAAACAACCAAACTTACCCATCAGGATATTGGACAATTGCAGATGTATGTTAATTATTATGACCGAATAGAAAAACTGGTACATGAAAATCCAACTATTGGAATTTTGCTTTGTGCCAATAAAAACGATGCAGTTGTAAAATTCACTTTGCCCGAAAATCAAAAACAAATTTTTGCAAGCCAGTATGAATTGTATCTACCAACGGAAAAACAATTACTAGATGAAGTAAATAAAGAGTTGGAAAGTTTTGACGAAAATTAAGAGAGAATTTAGTATACAAAATAATGAATACTGCAACTCAAATAGAAAATGCTTTACAAGCAATTAATTAGGCGAATTTTCAGACCTTAATAAATCATTTGTTGCACTTAGAAGGGAACAAATTTATCGGTTCGCCCAATGCAAAGAAAAAAAAGTAAAGGAACATCTGATTTCTTTTTTATTAATGATGATAATTACATTTTTGTTGAATGTACAACGAAAGAAAGAATCGGAGGGTCAAAATCATTTTTTTAGAAACTTTCAAAAGTGTACATCATTTAAACTTTTATGAATAATAATCCTAACGTGCAAATAAACATTTTCCGTTCCTTATTTCAAGGAAGAGAGGACGTGTTCGCCGTTCGCTGGGAAAAATCACGAAAGTCAGGTTATATGCCTGCTTATCAATACGACCCATATCATTTTCGAGCACATAAAATTAATGGTGGTACTTTCTCAAATTATCCGCACAAAAATTTTTCACCACTTACCGATAATGAAATTCAAAAACACTTAAATGGCATTCAGCAAATTGGTGTCTATCCATTATTGAAGGATAATACTTCTTGGTTTTTAGTCGCTGATTTTGATAAACAGAACTGGAATGAGGAAGCAGTCAGTTTCTTAAAAGCCTGCAAAGAGAAAAATATTCCTGCTTATTTGGAGCGTTCTCGTTCTGGAAATGGCGGACACGTTTGGATATTTTTTGACAAACCTTATCCGTCCGTTAGAAGCAGAAAGACTTTTATTTCGATTTTGGAACAAGTGGGTGTATTTTCAATGCTTGATAAAAGTTCAAGTTTTGACCGATTATTTCCCAATCAGGATTTTCTTTCAGGGAAAGGTTTGGGTAATTTGATTGCATTACCACTTTTCAAACCTGCGATGGAAAACGGAAATAGTTGTTTCATTAATCCGGAAACTTTTGAACCTTATTCAAATCAATGGCAATTTTTGAATGAAATTGAAAGAGTTTGCATTGATGTTTTGGATAATTTATTTCAGGAAATTTCAACAACACAAAATTCACCAATTTTTAAAAGCGATAACGGAAAACTATCAATCACACTCCAAAAAAATATCCGTATTCAAAGAGATGGCTTGACAACTCCATTAATTAATTTTCTCAAAGAAGAGTTGAATTTTGCCAATTCAGAATTCTTTATCAAGAAAAAATCAGGTAAAAACACTTTTGGAACGGAACGTTATTTTAAGCTCGTCGAGGAAACAGAAAATGAAATCATCATTCCACGCGGCTTTATCGGGAAGTTGCTTCGGTTTTGTAAAGAACAAAATTTGGATTTTGATTTTCAAGATCAGAGAAGACTGAAAGAAGAAATTGATTTCGCATTCAATGCAACTTTGAGAAATCATCAAGATAAAGTTTTAGAAACCGTTTCAAAAAAGGATTTTGGAGTTATAGTTGCTCCACCCGGTTCGGGCAAAACAATTATGGGTTTGAAAATTATTGCGGATAGAAAACAACCAGCTTTAATAATTGTACATCGCAAACAATTGTTGGAACAATGGCAGGAACGAGTTCAGGCATTTCTCGGGATTCCTAAACACGAAATCGGCATTATCGGTCAAGGAAAATCCAAGATCGGAAATCAAGTCACCATTGCTACGGTTCAGAGTTTACCAAAACAAATAGATCAAATCCAACATCTATTCGGAACTATTTTAGTAGATGAATGTCATCATATTCCTGCGGAAACTTTCCGTAATACGATTAAAAAACTTGAAACTTTTTATTTATATGGTTTGACGGCAACACCATTCAGAAAATATAATGACGACAAATTTATTTTTGCTTATTTGGGTGATGTGATTTCAGAAGTTACAAGCAACGAGATTGAAAACTTCAAACACGCTCAAATCATTGTTCGAACTACCGATTTGGATGTGCCATTTAATTCAAAAATAGACAATTTTGAAACCCTTTCAAAAATTTTGATTCACGATTCAGGACGGAACAAACTTATTCTGAATGATATAAGAACAGAACTTTCCAGAGAAAAACGAGTCATCATTATCACTGAAAGGAAAGAGCATATTGATACGCTTTATCTTTTCCTGAAGCAATCTTATGAAATTATTACGTTAAGCGGGGATGATTCCGAAAGTAACAGGAAATCCAAATGGCAAACCTTACAGCAAGGCAATTTTCAGGTGTTAATTACTACAGGACAATATTTTGGGGAAGGTTCGGATTTGTCCAATATCAGTTCTCTATTTTTGGTATATCCGTTTTCATTCAAAGGGAAATTAATTCAATATATAGGTCGAGTGCAACGTTCGGAAGTCAATCCTACTATTTATGATTATCGGGACGTCAAAATTGATTATCTGAACAAACTGTTTTTAAAACGGAACAGTTATTATCGTCAAATAGCTAAACAAGCAAGCTTATTTGACGAACCAACCGAGTTTATTCCTGAAAGACAAAGTGTAAACATTACTAAACAAATCAAAATTGCAATAGAAGATTTGGATTTCAGATACGGTAATATTTGTTTTGAATACAATGATAAAGAAAGCAGCGAACGATTTAATTTTGAAATTGATAATGAAGAATTTAGACCGGAATTTGAAGTTCTTAAACCTTATTTTGTTAAGGTTTTAAAATCAAAATCTATTAATATTGAAATTTATGCAGAGGTAGAAAATGGAGTAATCTTGTCACAAATTGCAACTTCTGCCGATATTGAAAACATTAATAAAGAGTTTATTGAAAGCGTAAAGTTTCAATTTCTGAATAAAAACTTCATTGGTCAAATTCCTATATCAAAAAAAAATATTCTTACAACGAATGAGTTTCCTAATAATCAAAATATTTATACGAATCCCGAAAGTATTCTGGAGGATTTGTTAAAAGGAAAGCAATACAAACATTCACAACATATTCAGTTTTTAGCTGACAAACACGAACGAAGTGTAATGAAAGTTCGGTTTGTTTTACAGCCTTTCTCATTTGTCTTTTTGTTAGCAGGAACTAAAAGCTATCACATCGTTTTAGAAACTTTAGATACCGAAGAAGCAACCTATATTTGGCATTCAGAAAAAAGCAAATCCGCATTGATAGACACCATAAAACAAATTGATAAAGAACTCAATATTATAAAAGAAAAAGGAAGACAAGCTTATTTGGAAACTAATCCAAATAACTTTTCAAGGATAATACACGATTATTCGGACAGTAATAAGGGGTTTTCAACTTGGAAAGGGCTGTTGGAGGAACGGTTGAATTAGATGCAGTTTGTAATACTTTATAAATATATCAACTTTAAGTATAAAGTTGTTAGTTTCAACAACTACAATGGTTGAAAAGTGTTGCATAAAGAAGAGAATTTTAAAATGAATAAGTATTGATAGTTAAAATTATGCTGTGTTTATTAAAACATATCATAATGAGCCGATTAATGTTTTTAATCGGCTCATAAATTTTAGTATATTTG
Organism: Epilithonimonas hispanica; assembly: GCF_003385395.1. Lineage (GTDB taxonomy): Bacteria > Bacteroidota > Bacteroidia > Flavobacteriales > Weeksellaceae > Epilithonimonas > Epilithonimonas hispanica. Next base: position 1,851 of record NZ_QNUG01000051.1, on the reverse strand, counting down.
AGCCAAATAAGTTATTTAATCACCTCATGGAATATATTTGGCAATCTAAAGATTTCCCGAAATTCGTATTTAATAAGCAAAAAATCGTTCCGCTGATTCAACAGTTTGCGCACGATTTGGGAGAAATAAATGGAATTGTGATGGGCTTTTCTGAAGAAAATAAACAAGACTTATTTGCTGAAGTAATGCTTTCTGAAGCACTAAAAACATCAGAAATTGAAGGCGAATATTTTAGTCGAGAAGATGTGATGTCCTCACTGAAAGCCAATTTAGGCATCAAAGATTACCACCAAAACAACCGGAACAAAAAGGCAAATGCCATTGCACATTTGATGATAGAAGTTCAAAACAGCTATTACAAGCCAATTTCCGAAAAAATACTTTTGGAATGGCATCATATCTTAATGGAAAATGAAAGAGGAATTAATGCAGGACAATTTCGAAGGGGAATAGAGCCAATGCAAGTGGTGTCGGGTAAATTTGGTGATTTCATCATCCATTATGAAGCTCCACCTTCTGAGAATTTGCCAGCGATGATACAACAATTTTTGAAATGGTATAATGACTTTGAAGTGAACGACTTTGGAAAAATCGGAGAAGGTATTGTGCTTTCGGCGTTAGCGCATCTATATTTTGAGACCCTGCATCCCTTTGAAGATGGAAATGGGAGAATCGGACGTGCTTTAGCAGAAAAAGCCTTGTCCGAGAAACTTGGAACACCTGTTTTTATTAGCATTTCAAAGTCTATTGAAAAGGATAAGAGCCGTTACTATGAAGAATTAAAGCTGGCTCAGCGAAATCTTGAAGTAAGTAGCTGGATGCTTTATTTTTGTTCAATATTGCAAGATGCTTTACTGGATTCTAAAAATCAAGCACTTTTTACTTTAAAGAAAACTTTGTTTTTTGATCAATTTAAAAGTCAACTTAACGAACGAGAATTAAAAGCTATTCAGAAAATGACAGAAATGGGAGGAAATTCTTTTGTTGGAGGAATGAATGCAAAAAAGTATATTTCTATTAATAAAATTTCTAAAGCCACTGCAACAAGAGATTTACAACATCTTTCCGAAATTGGAGTTTTTCTCAAATCGGGTGGAGGTCGTTCAATTTCTTATAAATTGAACTTGTAAATAAATGTGATAAAGTGATTCTCCATCAAACTTCTATTAAGAAGCGGTATTATGATTTCCTTTTGAGAATTAAAAAGTCAATTACTTAAAAAGGTTTAATATTAAATTTGAGCAGTAACTTTTAGAATTGCAGATTATTTTCTTCCTTAAAATTGATAAAATTTGAGGTGTACAGGCGAAATGTATCAATTATCACTGTAGCATTCGGGAAATGTTAACTATTTGATTTTTATTAACTTATAAATTTGGAGGTGTACAAAAGTAGTACAAATGTGCATTTAAATTTTATCATAAAACATTGTAAAATACTGTTTTACAAGTACTTAACGTGACGAGATTCGTGCGGAAAAGTAGAAAAAAAAGATGTTGCAGCATCTTAATTGTGTACCACTTTTGTACACCTCGTATTGTATAAACCACCACTAATACACACTTCTATAGATACTGTATCGGGAAATAGACATCATTAAAACTAGTTATCAAAAAAAACTTATAAAATGTAATAAATCGTTATTACTACTAGTTGGATTTAGAAAAAATCAAAAAAAGCAGGCTGAAAAGCTAGTCATGGTCGGAAAAAAAATCCGGCCATTTTTTATGTTTTGGTTTTAAAAACTTTTGTAGGGTCTCCTCCTGCAAAAACGATTAAAATAGCCGTAATCATATCTCGAAGTTCCATTGTTATTCGTCTTTTTGCGGTTTTGTACCCCAGATTATTTGT
>NZ_QNUG01000050.1 GCF_003385395.1 Epilithonimonas hispanica | reverse complement strand
TATGTTTCAGCAGTTCCAGATAATGATCCAATGTTCTTAAAGTTTACTGCAAAAATCGAAAACTTATTTCAATTTGCACACAACTTTTGAGATTGATCCAAAGATATACAGTGATCGCTTAAATATCTATCCTAAATTAATTCCAAAGCATCTTCATAGTACAAAACGAAGAGAAACCAATCATATTGAGCGGAAATTCCTTGATTTACGCACTCACATAAAGCGACTGGGAAGGAAAAGTATTAATAAAGCTCAAAAAGATAAATATACAGACGCTATATTGAAAATCTATTTTTGGGGAATTTCTCTTAATGAAAATCAAGAATCTAAGAGTTTGTATAGTCTAATTTAAGACAAGCTATTGATTGGATTATGGTAACAGTACATTTGAATGTTCTTATTTTATTATTTAGCCACAAATTTCGCTGTATAATAAATGAAGTTAGTTTTTTGATTCTGGACATTCAAACATACCGTGTTCCATAAAAAAATTGATACTTTGAGCTGGAAATATTGTTTTAATAATACTTTTTCTTCAACCACAAACTAGCTTTTACCAATAAGATAAGCACAGGAACTTCAACCAATGGACCGATAACACCTACGAAAGCTTGCGGAGAATCGATTCCGAAAACGGCTATTGCCACAGCTATCGCCAATTCAAAGTTGTTCCCTGTAGCTGTAAATGCGATTGAGGCATTTTTATCATAGGGGATATTTAGAGATTTATTGATAAAGAAGCTGACAAAAAACATCAGTACAAAATAGATGACCAACGGTACAGCAACTTTTATCACATCCATTGGCAGCTCCAATATTTTGTCTCCTTTCAGGCTAAACATTAATACTATAGTAAATAATAAAGCATACAACGTAACTGGCGATATTCTTGAGACAAATTTTCTGTTATACCATTCTATACCTTTTGATTTGATAAGAAAGTAACGACTTAGAAAGCCTGCCAAAAATGGAATCCCTAAATAAATCAACACACTTTCTGTAACATCTTTCATCGATACGGTTACATTGAAGTTGGCTAACCCTAATTTGCTGGGCAATATATTGATGAAAAGCCAGACTAAAAAGCTGTAAGAAACAACTTGAAATATACTGTTCAATGCAACCAACATAGCGGTGTATTCTCTGTTTGCTTTTGCCAAATCACTCCAGACAATAACCATCGCAATACATCTCGCCAAGCCTATCAGTATCAATCCTGTCATATAATCGGGTTCATTTCGTAAGAACAAAACCGCTAATCCGAACATCAGTACAGTCCCAACAAACCAGTTGAGAAATAACGAAAGACCTATTACTTTTTTATCTTTGAAAGCTTGAGGTAATAATGAATAATCAACTTTTGCCAAAGGAGGGTACATCATCAAAATCAAACCTATTACCAGTGGAATATTGGTCGTTCCTACTGACATCGCATTTGTGATTTGTGAAATTACAGGAAAGAAATATCCTAAGCCTATACCTGTTGCCATTGCAAGGAATATCCATAAGGTAAGGTAGCGGTCAAGAAATTTTAGTTTAGGTTGCATAAAACTATTTTTTAATCTTAGAGAAAACGTAGAACATTTCAGAAGCTATTTGCAAACTTCTTTCTGCATATACTTGTGATTCCTGTGCTGTGTTATCAGAAATTTTAGGGTCTTCAAATGTGATAGGGATTCTTTTCTCTGCTCCTGCAATGAAAGGACAGCCACCGTCTGCTTGAGAACAGGTCATAATTGCAGCAAACCCGGCTGTAGGATTGAACGCACTATCATATCTTTTTGAAAACCCAATTACAGGTAACGAATCATCATCGTACCTGATAGAATATACAGAGTTATTTCCATCCGCAATTTTGAAGATATTAAAAGCCTTGATTAATTAGTGTCTCAGCCACTTTTGGAAATAATGCTGTTTCTTCCGTACCTCCCGAATAACAATGTACATTTGGAATATTGAAATAGGCAGCTCCTGCTTGCGCCCAGATTTGTGATAGATGGCTTCTGCGTGAATTGTGGGTACAAATAAAATTGATATTAATATCTTTTCCTTCATCCATTTTTTGCTGTACAAAATCAATTAACGGCTGCAATGTGATTTTTCTTTCCTCACTAATGTTTTGATGCTGCAATTGTTCTATAGTCTTTGTTAATTCTGAATACATAGTTGTTGTTTAAGTTTTATTGTTTATTAATCTATTCCGATATTTTTGCTTCTACGTTCCATAAGGACATTATCTTTCCAAATCCCATTTTTTTTACCTATCTTTTCTCGATAACCAACTAATCGGAACCCGCATTTCTCGTCCAACTTGATACTGCTTTCATTTTCGGCGAATATACCGGACTGTAATGTCCATATCCCGTTTTCTTCGCTTTTTTGGATTAATTCTGTCAACAGAGTTTTTCCTATTCCTTTTCCTCGCTCGTCTTGCGCAATATAAATACTTACCTCTGCAACACCAGCATAAACGCATCTGCTCGAAACAGACGTCAAAGCGGTCCATCCAAGCATTTTATTGTTATCAAAAATGCTGATTCTACAAAAATCGAGATGTGCTTTATCCCATTCTTCCCATTGTGGAGAATCGTTCTGAAAAGTGGCTATATTGGTTGCCAATCCCTGTTTGTAGATTTCTATTAATTCTGAAAAGTTGTCTTTGGTTATAGTTTTGATTTCCATAATGCAGTCTTTTTTAGCAACAACCAGAATTAGGAGTACAGCACGAAGTATTCAAATCAGAAAGTTTGACATTTTGTTTTCCTTCAGGAATTCCGCAAGCCTCATTTGCCAGACAAGCAGTTTGTTTATTTTTCAGAACAAAATTATTCCCGTTAAAATCTAAATCATATTTTCCAATGGTTGTACTTTGATATTCAACTTCTATCTCTGAATCTTCGATTCCCAGTTTATTTTCGCATAGTGAGATGATGTCCAAAAGTTTGGTAGGCTTCAATCTATGTTCAAAGTCGTTCGCATCCCACAATTGGAAATTGACAACCTTTTCTCTTCTTGTATTACCACCGCAGTCTATAAAATGTTTTGTGATAACCCCTATTTCTGTAACGTGGAAATGCTCAGGAACAAATTTTCCATTCTCTAACTGAAATTCTACATTGTTCAGTGTAGGTAAGATTGCTTTGATTTTTGATAGTTTCATAAAAATTAATATTTGATATTATTTTATTTATATATTGCAATATAACGATGTTAAAATGAATAAAAAAAGTTGTTAGCAACATTGCCCAACTTTTACATCTTGTTCAAAGAATTGATTGAGCAATCCCTGAACCTCTTTCCATTTTTTATCTTCGATACAATAGCAAACAGATTTCCCTTCGATAGTCCCTTGAATAATCCCGACACTTTTCAGTTCTTTCAAATGTTGAGAGATAGTCGCCTGTGCCAGTCCCAGTTCATCCACCAAATCATTACAAATACAAGCTTTCTGATTGATAATGTGTTGAAGAATTGCAATTCTTGCAGGATGCGCCAAAACTTTAAAAAGAGAAGCCAGGTTATTTTGCTCATCTGTAAATATTTCTGTTTTAGTTAGTCCCATAATTAGTATTTATATATCGCAATATTACGATAATTATTTTATTGGAACAACTATTTATTTTATCTATGAAATATAAACTTATTTAAAACCGTTCTTAACGAAATATTGTTTAAATTTGATTAGTGAAAAAGTTGATTTCCATAGTATTGCTTACTTTGTTTTTGGTTTCTACAACCGAATTGTATCAGCTTTTGAAAATTCCTACACTTGTTGAACATTACTTTGAACACAAGGCGCTCAATCCAGAGATGCCATTGATTGCTTTTCTTAAAACGCATTATGACCATCCGGTTAAAGATGGAGATTATGGGAAAGACCAGAAACTCCCTTTCATCGCACATTCTAATACGTTAACTTTAATTTTTACTTTAAGTGCAGGAGTTACTTTTGAGTCAATGAATAATAGTTTCAGAGAAATTGTATCTCATAAAATTCCGTCCAAAGACGAAGACTTTTGCCTAAAAGGTTTTAAAAGTTCCGTTTGGGAACCACCAAGAATTTTGTTTTCATAACATCCATTAAGACAGTTTTTTTAATTTGAAAACTGTATTTCCTTAAACAAAAATTTCATTTAAAATATTATGAAATCGCATCATCGGCAAATATAAAAACGATTACGGATGCAGCGATTACATATGACCTTAAAAAAATAAACATCTACATATGAAAACAATATTTTCAACCCTGTTTTTGGTTGTGTTTTCAGTGGTTTTCCATGCTCAGAACAGATGGGAAGACGCAAAAAAAATCGCTGCAGAAAAAAACGAACTTATTCTGCTCAATTTTTCCGGTTCAGACTGGTGCATTCCGTGCATCAAGCTTCACAAGAATATTATCGAAACCGATGATTTTAAGAAGTTGGAAACCGATAATGTGATTGTTTATCTCAACGCAGATTTTCCGAGAAATAAAAAGAATCAACTTTCGGCTGAACTCAAGAAAGAAAATGCTACACTTGCCGACCAGTACAACCAAAAAGGAATTTTTCCGTACACGATTTTGCTGAATTCAGAAGGTAAAATCCTGAAAAGTTGGGAAGGCCTTATTTCGAGTGATGCTTTGGCATTCAGCAAAGAGATTAGAGAAATGAAAGACAATCAAAAACCTTAGACGAATATGTTCAGAGAATTCAAAAGACCTCAAAAATTAATGGGGAACGCTTTTGAAATTACCGTAGTTGATGAAAATGAAACTTCGGCAAACCTTCATATCGATGTTGCCATTGAAGAAATTCGCAGAATTGAAAGGCTTTTAACAACTTTTAACGATGAAAGTCAAACCAATCTCATCAACCGAAATGCAGGAATACAACCTGTAAAAGTAGATGCCGAGATTTTTGATTTGATTGAAAGAAGTATCAGAATCAGCAAAATTACCGATGGTTATTTCGATATTTCTTACGGAGGAATCGATAAAAGTTTTTGGAATTTTGACCGTGAAATGCAAGAACTTCCCAACCCAGAATTGATAAAAAGTCATCTGAAATTGGTGAATTATCAAAACATTATTTTAAACCAAAACAATCAAACTGTTTTTCTAAAAGAAAAAGGAATGCGCATTGGTTTTGGCGGAATCGGGAAAGGATATGCTGCAGAAATGGCGAAAAGAATTCTTCAGCAAAGAGGAGTAGTTTCTGGGATTGTCAATGCTTCCGGAGATTTAACGACTTGGGGAAATCAGGCCAACGGAAAACCTTGGACAGTTGGTATTGCAAATCCGGACGACTCAAAACAGCCATTTTCGTATATGAATATTACAGATATGGCGGTCGCAACTTCCGGAAATTATGAAAAGTTTGTTGTGATTGGCGGTAAAAAATATTCTCACACCATCAATCCCAAAACAGGAATGCCAGTTTCTGGCGTGAAAAGCGTGACTGTTTTTTGTCCAAATGCAGAAATCGCTGATGCAATGGCAACTCCGGTAAGCATTATGGGAATCGATGCAGCGTTGAATATGGTGAATCAAATCAACCATTTAGAATGCGTCATCATAGATGATAACAACAAGATTTATTCATCTCAAAACATCAATTTAAAATGAAAAGAAATAATAAAACTAAAATAAAAATAGCGGTGTGTTTTTTGGCAATCGTTGCTTCAATGCAATCTTGCACCACCGTAAAAGAATACGAAAAAAATAAACTAAACGATGCCGAAATGGCTTTAGGAAACAGAACGGTAGAAAAAACCGAACTCAGTTTTCAGTCGTACAGAGAAGGCTCTTCTGGTGCAAATGCCGGAAAAGTTGGTGGCGGTTGCGGTTGCAACTAAAAAAAGTAGCACTCAAATTTAATTGTGATTTAAAAAAATGAAAAAAATTATAATAAGTATTGTTGCTCTTTTAGGAATTTTCAATGCAAAAGCGCAGGAAAATACAACCAACACGCAACCGAAAAAACTAACGTTGGATGAGGCCAATCTGGTTTCAAGTTATTATAAACAAGACGGAAATAATTCTGCGGTAACGGGAGGAATGGGTTCTGAAAAGCTTAGCGACATCTCGAATGCGATAGATATTACTCTGGTAAAATATGATAAAAAAGACAGAAAAAATAAGTTTGGTTTCAGTGTCGGGATAGACCATTATACTTCGGCTTCTTCGGATATGATTAATTTGAAAGCTAATTCTTCCGCATCTCACGCAGATACGAGAATCTATCCTGCACTAAGCTGGAGTCGTGAAAACGAAAGCAAAGGAACAACACTTTTGGCGGGAGTTTCGGCTTCTACAGAATTTGATTATCAGTCTTATAGTGCTAATATTGGTTTTGCGAAAAAAACACCAAACAAGATGGGAGAATTTACCGCAAAATTCCAAGCATATTTTGACCAGGTAAAATTAATTGCTCCCATCGAGCTCAGAACTGCCCAAAATGAAGGAACGAGCGGAAGAAATACCTATGCTCTGTCTTTGGCGTATTCACAAATCATCAATCAGAATTTCCAGATGGAATTTCTTACCGATGCCGTTCAACAGACGGGTTATTTAAGTTTGCCATTTCACAGGGTTTATTTTAATGATAATTCGGTTCATCAGGAAACGTTGCCGGATAAGAGGTTTAAACTTCCGGTTGGTGTGAGAGCGAATTATTTTCTTGGAGATAAAGTGATTCTGAGAGCGTACTACAGATATTACACCGACGATTGGGGTTTGAAATCGAACACTGTAAGTCTGGAAACACCTGTTAAAATCTCACCTTTTGTTTCTGTTACGCCTTTTTACAGGTATTATTCGCAAACTGCAGCGAAATATTTTTCACCTTACCAACAACATACGGCTTTCGACGATTATTACACGAGCAATTATGATTTGTCTAAATTCAACAGTAATTTTTACGGTGCAGGAATTAGATTTAATCCTAAAAATGGTCTGTTTGGAGTACAAAGGTTGAATATGTTGGAAATCAGGTATGGCCATTACACGAAATCTGTCGGGATGACTTCTGATATTATTTCGTTAAATTTAAGATTCAAATAGAATTGTAATACTTGACTTGTTGAATGATATTTGACAAGTAATTTTTTAAACGAGTAAAGTATGCATCATCAAGTAGAAAAACATTACGTCAATAGAGTAGGATGGCTTCGTGCAGCGGTTTTGGGTGCGAATGATGGCTTGTTATCAACGACGAGTATCGTGATTGGAGTTGCGGCTGCTTCTCCGGATAGAAATACGATAATTCTTGCCGCATTAGCCGGAATGATTGCTGGAGCAATGTCGATGGCTGCAGGTGAATATGTTTCTGTAAGTTCGCAGGAAGATACCGAAAAGGCGGATTTATTGAGAGAAAAAAGTGAGCTTAAAGAAATGCCGGAAGTAGAGCTGAAAGAATTGGCTAAAATCTATGAAAAGCGCGGTGTAAGTAAGGAAACTGCTCTACAAGTGGCGACAGAACTTACTAATCACGATGCTTTGGCAGCTCACGCTCATGATGAATTAGGAATTAACGAAATCACACAGGCAAAACCTTTGCAGGCGGCCATGGCTTCGTTTGCTTCTTTTGGTTTGGGAGCGTTGCTTCCATTTGCGGTTTCACTTTTGGCACCTATCAAACAAATGGTCTATTTCCAATACGGATTTTCCATTATGTTTTTGATGATTTTGGGAGCGATTTCTGCGAGAACAGGCGGTTCCAAGATGGGAATTGCCATTTTGAGAATTTGCTTTTGGGGAACTGTCGCAATGGGCGTTACGGCTTTGATTGGACATCTTTTCGGAGTTTCTGTGGCGTAAGTAATATTATTAAATAAAAAATAAAGACTGTAGTTTTGGATTACAGTCTTTATCTATTTAAGATTTTAATGAGGTAATTTTTCTCTGAAATAACCATACACCCAAGTTCCCAAAATGGCACTTGCCAAAGTTACGATAACTGCTAATGCTCCGGTTCCGATTTGTGCAAAAAGAGGTCCAGGACAAGCTCCTGTAATTGCCCAGCCAAAACCGAAAATCAATCCGCCATAGATTTGCCCTTTGTTAAATTTTTTTGGCGCAATTTTGATGGGTTCGCCATGAATGGTTTTAATGTTGAACTTTTTGATGAGCCAAACGGAAATCATTCCTGTGAGAATTGCAGTTCCAATCACGCCATACATATGAAAAGACTGCAAACGGAACATCTCCTGAATTCTGAACCAACTTATAACTTCCGCTTTTACAAATACAATCTCGAAAATAATTCCGACGATGAGGTATTTGAGATTTTGGTACCAGTTGTGTTTCAGTTCACTTTCGTTAACGCAAATGGTGTCCTGATGACGTATATCTTCTGTTTCTTTTATCATTTTTAAAATTATTAAAGTGAAAGAATAATCGGCAGAATGACATTTGCCATTAAAAAACCTCCTGCCATAAAGCAGATTGCTGCAATAAGCGACGGTAATTGTAAATTGGATAATCCCATAATAGCGTGACCGCTGGTGCAACCTCCTGCATATCGGGTTCCGAAACCTACGAGAAAACCTCCGACTACCATTGTAATGAAACCTCTCAAAGTTAACAGACTTGCAAAATTCATCAGCTGAGCGGGAACGAGATTGCTGAAATCCGTAATTCCGTAAGTCGCTAATTCTGCTTTCAGTTTAGGATTTACCGAAATTTCTGCGTTGTTGATGAGATAATGAGAAGCGATTATTCCACCCAGAAAAATTCCGAAAACGAAAAACAGATTCCATAATTCTTTCTTCCAGTCATATTTAAAAAAACTGATATTCGCAGGAATACAAGCCGCACAAATATGTCTCAAAGAAGAGCTTATTCCGAAAGATTTATTCCCTAAAATCAGCAAAACAGGAACTGTAAGGCCGATGAGAGGTCCTGCAACATACCACGGCCAAGGTTCTTTTATTAATTCTAACATTAATTTTATTTTTATTTTAAAACTTTACTCTGACAAACAAAATCGCTTTTCGGAACTGCCGTTTTTGCAATTTCGCCAAAACCACCTGCAATTTCGCTAAAATTCCTGTATCCTCTTGCCTGCAAAATACTCGCAGCCATCATACTTCTGTATCCTCCTGCACAATGTAAGTAGAAATGTTCTTTAGAATCTAATGTGTTAATCCATTGATTGATATAAGCTAAAGGCTTGTTGAAAGCTTCATCCATATGTTCTGCACTGTATTCGGATTCATTTCTCACATCGATAATTTTTACCTCTTTTCCCGAGATTTCTTTCTCAAATTCCTTAGCAGAAATTCTATTCACAGTATCGATTTCTTTACCGCTGTTTTTCCACGCATCGAAACCGCCTTTTAAAAAACCAATCACATTATCAAAACCTACACGACTCAATCTTGTAACTGCTTCTTGCTCCTGATTTTCGTCTGTAATCAATAAAATCGGTTGTTGTACATCTACAATAAGAGCTCCAACCCAAGGTGCAAAATCTCCGTCTAAACCAATATTTACAGATTGCGGAATGAGGCCTTTAGCAAAATCATTATTGTTCCGTACATCTAACAATAAAGCTGCGGTGTGTTCCGCGGTTTCTTCGAATTCGTCAGGAAACAATGCGTGAAGTCCTTTAGATAAAACTTCATCAAAACTTTCGTAGCCTTTTTTATTCATCGCAACATTCACCCCAAAATAAGCAGGTGGCGGCAGAAGCCCATCTGTAACTGCTTTTATGAAGCTTTTCTTATCTTTTTGGTTAAGCGCATAGTTTGTTTTCTTCTGATTTCCTAAGCTGTCAAGCGTTTCTTTCTGCATATTTTTTCCGCAGGCAGAACCTGCTCCGTGCGCTGGATATACAATAATATCATCTTCTAATGGCAATATTTTTTCGTATAAACTGTCGTAAAGCAAACCTGCTAATTCTTCCTGCGTAAGATTCGCCGCTTTTTGAGCCAAATCCGGACGACCGACGTCACCCAAAAACAAAGTGTCTCCACTGAATAGTGCTGTTTCTTTTCCTTTTTCATCCATTAATAAAAAAGACGAACTTTCCATCGTATGACCTGGCGTGTGAAGCACTTTTATTTTGATATTTCCCAATTCAAAAACCTGATTGTCTTCTGCAATAATAGTTTCAAACTCTGGTTTTGCGGTTGGTCCGTAGATGATTGGTGCCTTTGTTTTTTTACTTAAATCGACATGACCGCTCACAAAATCTGCATGGAAGTGGGTTTCAAAAATATACTTTAAAACAACGCCGTCTTTTTGCAATCTTTCGATGTAAGGCTGGGTTTCTCTTAACGGGTCAATAATCGCTGCTTCTCCGTTTGAAACAATATAGTAAGCTCCCTGGGCAAGACATCCGGTATAAATTTGTTCTATATTCATTATTCTATTTTTTTAAATTTTTTATTGATACAAAGTTCTCGGTTTAGAAATTTCTGTACCGCTACTTTTGTTACATAAGTATTTTAGATGAATAATTCTTTCACAATAATGTAAATGCCCATTATCAAAATAAACCATCCAAAAGCGGGTTTCAGTTTTTCTCCGTCAATCTTTTTCGAAAGTTGAGCACCAATAATTATCCCGATAATGGCGATGGAAGAAATAGTAGCCAGAAGTTTCCAGTCGATTTCGATATTTTTTATAGATAAGAAAAAACCGATAAGAGAATTGAGAGAAATAATCACCAGAGAAGTTCCAATGGCTACTTTCATTGGTGTCTTCAGCAAATTAACGAGTGCGGGAATAATCATAAATCCACCACCTGCGCCGACAAGTCCGGTAAGAATTCCCACTACAAAGCCTTCACCTGCGGCCAAAATTGTTTTGTTTTTATCAATTTCTACAGCCTGTAATTCTAATTTTGGACTTTTTTTAATCATTTTATACGATGCTAAAATCATTAAACCAGCAAAAATGAGAAGCAGAAAAATATTCTTGGTCACCACAAAATTGCTGATGCTGAAAACTTCATCAGGAATAAGTGGAACAAGATAATTTCGGGTTAGAAAAATTGAAATAATAGAAGGGATTCCAAAAATGAAAGCTGTTTTCAGATTGACCAGACCTTTTTTAAAGTAAGCAAAAGAACCTACAATACTGCTGATTCCGACGATGAAAAGTGAATATTCAGTTGCTAAAAATGCATCCAATCCAAAAAGATAGACTAAGACCGGAACGGTAAGAATACTTCCTCCACCGCCAATTAATCCTAAAGAAATCCCAATTAAAACTGAAGCGATATAGCCAAAAATTTCCATTTGCTTTTATTTATGATGCAAAATTGAAAATCTTGTAGAACACGTACCGCTACTTTTGTTACATAAGAATAATTAATTTTCTGAAAGTGTGATTTTGTTACGTCCAAGTTTTAATTTTCCTGAATCTTCGAGTTGTTTCAAGAGTCTGGAAACCACCACTCTTGCCGTTCCCAATTCGTTGGCAAGCTGCTCGTGGGTTATAATAATAGTTTTTGAACTAAGGTTTGACGATTTTTTATACAATAAATTAAGAAGTCTTTCATCTACTTTTTTAAAGGCTATGGCGTTGATAATATCAAGCAATTCTTCAAAGCGTTTGTGATACAGTCTGAAAATATAGTCGAGCCATTCGGGATATTCTTTAATAAAAAGCGAAACTTTATCCACCGGTAAAAACAGAATTTCGGCATCTTCTTCCACTTCGGCTTTTACGATGCTTTTTTCTTTATGCATACCGCCAAGAAAAGACATGATGCAACTTTCGCCTACTTTAATATAATACAACAAAATCTCACGACCGTCTTCTTCGGTACGGATTACTTTAATCATCCCTTTCATCACAATAGGAATCGAGCGTATAGACGCATTTTCATCAAGAATAATTTCGCCTTCGTGATAAGTTTTTGTGATGCCGTTTTGGTAGAGTTTATCCAGCAAATCTTTTGAATTAGGAAATTCTTTTAATAAAACGGGGTTGTTCATTTTTTTCAATTAGGAAATAAAATTATGTAAATTTCTATTAACACAAACAAGAAATAGCGCCAACTGTCTTCCGCAGGCGCCATTTGGCTGTTGGTGAGCTCCAAAGGAATTTATTCAAATCATTTATTGACAGATATAGATAACATTTTGAGGATATTATATGATGTTTAAATTATAATTCAACGTGAATAATTAAAACAAAATCTCCGTTTTTTGTGATGATCTGGTGAAATTCTATTGATATTGAATTGATACAATAAAGTATATCGTCGCTTAAAATCATATCAGAAAGCTTTAGCGTTAGAACCAAATTCAGAAGCTGCAAAAACAATGATTCAGAAATTAGAAACCATTAAATAAAAAAATGGTTAGTAGTTTAGTTTCCGTTGCGTGCTACGAATGCAACGGATTTAACTGGTCTAAGATAAATCAATGCCAATAGTAAATACACCTGCAATGCAAACACATTTAGATTAAATAGTGTTTTTTGGTGATTCAATATAAAAATGTTCATTCTATATCTCTTTCTTTTCTCCATTATGCAAAACTCTGTAATATTTATTTCCTTCAATCAACAGACCTTCTGATTTTTGGTTGGGAAGACTTTTAGAGTAATCTTTTGGGTGTTTTACATCAATTCCTATTACTTTTTCTTTGTATTTTCTATTGACTTTTGATTGTAGTGTATGCCCAACAACGATTGATTTTGCACTGAATTTATTTAATCCTCGTTCTACTTCTTCCTGGGTCAAATTATCTTTAAAATAACCTCTGTACCAAGCAATTCCTTTGTGAGAAGAAATTAACAATTGCTCCAAGTTTTTCTGCGGATTCGGATAGTAAGGTTTATAATAATTGCTACGGATAATTTGATTGATATCGTCCAGATTTGTTTTATAACCTGCTAAATCTGGATGTATTCCGCCGTGGGCAAAGAGAATTCCGTTGATTTTTTCAATCGCGTTTTTGCTCGACATCCATTTTCCAAGATGGGAATTAATTCCATATAAATCGGTTTGTTTTTTCTTTAGGATAGAAGAAACGTGATAATATTTCGGTGAAGTATTTTCAAAATTTCCCTGCATATTTTTCAGTTCGTGGTTTCCCAAAATGTAATGAACATTTCCACCTTTTTCTTTTGCTTCTTGCTCCAATTTGTAAATAAACCAAAGAACTTGCGTAGTAGAAAAATCCCTGTCCACAAAATCTCCAAGCAAAACAAGATGTCCATTTCCAAATGTCCAATTTAGCTTATTGTCAACGACTTTATTGGTAATCAAAAAATCACGAAAAGTTTTAAAACCGCTTTCAATATCAGAAATAGCTAAAATTTTAGAGTTGTCATTATAGGTATTTTTCGGGATTTCGATTTT
Source organism: Epilithonimonas hispanica (assembly GCF_003385395.1). Lineage (GTDB taxonomy): Bacteria > Bacteroidota > Bacteroidia > Flavobacteriales > Weeksellaceae > Epilithonimonas > Epilithonimonas hispanica. The sequence goes on along the minus strand of NZ_QNUG01000050.1, from coordinate 5,487 downwards.
GTTGTTGATGGTAAATTCAAATCGTGTTGAATCTAATGGAAAATAGCAATAGGTTGAGATTTTTGAATCCAAAGGATAATCTTTTTGGTGTAAATAAAATCCATCATCTTGATTTCCTCTGACGTAATTTACAGTTACAACGCTGTCATTTTTATCAAAAATATATGGGCCATCTTTATCCCAATTCATCATTTCAGGATTTTCTGCATACCGAAAACTGGCTCCGTGATACAACCCAAATGAGATTGCCAAAACACCAAGTATCAGAAAGGTAATTACAATATGTTTTAAATATCTAAAAATTCGTTTTTTCATTTTCTTTAATTTTAATTTCAGCAAACCTAAAAAAGCTGATTCCGTTTTCAAAACCTTTGTGACAAACGACTTCTGCAATTGGACAAACAGTATTTGCATCAACTCAAATTGCTTTTATCACTCATTTTCAAAGGTTCAAAACATTGTAAGGGTTGTTTGTCAACGTTATTGCGCTGGGCAATTTATAGTTGTAATATTGCAGTATGATGATTCTGAAAAAAAATAATAAATGGATTGTGATTGCGCTTTTATTAATGGCAATTGTTCCTGTAATAATCACGGTTTATGAAGTGATTTTTACGGGAGATAAATCCGTTATGTTTTTAGGAAATTACCATCCAAATGTCGTATTTCTTGTTGTTTTTTATTACTTGTTTCTATTTAGTTTGGGTGTTTTTTGGCTAGTTCGTCAGATTATTTTTATTTCCAAACTGAAAAACGAAAAAACCAAAGCCGAATTAATGCTTTTGAAAAGCCAGGTCAGTCCGCATTTCTTTTTCAATATGCTCAATAATTTGTACGGTATGATTGCAAAAGACCCCAAAAAAGCACAAGAATTGATACTGAAACTTTCAGATATGATGCGCTACAGCATTTATGAAGGCGAAAAAGAAACAGTTACAATACAGGAAGAAATTGATTTTTTGAAAAACTATATCGAACTCCACAAAATGCGTTACCACAAACAGATAAACGTTGATTTTAAATGTAAAATTGATGAAAATCGGAAAGTTGTTCCACTGCTATTTATCATTCTTTTAGAAAATGCGTTCAAACACGGCGTAGAAAATTTAAGAGAGGATGCGTATATAAAAATGAGTTTGACTACATCTCAAAAAGAAATATGTTTCACCATTGAAAATAATTATGATAAAGCCGAAAACCAATCAGGAATTGGCTTGAAAAACTTGAAAAGAAGATTAGAATTAATTTATCCCAATCAATACGAATTGACTTTTTCGGAAACAGAAAATGTATATCAAGCCCAACTAATTTTAAAACAATTATGATAAGCTATTTAATCATCGATGATGAACATATTGCCCACGACATCATTAAAGGATATTGCGATTTATTGCCGAATATGCAGTTGATGAAAAACTGTTATGATGCTTTGGAAGCCTTTGATTATCTGAGCAAAAACAAAGTAGATTTAATTTTTTTAGATTTGAACATGCCTGTTTTGAAAGGTTTTGAATTTCTGAAAATCTTGCAAAACCCACCCAAGGTAATCGTAACAACTGCTTATCAGGAATTCGCTCTGGAAGGATATGAATACAACATTTCGGATTACCTGCTAAAACCTTTTGGTTTTGAACGGTTTTTAAAAGCTGTAAATAAAGCGATTGGTTCTGTTAATCAAAAGGTTGTAACTAATGAAAAAAGTGAGGGTTCTAACCGAATTTTTGTCCAAAGCAATAAAAAACACATTCAACTGGAAACAGAAAATATTTTATACATAGAAGCAACGGGCAACTATACCAAAATAATAACCACGACTGAAACCATTACCATTCGTGAAAAATTTTCTACTTTTTTAGAACAATTGCCCAAAAACGATTTTGTGCAAGTTCATAAATCATTTGCCGTTGCTCCAAAGCAGATTAACAGTATAGAAGGAAACATTATATTTATTTCAAATTACCAAATTCCAATTGGGAAAATGTTTAAGATAAATATTTTAAAATTGTTAAGATAGTTTATCTGTTACATTCTTTATCTCGCCAATTTAAGTTCAACAAAACCCAATGAGGCAATAATAATTATTGGAATTGCTTGATAATATTTTGAACGTATTATATGGTATTTAAGCTATGTTTTGCTAAGCAAAAATCCTAAAATATCTTATCGTACTTTGGACTTTTCTCCTAATAACAATGCGTAATCAAGTTTGCAAAACTATTTTTTACTATATACTTAAACGTACCAGACCTATTTTTACACTGAAAAATTAATTTTACTTCTCTATGAACAATAAAATTAATTTTTTTGTTTTGTGGAAAAAAATATCTTTTGAGGAAATGCAATTATCCCACTTATCTTTTCGATCGGATGCAAAATAAAGTTGAGACACTATGATACCCTGTAGATAATTTTTATATGTTTACCGCAATATGTATTTTTATGCTCATCACTAATTGAGTCGAGAACTTTATTCCAATGAGCAAACCAAACAGACATAGAAACCACATTTTAGAAACAGAGTCCAACAAGTTTTATAATAATTATTTGCCGAATGAATGGTTTGCAGATAAACCAGACCACGACTATGGAATAGATTACATAACCCACATATCTGTAAATGGACAAGTGACAGGATTAAATTTTTCTGTACAATTAAAAAGCAAAGAGAAAGAATCTAACAAAGAACATGTTTCAATATCTATTAAACAGTCAACATTAGGATTGTTTAATACTAAACTTGAACCTGTCTTGCTGGTTGCATACGTGCAAGAGGACAAGGAAGCTTATTGGTATTGGTACAACGATTTAAATCTTGACCTAACTAAAGTACAAAAAATGGTTAGGATTAATATTCCAAGGGCTAATAAGTTAAGTCAGATTGATTGGAATGTTGTTACAAAATATGTTCAAGATATTTTTAGCATAAAAACATTAATTGACGGCGTAAGAGCATTAGAATATACAGAATTGTCGAATACAGAGGTTTTAGCTTGGCGAAATTATTATGCTGGTAAATATGAGGATGCTTCTTTCTATTTTAGAAGCCTTTTAAAGGAAGAACATAAAAATTATGTAGTAATACTTGAAGGTTTGGCACATAGTCAATATATGTCCTTTAATTACAAGGATGCATTACAAACGATTAATAAATGTATTGAAAATGCTGGTACAGAAAATCAATATTTAACAAAAGCTTGTATTTTGGCAGAAGATGGTGCTGCAACAGGAAGCAAAGGCAAGCTCATTGAAGCGAAAAATATTTTTTATAAGTATCTTTTAGAGGGAAATGATAATGAAGTTAGACATTACAATTTTGCTAATACTTTAAAAAGTTTGGGTAAACTGGAAGAAGCTGTTCAACAATATAAACTATGCTTAAAGATAAATCCAAACAATGCCCAAGCATGGAAAAATTTAGGCTCAATACACTATGACTTACATAATCATGAGGAAGAAATTGTTTGTTATGACAAAGCTTTAAAAATTAATCCCAAACTTCCACAGGCATTATTTAGCAAAGGTGTAACCCTCTCTCATATTTATAAAAAACATACCGAGGGATTATCCCTCATGTTAAAATCAAATGAACAGGAAGAAGAAATGATGAATGGATATCCGGTTGGATATTTTTGGATTGCATATACTTATGAGAAACTCGGTAAGATTGATGAATCATTATACTTTATTGATAAAGGTTTGAGCATTGATCCCGAGAATTTATTTATGCTTGATTTTAAAACTAATTTATTAGCTTCTAATTTTGAGAAAGATGATAATTTAAAGAATACTGCTATTGAATTTTTTGAATATCGACTTGAATTAGATAACCATTTCAAAAGCTTATACTATTTGATTAAAGCTAAAGAAATTCATGACGAAAAAACAATTCTTGTATTGCTTAAAAAGTATACTCCAATCGTCAAATTTGCTGATTCAAGTACACTTACAAAATGTGTGTTAAAATTACAAGACTTATTAAAATTTCTATTGCATTATGATAAATATTTAACCCTTCGACAAACTTATCCATTGAACAGGTATCTGAATCATCTTATGTCCCAAAATCACTCAATATCGTCAGAATTTTATGAGATAATGGATTTGATTTTTGCAAAAGGTTTTAGTGATGCTATTGAAGAATATTATAAAGTTGGAAATATGAATCTAATTGGCGAAGCGATATTGAACGCACTGTCTTTTTTGCCTAGTGCCATTTTTGAACTGATTCCCGATGAAGAATACACTCAAGATGAAGCAGTAGCAATAATGACGCATACTTATTTAGAATATCCTAATATAGCAGTTCGCGAATTTGGTATTCAAGTAGGATTAATTAGTGCGAATTTCGGATTTGAAAAAGTAGACCCTGCAGATATATTGTCTGATTCTTGGTATGAAGAGTTTAGAGAAAATACTTTAATCTACATAAACCGAAGGCTAAAGCTTTTAAAAGAGGAATAAGCGTTAATAACAAAAGAACAACTAATAAGTATATATTTTATGGGTAATATATATTAATTTTATTTCTATCGCTTTGGTCTAAAGTGATAAATCTAAAAAAAATAGGAAATTTTTATCTTTGATAGTCTGTGGTTTAGTGAAATATATAACTCGAAAATTATCTTTTTTTTGGAAAAACTAAAAAAAGGCATATATCCGCTCTCTCAAAAAAATGAAAACCTGACTCTTCATTTAGCCGAATTAATTGTTATTATCTCGCTTATGGGTACGGGTATCAAGATCGAACTTAAATTTTCTTTCAAGAGCTGATCATCACCATTGATACTGGTAGGTTTTACCATGTTATTATGTATTGGTGCAGCAACGGCAACGGGGTATTATTTTTTAGGTTTAGGTTTAGGTCTTGCGTCGGCAGTATTGCTGGGTACTGTTATTGCTCCAACCGATCCTGTTCTCGCATCGGATGTACAGGTGGGGCCTCCAAATGAGGGAATGAAATCAGAGACCAAATTTGCGCTCACATCAGAGCCTGGACTAAATGACGGAGTAGCTTTCCTTTTAATAGTAAGACCTGTCTTTGGATGGCTGGCATTGAATTCATCAAAAATGAAAAACAAAGAAAGGCTGGCGATCGGATTTTGGCATCCGTGGAATGGGTTCGATATTCTATCTTGCATTTGCTTTCAGCAAATATAATTTTGACCATCAGGATGAATTGTGGGCTGCTATTTCTTTAACGATCCTCTTTTCAATTTTGATTCATGGCCTTACGGCGACGCGTGTCATGGAATATCTTAAAAGAGAAGCATAGGATCAGTAATACAGGGTTCTACAGAAAAGAGCCTCACATTTTAAGAAATACATTGTTCCTGACCACAGTAACGTATCCTTAGCGTATTGATGGCCTTGAATTCAATTACAATGATTTGGATGTAGTAATTTAGCGTCCAGTTAAAGTTAAGCATAAAACCTTATTTTTAACCTATGAAACGAGAGAGAAAAATCTATGATCCAACATTTAAAACC
>NZ_QNUG01000049.1 GCF_003385395.1 Epilithonimonas hispanica | reverse complement strand
TTCCTCTGTCCCAAAATGCGTTGTAAAACTAAATATATTCATCTAACTAATTAAATTATAAGTAAATATACGAAATTATGTGTAATTACGGATATTCATTATAATTTTCAATCAATTTATCTTTCATCTTGGATAAATTGATTGAAAAATTTACAAAATTTGCTGAGTGATCAAGTTAAGTCTGTTTCTTTCTTTTTAAAATCTGAAGCAAAAGAAAACAATTCAAAACAGAATAAGCTAGAATTACACCAATGAAAAACCAAAAACTTCTACCTTCCAAAAACCATTCTCCATTTCCAGAAAACGAATCTCTGAGCACGAGAAACATTAGAACAATCAAAAAAAGATTAATGACAACAGAAAAAATCAAAATGATTTTATAAATGGTTTCTTGGTATTTTATCATTTTAAAAATTGATTATGTAAAGAGTATCTAATTCTGTAAAAAATCTTTCACAGCCGCATTGAAATCAATTGGATTGTTTGCCTGAACCCAATGTTCCGCATTTTTGATTTTGATGAGTTTATAATTCGGGAATTGTTGTCTGATGAGAAACTCGTCTTGTGGAAGAATATAATTGGAATTAGCTCCGGCAATGAACAAAGTCGGCCCATTGAAAACACCAAACTTAATCGCATTAGAAACAAACTCGGTATATTTTTCAGCTAAGGTTTCAAGATTGAATCTCCAAGCTAATTTTTTATTCTCTGTCCAATACAAATTCTTCATCAAAAACTGAATCACAAATTTCTCGTGAATATATTCTCCAAGAACTTTTTCTACATCTTGACGAGATTCAACCTTATTAAAATCCACAGATTGCAATGCTTTGATGATTCCCTGATGATGCGGTGGATAAGCCTTAGGCGCAATATCTACAACAATCAGCTTCTCTACCCTCTCAGGGAAATTAATGGCGAATTGCATCACCGCTTTTCCACCTAAAGAATGTCCTAATAAATTAGCTTTTTGAATGTTATGAGCGTCAAGATAATTCAGAATATCATTTGCCAAATCGTCGTGTGTCATAGAATCTGAATGAAAACTACGACCGTGATTTCTCAAATCCAACAAATGCGTCGGCATCAATTCTCCAAATTCTTTTCCAAAACTTCCCCAATTATCCAACATCCCGAACAATCCGTGAAAAACCAAAAGTGGCGTTTCTGTTCTTTCCTCTCCGTATATTTTTGAATGTAATATTTCCATTAACAATAAAATATAATTACCACTTAGCTAATCTTTTTAGATAAGCCTGCACCGTATTTTCCAATCCAAGATAAAGTGCTTCCGAAATCAAAGCGTGACCGATGGAAACTTCCAAAAGATTTGGGATATTGTCTGAGAAATATTTTAAATTTTCTAAAGACAAATCGTGTCCGGCATTGATTCCTAAACCAAATTCACTTGCAACAACAGCAGTTTTGAAATAAGATTCTATAGCTAATTCTTTATCTTTGGGATAATTGGTTGCGTAAGCTTCTGTATAAAGTTCGATTCTTTCAGTTCCAGTTTCAGCTGCGAATTTCACCATTTCGGGATTTGGGTCAAGGAAGATTGATGTTCTGATTCCCGCATTTTTGAACTCAGCAATTACAGATTTCAAGAAATCAAGATTCTTTTCACAATCCCAGCCAGCGTTGGAAGTAATCGCGTTGTCGGCATCAGGAACCAAAGTCACTTGCTCAGGTTTCACTTCCAAAACCATATCAATAAAAGGTCTGTGTGGGTTTCCTTCGATATTAAATTCGGTTTTCACCAAAGGTTTCAAATCGTAAACATCTTTTCTTGTGATATGTCTTTCGTCCGGTCTTGGATGGATTGTAATCCCTTGCGCTCCGAATCTTTCCAAATCCAAAGCAACTCCGGTTACACTTGGGACATCGCCTCCTCTAGCATTTCTCAACGTTGCGATTTTATTGATATTGACACTTAGTTTTGTCATTTTTATTGGTTTTTGGTTGTCAGTTGTTTGTTGTTAGTTTTTTCAAGCAACCAAGAACAATCAACCTTCAACTAATTAATTTTAAATTTTATTGACTTGCATTATTTCCAAATCAAACTCTTTGGAAGCCACCAAAAGATGGTCAAAAATATCGGCTTGGATTTGTTCAAAATTCTCCCAGTTAGAATCATTGGTAAAACAATAGATTTCCAAAGGCATTCCTTGTGGCGTGATTTCCATTTGGCGAACCATTACAGTTCCGGTTTGATCTATATTGGGATTATTTTTAAGATAATTCAAAGCATAAATTCTGAAAGTTCCAATATTGGTCAGTTGCGATCCGTTGATAATTTCGTCTGCATTGGGGAGCGTTGCTTTTTCTTTATCGATCTCGTTTTTCCTTTCCACAAGATAATCGTGTATCAAGTTGATTTTCAATAAATCATTAAATAATTGATCATCCAGAAATTTAAATGATTTAATATTGAAAACAATTGATTTTTTGATTCGTCGCGTGTTGGTTTCGGACATCACCTGCATATTTTTGATTTCCGTCGTCAGTAAATCGTATGTCGGGATTGTGGAAAGCGTTTTATCAAAGTTTCTGATTTTTGTCGTCAGCAAATCAATGTCTTCAATATTTCCTTCTATCGAATATTTTGGAATAGCCACCCAATCTCCTACTTTCAGATTCTTAGAAGTCGCTACGTGAATTCCGGTTACAAAACCCAAAATTGTATCTCGGAAAACCAAAACCATAACCGCAGTTATCGCTCCCAGACTTCCCAAAACTGTTGTACTGCTGATTCCGAATAACACACAAATCGCAATCACTCCAAAAATAAATCCTCCAAAAATCCTAACCGTCTGTGAGATAGAATTAATGGCGATTATCTTGTAGTAATCTTTCTGTATAAGGTAATAATTCTGCAAAACTTTGATGAATCGGAAAGCCATATTTGCAATCACAAATACAATCAAAATCCCAATCAATCTTTCCAGAAAAACAAAACTTTTCGGATGTCTGTAAAAAATCGAAAACAAAGCATAATTCCCAAATCCTAAAGCTAAAATGTTAGCCACAGAATTAGTCACTTTTGCTTTGTAAATGGACTTCATCACAGGATATTTTTCTTTATCGAAAAAGAATTTGAAAACTAAATTGATTCCGTTTTTCAAAAGAAAAGAAACCAAAAAAATAAGAAATATGAGAAGAAAAAACTTAAGTGTAATCTGCATGGATAAAACAAATTCATCAGGAAAAAAGTCTTTGCAGAAGAAATGAATTTCATCACTGATTTGTTGAAGAAAATCTTTGTAATCTATAAGTTCATTTTTCATTGAGAAGAATTATTTCACAAATTTAAGCATAAAAAAAATCTTTTGGCATTAGTTTGAATGTTGTATTTTTAAAATAAATTTAAAATAATGGATTCTGTTTTTATCGACATTATCGCTCTTGTTCTACTTTTTGTAGGAATGTTAGGAACATTTTTACCAATTTTGCCAGGATTATTATTGAGTATTTGCGGATTACTGATTTTCAAATTCGGAACAGAAAACGAGATGCCAATGATTTATGTTTGGATTTTTGTTTTATTGACCATCATTTCAACAGTTCTGAATTATGTGATTCCCGCAAAAACCAACAAAAAATATGGCGGAACGCGCTACGGAAGTATTGGTTCTTTCATAGGCACCCTTTTAGGATTATTTTTCATTCCGATTCCCTTAGGATTCTTAATTGGAATGTTGTTAGGTGTTTGCCTTGGCGAATTATTGCACGATTTCAGTGATAAAAAGAAAGCTTTTAACTCGACAAAAGGTGCGCTAATTGGCTTTATTTACGGAACAGGATTTAATTTAATGGTTGGGCTGGCAATGTTTTTGGTTGTCGGTTATTATATTTTCTTTTAAAATTTCAAAATGATGAATTTAAAATCACTTTTATTCGCTCCTGTTATATTATTAATGAGCAACTGTACAACACAATCTCAGGCTCAGACTTCCGAAAGTGGAAACAACACCATCACAATCGGAATTAACAAAACGGCAAAAATTCCTAATTCCAAAATCAATTTGGAATTCAAAAACATTGTTGAAGACAGCCGTTGTCCTATTGATGCGACTTGCGTATGGGAAGGAATTGCAATTGTTTATGTGAATGTTAACTCCGGAAAACAAACAGAAGATTTCCAAGTTGCAACAAGAGATTTCCAACCGAAAAGTGCGAATAAATCTTTTAGTTTCTCAGGATACAGATTTACATTAACAGATTTGAAACCTTATCCTGGTGGAAAAGAAGAAAGCGAATCTGTTACTTTTAAATATGAGAAAGAATAATAATTTAGCTGATAGCTTTTGGTTGTTTGTTGATAGAATTTCCGAATCGAAAAATTCTAAAACACTCCCACTCTCAAACCCAAATCATCCCCAAACAATTTCCTTCTTTCCCTTATCTTTAAGATATTGATTGATTTTTGAAAAAGGTTTGCTTCCGAAAAAACCTCTGTAGACAGAAAATGGTGATGGATGTGCCGACTGGATTATGTGATGCTTATTTGAATCGATAAGTGAAGCCTTTTTTTGAGCAAAGGCGCCCCAAAGAACGAAGACAACATTTTCCTTTTTATCTGAAATCTCTTTGATGATAAAATCTGTGAAAACTTCCCAACCCAAATTTTTATGAGAATTCGGCTGATGCGCCTGTACCGTTAGTGTACCGTTCAGAAGTAGAACCCCTTGTTTTGCCCAATCTTGTAAATCTTTATTTTTTCTTTCTACACCAACATCTTCTTTCAGTTCAATAAAAATATTTTTTAGCGAAGGGGGCGCCGTAACATTTTCTGAAACCGAGAAACAAAGTCCATTCGCCTGACCATCATTATGATACGGATCCTGACCAATAATCACAACTCCAACATCATCAAATTCAGTTAGTTCCAGAGCGCGGAAAATTTCATCTTTGGGTGGAAAACATTGGGTTGAATTATATTGCAGCTTAACTTTTTCCCAGAGATTTTTAAAATAATCACTCTCTTTAATGGGTTGCAGAACTTCTTTCCAAGTCATTTATAGAATTTTTACAAAATTATATTTACCAATCTACACAAGCAAATGCATTGACATTTTATTGAAAAATTAAGTTAATAAATCATAAAAGACCTTTGGCTTAATTTTTATTGTAATAAATTTGGGCGATTTTTTGATTATTATTATCTATTAAAACCGCTATTTTTAGAATGAAAATCTGGAACAGTTTTATTTTTTCAATATTGTTTATGGCTAGTTTATCTGCGCAGAATACCATTATCGTAGGCACTTACACCAACAGTGAGAAGTGCAACAGCGGCGGAATATACGTTTTCGATTTTGATGAAAATACATTTAAGTATAATCTTAAATACCATACTGACAATATCATTAACCCAAGTTTTGTAAGCCTGAGTCCAGATACAAACTATCTGTTTTCGGTGAACGAAAATGGTGATAAAAGCACAGTGACATCTTTTTCGATAGATGAAAAAACAGGTTTGCTCATCAAAAAAGACGAAAAAAAGACCAAAGGTGAAGATCCTTGTTTCCTGATTTCAGATGATGATAATGTGATTGTAGCCAATTATTCTGGTGGAAGCATCAATGTTTTCAAAAGACTAGAAAACGGAAAACTGTCTGAAGTTATTCAAAATATAAAATTTGAAGGAGCCGGATTTAATCCGAAGAGACAAGAAAAATCACACATTCATCAGGTTCAGTTTACGCCGGATCATCAGTTTGTCCTTGCAACAGATTTAGGGCTGGACAAAATTTACGTTTTCAGATATAATCAAAACGGAGATCAGCCATTGGAAAAAGTCGGTGAGTTTGATGCTAAAAAAGGTTCTGGTCCGCGACATATTGCTTTTGATAAAAGTGGAAAATTGATTTATCTCGTTCAGGAATTAAGTGGCGATTTGTCGGTTTTAAGTTTCAACGAAGGAAAAATTACATTAATCCAAGAAGAAACTTTATTGTCTAGAAAAGTGAGATTCAATTTCAGAGTTGCGGACATTCATTTATCTAACAACGAAAATTTTCTTTATGTGACCAATCGTGACGATGCGGACGACATTACTACTTTCGAAATTCTTGAAGACGGAAAAGTGAAAAAAATTCAGCAAATCAAAACGACTGGTAGAAATCCACGAAATTTCACTATCAGCCCAAATAACAAGCTGGTTTTGATAGCCAATCAAGACACCAATAGAATCAATATTTTCAGTAGAGATTTAAAGTCAGGAGAACTGACTCCTACAAAGAAATCTATCCCTGTTTGTGCACCTGTAAATGTTATTTTCTATGAAAAAGGAAAATAATTCATTCTCAGTATAATATTTTAATAAAAAATTAGTTTTAATAGCTTAATGTTCGAAGACTCGATGTTTGATAAAAAATTTATTCTTTCATTTTTTCTGATTTGGTGTTCCGGTTTGCTTTTTTCGCAAATCGAAAAGGAGAACGAAATTGAAAGTGTCGTTATAAAATCTGTAAAAAAGTATAAGAATAAGAAGGAAAATCCTGCTTATGCAATTATGCAACAAGTTTGGAAAAAGAAAAAATCCAACGGACTTCTTCTACACAAAGACTACAAGTACAAAACTTATGAGAAAATCGATTTTCGATTAGACAATATCGACAGTTCTTTTACGAAAAAGAAAGTTTTCAGAGGTCTGGATTCTATTATTTTCAAATACAATGACACTTCCGAGATTGCTGGGAAAGCTGTTTTGCCACTTTTCATCACAGAAAGTATTTCTCAAACTTACGGAAAAAATGCCCCTAAAAAAGAACGAAAAGATCTTCTGGCAATAAGAAATTCCGGACTTAAGAATAATCAAATCGTTGCGAAGACGATTCAGAATATGTACAAGGATATCAACATTTATGATAATACCATTAATTATCTGAATCTTGGTTTCACAAGTCCTGTTTCCACAGATGGTTTCGGTGTTTTTGATTATAATATCACCGACACGATTGAGATAAACACAGTCCGAAGCTACGAAATCCGATTCACTCCAAAAAACCCTGAAGCATTAGCTTTGAAAGGCAGACTTTATATTTCGATGGACAAATATAATGTGATGAAAGTGGAGATGCAGACCAATAAAAGAATTAATATCAATTTCGTTAAAAATATTGCGACGGATTTAGAATTTGATAATCCAGATGATTCTACTTTCATCCCGACTAGAAATGAGACTACGCTTAATCTTGTCCTTAATGATAAAGATGGTGCAAAAAGTGTGATTGCAAAACGTGTTGCCAATTATTCTGAATACGAATTCGATAAAGGGTTAGAAGATTCTTTTCTTAGTAAAACATATATTCCTGAGGACTACCTAGTTGAGAAAGACGAAAATTATTGGTTAGAAAACAGAACAGAAAAACTGACCGAAGGCGAACAGAATATCTACAAAATGTATGACGAATTAGAAAATGTTCCGAAATACAAACGAATCATAAAACTTGTTGAGATTGGGAATACAGGTTATATCCATTTTGGAAAATGGCTGGATTTTGGAAATATTTTTCAGACTTGGGGATATAATGACATCGAAGGTTTGAGATTGAGAGCCGGTGCCAGAACTTACTTTGGAAAGAATGATATGTGGAGAATCCAAGCTTATACTGCTTACGGTTTCCGTGATGAAAAATGGAAATTTGGTGGTGAAGCAAAATATATGTTCAACAAAACCAATCGTTTCCAAATTGGTGGCGGTTACAGACAAGACGTTTTGCAACTTGGAGTTCAATTGACAACTGATGAAGGAATTATGACGCGTTCATTCGCTTCTTCTTCTGTTCTTAACAGTGGTGAAACGACTTCTATGAGTTCTGTTAAACAATACAATTTTTTTACCAGTATAGAACCTTGGAAAAATTTCCAAATCAAATTGGATGCAACCACTCAAAACATAAGATCTGCAGATTCTAATTTATTTAATATTGATTATTACAGACAAGGCGTTCTTCGGAATGATTTGAATGATACAAAACTAACAACAACTTTGATTTTCAGACCAGGAATCAAATTTTCTACTTACGGAGTTGATCGTTATGAAATGACCGCGTTAGCAACCAATCCTTCTTTGATTCTTAAATATACAAAAGGAGTTGGAGGCGTTTTTAATTCAGATTTTAATTATAACAAACTTCAGTTTTACTATTATCAACCTGTGATTTTAGGAAATTGGGGAAGATTATTTGCGAATGTAGAAGTTGGGAAAAACTTTGATGCGCTTCCTCTTGCTTTGCAAAATGTTTTACCTGCCAACCAATCTTACGGATTAGTGCGTGGCGTTTTCTCTTTGATGAATTACTATGAATTCGTGGCAGATTCTTATGCTGTTTTGTTTCTGGAACATCATTTCAACGGGAAAATATTTTCTCAGATTCCTCTCATCAAGAAGCTAAAGCTGAGAGAAGTTGCGTTTTTCCGCTCAGGCGTTGGAAGTTTGAGACAAGAATCCATCACGATGAATGCTGGAAATATGAATCTTAGCGCTCCCGATAAACCTTATTACGAGTATGGTTTTGGAATCGAGAATATCGGTTGGGGGAATTTCAGATTATTGAGAGTTGATTTTAACTGGAGAGGAAATTACTTAAATCACAAAACAACTGCGAATACTGATGTAAGAAAATTCGGTATTCAGTTTGGTTTCCAGATGAATTTTTAGAAAATTTGTTACTAGCAGAACTTTTTTTTAATCAAGTCTATTTCCCAAAACAAATAATCATCAATGAAAATCCAAAAAATTGTTCTATTCATTAGCTTTTTAATTGGCACAAGTCTATATTCACAAAAACAATTTGTATTTTTTGGTTCTTATAATTGGGACAAAGGTTCTGAAGCTGTTTATGTTTACGAACTAGATACGGAAACAGGAAAACTCACCAAAGTTGCTTCATCTTCCGATGTTATCAATCCTGGATATATAACAGTTTCTAATGACGGAAAATATGTTTATGCCTCATACGACGCCAAAACTCCGAATTACGGAACAGTAGGCTCCTTCGCTTTTGATGCTGATAAAAAATCTTTGACTTTCCTTAATCAACAAAAAACCGGAGGTGAAAATCCAGTTTATGTAAACGTTGATAAAAGTGGAAAATGGCTCATTAATGTAACTTATAATCAACCAACTATTTCTGTTTTCCCACTTCTTGAGAATGGAAAGATAGATTCGATAGCACAACATTTTAAATTCACGGAAGGAAGTGGTGTTAATCCAACAAGACAAGAAAAATCGCATACACATTCTGCTATTTTTACACCGGATTATAAGACGGTTTTGTTTGCAGATTTAGGTGCTGATAAGATATTACAATATCCTTTTGAAGCAAATCAGAAACAACCTTTGATTGACAGTGAAAGTTCTTTCATCAATACAAAACCCGGAAGCGGACCAAGACATATCACTTTTAGTAACGATGGGAAAATTGCTTACTCGATTGAAGAATTGGCCGGGATGATTTCGGTTTATGATTTTTCGAATAATACATTGAAAGAAATCCAAAGAATTGCAACGCATCCAGATAAAATAAAAGAAGGTTTTGAAAGTTCCGATGTTCACATTTCTCCGGATGGAAAATTCCTATATGCGACTAATAGAGGAAAAGAAAACAATATTGCGATTTTCAAAGTTTTGAATGATGGAAAATTAGAATCTGTCGGTTACCAAAAAACTGGTGGAAAACATCCAAGAACTTTTGCGATTGATGAAACAGGAAAATTCATTATTGTGACCAATGTTATTTCGCAAGATGTAACCATTTTCAAAAGAAACTTAGAAACTGGAATGTTGAAGAAAGTTGGAAAACCAGTCAAAATAAAAAATGTGACTTGTGTGAAGACGAAGATGTATTGATATTATAATCTTTCTGTTGACTATAATTTACCATATCTTTGCAAAATGGACGTTAGAGCAAAAAAACATCTTGGTCAACACTTTCTTACAGACCAGAATATCGCACGCAACATTGTAGATTCGTTGTCATTTGAAGGCTATAAAAAAGTTTTGGAAGTTGGCCCGGGAATGGGCGTTCTTACCAAATTTCTTCTCGAAAAAGACTCAGAGATCTATGTTGCCGAAATCGACCAAGAATCTATCGTTTATCTCAAACAACATTATCCAAAGCTTGAAGAACAGCATTTTGTTGGTGACTTTTTGAAAATCAATATTCCGGAAGTTTTTGGCGAAGAACTGGCTGTGATTGGAAATTTCCCTTATAATATTTCGTCTCAGATTCTTTTTAAAATCATTGATAATTACACTTTGATTCCGGAAATGAGCGGAATGTTCCAGAAAGAAGTGGCTGAAAGAACCGCTGCAAAACCAAGAACAAAAGATTACGGAATTTTGTCAGTTTTGGTTCAAGCTTATTATGATGTTGAATATCTTTTTACAGTTCACGAAAACGTCTTCAATCCACCACCAAAAGTAAAATCAGGCGTTATCCGAATGACTCGAAATCTGAAAGAAGGATTGGCTGGAAACGAGGTTTTATTTAAACAAATCGTCAAAGCAGGATTTGGACAAAGACGTAAAAAGATGAGCAATGCGCTGAAAGTTCTCGGTATTCCTGAAAATATAAAATCTCATCCTTTCCTCGATATCCGAGCAGAAGAATTGTCTGTTGCTGATTTTATTGCTTTTGCTAATGAATGGGAGAATAGTTTGTAGAATTTTGTTTTCTCGCAAATGGAGCTGATTTTATTCTTAATTTCTATAATAGTTCAGCGGTAATTTTGTCGTTATGGGAAATGCTTTTTGAAAGTTCGTGCATAAAATAAAATCCCGTTTTTCAAATTTTCAATTCAACAAAACTTGATTTTAATTTGTAAATTGCAACATTAATAAGTAAGCTAAAAGAGAATGTTGATAAAAGAGAAAATGAGCATAGAGGAATTTGATGACAAGAGTTACCAAATTAAGCTTGTTGAACCTTTAGAAGAAGAAAAAGCCGTACTAACTCACTATCTACATAATATACACAACGGAGTTGCAAAATATTATAAAGACGAAGCTTTAAGTATTTTGAAAAACTATGTAGAATACAAAAGCGAAAATAAAATTTCGGTTGTAGAGGAAGAAGCTTTGCAACAATTATTATTCGAGATTGAAAATGTTCCATTTCCAACTCCTAAAAATTATACGTTCAAATTTATCGACCTATTTGCGGGAATTGGAGGTTTTAGAATCGCAATGCAAAATGTAGGTGGAAAATGTGTTTATACAAGCGAATGGAATAAAGACGCTCAAAAAACGTATCGTGAAAATTTCGGAGAAGTCCCATTTGGAGATATTACAAAAGAATCTGTAAAAAATTATATTCCAAAAGAATTTGACATTTTATGTGCTGGTTTTCCTTGTCAAGCATTTTCAATTGCAGGACTTAGAAAAGGTTTTTCAGACACAAGAGGAACTTTATTTTTTGATTTAGAACAAATTATAGAAAAACACAAACCAAAAGTTGTGTTTTTAGAAAATGTAAAAAATTTAGTTTCTCACGATAAAGGAAAAACCTTCAAGGTTATTCTTGAAATTTTAGAAGAAAAATTGGGTTACAAAGTGTTTCATAAAGTTTTGAACACAATGACTCACGCAAATGTTCCACAAAATAGAGAAAGAATTTTTGTAGTTGCATTCGACCCAAATCAAGTTCCGAATTATGCTAATTTTCAATTTCCAGAAGAAATTAAATTAACAAAAACAATTCACGACATTTTAGACAAAGAAAAACAAGAAAATAAATATTATTATCCTGAAACTCATCAGTATTATCCTGAACTTGTTAAAACTATGACAAGCAAGGATACCGTTTATCAATGGCGTAGAGTTTATGTAAGAGAAAACAAAAGCAATGTTTGTCCTACATTAACTGCAAATATGGGTGCAGGTGGACATAATGTACCTTTGATAAAAGATGATTTTGGAATAAGAAAATTAACTCCAAAAGAGTGTTTTGCATTTCAAGGTTATCCAATGGATAAATATATCTTACCTCCTATTGCAAATAGCAAATTGTATATGCAAGCAGGTAATTCTGTAACAACCACTTTAATTGAAAGAATTAGTAACGAAATAATCAACGTATTATGATAATAACTAATATTTTAAATATAGTCTCTTATTTAGAAGTTAAATCTTTTCCTAAAAATGTGTACGCAATTAGAATAAAAGATGAAAAAGAAAATCTTTATGATATTGCAATTAATCATAATGGTTATTGCCCAGTAATAAATAATGAAAGAGAACAATCTAGATTTAATGACTATTTATCTAATCTAGAAAA
Source organism: Epilithonimonas hispanica (assembly GCF_003385395.1). Taxonomy (GTDB): domain Bacteria; phylum Bacteroidota; class Bacteroidia; order Flavobacteriales; family Weeksellaceae; genus Epilithonimonas; species Epilithonimonas hispanica. The sequence continues at coordinate 6,724 of NZ_QNUG01000049.1, read as the reverse complement.
CAGTACAATTAACGAATATTTCAAGTCATTAAAAAAAAGAAAACCAAAATTATACTCAACTCAATTAGAAGTTTTAACAGATTCTAACGGTGAATTATATCATTTATCAAAAGTTGTTGGGTAGATGAAATCATTCGCTGAAATAGATATAGAAAACAATGGAAATTATTTGAAACTGCTTTCAGCAGTTTCAAAGCTTTCGGGTCTTTTCAGCGAAAGTGCAATTCCTTTTATCAATTACCGTGTAGCAGAAAACATTTTCTGTAGAAGTTTTGATGCTGGAAATTTATCTCGTTCAGATACGGCATTCGATGCAAACTATAATTCTATCGGTGTAGGTTTAAAAACATTCGTTTGCAATTCAAATAACAGCAATGAAAAAGTAGCAGAATTCAATTCACTTTCAAGAGTAATAGCTGATTTTCAAGGTAAAGACCTGGCTCATAAGTTAGCAGAATTCAGAAACGAAAGAATTGATTTAGCAAATCGTTTATACAATATTGAGAGTTCATTATATCATATTGTTGCAAGAAAAGATAGTGAACTTGTCTTATTTGAAACTGATTACGACAAAATTGACATAGAAAATATTCACGCTGTAAAACAAAATTCTGCAAGTTTACAATTTGAAGATGGAAAAAACTTTTATAGTTTTAACTATTCAAAAAGTACACTTTTCAGAAAGTTTTATATTCCTAATAATGCTTTTAAACTTCCAATTGAAATTTTAGAAGATCCTTATACTCTACTTCTAGAATTGTTTGAAGATAAAGCTTTAAAACCAGCAACAGATAAATTTGTTCGTGGTGAAAATTATGTTATTTTGCCACTTTACGGAATAAAAAACAAAGAAAAATTTGTGTTTGAAAAAAGTGGTTTAAATCAATGGCATGCAGGAGGACGAAAAAGAGATTATGGAGAAGTGTACATTCCAATTCCTGCTGAAATTCATAAACAATTCCCAAATTTCTTCCCTGAAAGAGACCAATTATTTGAGTTAAAAATCCCAACTGGGGAAGTTTTTTCAGCTAAAGTTTGTCAAGACAACTCAAAAGCTTTAATGACGAATCCGAATAAAGCTCTTTCAGATTGGTTATTACGAAAAGTATTTCAAGTCAAAGAAGGTGAACTTTTGACTATCGAAAAAATGAATGAACTTGGATTTGATAGTGTAATAATCTGCAAAGATGCAAATGGAAATTATCAAATTGATAAAGCTAAACTTGGTAGTTACGAACAATTTATAACAGAATAAAGCACTTTCCATAATATCATACTGGCGAAATGGCGTTTTACAGACAATACCCCTAGCCCCGATTGCAGAGGAAATCCTTTTTCTTTTCTTTCACATAAGGAAAAGAAAAAGATTGCAACGGAAAGCGGGATTAAGCTCCTAATAATTAATTCTAAAATCCTTATTTTTGTTCTATGGAAAAAGTGGTATTGGTAAATCCTCAGGATGAAGTTTTGGGACAAATGGAAAAAATGCAGGCGCACGAAAATGGTCTTTTGCATCGTGCATTTTCGGTTTTTCTCTTCAATGAAAAGGGTGAAATGCTTTTACAGAAACGCGCCAATGAAAAATACCACTCTCCCAACCAATGGACCAATGCTTGTTGTTCGCACCCAAGAATCGAGGAATCTTATCTGGATGCAGCGAAAAGACGTATCAAAGAGGAATTGGGAATCGATTGTGAGCTGACAGAGAAATTCCATTTTATCTACAAAGCGGATGTTGGAGACGGACTTTGGGAACACGAATTGGATTATGTTTTTACAGGAAACTTTGATGGGGAATTTGATTTGAATCCTGATGAAGTTTCGGAAATCCGATATGTTTCTATTGCTGATTTGCAACAGAAAATTGCTGAAAATCCGGATAACTTTACGGAATGGTTTAAAATCATTTGGGCGGAATATCGTAATCAGTTGAATTAATCCAAGAAATATTCCTTAACTTTATTATCAAATCTTACGTGTATGAAAGCTTTGGTAATTGGTGCAACTGGCGCTACAGGAAATGACCTTGTAAGTCAACTTTGTCAGGATTCGGATTTTGATGAGATTAATATTTTCGTGAGAAGACGGTCTGATTTTCATAACGAAAAGGTCAAAGCGCACATCGTAGATTTTGATCAGCCTGACGAATGGAAACATCTTGTGAAGGGTGATGTTGTTTTCTCTTGCCTCGGAACGACTTTGAAATCGGCAGGAAGCAAAGACAATCAGTGGAAAATAGATTATGATTATCAATATCAGTTTGCTAAAGTTGCGAGAGAAAACGAAGTGGATGATTATATTTTAGTGTCTTCTTATGGCGCAGCTCCTGATTCGAAAATCTTTTATTCCCGAATGAAAGGCGAATTGGAAGAAGCTGTGAAAAACTTGCATTTCCCCAAAACAACCATCTTCAAACCGGGAATGCTGGAACGAAAAAACACAGATAGAAATAGTGAAGTCTATGGTTTGAAAACGATTAAATTCCTCAATAAATTAGGACTTTTCAAAAATCAACAACCATTGCCAACTGAAGTTCTTGCAAAAGCAATGATTGTCGCATCGAAGATAAAATCTAATAGTTTTTCTGAAGTTAAACTCCATAGTATTTTCAGTTTTGCTGAGAAGAGAACGCAATAAAAAATCCAATCAGAGTTGATTGGATTTTATGTTTTAGTTATTTCTGTCTTTCAGATATTTTTGCCATTCCCAAGTGGTTTTCAATGCTTCTTCCAAAGTGGTTTCTGCTTTCCAATTGAGTTCTTTTTCAGCTTTGTCCGCATTAGCGTATGCAATCGTGATATCGCCTTCTCTTCTTGGGCAAATCTGGTAAGGAACTGCAACATCATTAGCTAATTCAAAAGCTTTTACAACTTCTAAAACCGAAGAACCTTTTCCTGTTCCTAAATTGTAAATATCCAAAACTGTTTCTTCATCTGAATGAATCAATTTTTGTAATGCAGCAACGTGTGCTTTTGCCAAATCTACAACATAGATATAATCGCGAACGGCTGTCCCATCTTCCGTAGGATAATCATCCCCCCAAACACTCAGTTTTTCTCTGATTCCAGCCGCAGTTTGCATTACATAAGGAACCAAATTATTAGGAATTCCTATTGGTAACTCTCCTAACAAGGCAGAAGGATGCGCTCCAATGGGATTGAAATATCTCAATAAAGAAACTCTTTTATTGTAAGCTTTGGAAAAATCTTTCAATATATCTTCACCAAAACTTTTGGTTTTACCATAAGTGGATTCTGGTTCTTTGAGAGGTGTATTTTCATCAATCGGCATTTGATCTGCTTGACCATAAACCGTACAAGACGAACTGAAAATAAAGTTAGAAATATTTCTTTCTTTAAACTCCTGAAGAACATTAATCAATGAAAACAAATTATTTTCGTAATAATCCAGTGGTTTTACCATACTCTCTCCTACTGCTTTTGAAGCCGCGAAATTGATACAACCTTCGATATCGTGAGCATCAAAAACTTGTTTCAGCAACTCTTTTCTTCTAAGATCAAAAGGATAAAAAATTGGACGTTTTCCTGTTATTTCCTCGATATTATCAAGAATGAATTTTTCTGAGTTAGACAAATCATCAACAATGATGACATCAAAATTGTGATTAATGAGTTCTACAACTGTGTGTGATCCGATATAACCGAGACCACCTGTTACGAGTATGGACATAGTTTTTATAAATATTGGAGATTAGTTATTGAAAAACTCTAAAACGGAATCTGTAATGTACTTTAATTGCTCTTCATCCAGTTCTGTATGCATTGGAAGAGAAATTACTTGATCCAATAATTTATCCGTATTTACAAAATCTGCAGGATTACTATCTTGGAAATAGGCTTTCTGCTTTCTAAGCGCAACCGGATAATAAATCATTGCAGGGATTTCTTTTTCTGTTAAGAATTGTTGCAATTCATTACGCTTTCCGTTTAGGATTCTTAAAGTGTATTGATGAAAAACGTGCGTTGAATTTTCTGCTCTTTTTGGCGTTAAGATATTTTCGTTGCCGGCAAAAGCTTCATCATAATAATCAGCTGCTTTTCTTCTCGCTTCGTTGTAAGAGTCAAGATTCGGTAATTTTTTTCTCAAAACCGCAGCTTGAATACTGTCTAATCTTGAATTAACACCAACTTCGTCGTGGTAATAACGCTCATACATCCCGTGGTTTACGATTCCTCTTAATCTGTGAGCTAATTCATCATCATTAGTAAAAATTGCGCCTCCATCTCCATAACAACCTAAGTTTTTGGAAGGAAAGAAAGATGTGGTTCCAATTGTTCCCATTGTTCCAGATTTTTTTTCAGTTCCATCAGAGAAAATAAAATCTGCACCAATGGCTTGTGCGTTATCTTCAATAACGTAAAGGTTATGTTCCTTAGCAATTTTCAGGATTTCTTCCATATTTCCACATTGTCCGAAAAGATGAACAGGAATAATCGCTTTGGTTCTTGGTGTAATTGCTTTTTTAATAGCTTCTGTATCGATAGTAAATGTATCATAATCCACATCTACCAAAACGGATTTTAGTTTTAACAAATGAATCACTTCAACAGTTGCCGCAAATGTGAAATCTGCTGTTATCACTTCGTCTCCCTCTTTCAAATCAAGAGCCATAAGGGCAATCTGAAGAGCATCTGTTCCGTTAGCACAAGGAATCACGTGTTTTACATCCAAATAATTTTCAAGGTCTGATTGAAAGGATTTTACTTCCGGACCATTTATAAAAGCTGCAGAATCCATTACATTAAGAACTGCATTGTCAACTTCACTTTTTATCTTATAATACTGGCTTTGTAAATCAACCATTTGGATTTTTTTCATATGCTGATATTTAAATTTTGAATGCTTAAAAAGTCGTTATTAGATATTTTAGAAACGATTTAAAAAGCAAAAAACATTATTTTGTAAATTTACATTTATTTATTTGTTTAAAAAATCAAATCCTCCTAAACGTGAGAAAAATCTTTACAATTTTATCAGTTGGCTTTTCTTTAGTAATTAATGCTCAAACCGAATTAGTTTTTGTTTTCTTCAAAGATAAACCTAACAAAGCTTCTTTTTATGCAAACCCTTTATCCGAATTAACCCAGAAATCTCTTGATAGAAGAACCAATCTTGGAATTACTCTTATTGATCAGGATGCTCCAATAGAATCTAGTTATATCCAGAATGTTAAAGACTTAGGTTTTACAGTAACAGATTATTCAAAATGGTTGAATGGTGTTGCAGTCAATGCTACTACTGAACAGATCCAGACATTATCCCAGCAGAGTTATGTAGATCATGTAGAAAGTTTTGTAAAAAATCCCAACGGAGGAAAACGTAATGAAAAGATGAATAAATTCGATGCGTTTGATTCTGAAAATGCAAACAGAGATGCTTTGACAACTTTTAATTATGGGAACAGCTTATCTCAGATCAATCAAATCAACCTTCGTCCATTGCATGTTGCTGGCTACACCGGCACGGGAGTTTCTATTGCTGTGATTGATACAGGGTTTCCTTATGTCAATACAGGCAGTGCCTTTAAAAGAATGCGAGATAACGGACACATCAAAGCAACTTATAACTTTGTGAATAAGACATCTTCTGTCTATACAACCTCACTCAATTCTCATGGTGCTATGTGTCTGGGTATTATTGGTGGATATATAGACGGGACATTTGTAGGAGCTGCACCAGATGCATACTTCTATTTGTACGCAAGTGAAGATGCTGCTAATGAAATCCCAGAAGAACAACTCTATTGGATAGAGGCTGCAGAAGAAGCTGATAGACAAGGTGTAGATGTTATTTCTACGTCTTTAGGTTATTCTGAGTTTGATGACAGTCGTTATGATTATACATATGATGATATGAATGGTACAACCACTTTTATCTCCAGAGGAGCTCAGATTGCTAGCGAAAAAGGGATTCTTGTATTAATTGCTGCTGGAAATGAGGGACAAAAGGCGTGGCACTATATCTCTGCTCCAGCTGACAATGCTAGTGTTTTTACCATTGGTGCGGTTAACTCTGCTGGTAGCTCATCCGGATTTTCTTCTTTTGGCCCCAATTCTGCAGGTGTTGTAAAACCTGACGCAAGTGCAAGAGGCACTTCTACTTATTACGCTTACAACAACTCTTCTGATTATGGGAACGGAACTTCTTTTGCTACACCTTTAGCTGCTGGTGGCGTTGCGTGTCTATTACAATCTGTCCCTAACACAAAACCTAGAGAGATCATAAAGCAAAGTCTAAGACAAAGTTCATCTCTTTATCCTAACTATACAGACCAGATGGGATACGGAATTCTTAATTTTTATGAAAATTATCAGATGCTGGCTACAAACGATATCAAAAAAATAGATGTTAAAATCTATCCTAATCCGGCAAAGGATATGATTAATATTTTGGCAAAAAAACTGGTAACCTCAGTTGAAATTTATGATTACCTAGGTAAATTAATTAAAACCGAGAACACGAACAAAATTAATGTATCTCAACTTGCCAAAGGTAATTACCTCATCAAAATAAAAACTGGAGATCAGGAAATAGTAGAAAAATTCATCAAGGAATAAAGTTACACAAATAAAAGAATCCGTCTCACAACAAAATTTGAGGCGGATTTTTTTGTTATAAAAGTTTTTCAATATTTTAAGAAAAAGTGAAAAGTTGTCCTCTTCAGGCAACTTTCTTTCTTAAATTGTGTGCTAAAGCGTGTAAT
>NZ_QNUG01000048.1 GCF_003385395.1 Epilithonimonas hispanica | reverse complement strand
TCTTCTGTCCCAAAATGAGCCGTAAAACTAAATATATCCATATAATTACCTAAATTACAGTCAAATATAGTGAATTATTCCTAATTACGGATATTCATAATAAATTATTTTCAATATAGTCATCTTTCATCATGTTAAATCTAATATTCATGAATTCTCTTATTGCTTTAAAATTTGGAGTTAGTAATTTTGATTCTAATCCATAAGTAGGTAAAATGAACATGATTCCAATATTGAAATTATCTGTAAATTCTTTTGATTTAAAGGCTTCCACTGGGTATTTTATATAGCAATCCTTTTCATCTAGTATTGAATATTTATGATATGCTTTTTGAAATTCTTCATGGAAATTTTCACCATCTGCTTTGGTGAAAAGGTCTTTTTCAAATACTCTTATTTTATGATTAAGGATAAAATTATGTATGTTTATTAAAATTTGCCAATCTTTCCAACCTTCAGATCTGTACTCATTAATTAAAATGGAAAAATCTGGCTCTCGTTTTAATTCTTCTAACGTTAGGTATATATTTTTCTTAACATTATTATTTCTATTTCTTATAGAGTCCAAACTAAAGGTTTTATCATACTTTTCGCTCAATTTATCTTGCCATTTCATAAATTTATTTTCTTTAGGCAGGTTTAATGATAAATTTTCTTTTTGAAAAAAAGCAGAATTATAAACTAGAAAATCTTCTTTAAAATAGACATCTCTATGCATTTTCTGATATAAATTGACCGAAAGTTGTTTTGAGCTTATATTGCTTTCTCCAAAGAATTTCCAAAACTTTTCTTTAAATTCTATATATGGAAGCAAGCTTATGTTATTTAATAAAGCTAGTAATGACGACACAATAAATGCAGAGTGCATTTTCGTCTTTTCAATATCCTTTTTATCCATATAACAGATAAAGACATCCCATTTTATTACCTCATTAGACTCTATCTGTATTGGTGGTTTATAACTATCATTTAAGATTAATTTTATTTCAATATCAGATTTTAATAAATGAAAATCAATCTCCGATAGGGAAATTTCAGCTAACAAAATTTGAGTGGCAGACAAAAATTCTTCAGCAACTGATAATATTTCAAAAGAGTTATCAAAACTAATTTTCCAAAGACTTCCTAATGCATAAAATTGAATAATTCTTGTATCTCCAACGTCGTTAAGTGGAAAATCATCAATCTGGTATTCAATCCCTTTATGAAATTTTTCATCTGTATTTACTTCTTCTTTAATTTTAGTGAATAAAGGCTTAATAATATCTTCTCCAATATAGTCAAGACGACTTATGTAATTATCTATCATGTAGTTATACTGGATTGAAAGCCTGTTCATTGAATATAGAATAAATGAGGCATAATGAATAGCTTTCATTTCCTGTTCAGCCTCATTTTTATCATAATTAGAATCTAAGCGTAGACTTATATATTTGCTGAAAATATTAATAGCATTAAACCAAGAACCTTGCAAATAATCCGAATAGAAAAGCTGACCAACACTGTTTTCTACTCTTTTTATTAGTTCTTTTTCTGCACTCATTCTAAATGCTGCCAATGCATAATTCTTTGCTGCAAAGTGCATACCAAGTGTATTGTACAGCTGTGAGATATTTAGTAATGCTAAAACAAACCCTTCTATTGTATCCTCTTGAAAATAATTATCCTTTGCCTTGTGAAAAAGATCTAACGCCTTTAGGATATTTCCTAATTTATTAGTTTGTAAATATGAATATGCTCTGTGAACCTGTGATTTTGCCAATCTAACTTTACCCTCTCTCTTTTCAACCAATGGGAATAAACTATCAGAGAACTGTTCCAATTCTTTTATAATAGCTTCATCATCATCCGAAATATTATGATGGATATAAATCTTTAAGTACTTATCTATCCTTTCACTAAATTGAGATAATTTATATAAAAGAGCATCATCAACTAGTTTTAAGATTTCATAATAATATTCTATAAATTCTGTTTTATCTTTGGGTCGGATGCGATTAATTCCCATCAAAAAAAGACCTTTTAATTCTAGCAGTTTACATTTTTCATTAACTTCTTTTTCTAAAACCAACTTTTGACTTATTTTGCGATACAATTGAACAAACCATTTTTTTAATTCATCAATTGAAATATTAACTTTTTTGTTTTCAATTATTGTATATAGTATATTAGTCAGAATATGTGCATTTTCTAAATCATCTGCATCTTTAAAACTATTGATATTATTGTAGTAAAATCTTATGTCTTCCTCATATCCAAAAAGTTCTCCTTTTGGTCTATTTCTTTCATCTAGATTTTCATAATCAACTTCATAAAATTCATTATTTAGGAAAACAATTTCGTAAATAGCCTTTTTTCTGAAATCAACTTCGATATTTGTATTTCGAGAATAATAAATTAAAAAAGGATTCCAAACATTCTTATGCTTGTGCAAATATTTTTTTCTTCGGCAATAGTTGACCAGATCTAAAACCTCAAAAAACTCTCCTATCCTAAATTCCGTTGGCGCATCAATACCTTTATAATATTCAAACTTTGATGAATACCACTTATCATCGGAAGTCCCAATATTTAAAATTATTTTCTCTAAATCTCCATTTGTTAATTTTCTGTTTTCTTCATTTTCTTGTGACGTACGGGTAAATACATGTTCCAATAAAACTCCAAAAATTTGAATATCATCATTACTCACATTTTCAAAATCAAGTTGAGAAATAAGAGTTTCGATATTTTTTTTAATATTCGAAAATTCTATATCTGGAGCTACACCAATAAATTTCCATTTGATTTGTTTAGTGAAGCTTTTCCAAAAATTATCATCTAAACTTTCAAAAATTGCATATGCTTCTGCATTAGCTTCATTATTTTTTAAGTTGCTATTTTGTTTTTCAATATAATCAGTAACAATTTCTTTTACTTTTTCTGAAAACCTACTAAGCTTCTCTTCATCTAAATTATGCTGGTATTCAACCCATTCTTGCAATAATTCTGCATCATTATCTGAATACTTTGCAGCTACGTTTGTATTCGTTTCAAATATAAATTCTTTTGTAAAATCATTATAATCAGATTTAATAAATAATATAAAGAAATGTGAAATACACTTTTTTATTTCATCACTACTAAATGAAAAATTACTTGAATAAAGCTTTATTTGTCTAAATTTTAAATCTTTACCATAATTATTTTTTTGAAAAATATCTTCTTCAAACTCGCAATATATATCATCGGACTTATTTTCTAAATAATTTTTAACCCAAGTCTCTAAAGTTTTTAAAGTTTGATAATTATAGCCTCTCTGTGAACTAACAGCATCTGTATTTTTAGAAAATAGAAAAAGTTTATTTAAGTTCATAAATCAATATCAATTTTGAAATTCTATTTAGGGCGAATCAGTATTCAAGTTGAGTAGAAATATTTTTCAGAATATTTATTGCATCTTTTAACAGTGCTTTGAAAATTCCTTTTTCATCTGAATTTTCAAAACCTAAACTTAAAAGAAACTTTTTGTAATCTGAATTCTTACGATGTGCAGAACCAGTTGATCGTAATTTTTGCAATGTTTTATAAAAGGCAATGATTTTTTCGAAGTTTTTTAAGTTATTAATTTCAAGAAATATTTCTAGTTTTTCAATAGATCTTAATTCTTTCTGTTCTGAAGTAAGAAACGTATTGATAGACTTAACATTTAAATAGTCAATTAAAACTTTACACAAATTTAGAATCAGAACATCTAATTCAGCGGCTTCATTTTTTAATGGAAGTCGTAGTGTTTTGAAACAATGAACATCATTTTCATCAAATTCAGAAAACAAATTAAACCCAAATTTTTTCAGAAATAACTTATTTACTCTGATATATTCATTCTTAAACTTTAAATCTTCAATCTCGGGATCATAGTAAGACGATAAAAAATCTATATTAAATCTACGTTTGTCAACTTCTGATTGAGGCTCAATATTAAAGCTTTTCCAATATAGTTGTTCAAAATGAGGCAACATTTTTAAATCTCCTAAATAAGCACTAACAAATTCATAATTATTATTGTCTAGATATAATCTCCAAGAACCCTTCATATATAGAGAGCCATCTTCTATAGTGTATGTATTAGGACTGTTGTAATATTTTAGCAGAACTTCTCTTTTAAAAAAAATGGATGTATAGTATCCATATTTTGTTTCTTCAAATTCGCTTTTGTTACAACTTTCGTATATAAAATCCCCATTTTCGTTATTGACATCTACAATGAAATCTTCACATGTACCAGAATTTAATCTTTCATAGTCTGTTTGTATATTGTGACTTTCGTAACCAACGAGGATGGCTTTAGCTAATAATCTAGAATCTGAATTGCATCTATCCATAGACGAGTAATCCTTAAAACAAATATTAAAATTATAAAGTTGAGCAAACTCATCAAATAGCATACTCTCATTCAAATTCTGTTCGCTTAAAGTTCTATCAGATTCTCTGAAATAGTCCATCTGAAAACCTAACACTAATTTCTTTGCAAATAAAAATTGTCTAAGAAAATGAGTTTTTACTTTAATTTCTATATTATCTTTATGTCTGACAATTTTAACAACCTCATTTTGTTCGGAGGTAATATCCACACTAATATAGCTATTGTTCTTATTGTCAAAATAAAGATTGAAGAATTGCAAAAATTCTTCAACAATTTCAAATTTTGTTGGGAAAATATTATTGTAAAATTGCTGATATATTATTGGCTCATATTCTGATTCTATGCCCCATCTATAATATTCTGGGTCTTTTTCAGAATAATGAGCATAATCTGGTCTTAAATTAGTAATATTCAAACTCCAAGAAGCATGCTCTACAAATTCATCAATTAATTTTTCAGGAAATAGAACACAAAACAAGTACTCTCGAGATCCATTTTCTTCCCAGTGTTTATAAATGGTTGTCCAAGTTGACTTTCTTTTGTCAGATTTTATCCAACTGACAATATCTTTAAAGTAAAAATCAAGCATTTTTTGTTTTTTTATTATAGTAAAAAATAATAAGTGTGATGATATTTCACAGAGTGTTTTTTATGTTTTTGATTGTTTCCTTAACCCAGCGACGGCTGTTGGTATATCTTGCAAAGCATCTTTATTACTCCATTCTTTCCAAAATTGTACAGTAGCACTTTGAGGTTTTATTGTTGGCTTGTCAATAATTACTCTTGTTGGGAGAAGTGAAGCATCGCCAACAATTAATGCTTCACCAATATCAAGAATTGGTAAAACATCAGTAAGTCCTGCTAAATTATCAGGTAGAAGTTTTTTGATGACTGCTTGGTCTTCAGCATTTGAAAGTCGTAATGAAATAAAATTATTACACTGACTTAAAACCGTTCTGTTTACCTCGGCAGGTCTTTGACTAATAACAGTAAGACTAACACCATATTTTCGCCCTTCTTTTGCTATACGTTCAAAATTTTTCAACCCTAGTTCTGCTGCCGCATCTTGATTTGTTCTTTCTGGAATATAAAGATGAGCTTCATCGCATAAAAGGCAAATAGGATGCCTTTTATCGGTTGCAGTCCATTGTTGAACTGTAAATACAATTCTTGCGACTAAACCGATTACAAGAGGTAAAACATCTGAAGGAACTTCTGAAAAATCAATAACTTTTATACCTGCATTGTTTGAATTTGTAGTTGAACCTTGCATTAAAGCATTGCAAAGTTTGTCCATCCAATCAATGTGTAGTTCATCTTCTGATATTTGAAACATAAATCCTAAACGCTTATCTTGGCTTTTCGCTTCTAATCGTTGAATAAATCGAGTTAATTTCCCATTAAATGGACCTTGTTTGTCTCCTCTTGAGCCAGCAACCATTTCTTCGTCAAGCCGACTTATTTCTGTTATAACGTTTTCGATTTTATATGGAATAGGACTATCAATAGTTATGCTTCCTTTAAATTTAGTATCTCCAATTGAAGTTAGATGATTTTCTTTTTCATTAAATACCGTCTTAGAGAAAATCATAGCCTGATTAGGTGCATTACTATCACTTCTATCAAGCAACATTGCCAACATTTCCTCATAGGTTAATAACCAATAAGGTAACATTAAAGCATTGTTTTCAAGATTGCCTGTTTTACCTAAATCTGAAGGATTTGCAATTCTAAAATGTTGTATTCCATCCGCTTTGAAATCTGTGCCACTATATTCTCCGTGAATATCAAAAAGAATACAATTAGCCATAGGAAGTTTCGCAATCTGCTCAACCAATTTTGCTACACACCAAGATTTACCCGAACCTGTACTGCCAACAATAACAGCATGTCTTTGAAAAAGTTTATCTCCATCTAAAAATGCTTCTGCATTTTCATCAATAGAGTATTTACCGATTGATAACGGAATTTCATAATTTGATTGTGTCGAAATCGTTTGCATAAACTTGGTAATATTTTCACCATCAATAGGGAAACAAGGTGCTTCAATTTCAGGAACTGTATCGAGTGTTCTTTTGAATACATTTTCAAATTCTCCATGTTTATCAATCATGGTTCCTATCAAATTTACTCGTATAATATTTTCTGTAAGTAGAAAACCACCAAGTCCTAAATCCTCACTTACGGAATTGTTGTCATCCGTAACTTTTCTAGTAATCCTATTAATAATTCCAATCAAATGTTGTCCTGCCTTTGAACTTTTTACTGCAACCAAATGATTTACCTGAAGTTTTCTTAATTTTTCAAGTTCTTCTACTTTAACGATGATTGTAGATGTATCTACACTAAACACTGTACCGATTGATGCTGTTTCTTCAAATTTAAATATTGCCATGGTTGAGATTTATGAGATGATTAATTTTAAATATTCGCCTAATGACCAATAATTAACGTTAGGGATTATATGTTCGCCAAAACTTGAAGAATATACTTTGGTATCAGTTCCATTTATTTCTTCCATTAAAATATATTGTTTGCAATTACCTGTAAGAATTGCCTGTTTTGTTTTAGGTGTCAATTCTTTTGTTAGAACAATAATTGGTTTGGATTTTATTTGTTCAATCAGTTTCGGTTGTACATGAATATCATTAAAACCATAACCAATACATAAAAATCCATTCGCTGTTTCTATTTCATTGTCAGCTTGGGCAAAAATTGTTCGATATGGCTCGTTATGTGTTTCAAAATATTTGCTAAGACCAGGCGTTACAATTGAAGGTTTGTTATTACAAGGAACCGAATGTCTCAAAGGAAGCTGTATGTTTTCATCATTCATCGTCTTAAACCAATCTAAAGAACCGTGAACCTTCCAAATATTTACTTGACCACTATAACCTTTTATAGAAGAGAGAGGGTTTTGATGAATAGCATTTGAAAAATGTCCAATATAATTTTGCGCATATCCTGTGCATATTATTGCTTTTGCAAAGCTTGCTGCATATTCTGCTAATCTGTCGTAATTAGTTGTAACAATTGTTAGTTTTTTACTAGCGGTTGAAAGTAAATGTTCAGTCAATTTAGCCAATGGAAAATTTTCAGTTGTTTCTAAAAATTGTTCGTAAGCTTCAAAATCCGATTTATTAACCAATTCCCAAGTTTTACAAACTATTTCATTCAACACATTATCTCTTAATTGTAACTCAGAAAGGGTTGCTTCTAAATCTCCATTAGCATCAAAAGATGTTTTGAATTTTTCAAATTGCTCTTGGTCGTCAGAGTTTGTAAAAGCAATTGAATTTTTAATATGTTCACCTAGTGCCCACATAGACGGAAGCTTAAATGGAACGGATGCTCCGCTCCCCAATACAATTAAAGGAACTCGATTTGTCCAATCTTGAAGCTGTTTTAATAATGCGTCAGTGTCCATATATTATTAATTTCTATTTAATCTTCTTTTTGACAATTTTTTCCAAATTTTATCAGCCATTGCAACATCATCTGTAGAAAAATTATATTTTTCAATTAAAATCTTCTTATTAGTAATTTCAAGAATTTCATCAATACTTTTATTAGATCTGATCATCTCGTCTATTATTACCACAAGTTCCTCATTAGAATCGTGATAAGGAAGCATTATGTTTTCAACTTCACTCGGCATCAGTTCTAATACACCACCACCGTGACTTCTACCTGAAATTTCTGCAAAAGCAAATGATAGTGAGTTATAATAACTTGCGACAAAGGCATTAAGATTTACATTTTTATTAATATTTACCCTGTGCATTGTATCTGTAGTATATGCTTGTGCTTCGTTTATTATTAATTTTGGATAAAGATGATTCCTTCTAATAAAAAGTGCGTCAGACAATTTTTGAGAGGGAACGATTTGCCATTCCTCACGGATTCTACACTTATACCCTTTGTTAATTTCTTGTTCTTCTCCAAACCCAATGTAATCTCTTGCCCCTAATGAGCCATTTAAATCTTTCATTTTTGGAAAAGTGAGCAAGTGAGTTCTTGCTTCTCCGATTCTATTTTTTTTCCAATCATTTTCTGTGAATATCAAACTTGGCACTTGTACACTCCTTCCTACAAGTGGTTTTGCATACTCTTCTAAATCATAAAACTGAACCGTAGATAAGGGAACTGTAAAAAATGGATTTGCTCCTGTTGTTATTCCTACTTCTACTTTTGCATATTTACCAAGTTTTGGAACCAATTGATTTTTTTGAAGCTTTTCTAAAAAATCAATTTCATTTTGATCAAGAAAATAAAATGTCCATTTGTTGGATTTGAAATCTATCTTTTTTTGAGGATTTTTCAGTTTTAAAATATCTATGTTTTTTAAATCATTCGCATCTTTAACTTCAAGATGTTCTATTTTGTGAAAATCTGTCCCATCTTTTTCGCAAAGAAGCAAAACTACCTCTTGCTGAATTTCAGGAAAAACTAATTTTTCAAATGATACAATATTAATTTTATTATAAAAATGGGATAAAAACTCTCTTAATTGTTGAGCATAGGAAACTTGAAGGACTTCTGCAGGTAATACAAAAGCAATTTTCCCTTTCTCTTTTAATAATTGACTAGACCCAACTACAAATGAAACCCAAGCATTTGTTAGTTTTGAATATTTCAGTTTCGACTTTGAAAAAATCTCTTCTGCAAGCTCTTGTTGCTCTTTGCTAAAATATTGATACCTTATATAGGGCGGATTACCTATTACTAAATCAAATTTAGAATCAGTATTAAGACAAAATCTATGAAAATCATCATTAATTAAATTTGAATTTTCTAAACCAATTGATTCTGCTTTCAGAAATTCATCATCATCAAATTCAACTGCTGTAATAGAATTATAGGAAATTTCATTATCTCTAATTGACTTCAAAAACACACCATCACCACAGCTAGGTTCAAGAATATCCAAAGATTTATTACCATTTATTGCCCATTTTAGCATAAAATCGGCTATCAGTTTAGGTGTATAAAATCCACCTCTTAGCTTGTCTTTTGTAGCTTCATTAATCAGTTGCATAAATGTCAGTTATTTGAGGAATCAGATGGTCATCTTCTCCCAGGTTAAACAATTCTTTTAGTAAAATATCCAATTCATTTTTTCTTTGTTCAAACTCCCTTCTTAATGGAACCAGAATTCTATTATTACCGACATTGCTATCGATTCTACCTTGTAAATCAATTAAATATTGTTGTTTATCAGAAATATTGTTATGAAGAATTCTATCAATATCATCATCAAATTTTATTTTTCTAATTGGCAGTCTCTTCAAAACTTTTGTTCCTCTCGCAATGTAACCACCTCTGAAAATTTCACCATAAATTGATGCAAACCATTCTCCGTATTTAGAATTTAATAGCGCTTGTATGTAAAATATTGAATAAGGGGAATTTTCAGATAATGTTATCATACAATACCCAGCTGTTCCTCCAGAGGAAATAAATGTCCTTTGATTATCTACAGCGTACTTATTTCCTTGAGAAAGAACTCCAACAATAATTTTTACTGGAACATCACATTTATCCAAACTCTGATGTCTTCCGTAACGATACCATTCATTTTCGTTTTCGGGAACTGGTTTTAAGTCCCTTTCTTCTAATAACGATTTGTAATGGTTTAAGTATCTAAAAGTTTCGGGATAATTAGTTTGCAAGGTATTAATATCAACAAAATTAATTCGTCCATTATCATTTCGATAAGGATAGATTACAAAAGAATTAGGCTTTAGGAATCTGTATGTATTTAGATTATCTATTCCAGAAGTAGTTTTAAAGTAAGGTCTTGTTAATTCTTTTTCAACTTTCCATTCTGTTTCATCTAAATTAAAATAAAAATAATTTTCATCCTCATTAGAAACATAATGCACATAAATTCTATTGTTACTAGTCTGAATTCCATTGTAAATGTTTTCATTTCCAATAAGATTACCTAATTCCTCACTTTGAATTTTAATTGAATTAAAAACTGTTCTTAAATTATTTGGAAGCAATTCCCAAGTATCTTCATTTAAATTAGAAAAATTAATTGAACTATAATCAATTTCATGATTTTTCGTTTTCCAATCGTTTAAATTTCGAACTTCATAATACTGCAAAGATTCTCTTTCAATTTTATTGAGTATTAATAAGCAAGTATAAGTTGATTTATCTTGAAATAACTGATTTGCCCCAAAAGAAACTATCTTTTCAACAATTTTCTCCTCTGAGAGTAGCTCTCTTAATTTTTTACCTGCACCTAATTTTGAGAATTTACTTGGTATAATAAATCCTAAATAACCATTTGGTTTCAATAGGTTAATTGCTCTTTCAATAAATAAGAAATATTTATCAAATTGTTTGTACGAAGTGGCATACAAGCTTTTATATAACGGTAATTCTGTAGGTGTAAATTTTTTTATGTGTTCAGTAGCAAGATACGGTGGATTACCAACTATTACATCATACTTTACATCACCAAAATCAAAAGGATTTATTAATTCTCTATTTTCTACATCTGTTTGATCTGTTGAAATAAGACTATTTCCAAAATAAATATTATCAACCAACGAGGGAAGAGCCGGAATAGGAATACTTGCTCTATCTTCATTTTCTAATAATTTCAGCAACAAACCAAACTTACAAGCTTCGACAGCATTAAAATCTTTATCTACTCCAAAAATACACTGAAGTAAAACTTGCTTTTTAACTTCAAATTTCAGTTTATAATTATTTATTCCAATTTGAATAATTTTTGTAGTATCACTTTCAATATATAAATCGGTTAAAATATCTTGAAGCAATTGAAAAGTTTCAAGTAAAAACGCACCTGATCCACAAGCAATATCTGCAAATTTTGAATTTAATATTTCCTCAGCTGATTTCCCCTCACAATATTTCTGAATAGTTTCAGCAAGTATATCTCTCACAATAAATGTAGGAGTTGTTACTACATCTCTATCCTCATTTTCAGGTTTCTTTTTTAGAACAATGGTGCTATTTTGAATCTTCAATTGGTCTCCCAAGAATATTTCATAGATATGACCTAAAATATCAGAAGAAAGTACTGCAAAAGAATACGAGCTTTCAGGAAAATACAATTGCTTAATAATTTGCCAGAAAGCATCACTTTCATTGGATATAATTTCATCACTCAACGGCTGACTAAACAATCCTGCATTATATTTTGAATCTGCATTTCTAAACACTTGAATCAATGCTTCAAAACTTTCATTATCAGCCAAATTGAAGAGTGTTTTATAAATTTCAATATTTCTATCTTCACAAACTCTAAGAAAAACTATCCCATTGATGTAACTTTGGACGATGTCATTTAATTGAAACTCATTAATTTCAGGATTTTTTAAATAAATTTCATTGCCAAGCCATAATCTCCAATCATTAATTTGTTTAATAAATAAATCATCAATATTAAACTTCTGAATTTGATTCTCGATATTTCCCCATTCTGCATCAAATTCCCCAGAATAGACAGATTCTTTACCTATCAAAGATTTTATTTCCTCGAATTTTTCTTCAAAGTCTTTGTAGTGGTATAATTTCAATCTTCCTTTTTGTACATTATCCAATTCCTCGACCACTTGTGAACAATCATATATTGCTAAATATTCAAAATTTGTAAGTACAGATATTTTCAATTTTGCAGTAAAACCATATCTTCTTACTTGTTTTGCTGGCTCAGAATCTATTTCAATTTTTACAGAAGGTTTCTTTGCTTCAACAAAGAACTTTCTATCCGCAAATAGTCGAAAGGTATAATCTGGTTTTTTTGTGTTTTCATTTGATTCCCCTCTAAGACCTTCCTCAACTAGAACTTCTCTTTCGTTTGTTGGCTTGCCTTGTTCGTTAATAATATCCCAACCCAATAATTTGAATAAAGGGTCAAGAAAATCAGTACGAAGTTGAGTTTCATTGTAAGCACTGCTAATAAATCTAGTCCTTTCAGCCTCAAATCTATTTACTAAATCATTTATTCCCATTAGTCAAACTTTAAGTTTCCTTGTTGAAAGTTTTTACTTTTCAAATATTTAATTTTCTCTTCTGCTACTTTCAGAATTTCAGAACTATTATTTTCATAAATCAAAGATTCTGCAACCGTATCACTTAGTAGGGTCAGCAATAATTTGTTTTCTGAAATATTGAGAATCTGAGATAATAATGGAATTATTTCTTTGTTAGCATTACGTTCACCTCGTTCTATTTTACTCAAAGTCGAAGCATCTATATCAACAAAAGCAGCAACTTTTCGAAGTGGCATTCCTTCTTTTTCTCTTAATTCTCTAATAAATTCACCAAATGATTTTTTCATTTTTGAAGGTTTTAGTCTTGAAAATATTTTCAGGACGATATTTGTCCAAATATAAGAATTTTTATTTAATCACTTGAAGTTATTTTTATATTTTTTGAATAATATATTATATCTTCCATCATCTTTATTTTTCAGTGAGTATGACATGATTTCCTCACTAAATTCGTTTAAAAAATTGTTGTTGCTGTTGTTGTATTCTGTTGAAATGTGGGAAAATTTGATGGCTTTAGCTTTGGCATTTTTCCACATTTCAATAGAATTTTTTCTTCATTATTCTAATTTTGGTGAGGCTTCTTTTGTTTTTGTTCAAGCCAATTTTTATATTTTTCGGTAAGTTTTTTTTCTTTTAGATAAGCCTCTCTCTGTAATGCTTCTTTTGAATAGAATTTGAGTTCTTTTTCTGCATATTTTTTTTCTTGGTATTGATTAATTCCAAATGAAAGAAAAGCAGTACACAAACAAAAAAGAATGGTCAAAGCACCGTAAAAATACAATTGATATTTTACCTCTTTTTTAGCAGATGTTTTTATTTTCTCATTATGTTCTTTAGAAATTCTCGCTAATTCGTCTCTGTGTTTCTCAAATGATTTTGAGTTTTCTAGTATTACTTTTTCAAGTGGTTCAAATTCAATTTTAAGAGATGAATTTTTAATCTCTTCCAATTTTTTATCAAGAGTGGAGATTATTTCTTTATTCAAGTCGAATTTTAGATTTACTTCATCAAGCTTCTCATTGAAAACCTCCATTAAATCTTGTGTTTTTACTTTCTGTGCCATTTTATCTACTGAATTTAGTGTTATATTTTATTTCTTTTTCGTTGTTATCTATTGAAATTTTGTTTGATATAGAAATATTAGAATCTACCTCTTTACTTTTTTTCTTTTCTAAAGCAAATTGTAATTCCTGTTGGTATTTCTGGGTATTAATTATATTTAATTTCTGCATTGAAATATTCAAATCGGTGTTTTCGTGCTGAAAAAATAATCCAGAATCCAGTAAGTTTTTCAATCCCATATTTCGGTGAACATCACTGGCTTTCATTTCGGTTTGATTTTCCATATTTCTCACCCGAAAACCTTGCAATTCACCTTGTTTATTAATTGTTGGAATAAATTTTACATTTTGTTTCAGCATTTCCGATAAATATTTTTCCATCGTCAATGGTTTAGATTCCATCACGTTCAAATGTTTTTGATAGATTTCTTTTCTTAAATTTTTAGAATCAGATTTTACGTCTTCTGATGCTTTTATTTTATCAATTCTCATTTGTTTTGCTGAAATCAATCCATTTTTTTCTGCAATTCTGTGAGCAGACCATTGTGCTTTTTTCCCGATATGATGATCTTGGAATAATTTCCCATTTTCATCTACTCTGTTTAAAAGAATATGAATATGCTGATGTCGTTTCTCTGTATGCAAAAAAGCGATGAATTGAGATTTTTCGGTGTCGATTTCTAATTCTTTCAAAAATTCCATTGTAAGGATTTGTAGTTGTTTTTGACTTAAATTTTCGCCGTCATCTACGTGAGGAGAAAGTACCATCGAAATCAATTTATTGGTTGCTTTTTGATTCAAATTTTGTAAAATTTTCATTTCTTGAAAAAGTTCAATTGGGGTTTCTCCACATAGATTATTTCGTAATAATTCGATTCCTTTTTCATCATCAACTACATAATTAAAAAGTGAAAAACCACCGACACAAGATTTTGCTTTTCCTATCATTTTATTTCAATTTTTCTAAATGTTTTTTAATTAATCTTGAAGTTTCGAGGGTTTCTTTTTTCATTCCTGTAACATCTCCAAGTTTAAATAAATTTGAAATTCTGCGAAAATTATCGGCATATTTTGATAGGTTTTTATAGCATTCAATTTCATCATCTGTCAATGTATTTTTGAGTTCTAATTCTAAGGAAAGTCTTCGTAAAAACTCTGACATAGAAAGCCCAGTTTTTAATATTTTTATTTGGATGATTTGATGTTCAAGGGAAGAAACCCGAAACCGTAAAATTTTGTTTTTCATAATTATTTGACTTGTTTTTTATTTTAAAATTGTGAAGCAATTTTTCCTTTTTTGACCATCGGGAGAAAAAGCGAGATGCCAATAAGATGCAAGTTCGGAACGAATTTGTAGCTCTATTGGCACATCTCGATATAAAACCCGTTTTATTCAATCTCTATTTATTTCTTTCATGAAGAAATCTGCAATGTCAATTCCATAAGTTTTTTGTGCCGAGTTTGCTTCTTTTTCAAGCAAATCTGATACGTAAATATCAAATCCTAATCTGTTAAATTCAGTTGCTTTTCTTTTCCATTCTTGATAGGTTGTTGAGCCATTTTTTTGAATTTCACAATCTGGATATGCGATGATTTTTCGGTGTTTTATTGGTTCTAATTTTGTCAATTTAAATTCGCCTTTTGCTCCACAAGACAGCCATAAAAAATCTGGAAATATTACGCTCATAATGCAAGCTGTTTTTTCAGATTCAACCAAAGCAATTATGCTTATTTTTTCTTCTTGTGTTAAATGCAATCCAAACAAACATTGCGATAAATTAAAATCTGAAATTTCATTTTTCTTTTTTAAAATTTGATGCATCCATGTAATATTTTTTGTTCTTTTTCCTGTTTCAAAATATTGGATTACTTTTCCTGCTCTCACTTTTTTTTGCTCATCAATTTGCCAGAAAACTGTTCCATAATTAAATTCGGAAAGCGTTCCGATTTTATATTTTTCCCGAATAGAATTTGCTATTGAAGTTCCAAAAAGGGAACTTAAATATTTCAAAAAATTATTTTCATTTTTCATTGAAAATTCCACCAAACCATTTTTATGAAACGAAGGAAAAAAATCATGAGTTGAAAAATTTAAAACCTTGGAATTTGTACAATTTTGAAAACCATCTTTTGATGGATGATAAAAAAATCCACACTTTGATTCTCTATCACATCTTCCGTAATTTTCCATGAGCTCTCCTGTCTCAGAATCAATGAAAATTACCAAAGAAAATTTTCCACAATTGGGACATTTATATTTCTTTGAACTTGAATCCAAAATAAAACGGTATTTATTTACTCTCTGCATTATTTACATTTTTTGCACTTTCCTTTATTCATAGGTGATTAAAGCCTGTTTTTGACTGCACTTTCTTTGCATTTTCTGCACTTTCTAAAAGAATTTACTTGCACTTCTTACCCTTTCTTGCATTTTCAAAAATTATTAAATATTTGACATTCAATACTTTATAACCCAAAATGCAATAATGCAAGAAGTGCACTATCAAATCTATTGAAGAATCTAAAAAACTTGCTTTTCATAAATTCCGTGCGCTATTTTTTTAAAGAGTTTTTCATCTTTTAGGAAATTTTTAAAACTTCTAATTTTCATCAAATCTTCTTTTAAAATTATTTCAATTCCTTCTCCAGTTTTGAATTGTTGCGGAAGTTTGTCGAATACATTTTTTTGAATTTCGGTAAGTGAATCATAGTAGGAATTATCAATAATTTCAAAAACACGAACTGCATTTTCAAAAAAATAATCTCTTAATTTAATTGCAGATTTTAAAGTTTTTAAGGAGATCGAGTGGAGTTTTTCATCATTGCAAATAGCGTGAATCACTTCTAAAAGAATCGAAAACCTCAAAACATATTGCTGTAGTTTTACAGATATTCCTCGCTGATATTCAAATTCAAAATCATTTTTTTGAGTGTTCTGCCATTTGTACAAATAATTTTTTGCTTCGGACTCAAATTCAAGTATTTTTTCTGAATTTTCAGCAAGTTGAAAAGTGTTCTCGATGAATTCCGAATACCATTCGATATATTTTTCATCTAAATCCTTATCATGCCATTTATTGTCCACATATTTATGTGGTAAAACAAAAAGAAGCCGATCAATAAAACCATTTTTTAATTTATTTGAGTGAAAAACACTCGACAAAATCGCTTCTTGCATCGTTCCAATAATATCCACTTTCGTATTATCAACTCGCATTTCTTCGCCAGAAATTCTGTTTTTAATGATTGGTTTTCCGCTCCATGCTGACAAATAAGATTCTTCTTCGCTTCCTTTTCGATATTGGTTGAAGGAATTAAAGAAACCTGCAATTTCATCGGTGTACAAACCAATTCCTCTTGGATTGAAGTAATGTGCTTTTACAAATGCTTCTGGTGTAAAATCATTTAAAAGTAATTGTCGAAGAATTGGAATCGTCGATTTTGATTTTTCTTCTGCTGGTAATTGTTCATATTCTTTTTTCTTTAGGATATATTGTTCAAAATTTTCCTTATCTAATTTCATTAAAGGATGAAGACAGAATGAAACCGAATGGCTTTTTACATCTCCTGTTCTACCAACAAGAACCATATATAAATTAGATTTTTCGAGCCAACTGTTTTTTACTTTCAGTTGAATTTTGTTTCCAATTGAAACCGAAACTGCATATAGAATTGAAGCAGATGAATAATCTGGAGAAAAATTCAATGTAGATTCTAATTCATATATTAGTTTTTGCATTACTTGTGGAAATATACTTGTTGGAAATATGTTTTTGCCTGAAACAAGCCTGAAATCTTCTTTTAGTCCGTTGAGAATATTAGTTGATTCAGATTGACATTCTCTGTCTGAAATTTCAGACAACATTATTGCTTTATCATTCATAAATTGTTGATTATTCTGAAATATAAGCCTCTTTCGAAATCATATTTCTAGGTTAAAATTAAAACCCAAATGCACCACAAGTCGTAATTGTGGTGCTTATCTTTTATATTTGAGTGATTTTACGTCTTTTAAAGCTGCCATCAAATCAAGATGGTTGATTCTATAAAATCTCCCTAATTGCTCAGCTTTGATGTTGCCTTTCAGAACGTGTGAACGCACTGTTTGATAATCAACTTTAAGAATTTCTGACGCTTCTTTGAATGAGTAGAATTTTTTCTTGAGCTCTAGTTCTGGCTCTTTTTGAATTAAATGTAATAATTGTTTAACTTCCCCTAATTCATCTAGGATTGTTTGGAATGGATTTGTTTGCATTATTTCTTGTATTAGAATTTCTGCAAGCAAAATTGTATTATTGGAATAATTAATTATGCAATTTTAGTCAATTGCGTAAAGTTTAATACTTGATATTAAACAGTTTAGATAATTCTTGATAGATAATTTCCTCAAAATCATTGGGTTTAACAATAATAGCTCTTGAGAATGTTCCTTTGTCAAAATTGGTATTGTATTCATTTTCCATCGCCTCAATAATTGTGGTGTCTTGAAAATCTGGATTAATTATATGATTGTCTTTTAAGAACCTGTGAATTCTAATGAATGAAGATTTCTGATCTACAATTAGATTCTGATTTTCATCGATAAATTTTTTGCCTTTCAAAAAAGCAACGAAAATTTTTGAACTGTCTTCTCCTATCATAATATCTGATAATCGGATTTCTCTTTTTATTTTGCTTTCTAAGGCAAAATATAAAAAAAGTGTAGTTTCAGCACCATTCAGAAAATTTTCCTGCAACTTCATTAAGTTACTTGAACTTAAATGTTTTGATGATTCTTTCTTGTATTGGTCTAAACAATATTTAATCTTTTCTTCAAAATTGTGATTTCTAGATGCATCGATGTCTTTGAAGTGAAAACTGAAAAAGTTATCCAATTTTTCATATTGAATCAGAAACTCGTTTTTCATCTTTTCGGTGAGAATAATTTGTTTGGCTTTATGTTTGGCTTGGTCAATTCTTTTAGACAACATTTTTTGAATTTTTTCTCCCTTAATCCAATAATAAATCATCATAGGATAACCTACAAATTCTTCCCAAAAATTCCATCGTCCATAAAGTTTCTTTTGATCCATAATCTAAATTAATGATTATTTAAAAACTTCGTTCATATAATTTATTTTGTCGTCCTCACTTGGTCTGTAATAAGCATTGAAGACTTCTAAACTCGTGTGTCCAGTGTAACTCATAATCACTTTGTCCGGCACTCGTTTGTTTTTCATAATTGTAATAAAACTTCTTCGTGCGGTATGCGAGGAAATCCTTTTGTAAAACTCTGAATTTATTTCTACCAATTGATCACCATACTTCATTGTTTTCTTGATTTCATCTGTAAATTTCAATTCTTTGAAAACCTCTTTGATATATTCGTTCATCTTTTGATTACTAATATTAGGAAGCGAATATTCATATTTTTCCAGAATTGATTTAGAGATATTATTTAATGGAATTGCGAGATTTTTGGACTTGCTTTTTAAATCAATCACTCTTATAAAATCTCCCTGTACATCATTTTTTGAAATAGTACTGTAGTTACCGAAGCGCATTCCTGTTACACAGCCAAACACAAACAAATCCCTTATTCTTTCATATTTCTTCTTTTCAGAAAAATCGTGAGCGTAAATTTTTTCAACTTGCTCAATGTTCAGCGCTATTTCATCGGTTCTAAATTTAGGTGGTTTTTTGAAATTTACAAAACTGTTATTAAAACTACCCGTAGTGCATTATAAAAAAGGTTACTCATAATACGAAAATTTCGTATATTGTATTGACTACCAATCTAATACATTATGAATAACCTAGATGCAAT
>NZ_QNUG01000047.1 GCF_003385395.1 Epilithonimonas hispanica | reverse complement strand
AAGATTTGCCTCCGATTTTAGAAGTCAAAACCAACAGACTTCCAAATTGGGAATCAATACCTGGATGGCAGCTCAGTACATTCAAGACAAAAATGACGGAAGAAATGTAACCTTGCTTTCAGCAACGCCTTTTACCAACAAGCCTTTGGAATATTATTCCATTCTTTCTTTAATAGCAAATAAAAGATTAGAAGAATCGGGATATTTTAATGTGAATACATTCTTCGAGACCTTTATGGAAGCGGATAATGATATGGAAATTGATGCAAAAGGTGATGTGAAGTTTAAAGCCAATGTTCGGAGATTTAAAAACAATTCGCTGTTTCAGCAATTACTTTCGGAATTCATTGATATAAAAGGCGAAGAAGACAATCCTGAATTGATTCGTCCCAACAAAATTAACAAAGAGTATAAAATTGAACAGAATGATCTGACAAGAGAACAATATGACCTGCTCAATGAAAATTTCAGTGAAACTGAAAAGGGAGCAATTCTTACGCATATTCTTAACGCCCGACTGATTGCTATTTCGCCGTATTTGTCGCCATATTATGATGATGAAGAACCTTCTGTAAAAGAATTCATAGAAAATTCTCCAAAGTTGAAACAGACGATGGATTTAATAAGGCAGAATAGAAAAGACATTCCGGAATCGGGACAAATTATTTATTCTGAATTGGCGGTTGCTCAATTTCCAAAATTAAAAGAATATCTCATTACAGAAATTGGTTACAAACCCGAAGAAATCGGCATTATTACCGGATCTACCAATAAAAATCAAAGAATTACTATTCAAAATGATTTTAATAAAGGAAAAATAAAAGTAGTTATTGGTAGTGAAGCCATTCAGGAAGGCATGAATCTTCAGGAAAATACGACGGATGTGTACATGCTTACATTGCCATATAATTTCACGTCTTTGCGACAGGTGGAAGGACGGGCGTGGAGGCAAGGAAATAAAAACGAAACTGTGCGGATTAATTTTATGCTGACCAATGATAGTATTGATGTTTTTATGCTTCAAAAACTGCAATCCAAACAGGCTAGATATTTAGAAGCGATGAAAAAAGGAGCCGATGTTTTGGATATTTCAGACATCAGGACTCAAGAATTAAAAACCTCCATCATTACCAATCCCGAAACCAGAGCCAATATCGAAATCGAACTCATTAAAAAGAAGATTGAAAGTGAAAAAAATAAACATTTGGCCGATAGTGCATTTGTTCTGAGAAAATATGAAGATGTTTTGAAAGTAAAAGAATTGGTAACCCAAGCCGAGCATTCATATAATAGAATTGAAGGCTATTCGAAAAATGGCGATGCAAATGCTGAATATTGGGCAACCCAATTGCCATCTTATCAAAAAACAATCGACCTACATAAAGCTCAAGTACAAGAGGTTATTGAAAATTTAGCTCAGAAAGGAATAGATGTTACTCAAATTGAACATCAAACCAAAACCACTGAAGATAAAATTGCGGAACTGGATAAAAAGCTGGAAGAGCTTCCAAAAACGAGGGAGAATTTGCTGGCGTTGTACAAAGTAGAAAAAGCAGAACAATTAAAAATGAATGAGAACAGAGATTATGTTAAAGAAAGAGCCCTTGAGAATATAGTTTTATACAATAATTTAACAACAGTAGGCTTTATAGATAAAGTATTAAAACAAAAAGAGAATATTTACTTAGATAATTTTCAGAATGTTGTCCGAAGAAGGTAGTTATTTATTGGTATATAGCTCGGTAAGATATATTTATTGTTTATTACGGCTAATTATAAGAGATTTGTGCTTTACAAAATACTGCAGTGTAAATACTTTTTTTTAAAATCTTGTTAGTAATAAATTTAAAGAAAAATAGATAAAATTTAATATGTGTTTATAAATGTAAAATAATTAACTTTGTCACATGAATTTTCTCAGATTGCTTTTTACAGTCTACTTCATGGCATTATCATTAATGCCATGCATGGATGTTGCAAAGGCGCAATCAAAAAATGAAAATGTATCTAATTCCTATGTAAAATCTGAGCAAAACGATGCTCATTCAAAAACAGATTCTTGTTCTCCTTTTTGTTATTGTAACTGCTGCAGAATTAGCGTTACTTCCCTCAAAATAAAACCTGTTTTAGAATATCGTAAACAGATAAAAGAGTACTATTCTAAAAAAATTCTTTTCATAAAGAACGACTTTGCATATTTGGTGTACGATCAGATATGGCAACCTCCTAAAATATAATTTTTGTTGATCAGACGGAAGAATTGTCTTTCGTCTAAACTGTTATGGAAACATTGCAATAGTATTGCATTGCATTCCTATTCACTTTTGTCACCTGAATTCCAGAACACAACTTGTTCTGAAAGCAGTGACCTTCAATAAAAATTATATTCTAATGTTAGATAAAATCATAAGATTTAGCATCAAGAACAAGATTGTCATTGGTATAATGACCTTGTTGTTGATAATTTGGGGAGTTTGGAGCGCAACCAAACTTCCGATCGATGCCACACCTGACATCACCAACAATCAGGTTCAAATAATCACAGTCTGCCCTACGTTGGCAGGTCAGGAAGTTGAACAGTTGGTGACATTCCCTATAGAACAGAGTATTGCTAATGTTCCTGATATTGAGGAGACCAGAAGTATTTCACGATTCGGTTTGTCTGTAATCACTGTTGTATTTAAAGAAGAGGTTGACGTTTATTTTGCCCGCCAATTGATCAGTGAAAAGCTGAAGCAGGCTGCTGAAGAAATTCCAAAAGGAATTGGCACACCAGAGTTGGCTCCGGTAAGTACAGGACTTGGGGAAGTATATCAATACATCCTTCATCCAAAGAAAGGAAGTGAGAAAAAATACGATTCCAAAGAACTTCGTACAATGCAGGACTGGATCGTTCGAAGACAGCTTAATGGTACTCCCGGAGTTGCAGAGATTAACAGCTTCGGAGGACAGCTAAAACAATATGAGGTCGCTGTTAACCCTGATCGTCTACGAGCGATGGGAGTTAGTATTTCTGATATTTTTGCAGCTCTTGAAAAAAATAATCAGAACACAGGCGGAGCCTACATTGACAAAAAGCCTAATGCTTATTTTATCCGTGGAATTGGACTTGTGACCTCTCTTGAAGATGTTGGGAATGTTGTAGTTAAAAATGAAACAGGGAGTGTGCCTATATTCATTAAAGATGTTGCTGAGGTTCGTTTGGGAAGTGCGGTTCGATATGGTGCCATGACATTTA
This sequence comes from Epilithonimonas hispanica, assembly GCF_003385395.1. Lineage (GTDB taxonomy): Bacteria > Bacteroidota > Bacteroidia > Flavobacteriales > Weeksellaceae > Epilithonimonas > Epilithonimonas hispanica. Next base: position 17,087 of record NZ_QNUG01000047.1, on the reverse strand, counting down.
ATGGTGAGGTGGATGCTGTAGGTGGAGTGGTGATGATGCTTAAAGGTGCTAATAGTAATGAGGTAGTGCAATTAATCAAAGAAAAAATACCAACTATTCAAAAATCTTTACCTACTGATGTGATTATTGAGCCTTATTTAGACAGAACTAATCTAGTTGGCAGAGCTATTGATACTGTCGAGAAAAATCTTATCGAAGGAGCGTTGATAGTGATTTTTGTGCTGGTAGTATTTCTCGGTAATTTACGAGCCGGTCTTATTGTGGCATCTGCCATTCCGTTGTCCTTACTCTTTGCTTTGGGAATGATGAACGTTTTCGGAGTAAGTGCCAACTTAATGAGTTTAGGGGCGATTGATTTTGGATTAATTGTCGACGGAGCTGTTATTATTGTTGAAGCGACTCTTCATCACTTAGGATTGCGGAAAACAACACGTCTTCTTACCCAGTCTGAGATGGATGAAGAGGTATTTCTTTCAGCTTCTAAAATCAGAAGCAGCGCAGCATTTGGGGAGATTATTATTTTGATTGTCTACATTCCTATTTTAACGTTAGTAGGTGTTGAGGGTAAGATGTTTACTCCGATGGCTAAAACTGTAGGTTTTGCAATCTTTGGTGCATTGATATTATCATTGACCTATATTCCAATGATGAGTGCACTTTTTTTATCGAAGAAAATCTCGCATAAAGAAAATTTCTCAGATAAAATGATGAACCGACTCCAAAAAATCTATCAACCTCTACTAGAGAAAGCTTTAAAAGTAAAATATTGGTTAGTAAGTGTTACTGTTGCATTATTTGCAGTTTCATTATTTATATTTGGAAGAATGGGGGGCGAGTTTATCCCTCAACTCCAAGAAGGTGATTTTGCTTTTCACTGTATTCTTCCACAGGGAAGTTCATTAAGTCAGAGTATTGAAACCTCTATGCAGGCCTCCAGGCTGATCAAGCAGTTTGACGAAGTTAAAATGGTTGTAGGGAAGACCGGTGCTGCTGAAGTGCCTACTGATCCAATGCCTCCTGAAGCTACTGATATGATGGTGATCTTAAAACCGCAAAGTGAATGGAAAACAAAAAAATCATATGATGAATTAGCAGATGAGATCTCTGAAAAGCTTGAAGCTATTCCCGGGGTATTTTTCGAAAAAAATCAACCGATCCAGATGCGTTTCAATGAGTTGATGACAGGAATCAGACAAGATGTAGCGGTTAAAATTTTTGGTGAAAATTTAGATTCTTTAGCGATATATGCGGATAAAACAGCAAAAATTATTCAGTCTGTTAATGGTGCGAGTGCTCCACAGATCGAACGTGTTAGTGGTCTTCCGCAAATTAATGTTGAATATGACCGCACAAGAATGGCTAATTACGGGCTGAATATTAAAGACGTAAATACTGCTGTAAGTACTGCTTTTGCAGGTCAGGCTGCAGGTCAGGTATTTGAGAATGAAAGAAGGTTTGATCTGGTGGTTCGTTTGGATAGTTTACATAGAACCAGTATTGATGATGTCAACAATCTGATGGTGTCTACGAAGACAGGAATACAGATCCCGCTTTCACAGGTGTCCAATATCAATTATAAACTTGGCCCCGCACAGATTAGTCGTGAGGCAGGTAAAAGGAGAATCGTCATTGGTTTTAACGTAAAAGGCCGAGATGTAGAAAGTGTAGTAGAAGAAATCCAGCAGAAGCTTAATAAAGAAAAATTACCATCAGGATATTATTATACATATGGCGGACAATTTGAGAATCTTAAAGCTGCCAGTAAACGACTGACCATTGCTGTACCTGTATCATTATTTTTGATCTTTATGCTGTTATATTTTACTTTTGGTTCGCTAAAGCAGGCTGCCTTGATCTTTACGGCAATTCCAATGAGTGCTATCGGCGGTATATTCGCGTTAATGCTTCGCGGTATGCCTTTTAGTATCAGCGCGGGAATTGGGTTTATTGCATTATTTGGTGTAGCGGTACTTAATGGTATTGTGTTGATCGGAACATTTAACGAGTTAGAGAAGGAAGGTGAAACCAATATTTTAAAACGTGTGATGGAAGGAACTAAAACTCGTCTGAGACCTGTTTTAATGACAGCCACAGTCGCATCATTAGGATTTTTACCTATGGCAATTTCAACCGGAGCCGGGGCAGAAGTTCAGAAACCTTTGGCGACCGTTGTAATCGGGGGACTGGTTACAGCAACTTTCTTGACTCTTTTTGTTTTACCGATGTTATACATTATCTTCAGTACTAAACTAAAAATCAAAAAGCCTTCAGGTAATAAGCCACTGACAGCGGTTTTAGTTTTAGGTTTTTTATTCATTGGACAGACCTTTAACGCACAACAAGGTACCCCTGTTACAGTTGAGGAAGCTACGAGCATCGCATTGACCAACAATAATTTAATGCGGTCGAAAGATTTGGATATTAAAGTAACAGAGGCACTGAAACCTACTGCTAAAGAACTTCCAAAAATGAGTTTAGATGCTCAGTTAGGCCAATACAACAGTAAAAAATTCGATCAATCTTTTTCTATATCTCAAAGTATTCCGTTTCCAACATTGTTTAAAGCAAGAAGAGAACTTATCGCTGAACAGATCAAAGGAAAGCAGATCAATAAGGAGATTTCGGTCAACGAACTTGCAAGACAGGTTAGGACCTATTACTATCAGATCGAATATCTGCAATTTAACCAGTCAAAATTAAAAAATCTGGATAGTTTATATCAGGATTTTATAAGAATTGCTACGGTCAGATTTAAATCAGGAGATATTAAAAAGATAGAGATCAATACTGCAGAAACTCAGAAAGGGGAGATCAATTTGTTGTTGAAGCAAAATGAAGTTTATTTGAATAATGCATACAAAAACTTAAAAACCTTATTGAATACTTCGGGAGACATCTCGGTTCCTTATAACACAAATTATGAGCCCCTGAAAGCTAATTATGTATTTGACAGCGCGTCAATAGCGAATCATCCAACAGTAAGGTCTTACTATCAGGAGATGACCATAGCAGAAAAAAATAAAAACGTTGAAAGGTCTCTGGGCCTACCTGATTTCAGTATAGGTTACACCAATCAGTCTTTAATCGGTACCCAGACGATCAATGGTATGGATCGGAATTTTAATGCGGGAAATAGATTTCACGCAGCAACTATTGGCGTTACGATTCCCCTGACTTTCGGTGCTACAAAAGCGAGAATGCAATCTTGGGAGTTCCAAAAGCAAGTAGCGGAATCTAATGCAAAATTACAGCAAAAACAGCTGGAAGCGCAACTGGAAAACGCTTTGAATCAATATCAGCAGGATGTAGAGCAATATAATTATTATATTAATCAGGCTATACCCAATGCTGAGAAAATAGCTAAAGCCGGACAATTGGGATATAAAACAGGAGAAATTTCCTACGTTGAATATCTTTTTGCGCTTCAGACTTCTACCAATATTCAATTAAAGTATCTCGAATCGATTCAACAGGTTAATCAATCTGTTATTACCATTAATTCTATCATAAACAAATAAAATGAAAATTAAATATAATATAGTATCTACGCTGTTAATTTCTTTTTTAGTCTTAAGCTGTGGAAAAAAAGAAGCCTCTGAGGAAACGGAAGTAAAAGCAAAAACCGAACAGGTAGAGGAGGCTCATGAAGAGGCACCGCAAACGATCGCGGCATTAACAGAAGAACAAATGAAAGCAGTCGGAATCTCCTTAGGTAAAATTGAGATGAAAGATCTGACCTCACTTGTTAAAGCCAATGGTGTATTGAGTGTTCCCAACAATAGAAAAGCTACCGTTACCTCTCTGTATGGTGGGGTGATTAAGACATTAAATGTACAGATAGGAGATCATGTGAGGAAAGGGCAGGTAATTGCATCAATCAATAATCCCGAGTATATTCAGCTTCAGGAGCAATATCTTACAGTGAACAGCAGGATCGCGTTTGCTGAACAGGAATATAGAAGGCAACGTGAACTATTTGATAATGATGCCGGAGCAAAAAAGAATCTGCAAAGCTCTGATGCTGAATTAAAAAGTTTAAGAACCCAAAGATCATCACTACAGAGACAGCTCCAGCTTATGGGGATCAGCCCGGGTAAAGTAAGCAATGGTAATCTACGATCTGGGTTGGTTATAACTTCACCGATCAGTGGAACCGTAAGCAGTATCAATGCGCAGATTGGAAGTTATGTTGATGTGGCATCACCAGTTCTTGATATTATTGATAATAGTTCTATCCATTTAGATCTTCAGGTTTTTGAAAAGGATCTACCTAAAATGAAAGTTGGACAAACTGTACAGTTTAAGCTGACCAATAATCCGGAAACTTTGTATAACGCTACCGTATTTAGTATCGGGTCGTCATTCGAAAATGAGAGTAAAACGATCTCTGTACATGCGAGTGTTACAGGAAATAAAGTGGGGTTGATCGATGGGATGAATGTTACCGGAATGGTAAGCCTTGGAAACTCAAGCACCGCTGCCGTTCCTGATGAAGCAATCGTGGAAGCTGACGGTAAATTCTATGTTTTCATACAGACTTCTAAAAAGCCTGAAGAACATGCTGAAGAGGAAGAAGGGGGTGAGAAAGAGGAAGGTACAAAAGAGGCAGCGCATACCAAGAATCAAGGAAAAACATTGAATTTTGAGAAAATAGAAATTGTTAAAGGTTCTTCAGATCTAGGTTATACTGCAATCACTCCAGTGACCAAAATTGCACCTGATACAAACATTGTGGTAAAAGGTGCATTCTTCGTCAATGCTAAATTATCTAATGCCGGAGGTCATGAGGATTAGATTTTTAAAAGCTGAAGCCTTTATTTAAACTTTCAGTTGCAATAAAAATATCATTATGCTACGAGATAAAGCAATGCATTAATTCGACCTCTAGCATAATGTTATCTTTAAATCTATAAAATCAAAGTTATGTTACTAAACAAGAAAATCTCAATCTGGTATTTTATTGATCAAATTAAAAGTCAAATATTACTTATTGTTATATTAGCAGTAGGTACAGGTTTGCTGGATCTGCATCCTATCTTCACTAAAATAACCATTCCGCTAAGTATTCCCGCAATTCTTGGAACTGCTGTCTCATTGCTTCTTGCATTCAGGACGGCGCAGTCTTATGAAAGGTGGTGGGAGGCGAGAACTGTTTGGGGAGCCATCGTCAATGATTCAAGATCTTTTATCCGTTTAATAAATCAATTCGTACCTCAAGATGGTGCGGACGTTAAAATATTTGCAGAGAGACAAATCGTATGGGTCTATGCCTTGGGTGAAGCATTAAGGAAACAGCCCTTTACCAATAAAGTAGTTGAGTATTTGCATACACATCAAATCAATGCAGTCAATATACCCAATGCGATTTTGGATGAACATTCTTATCACGTAAGACAGATAGCCGAAAAAGGTCTGATTTCAGATTTTAAGGAAGTTCAGCTCAATGAAGTTCTCATGAGGCTTTGTGACAATATGGGAAAATGTGAACGATTGAAAAATACGGTGTTTCCAAGGGCATATAGTATTCTGATCCACACCTTGATTTACGTCTTTGCATTTATCCTTCCTTTCGGATTGGAAGATTCCCAGCTTACTTTGGAAATAATTACGACGATCATTATTCCTCTGATATTTGTAGCCATTGAGAAAACAGCGATCATCATGCAGGACCCCTTCGAGAATACTCCTGTAGATACGCCAATGACCTCTATCGCACAAACCATAGAAATCAACATTCTGCAGATGATCAAAGAGAAAGATATTCCTATTAAAAAAGAAAATAATACCTACTTCGAAATGTAGAGTCAATCCAGTAAAAACATAAAATTATGAGCGACACAAATAAACAGATTGTATCAGCATCTAGTAGGCATAAGAAAAACTTACTTATCGTTCTGGCACTTAGTGGGACTTATCTGATCGCTGAAGTCATTGGAGGTATTGCAACAAAAAGTCTTGCATTACTAGCAGATGCCGCGCATATGCTGACAGATGTTGTCGGTTTACTCTTAGCATTTATTGCCATCAAAATTGGTGAAAGAAAGGCAAGTCCTAAAAAGACATTTGGGTATTATCGAACAGAAATTTTGGCTGCTGTCATCAATGCTGTTGTTCTGTTGGGTATTTCATTATTTGTTTTATACGAGGCATTTCAGAGATTTAAAAATCCTCCTGAAGTACAAAGTGGCTCCATGATGATTGTTGCAGGAATTGGACTTGTGGTGAATATCATCGGTATCCTTATTATCAGAAAGGATTCCAACGCAAGTCTTAATATGAAAGGTGCTTATTTTGAAGTTTTGTCGGATATGCTGACATCGGTAGGAGTAATGATCGCGGGCGTGATCATGCTGACAACACAGTGGTATTATGCAGATCCGATCATTTCTGCGGCTATAGGTCTATTGATTATTCCCAGAACCTTAAAGTTGCTTATGGAAGCGGTTAATGTCTTACTGGAAGGTACACCTAAAGATGTAGATATCAGCAAGCTTCGATCTTCACTGGAAGAACTTTCGGGAATCAAGGAAATCCACGATCTACATGTCTGGTCGCTTACATCAGGCGTTAATGCCATGAGCGCACATGTGATTGCAGATGATAACAAAAATCGCAATGAACTCCTGCAAATATTAATAGATAAAGCAACGACAGATTTTAAAATAACCCATACCACTTTTCAAATCGAATATGAAGGTTATGATGAAACTGAAATACACTTGTAGATGAATGATCAGAATAGATTGAAAATGAAATGAAATCTAAATGATTATTTCTATATCAAATAAAATTGATTTCTAAAGAATTAATGATGTAATCACTTATAAAACTTGTTTATGAAACTAATTAAAATTAAGCGAAGCAGTTATAGCCTGCTCATTAATTTTTTCTTATTATATATAATTTTTTCCTTTGTCCTCAGGATAGGATTTTCTATTGCCAGCCTTCAAAAGGCAGAGATCAGTTTTCTTTCATTGCTGAATGTATTTGCTCTGGGATTTTTATTTGATATAGGGGTAGGGGTGTTTTTTGTGCTACCGTACAGTCTGTACCTGCTTTTATTTCCTCAGAAATATAATAATTCGCTTTTCAATAGAGCTATGACTTTTTTTTGCTTTAATGTAGCTGTGCTTATATTATTGTTTTCATTTTTTGCTGAAGTAACATTCTGGCAGGAATTTGAAAGTCGGTTTAATTTTATTGCAGTTGATTATTTGGTTTATACCTATGAAGTAATCAATAATATTAATGAATCATATCCTTTGCCATTGCTCATTACAGCCATGTTAATAATGACTTCTTTGGTGTTTTTACTTTTCTATAAAAGGCATTACTTCACAGATAATTTTAAGGGCAGTACACCTTTTTTACAAAGATTCTTTATCTTTTTCGGATTGCTTTTCATTTCAGTCATTTATGCATTTTTTATTGACAACAGTTTAGCAGAGAATAGCGAAAACAGGTATCGGAATGAGCTGTCAAAATCAGGAATCTATTCTTTTTTTTCTGCATATAAAAATAACGAGATCAATTATGAACACTTCTATAAACTCATCGATAATAGGGTGGCGTTTAATATTGTGAGAACTGATCTCCAGGAATCTAACTCAGATTACTTATCAAATGATTTCTCAATCTTACGTAACATTAAGGGAGCTGACTCCTATGAGAAGCCCAATGTTATTATGATCACATTGGAAAGTTTCAGTGCAGACTTTATGAAAACATTTGGCAACAATCAGAATCTGACACCTACGTTGGACTCATTGGCGAATCAAAGCATTTTATTTACCAATATGTATGCTACCGGAACAAGAACCGTGCGAGGAATGGAGGCACTTTCACTTGCCGTTCCGCCTACACCGGGGAATAGTATTGTCCGCAGGAAAGAAAATGATAATCTGAGCACTGTAGGATCGATCTTCAGTCAAAAGGGATATGATACTTCTTTCTTATATGGTGGTGATGGTTATTTTGATAATATGAATAATTATTTCGGTAATAATGGATACACAATTGTAGACCGGAAAAGAAATTCTTTTGTAGGGGAAGATTATCAGTCTCCAAGAATACCAATAGAAGACAAGGAGGTCACTTTTGAAAATGCCTGGGGTATTAGTGATGAAAATCTTTATGATCAGGTGATAAAGCAAGCAGATCAAAAATTTGCAGCGGGGAAACCTTTTTACGATTTTGTAATGAACACTTCCAATCATCGTCCTTATACATATCCTGAAGGAAAGATTGATATTCCCTCGGGATCGGGAAGGGAAGGCGCCGTGAAATACACAGATTATGCGATCGGTCAGTTTTTTAAAAAGATAAAGAATAAATCCTGGTACAAAAATACCATTGTTATAATTGTTGCAGATCATTGTGCCAGCAGTGCGGGCAAGAACGATATCGATGTTGCAAAATATCATATCCCAGCAATGATTGTCAACTTGAACAACAAGAAACCATTCAGAATTGAAAAAATGTGCTCTCAGATCGACCTGTATCCAACACTTTTCTCACTTTTAGGATGGACGTATGAGAGTAATCTTTATGGTAAAAATGTTTTAAGCGAAACTTATACTCCAAGAATATTTGTAAGTACCTATCAGAAACTCGGATATATGGAAAACAACAAATTGGTTATTCTAGGTCCGCAGCAAAAAACAGAGACGTATTTGTATGATAAGGAGAATAATAAACAAAATCCAGAGATGCTATCTGAGCAGTATGTGAAAAAAGCAATAGCAAATTATCAGTCAGCCTACTATCTTTTCAAGAATGACGGATTAAAACAGAAGCAGATAAAAAAGGTAAATATAACCACAACTAGATAACGTGATGTAAAATGGATATAAAATTTGAACTTTTACTTGCCGGAAAATTATTATTAGCACTTTTTTTTGGTGCATTAATAGGTTTCGAAAGGGAAACGGCTCACAAAGATGCCGGAGTTCGTACTTTTGGCGTTCTGTGTATGGCTTCTTGTCTATTTGTGGCGGTTGCCTCTCATTTAACAGATGACAAATCTGCAATAGCAAGAATGTTGGCTGCGATACCTGCCGGTTTAGGATTTATCGGAGCAGGACTGGCATTTAAAGATAGTTCCAAAAGTATGCAGGGGCTTACAACATCCACAGCTTTATGGGCTGCATCGGCAATAGGATCTGCACTTGCGCTGAATATGTTTCTGTTATCATTTTTAGCAACCGTTCTAACCTTGTTTATCTTAAGTATTAACAAATTTGGCTGGTACAAAAAAATTATAAAATTAGGAAGCCAACCCGATAAAGATATATAACACGTAACCTTACAATCATTAAATAAATATTATTATGGAACATAAACACACCTACGACGAGAATGGTAAGCAATTGTGCTGTACTCCGCAAGAAGGCAAAATCTATAAAAATGCCGGAGCAAAAAAATTAGTTGAAGAAGACGGAGACCGCATTCCAAAGAAAAAAAAGGAAGAGCATCAACATTCAGATGATGATGGACATGATCATGGAGAAACTGATAAAACGGCTTTTCAGATGTTCTTGCCTGCGATTATTTCATTGGTACTTTTATTAATTGGCATTGCACTGGACAATTACATCAAACCGGAATGGTTTAAAGACTGGGTACGAATTGTCTGGTACGGTGTTGCTTATCTACCGGTAGGTCTACCTGTTTTAAAAGAGGCTTTTGAGAGTATCAAACAAGGTGACGTGTTTTCAGAATTTTTCCTTATGAGCATTGCAACAATTGGAGCATTCATTATCGGAGAATTTCCTGAAGGAGTAGCGGTTATGTTGTTCTATGCAGTAGGAGAGGTTTTTCAGACTCTGGCTGTGTCGAGAGCTAAGACCAATATTAAGGCTCTTTTAGATCAACGTCCTGATGAGGTAACGATTATTGAAAATAATCAGCCTAAAAAAATCAAAGCTGCCGAAGCAAAAATCGGGGATACTATTCAGCTAAAATCAGGTGAAAAACTGGCATTGGATGGAGAACTGATCTCCGATTCTGCGTCTTTCAATACCGCAGCATTAACTGGAGAGAGCAAACCTGATTCTAAAAATAAAGGGGAAACAGTTTTAGCCGGAATGATCAATATGAACAGTGTAGCTTTGGTTAAGGTTAATACGGCTTATGAGGACAGCAAACTCAGCAAGATCCTCGAACTTGTACAGAATGCAACAGCTCAAAAAGCTCCAACTGAACTTTTTATCAGAAAATTTGCGAGAATATATACACCGATCGTAGTAGCGTTAGCTGTTTTGATTTGCATTGTACCTTATTTCTTTGTTGATGATTATGTTTTCAGAGATTGGTTGTACAGAGCATTGATATTCTTAGTGATCTCTTGTCCGTGTGCATTGGTGATCTCTATTCCGCTTGGCTATTTTGGAGGTATCGGAGCCGCGAGCCGCAACGGTATTCTATTTAAAGGAAGCAACTTTTTGGATAAAATCGCTGAGATTCAGAATGTGGTAATGGATAAAACCGGAACTATGACGGAGGGTGTTTTCAAAGTTCAGGACGTTACCATTGAAGAGGAATTTGATAAGGATGAGATTCTCCAATTGGTCAATGTTGTTGAAAGTAAAAGTACCCATCCTGTTGCTACTGCTGTTCATGAGTTTGTAGGAGAAATCAACAATTCAATCAATTTAGAGGATACTGAAGAAATTGCAGGGCATGGTCTTAAAGCTAGAGCTAATGGAAAAGAAATCCTGGTTGGTAATTTTAAACTACTGGATAAATTCAATATCAGTTATGATGTAGATCCTTCCAAAATTGTATACACGGTCATAGCAATTGCTTATGATGGGAAATTTGCAGGTTTCATTACCATTGCCGACCGAATCAAGGACGATGCAAAACAAGCAGTTGAAAAACTTCATAGTTTGAATGTAAAAGCGACTATGTTAAGCGGTGATAAAACAACTGTTGTAAAGTATGTGGCAGAACAAATTGGTATTGACAATGCTTTTGGAGACCTGCTTCCGGAGGATAAGGTCAACAAGGTAAAAGAAATCAAAGCTAGAAATGAAAGTGTAGCTTTTGTTGGTGACGGCGTAAATGATGCGCCTGTTGTAGCATTAAGTGATGTTGGAATAGCAATGGGTGGACTTGGTAGCGATGCAACCATCGAAACTGCCGATGTTGTGATCCAGGACGATAAACCATCAAAAATACCTATGGCAATCAATATTGGGAAGAAGACCAAAAGAATTGTGTGGCAGAATATCATTCTTGCCTTTGTCGTAAAAGCTATCGTACTTGTACTCGGAGCTGGTGGCCTTGCTACGATGTGGGAAGCAGTATTCGCTGATGTGGGAGTTGCTTTGATAGCAATACTGAATGCAGTTAGAATTCAAAGAATGAAATTTTAAAAGAGATTATCACAGATAAAAATAGAGCAAATTCTAGTATCCTGTTTCCTTAGGATATTACAATTCTAAGGAAAATTTGCCTCCACTCATATTATTAAGATTGAGTTCCCATAAAAGATGGGAACAGGGAAGTTACATCCAATTTTACGATATAAAATTGAATACTATTAATGTTAGATCCGAACAATAAAAATCAGAAATATAATTTTTATGTGGACTTATGTAAAAAAAAACTCAATACTAATCCTTTTACTGAAATTCTCTCTAAGTATTTATGCTCAGGATAGTTTGTCATTGCAAAAAACTGCTCAACAAGATTCTTTAATAATAAGAGATGATACTTTGGATTATAAAAAACTTATTGTTCCGGTTAGCTTGATATCGGCAGGTGCAATTGGTTTTACAATTCCTGAAATCAAAAAGTTTGATTATGATGTGAGAAGGGAGGTAAACGATCATACATTAAACAATTCAAAATTAGACAACTATACCTTATTTGTACCAGCTGCGCTCGTTTATGGTTTAAACATAGCGGGTGTTCGAGGGAAACATAACTTAAAAGATCGAACGATCATTTTAGCAACATCACAAGCTATCTTATTGGCAATAGTTATTCCTTCAAAATCATTGATCGGCAGGGAGCGGCCTGATCAATCAAATTATATGTCATTTCCCTCAGGTCATGCAGCGATCGCATTTTCAACTGCACAGTTTATGTTCAGAGAATATAGGGACAGCAATTATTGGATCAGTCTGTCAGGATATCCGTTTGCCATTTTTACTAGTGTCTACAGAATCATCAATAATAAGCATTGGGTTACAGATGTCCTGTCTGGTGCTGGTATCGGAATTCTTTCTACTGAGATAGCATATTGGTTATATCCAAAGATCAAAACTTTATTTAAAAGTAAGAATGAAAAAACATTATCTATGATTTCTCCTTATTTCCAGAAGAGTTATCAGCAGAAAAGTTTTGGTTTGAATTACCAGCTTTTTTTTTAAAATGAGAAATTATGGGATTTAAAAGACGATCTAGAAGACGAATAATCAGGAGGGGAAAGCATCGGCTTGCGTCAGAAGATATATTCTATTTGATAGTTTTTAGTATCCTGATACTATCTCTTATAACGTATGGATTTAAGAAATATTTTCATCCTGTCAAAGACCATCATTTTAAATATCATCGAAGTAAAAATTAAATCAATCTACTTCTTAAAACGATCAATAGTCAACTAAGGACAGATAAAAATAATATTTTTTTAGAGTAAAGTTTTAACATATCACGTTTTTAAAGGACATTTAATATTATTTAGATGTTTCAAGTAATATTGTTTAAAAAAATGGAAAGTATTTGAAATCAGTAGATTACGGCTTTATTTTGGCATCTTATTTGCCTTTCACAAATAACAACATATATAAATTAATATTCACCTTCAAAATTAAAATGTTATGAACAACGAAGATCAAAAAAAAGAGACACACGACCATTCGGAACATCACGAACACAAAGAACATCATCCGCACAAGGAACATCACGAGGGTCCTGAACATGCAGATGAGCCGGAGCATCACGATGAGGCTGAGCATCATCAAGAAAAAGAACATCACGATGAGAAAGAACATCATGATGAGAATAAGAAGTAAATAGCATAGTTCTTATAAATACTGAATTTCAATACTGGAATTCAGTATATTTTTAATAATATTACGTACCGTATTTTAATCTTTCTTCATAATTGAGCATTTTAAAATATTAATATTTAATTAAGTCGTTGTTTATAAAATCTAGATTGAATTCGCTAATTCCAGTAATCCTACGAAACAGTCTTTCTTGCTTTTTGTCCCTTAACAAAAACATAAAGAATATCAACGGAGTATTAAATCAACAATGACTTTTTGCTCAATCCTAAGATCTGCGGTGGCAAATTATTAGAAATACGTTGAAATACCAAAGCTGAAGCCTACAGTCTTTGCCGCAGGGTTCGCAAAAATGTCTTTCTGTTTCTGAAACCTATAATTAAGTCTAAAAACAGTTTGTGCATTGGGTCTGAAACTGATTGCAGGCATAATACTCCATAAATCATCTCCAATTTTACTGTTGTCTTCTTTGAAATGACCTACGTTCCAATCTACATACTCGAAACGGCATGCAAGATTAACAGTTGCTTTTTCCCAATCCAAAATTTTTCTTTTAATTATTGGCTGAACGATGTCTATAAATCCTCCATGTTGCCTGTCTCCATATTGTTGTGTATAAGTTTCCGGAACATCTACTTTTACCCACGCCCATTCTGCGGTAATTAAAGTTCCCAGATTTGGAAGTGTATTATTATAATCCAATGCAAATACCCGAACCCTTCTTTTATCGTCAACCTGAAGACCTTCATCCTGAAATTTATTATAGATTCCTCCCATATAAGAGGCTCCAAATTCTCCTGCTTTTTCATGTCTTGTGGCAATTTTTGCTGTTAAAAGAGGAACACCGCTGTTAATTTCTTCAAAACGTTCAGGATTACTTTTGGCAGCAGGTAAGTATGTTTTGTTTTGATTATTGTCAATAATTGAGTTATCAAAATTTCCGGAGATATAAACCTCGTAGCCGAACATCCACTCGGCTTTATACATTTTTCCATATAATCCGAAACCAGCATTACTGAATGTAGCAGGCAACATTTCTGTAGCAGATATAGGACGATCGGTAAACTCCCATTTCGGACCGTCATGATTTTGGTTGAAAGCACCAATTGGATTCATAATAATTCCTCCTCTCAAATTAAGCAAGGGATTAAACTCTACATCAATGGCAGCAAATTCAATATTAATCTCTTTACCTCCTTCTTCTAATTCTATTTCACTCAGAAATTTAATTTTTGAGGAAATTGTAGAAGATACAAAAAGTGTCATCCTACGTAATTGAAATTGATGTCCATCAGATATACCATCAGTGCTGATATGCTGCCAATTGGCTTCCGCATAGCCACCAATAGAGACAGGCACTTTCCCTAATCCTAAGAAGGGACGCTTGTAAACGGCATCCATGTTCAAAGAGCGAGAACTGTCTACAGGTATTCTTTTTAGTAATTCAGAATCTATCTGTGCTGTGGCTTCCTGAAAAATTAAAATTATAATTAGATAGATAATTTTTTTCATACCGGTTTTTTTAAAGAAATTTTCAAAAAATCCGATTCTATGTATACTGGAAATTTTCTTAAGGTCTGATCAGCAGGACCGTTTTGTACTAAACCTTGGTTGGAAAATTCACTACCATGTGCAGGACACTGTAGCTTATCTCCAAATACTTGTAACTGGCTACCCTGATGGGTACATTGCATCCATAATGCTTCATACTCAGTTTCCGAAAAACGAAATACACAAATGGGATATTTGAGAGATTCATTTTGAATAATTACATAGGATAATTTTTTGTCAGGATATTTTGTATCCATAAAATCCTCCAAAGGCAATATGATATAATCGTCTTTAATCGCTCCTGAAATCATTTTATTGCTTATACACCCTGAAAGAATGGGAGGAATTGCAGTAAAGCCTAAACAGACCAAACTGCATTTTTTGAGAAATTCAAGTCTGTCCATAATTATAAGGATTTCAAAAATTTAATAATAGCTTCTTTTTCTTGGACTGGTAATTGAGTGTAATTGGTTCTGCTGGTTGCAGCCTCTCCCCCGTGAAGCTGTATTGCTTCTTCTATACTTTTTGCCCTGCCATCATGCATTAAGAAGTATTGACCGCCTTGTGATTTTGGAGATAAACCTAACCCCCACAGTGCAGGCGTACGCCATTCATAAGTTTTCGCAGTGCCTTCCGTATAGTTGTCATCCAAAGAAGCACCCATATCATGAAGTAATAAGTCTGTGTACGGATAAAACTTTTTATTGGATAATGGTGAAATTGAGGAGGATGAAGTTTTCAGTTCCGGGACATGACATTTATTACAACTTATCTGAGAAAATATAGTCTGACCTTGTTTAATGATACTATTTTCTGCGTCTCGCTGAATAGGTGTTTTCAATGTACGAAGATAAAATACAACATCTGCGATGGTCTTATCAGAAACTTCGGGATCAACATTCATTCCTGAATAAACATCGTGAGGATTAAAAGTTGAAGTAATGCCCATATCTTGATTGTAAGCATTAACGGTTTGTTGTAGTAAACTGTATGTGGATGCCTTTTTACCAAATCTTCCGATATACTTCCCTCCTTTTGTTACAGCAAAGAAGAATGGTGCTTGATATGCCGGAAGATCAATATAATTGGGGACTCCTGAGATGCCATCATTATTTGTATCACAAGGGTCAGCCATTGCCAAAATATCCATATCAGAAACCAATTCAATAAAACCTAATCCGGTATTGGCAGGCGGAGTAAATTTAGAAAATGTTGCTCCGGGAGGAATTGCTTCCGGAGTATAACCTGGTATCGCCCTATTTTGCAATTGAGGACCACCTAAAAGCAAAAATAAATTTCCTGTTTCGTCAGTCTGTCCAAAACGTATAAGAGTAGTAAAGGGAGTCCCTTTTCCATCACCAGCATGACAGCTTCCACAACTTGTTGCCACGAAGGTTGGACCAAGACCTTTCCCGACCGTGAAGGTTTCATCGTTAAAGGCGATATCCCCTCGCAAAAATTGTTGGTTTTCAGCATATGATAACCCCACAATGGAGCCATCAAGTAATTCACTCTCATCTATCGCTTCAGGCTGAAGTTTATCACAAGCTTGTACGATCAGAAAAAGAAGATAGAAAATTATAATAATAGGTATATATCTCTTGCTCACGTTTTTTTTTCAAATATAATAAAAAGTTAGATTAATCTAACTTTTTATTTCGCTATGTCTAATTATTTTTATGACTGCTGTGCATTTATAGCAAACACTATAAATAAAGATTAGATAATTTGAAACGGAATTTAATCTCAGGATATGTGCTGTTAGGATATTTTTCTTGAAAAACAATAACCTTTATCGCATAGTAAATTAATGTGGATATTGAACAGTCCTAGTGTACAAATTTTAATAGCCAGACGAAACAGTTGGTTGCCAAGTGCTAAGGTTGACCGTCTTAATAGTAGTAGGTAATTATTTTTTGTAAATTATACAATTTTACCATCTAAACTTACCAAAGATAAAAAGGATGATAGTTCATTAATGATTTTTGGTTTGGGGATTTATATCAAAAGCGAAAAATGATTAGGGCAGGGTATATTTGTTATTTGAAAATCTGTGGATTATGGAAGAGATAGAAAAAAGATCTACATTTATTTGTGAAAAATAAAAAAAAACATATCTTTGCACCAGTAAAAACGACGCACTCTATTTTTGTTTATTAAAGTGACCTATTCGGTGACCTAAAAATAAGAGAACGACATAAAGCTTATGGATAGGGAGTTTTTCAAATAAGAACAAGTCCCGTCCGGATCGCAACTGTGAATACAGAATCGTTCAAAATGCTTTAAAACGTATGTTTTAAAGCATTTTTTGTTTTATGTAAGTTCAGATTGGGCTAAAAAAACATAATCTGGAAGTATCGGATCAGTATCAAAAGTTGGGGACTACGCAAAAATTTGGGATAATCTGAAAAGGAAAAAAGCGGATCAGTACCAAAACTTGTGTTTAAGCAAAAATGTTTTGTAGTCTGAATAGAAAAAACGCCCGATCCCTAACTCCTCTGAAGTTGCTTCTAAATTTTT
>NZ_QNUG01000046.1 GCF_003385395.1 Epilithonimonas hispanica | reverse complement strand
TAATAATTCGTTAAATATTTGAATTTCAGAAACTTAAATATACGAATTATTACTTTTCATTGCAAATTTTATTTCATTTCTTATCCCGAACTCAGGTTAGTGTACATAAACAGCAATCTGAGTGAGCGGGTCAAAATGTAGTTGTCCATCAGTATCAAAGATTCCGTCATTGGTTTTTCCAAGAATTCCCGATTTCAGATTCAGAGGATTTTTCTGCAAAGGATTCAACAATCCTAAAGTCTGCTTTTCTGAATCTTTGAAATAAGTGCTGATTGCAAAGGCATCTTTACTGATATTCACCAATTGGCTAAAGTACGCCTGTCCTAAGCTCAAGGTCTTTGCTTGATGATTTCCCAAGATTCCCTGATAGATTACAGGAACACTTCCGTCATACAGATAATAATTCTGGGCATTCACTTTCAGCTGTACTCTTTTAAAATCAAAGTTGTAACGATCCGGTAATACCCTGTTTTCTTTCGTTGCTTTAAAATTCAAATCAGTTGATGTCAGTAGAAATGGAGCGGTATAGTTCCCCAGATATACTGAATCTTTTGAAATGCCCGCAAAGTAATAGGAGTTGATCTGAAGATTGGACCGTTTTTCTTCTGTTATCGGATGCTGTAAAAACCTTCGTGTAAAATTATTTTCCTTTTTGATCATAAATTCTGATTGTCTGTACATCAGAATAATTGCTGAACAACTTACTATTGATAAGACGAGCAGCAGACTCACAGATTTAAAAATCTCCTGTCGTTTAGAATCTGAATATAAAATAACTGCAAAAGCAGCTATGATAACAGTGGCAATATTAAAGATCAGATGGGTTTTCCAATCCATTTTTTCTAAGATTCCACCACAAGAGCAAGGAATAAACTCGCTATAGTTCAGTATCATGTAGATATATACAGTGAATGAAACCATCAGAACAAAAGAACTGTATAATCCGATTTTTCTGGATCTCTCAAAGATCAATAAAATACATATTGCAAGTTCAATGACTAGAACTCCGTAAGACATGACATTTGAAAATGCACTCAATAGGGGAGATTGTGCAATCTGAATCTGAAAATTTTCAAAATCCATCATTTTACTGATACTTGCATAGCAGAAGAGCAATATGAAAAAATAGCTGACAAATTCTATAAATCTTGTTCTGAAGGTTTTCATAGTTTTCTTTTTTATCCTTTTCTGACTAAAATCCATTTGACATTTTTTCCACAGTAGGCGGGCATTACTTCGCCTTTTGAAACGTAAACTGCAGTGCTTATTCTTCCTTCAATCTCCCATTTTCCACTTTCGGTACACTTCTTTCCGGTACTTAAGATCACTTTCTGATTTTCCATTTTTTGAAACTGTTTCAGTTTAGCAGAAGTCGTATTTATCAGATCGTATCTTTCACTATCCTCCAGTGCTGCTTATCTTTTTTTGGTTCATCATCATCACCGGTCTCAAAATTATTAGAGCCATTTGTTTCTGAAGATCCATCTGCATTCTTTGAAGATTCTTTATTGTTTGGAATTTCAATACTTTGTTGTTTCTGTTCTGTCATGTCAGAAACAGATTCGGTTCTTTCACAAGACTGCATAGCTGTTAGACTTAAAAGTGAGATATACTTTTTCATTTTTTTAATAATGGTTTTAAAATTTATCCCGGCCGGTTGTTGATATTGATTAGAATTCTGATGTCGAAATTAGGAGGGTTAGGGAATTAAAAAAAACTATTGTTGCATCAATTGATACATTAAATGTCACTATTGATCAATTCTACCAACAAAATTTATTTGTATATCATTGATAATCAGTTTATTGTTTTGATTGTAAAGTTTGAAAAAGCGTTTAATTGTGTCTTTTTTATTAAATTTGAATATATCTTATCATAATGTATTATTGTAATAGAATTTTACCACTATTGTTCACTTTGTTTGTGTTTATGACACAAGGTAAAGAGATACAACAACAATCTTACAAGGAGATTTCCCGATTGATCAATTCCTACTCAGAGAATGACGAAAGAGCAATGGTTTTTGTCAAAATGTACATTGACAAAGCAAAAAATGACCATAACCTTAAAAAACTAATCCGAGGTTACGAAGAAGCCATCTATTACAGCAAAGAAACCAGCAGAAAATTATCATACGCTGACAGTGCCATTGTCACCGCTGTAAAATCAAACGACCAGGATCAGATCGCAAGAGCCTACGCAGGAAAAGGAATTATTTATTACTATAATCTAAGACAATATAAAAAAGCTTTAGAAGAATATTTAATAGCATTCAAATATTCAAAAAATTCAAAAGATGGTTACCTTAAAAATAAGATCATCTATCATTTGGGAATGATCAAAAGCTATTTGGGATACTATAAATATGCAGCCTTACATTTTGAAGAGACAGCTGATTTTTTTGAAAAAAATGCCAAACAGAGTTTAGATCGGAACATCAGGTTCAATAATGAATCAGGTTATTTTAACAGTATTTATCGCTTAAGCACTTGTTATAGAAATCTGAAATTATATCATAAGGAAGACTCCCTCATTAATATTGGGCTGGAAAGGCTTCATAACAACAGCGAGCTGATGATTGAGTTTGGGTACTTCCAGAAAGGAAGGGGAGTGCAGTTACTTAGAAAGGGAAAAGCAGATGAAGCATTGAAGCACTTTAAAGTGTCTCAAGATATTCTGAGCAACAATCAGGATTACGCTTCCTTGACGAGCGTCTATTTTTATATAGGGAAACTATATAGATCAAAGGGAAACAGAGCTGAATCGTTAAACTATTTTAATAAAGTTGATTCGCTGGTTAATAAATTTTGGTTTATTACCCCTGAGATCAGATCAAGTTACCTGTATCTGATCGATGATGCTAAAAAAAATGGGAATTCTGAACGGAAGATATATTACGCGGATCAGTTGTTAAAGGCCGACTCCATTATTAATGCTGACTTTGTGATGCTCACGGACAAAATTTATAGCGAGTATGATACGGACAATTTAATAGAAGAGAAGAAGCAGATGATCAGAGGTCATCAAGTTATTTTATATTCTTTCATTGGTGCGGGACTGGTAATCTTGTTTTTTTTAATTTGGAGGTTCAGGAAAAGAGAAAAGGAATTGAATGCCAGGTATCAGGAAGTGCTGGAAAAATTAAATACCTCAAAAGAAACCATTACTTTCGACGTCATAGCACCCGCTTCATCTGATGAAAACAGTTTAGACTTATACAGTTCAGAAATTATCGAGGACATCAAAACAAATCTAAAGATTTTTGAAGACGAAAAACAATTTCTTCAGCAGAATTTAACACTTGACATTGTTGCCAAAATGATAGGAAGCAACCGCACCCATTTATCGTATGTACTTAATGTACACTTTGATGTAACATTTCCAACATACCTTAAAGCTTTAAGAATCAGATATATCACCAATTTACTTGTAGAGGAAACTATATATCTTAGTTATAAAATTGAAACACTCGCCAAAATATGCGGGATGGCGAACAGGCAGATCTTCTCAGCACACTTTCTCGAGATCAACAGTATCAGGCCTAGAGATTTTATCAGAATGAGACAGGAAGAATTAAAGAAGACCTGACTTTTTTATTTTTTAGCCCGATTTTTACGTTAACAAAAAATTGAAAAACGTATGAACGGACAAAATTTTAAAAAAAAAGTAGATCAACTTTGGAAAGATCTTACAACAGCAGTAGATCAGATCAACAGAAGTGAGAATGATGTTGTGATTCGGGCAGAAGAAATTCTGATGGAAACAGACGCTGCTGTAAGACAATTGAAAGACCTATTGCGCCAATATCAATTTCCGGACTGGAGTAACGAAATATATTTCTTTAAAAATACCAAACCGCAGTTCGTAGCAGTATATATCTACTATTCCAAAGTGTTAGCCATAGAAGCCTCAAAACCCTATGCTGATTCGCAGGCGTTAAGATCGTATTATGAAAACGAGAGATCCAATCTTTTATATTTCTATAATGAGCAAAGAGAATTTATCAGTTATTATCGTCGTAAATCGACATACTTAGACAAAAAATATTTCGTTCGGTTCAAATTTGATTTTAAGTTAAAGCTCAGTCCGGAACTGTACAGTTATGATGAGGAATTTTCCACCTCCCACGACCATATTGTGTCTCAAATATTGGCAAATGATCTTTTAGAGCAATATTTAACAAATAAAATTGATTCAAAAGACGGTAAAGACAACTCTATTGACCATATTAAGAATCTGGAATGGACGGCTCCGAAAGTTGCCCTTATTGAGCTGTTGTATGCACTTCATCAAACGAAGTGTTTTAATGGAGGTCATTCAGATCTGGCGGAAATTTTCCGTTGGGCAGAAAATTCACTAAATATTAATCTGGGTAATTATCACAAGACTTTAGGCGAAATACGGTTAAGAAAAATAGACAGAACTAAATTTTTGTCATTGCTTCAGCATAATTTTAATCAGTATTTGGATGATTTAGACCTATAGGAGAACAATTAGTTTCTACACAAAATTCTCCAATTTTAAATAGGACCATATACTATTTTCACTAATTAAGACTGTATTGGTTTTTATGTGGCTAAACATTAATATGTATTAATGTAGAGTCTTTCATTATTCATAATTCAACTTAATTTATGAAAATAGAGTATTTCATAGGAATTGTAATTGTAAATCTTTCGGTAGTATCGATAAGCTACCGAAAGATCTCCTGTGTGATTTATTCATAGAGCAACTTTATATACACCATTATCAGCGAGATTTCTACTTAGACGATCGGTAAAAGTATTTCAAGCTAATTTGAATTCGATCAAGATAACTCTTAGAAATGTCGGGAAACTATAGTCATAATGGGAAGAAATAAAAAATTTATATAAATATTGAAAGATAATCCAATAAAAGTGTTGCTTATCTCAATGCATTGGAGGTTTTTTTTCCAATTTCAAAAAAAATCAGTTTAATCACCAGTAACCATTGATCTAAAACTCTGTACTCAAAGGATGTACAAGAGAATCTTTCGGTAGTACCGAGAAACTACCGAAAGATATTAAGCGTGATTTTGAAATTTTGTCGAACAAAATAATTGACAAATGGCAATATCTATTATCACCAAAGAAGACCTTCAGCAATTCAAAATTGAACTATTGGAAGGCATTGAAATATTACTCAAGGGTAAGACGACAGAGCAAAAATTATGGCTTCGGAGTTCTGAGGTCAAGAAGCTTCTTAACATATCTTCAGGAACCTTACAAAATCTGAGGATCAACGGAACATTATCGTACAGCAAGATAGGGGGCTCCCTGTATTACAATTATAAAGACATCCAAAAATTACTCTCGGATGTTAAACATTAATTTTTAATACGGAATTATGAAGAATAATAGAAATATCATCGTTTTTTTTGAGCGTGTTATTGAAGATGATCGATTGTATCCCTCTCATATCAGTATGTATGTTTCACTTTTCCAGTTCTGGAGTTTGAACCGGTTTCAGAATCCTTTTCGGATTAGCCGTGAAGATGTGATGAATTTAAGTAAGATCAGGTCAATCGCTACCTACCATAAGTGTATAAGAGAACTTTATCGTGCTGGATTTATACGGTATTCGCCAAGTTACAACTCGTACAAAGGAAGCTTGATTGAGATCATTGATTTTGACAGTGAAAAAGTAGGCGAAAAAAAAATATCTCAAAATCAAAATTTCTTACTACAAGATGAGATTCGGTTTTTAGTTCCGATGTTCAATGAAGTTGAGTTATATTTTACTGAGCGGGATCTCCCATCTGCTGAAGCAGATTGCTTTTTCTCTTTTTATCGATCTAAAAACTGGAAATTGAGTAATGAGAAACCAATGAAATGCTGGCGGGCTGCTGCGAGGAATTGGATCTCTGAATTGAAAAAATCTATAAATTAAGAACAGATGAAGAATATCGATCCCAGAACTCCGATATGGCGACTAACTGTTGAAGAATTTTTGGAGGTTTCCAAAAAAATTAATTCGGAAAAAAAATATGAATTTGGATTGAAAGGTCTGGCAAAAATGTTGGGATGTTCTATTTCGAAAGCCTCGGAAATAAAATCTTCAGGACTGTTAGATGATGCCATCATTCAAAACGGAAACATTATCATCATTGATAAAGAAAAGGCATTAACGCTTTTTGCACAAAAATAAATATGCATTACCTTGAATTAATGCGGCGGTTTTGGGATTTTAACCAAAGAACATCAATTGGAACAACGGGAATTTCAATGTACTTATACCTACTGAAAATTGGTTCTGACAATCACTCTTGTGATTTTCAAATTTCTGATGTTGTAATAAGTATAGAATTAGGAGTCACTCGAAAAACGGTAAAATCCACTAAAGAAAAACTCCGGAAATTAGGATTAATTCAATACCAAACAACGAGCGGACTGGCGTGTAAATACAGGTTAATAGGAGATTATCCTTCACAAATTTCTAGCCCTGAAATGGTAAGTAAAGAAGAAATTGGAAAGGAGGAATCTATTCAAAAAACAGTAGAATCCGGAGTTTCATTACTTACAGATCGTCCCGTTCAAAATTTTTCTGAAAACACCAGTGATCAGGAAATTGAAAGCGATTTATCGCAAACAATACAATCCTCAAAACCACAACCAACCACTCAAAAAGGGAACGATGAAAATATTCCGTCTTTCGAAGAATTTATAACGTATGCGGAAACATTAAAAATTTACGTGCCTGAGTTAGATTCTGAAATACAATCGAAATATGAGAATTGGAAAAACAATGACTGGAAAAATAGTTCTGATAGACCTATTACCAATTGGAAATCTTCATTGAAAAGTACATTACCTTTTATGAAAGGTCAAATGGAAAGTCATCAACTTTCACTTCAATCCATTCCGGATATAAAACGTCCAAAATCCCAAAACGGCAACCTTTGAAAGGCCGACAAATGTCTACGATAAAAATCCATTAAAAAAAATTGAATTATGACACTATCAGATTTAAAACCCGGTCAAAAAGTAACCATCAACGGAATGCTTGCTGAGTACAAAGGAATTCAAAAAGTGAAGATCCCCAATTTCGGTAAAGCCGAGAAAAGGGTCTTTCAAGGTGAAGGAATTAATATTTACAAATATTACAGTATTGCGGACGGTACTAAAACGCTCGAAAGCGAGAAAATCAAGTTGATATAAAATTACAAATCGATTTTAATCAATTTAGAATGTAATGAAGGAAAATAAAGATTGAAATTTTAAACCAAATTGAAGAATTATTATGGCTGTACCGGAAAAGGATTTACGGTTGATCCGCAAGAAATTTGAAAATAGTAATGAAGTAAATCCTGAGAGAATTCGCTTGGGAAACCGTTTCGTGGACGATTTCATTTTCGAAGGTCACGAAGCTGCAGATATCCCCATCAATGCGCTTCGGGTAATATTTAATATTGTTTCTACTATCAGCAATGAGCAATTTCGTCCGGAAGACCGACCTAAACAACTCTCCTTGTTTGATGAAGAATTTGAAACCGAGAACAATATTTTCGCTTCCTTAAAAATCAGGAACAGCAAAATTTCACCAAGCGGTTCTACTAAGCAAGTGGTAGATGCTTACGAATTTCTTACGAAGTTCAAAATGAGCTGGTACAAATCCACTAATTCCAAAGGCAAGGAAATCAAAACTTTTGGTGGACTAATTTCTATACCTAGTTATGACCAGAGAGGTTACACAACATTTTTAATCAGTAGTTATTGGCTTAAAAAACTAATGGTTATTCCGGAATACAATTACGTTTTGTACAATTTGGTGTATAATATCAGGAATAATAAGCATATTATTTTCGCTATCTGGCTTGCGAAACTGCCTGAAAACGGAGCTGTTTTAAAACTCTCCACACTGAACAAGAAATTTGGATTGAAGTATATAACTTCCAAGGATTTTTGTTTCAAATTTTTGAAACCTGCAAGAACCAGTTTGAATACATTCAATACGCTTTCCTTCAATTACAAGTACAGAGGAGATTCAATCTTTATTATTCCTTATTTAACTAAAAGCATTTTGGACAACAATTTATCTCGAAACACAAGAGAACAACTGGAATCAAGCAAAGCGTATCTTGACCATAGGGGAAAAATTGCCCAAAGATTAAGTTACATCAAAAAAAGATATGGTCTGCACGAAAATGAAATGCTCCAGTTTTCCCATCAATACAGAAACGTTCCACAAACCAGAGTATTGATAGAAAAAGCATTCAAAGAATTTATCCGAGCAGCTCGATCGCAAGAAATTAAATCTACGGAATTTCAAGGAAACTTTTTTCTGAATGAAATTCAGGAACACATTATACAAATTTATCGACGTTCAAAAATGGGAGAATTATTACCAAATGGTTACCCGATAATCATTTGAATTCGGAATTGCGCTCACCCGGAATTCGGAATTGCGGTCACTGAGGTTAAGAAAGTGTTAAAGTGCCAAAATTTTTGAATGATATTTCGGAATTGCGGTCACTCCGAAATTCAAAACCCACTAGAAATATGGATAAGCATAAAAAAATGTGGATAACTACGAGTCTTGTATTAAAAATGAATGAAAATAGAATGTTGAATTCGGAATTGCACTCACCCGAAAACTGTTGTTTTTTCGGAATTGCGGTCACTCTACTTTCGGAATTGCGCTCACTGGAATTCGGAATTGCGCTCACCGAAAAAGCGGCTCAAAACCTTTACTATAAGACGATACAATGCCTCATTAAAAGTATATTAAAAGTAATTAAAAAGTTTTTTTTTATTAAAAAGGAAAATGTGGATAAAAAATTTGCTTTAAAAAAGAAAAAAATGAATTGCGAAGAAGCAAAAGAAAAAATAAATATCAGAACAGTTTTGGAATCGTTCAATCTTTTTCCAGTGAAAGAAAATCGAAAAACGGCATTTTACTTTGCGCTCGACAGAGAGGAAAAAATCCCGAGTTTTTCGGTTGATTTCGTTAAAAATAAAGCATTTGATTTCGGAACCGGGAAAAGTTATGATGTGATTTCAATCGTTCAGCAAATGAATCGATGTTCTGTTTCTGAAGCTTTGAAGTATCTTGAAAAATTTGACTTCTCAGTTCAAAATAATACTCAGATTGAAGAAGCTGTCCAAATCAAAAATTATCAAATCATAAAAGTAAATGAAATTCAGCACCCCGCTTTAATTCAATATTTAAAATCCCGAAAAGTGTGTGAACAAAAAGATTTGGTAAAAGAAATTGAGTATATGTTGAATGGTAAGAAATATTTCGGAATTGGCTTTTTTAATAATTCAGGAGGAGTTGAAATCCGAAGTAAATATTCAAAGATATGTTTGGGCAAAAAAGATTTCACTTTGAAAAAAAATAATTTGAATACTTCCAATGACATTGTAGTTTTTGAAGGTTTTTTTGATTATCTGACTTTTATAAATTTGGAAAGTGCAGAAAGTTCAATTTCAGATTGTTTGATTCTCAATTCTACAGCAATGCTTTTTAAAGTTGAAGAATCGTTGAAAGAATATGATAGAATTTCACTTTTCTTGGACAATGACCCAAATGGAAATGCAACTAAAGAAACTATTCAAAAAAAGTATAAAAATGTAGAAGATTGTTCTTTGGTGTACAAGGATTTTATAGATTTGAATGAATGGTTTTGTATGAATACTACGGAAAATAAATTTTAATTTAGGCGTTCATTATTTTTATTCCGTCAAAGAAATAATTCAAAATATATTTATCAAATTCGTCCAAATTACTTGTTGTTTCAATAGTCATTTTTTTTCCTATTTCGTTAAATTTTTCAACTACTTTATGTATGGTTAAATCACTATCATAGAAGTCAATAACTTTAGATTCGTGAATTTTTTTTGAAATTATTCTAGGCAAACCATATTCTTCAAGTTGGAATACAACTTTAGGTAGAAATGCGTTTGAACACCACTTTATGAATTTAGAAATATCATATTGCTTATTTTTTAAAATTCGTTTTTGTAACGTATTTAAATCATTTAAAAGTGCTGAAAATTTATATGTGACATTTCTTTCTAGTAGAAAAAAAGTATCAATCCCAACATCATAATCTTCAAGTTCTTTTAGCAGTTCGGGAATAGATTTAGTCCAATTGTAAGCCATTATTTTTATAAATTCGACAAAGGTTTTATAGCTACAATCCCAGTTTCCTGGTTGTAACTTTATCACTTTATAAAGAAGTCTATCCCAATTTTCAGGCTTAAATTCATTCAAGTAATATAAGCCATTCCATTCGTCAGGATTTTTAGTCAAATCAATTGCTATGGCCTTTATCAAATCAGAGTTACTCGATTGAAAAATGGATTCTGATTTTAGTTCTTCATAAACTTTAGCTCCAACAAGCTCAGCCATTTCATCATTATAGAATTTTAATTTTGCAACTTGCTCTTTAGTTAATAATCCATCATATTTTGATTCTTCTAAATCTCCTAGTATTTCATCTGGAAAGGGAATGCTTAATTGAGTTAAGCCTTCTTCTGGTGGTTGTTCTAAAATGTAAATCTTACCTATAAAGTGCTTAAACATTCTGCCACCTCTTCCAATAATATTTTTATAAGTGAAATCGTCCAATTTTGCACTTCCTTTTCTATTTCTCCAAATTATCACGTTTTCAGCAGATGTATTAACGCCTTCTATGATTGAAGATGTTGAAATTAAATTTCGTATTCCCTCTCCTTCTTCAAATAGTTTTACTTGGATTTGACTTAAAGAACGATGTAGTCGGCCATTGTGAACGCCAATTTCGCGACTAACTAATTTTGTTAAGCTCCAATTGAAATCATAATTCTTAGAAAGCCAATTTGCAAACATTTCAAGAAGTTCATTTTTAACTGGCTCATATGTCGCAAGAAATAAAATAGTTAGGCTATCAATATTGGAATATGTACCAGCATAAATCAGAGATTTTCCTTTATTTTTAGATAGGATTTCTAAGAGTACTTCGCTTTTTTCATCATTATTCTTGATTTGATTGTATAGTTCGTGTTTCTCTAAAAAAACGGTATTAAAATCAAGCCTTATAAATTCCATATCGTCTGTAAATGGATTGTTTTCTAATGACGTGATATTTGGAGCTAAATAATACTTTTGATTTGATTTTGCTCCAAGTTTAATCATCGCTCTAATTAAACTTGGCGACCTTTCTTTATCAAATTTACTACTGGCTTTATAGAATTCATCAACTATCATAATGTCAAATGACTCCACGATGTTAATGTAATTCATAGCTCTTTCCTGTGGAAATATGAATATGTTTTTATCTGACAATTCAACATCAGAGGTTGTTATGATTTTATACTCGTGAGCGAATTTTTTATATAATCGTCTTCTAGTTTCGTCTGTTAGTGCTAATGTTGGAACTATTATTAAAACATTATTTGGTTTTTTAATTTTAATATACGCATCAATTACAAAGCTTTTACCGAAACTTGTTGGTGCACTTACAGCAATATTTTTTCCTTCCAAAAGCTTTTTAAGTAAAAAAGATTGTTCTCTATGTAGAGTTAAGGGATTTTCTTCGCCGACATCAACTTTAAAGGCATTATAGATAAATCTTTCTTCCCAATTAGAGGTTTCTAACTCCAAGTATGGAAAAAGACCTGTTTCTCTTATTAAATGATTAACTAATGGATTGTAAGCTAATTGATTAGTGTTGTGAAAATCTAACAATTTAATGAGCTCCTGTCTTGCTTCATTTTCTTGGTTATCGATTAAAAGTCCATTAATTATATGGCATCTGTCAAAAACTTGTTCTTGCATAACTAATCTCTATAAGCTTTAGCGATTTGAATAAATTTATCTACGACTTTTTCCTTGTCTGCAATTGGAAATAAAATTATGTGAAAATTAATTTTTTCATATAAATGTACGTCAGCACATTTCTGAATTTGTTTCTTAAAATATTGAGTTGCTCTGTCTTTGTGATAATCAATAATACCTTGTTTATATTCTGCGGTCAAACTTGTTCCAAGTTTTGTTTGTTCACATTCATACAACAATAATATTGGAATGTTTAATATTGGCTTTATGTTGTCAATTGATTCCTCTTGTGAAAGACTAGCTTTTATTTTAATTCTCAAATCTTCAGAGATTTCATCAAAATCATTGATATCACTTAAATTCGTTATTATGCTATTCTCTTTTTTGATTTTATCTAGACTTATAGAGTCTTTTACAGAAGCAACAATTGTATCTAACCTCGCATTTTCTATACTGTTATAAAATTTTGATTCCCCAAACCATAATGAAAAAGAATCTTCTGACTCCACAACAATATGAACGCTATCTGAACCTTTAGCTTCATCTTTTAGATTTTGCTTGTAAAAAATTTTAGGGACAATTGGCAATGCAGAATAGTGATTTTTCATTATTCCGTAAAGTACAATTTCTGCAATCTCACTACCTCTTCCAATTGCATCAACAGACTCAATTAAACGTAATTTTTTTGCAGATTCTGTTAAAATTGAACCTTCTCCATCATCCAAAAGTGCTTTCCTTTCACTATGACTTAATGCAGTTTCCTTTATGTTGTTCCATATGAATTTTTGAAATTTATCATATCTCCATTCTCCATTTTCAAAATCGTTAATTATTCCAAGAACTGATTTGTTGTTGGTGATTTTTAAAGTGTCGTCTAATTTGACGTCATCAAAAATTTCATTTAGTAGAATTTCAAATTTCATTCACAGTGTAATTTTATTATGATTTATAGCTCATAGAATATATCAAAGGCAAAAAACTAGTCAAGTTAAAAATCAACATTGATTTTTAATACGATGGTAAGTATTTGAATATTCATAAATCCAGCTATCTATTTGTGATTTTGACAAATATAATCAAAGTAAGTGAGAGAAAATTAAGAAAATCCGTAAAGTAATAATAAACTCCGTAAAATTTATCAAAAAAGTATTTTTATTCAAGAATTATTAACCCAAAATTAAATGAATATTGCAATTCAAATCATTAGACAAACTAATTATCGAATGTTTTATTTTGATTTTACCGGCGTCAAAACCGTCTAGTTAATCACTTCTAACTGATGTTTGGCTTTTTACTATTGCAAATGTAGGACAGCATCATTCACCTAAAAAAATATTTTTGGGTTTCTATAAAAATTCTTTCCACGAGTTCCAATAATTTTTTCAGACACTCCTGAATCCTTCGGACAAAAATATTTCGAGCCACAATCCTCCAAAGCTTTGGAGGATTGTGGTTTTATATGCCTGTTACTTTCCTATGATCATCGGCAAAGAAAAAGACGGAACCTCAGTTATACGAATCAATTAAATCGAAGACGGTCATTGACATCAACGGAAAAAAAACAAAACAACAACAAAGAATACTGTTTTCCAATTGGATATAAGCAGAAAAAAGAAAAAAAACGAGTGTCCTCGAAACCAAATCAATTTAATCGAAAATTTTACAATTAACAACAAATCAATTATTAACAATCAAAAATTAACATTATGAACATCGTTGGCAGAATTACAAGAAACGCAGAAATCAACCATTTAAAAGACGACAAGCAGGTCGTTAATTTTTCAGTAGCCATCAATGACAGCTACAAGACTAAGCAAGGCGAACGAAGAGAGCAGACCACCTATTACAACTGTTCTTATTGGCTAAGTCCAAATGTTGCTAAGATTTTAACCAAAGGAACTTTAGTTGAATTGACAGGCAGGGCGAGTTCGAGTGGGTGGATTGGAAAAGATGGAGAAATAAAGTCGGGACTGAATTTTCATACTTCAAACATCAAAGTACACGGAGGTGGGAAAAAGTCTGACACAGATGAACAACCAGCTTCACAACCACAGAAATCCAATGTTTTTGCAGAAGATACAGATGATGATTTACCA
This sequence comes from Epilithonimonas hispanica, assembly GCF_003385395.1. Classification (GTDB taxonomy): domain Bacteria; phylum Bacteroidota; class Bacteroidia; order Flavobacteriales; family Weeksellaceae; genus Epilithonimonas; species Epilithonimonas hispanica. The sequence continues at coordinate 7,342 of NZ_QNUG01000046.1, read as the reverse complement.
TTCTAAAAGCATTCACAAATATGGAAGCACAATATAACTTTCAAATGAAGTCGAAAAGTGATAAGAATGATTGGGAAAAGGTGGAGGTCTTTTCCCAATTCTATTGCGAGAGAACGACAGCAATACGGTATGCAAAAAGTCTTTCAAGAAAATTCAAATCAGAAATCCGTCTTACAGAGGGAAAAGACCCTTTGAAAACGAGTGGAACATACATTTACGAAAACAACAATTAATACAACAAATATTATGGCAAATTGGTGCAACAATAAAGTAACATTCAATGGAGATAAGGACAGTTTAAACAAAGTTTTGGCTTTGTTTAAAGAAATGATTGAAAAGGAAAGTAAAGGAAATATCGGGCAGTTACCCGATTTTATTGAGAGCAAAAACGGTTACTTCTTTGAAATTTATTGTGATGAGACTGATGAATGTTCTTTCCATTATGAGACAAGATGGAGTCCAAATATTGAATCGTTATGGATGGTTGCAACTCACTACAATGTCGGATTTGTATTGGATTACGAAGAATCTGGCTGTATGGTTTACGGCAAGACCATTTACGAAAACGAAATCTTACAGGATTATTTTCTCAATCAATGTGACTTTCAAGACTGTATCTACAATGTAGATACGGATTGTTACGAATTTGAGGGTACAAGCTATGATTACCAAGATGAGATTATGAGAATCCTATTAGACAGGAAAATAAATAATAACAAACAAAAAATTGCATAAATGAAAAGATCACTTCAACAAACAGAATATTTACTGATAAAAACAATGACCAACAGCGGATGGGATAATGGCGATTTTGCCATTATCCACATTACGGGAGAATGGAAAGAAACCCAAAAGAAAAGGCTCGAAGCTGTAAAGCCTTTGGAAAATGACTATGATTTAAAATGGCTGAATTATGCTGATACCAATGTTGAATTTTTTAGATTTTCGGAGGAAACACATCCCGAAATAGAAGAATGGCTTTCGGAAAAAGACAGCGTTTTCATTGAATTGGAAACTAACGAATTAAAAAAACTCCTGCAACCTGAGAATAATCTGAACTGTTATCAAATGCAGGTATTCAAGAATGGAAATGCCATCTATAATGCTTTTGGGAAACATACAGGGGAAGAATTTTGGACGAAAGAATTTTCATTATGGGAATTGACAAAATAATTCGAGGTCTAAATCTAAAATTTATAATTCAAAATCTAAAATCAAAGTATTATGCAAACCAATTTTTTCAGACAGATAGCCAAACTCAATCTTACGGGAGATTTACAAATCACACTCCGACAAGGCACAGAAAACAGTTTCGTTCTTTCCGTACTGCTCAATAATGAGCAATGCGGAGACGATGCAAGGAAAACGATTCCGCCCCTTAATTTGCGTGGGACAGCAGAAGATTTGGACAATGGATTTTTTGAGCATATTTCCACTCCATTACAAACCGCATCGGGTTTAATGGTAGATATGGAAAGTTTTATGAAACAGGTCGAAGAAGCCAAGAAGAAATCGGCAATGGAAAAAGAGAAATCTGATAAAGAGAAAAAAGAAAAGGAAGCCAAAGATAAAAAGTACGGCGAAGCCTTACAGAAAGCTGAAGAACTCGAAAAAGAGGGCAAATATAAAGAAGCGTGGTCTGCACTTCCGAAAGGTTCGGAATTTCCCGAATATGCTGAGAAAATCCGCAAAAAGCAGGATGAATACGAAAGACATTTTGCCCCAAGTCTTTTCTCTGAAAATCAACCTCAATCAACCGAAATTTAACCTAAAAATCAAAGATTATGTTACTTGCAACCTTATTAGATAGAGTTTTTATATTCAAAGATAACGGACAGGAAATCCGCTTGACCGACCCAGAACCCAAATGGAGTGTAGAATCAGTAATGAACTTTTACGCCAACACATATCCGATTCTTACCACTTCAAAAATTTCAGCACCGAAAATCAAGGATGATGCGGTTGAATATCAATTTGAGAGTGTGATTGGAACAAAAGGATAACAGGTAACGGCCTTTAGCTTAGCGAAATATGAAATGTTAAAAGCCATTCGCCAAAAGTTTTTGCTAAAAGATTATTAACTATCAACCAACAACCATTAACAAAAAAATGAATGCAGCGAAAAACAATATCGGGAACAATTCAACCACCCGAAGAAAAAAAACAAAGGCAACTGCACCGACAGTTGAAAGAATACGCAGAGTGGATGAAGCAGATGAAAGACAGCTCGGAAATACAGAAAGACCAACGGAAATCCGTTCCAATCTCTCAACTTCCGATGCTTTTCTGAGAACCTGCTTTATGCCGAAATTAGAGGAGAATGACATAACCATAAAACAGACCAAACGTAAGTCTGCTAAAATAGAAAGGGATTTTTATAAGTCCCTTTCTCAATTAGCAAAGCATTATGATATAACTACGATGCCGACACAGCATTTTAATTATCCTTATAATATCAGCCTTGCTTTGAGAGATATTGAAGCGCAGTTGAAAACCAAGAGTGAAAATTGGCAGAGTATCCGACTGATAGAAAAGGCTAGTAAGACCTACTTCGCAATAGAAGAGAGATGCAACACAGGGGCAACCTTGTTTTATGTTCCTGTCGTACCGCTTTATCAATTTCTCCACAATAAGGTACACAGAAAAGCAGCCTGTTTACTGTTATCAGTATGCGCTTATCTGTATAGAAATGCAGATATTCCATATTATAGGCAGGAGGATTCTTATCTCTATTATAATTACGAAATGCTTAACGATTGGCTTCAACAGGACGAAGAAATAGAGGATAGTCACAACCGCAAAAAAGACCTTCAACGTGCAGAAATCATCGGAGATATGATGGGACAAAAGATTGCCGACTGCAGAAATCTTATCTTTTTTGAGCAACGGCTGAAACGTTTTAGACCGAAAAACAGGTTTGATAAAGAATGCCTTCAATTGGCAGAAAAAGCCTTTAAACTTTATTGTGATTACCCTAATGAAAGCATTTTCAGAAATGCCCACTATAACAATGCGGTCAAATCCGAAGATATGGACGAAGATGACTATTACAACGAGGAAACTGTTATCGCAATGGATAAATATATTTCCTTTTTTGCCGAGAGTGACGGATTAATTTATGATAATCTAACGAGTATGGTCAATAACGAGTTCAACGAATATGCTGAAACACAGGAACCAATGATTTTTAAAACATTTAACGGAAGTGATATAACCGATAAAAATCTTGATTTTGAAAATCAGCTATTTAAGGTCTTGAACGAATTGTGTCGATTGCTTAACTAATCTGTCAAACATATAAATAAAGCAAATTATAATAACAAGCTATGAGAAATACAATCAATACAACTGAAAATGAAGAAACTGACATAACCAATAATTTTGGAACACTCTACCATCCTAAATCAGCATTGGTCTTTTATGAGACAGAAGATTATAATCCCGATGGTTATGTTGAACATTTTGATATTGACCGCAATGGAAATCCCATCAATTCCCATCCTTTGACCTTAAGGGAAGCACAGCGTTTATCGAAAATGCTGAATATCCAAAATAAGAAAGACAAAGATTTTCTAAGACCAAGTGGAGTTATTTCTGAAACTATACTTTTAATAGATACGTCGGAAAATGGAAAAGTGGTCTGGTACACAAAAGCACAGGAACGACATTTATTATTTACCGAGAAGCTTTCGATTCCAAACGGATTAGCGAATGTGCCACCTTTGGTATGGTGTGCTAATAAGCAGGGAATGAAAATATTCGCATTGGAGACAGACCAACGCCCCAATACAGATACACCACTATTTCACGCTCCGTTCTTTAATGTTTACGAAAGCGGAAGTGTTTGTATGGGAACGGTCGACGTAAACATTAAAAGTTCCGCATCACTCGAAGAGTTTACTAAGAAATGGGAAAACTATTTTTTCAATTCTTATTTCAGCCATTTGGTCAACAGCCATAATCCGATTAAAGGAAACTTGGTAATCCTTTGGAAAAGCCTTATTGATTCAAAAGAGCCGTTTCCGACAGATATTCTAATCAATTCAAATCTAACTTTAAAAAATCTACTCTAATGATACAATCTGAAAAAACAAAAGTCCATTTTACCGATGATAGCCTTTTAAATCCTACCAATCCTGTAATGGTAAACCTCATAGGTGCAGGTGGAACAGGTTCAAAAGTATTGACCGCCTTGATGGAAATGAACCATTCATTGATTGAATTGGGACACGCAGGATTACAGGTGCGGTTGTGGGATGATGATATTGTCACAGAAGCGAATCAAGGCAGACAGCGTTTTGCAGAATGTGAAGTAGGATTACCAAAGGCAGTTGCACTGATAAATCGGGCAAACCGATGGTCTGGAACGAATTTGAAAGCCGAAGTCAGAAAGTTTGAAAGAGATTCTTTAGGAAGAATCCAAGAGAATATGCAGTCCGCAATTTATATGTCGTGTGTTGATAATGTCAAATCACGATTTGAAATTGCTGATATTCTGAATGAATTGAAAGAGGGTAGGAGATTATACAGAAACCAGGCTAAATATTGGATGGATTTTGGCAACAACCGATATTCTGGACAGGTTTTGCTTTCTACAGTTGAGAATATAAAACAACCTGATTCCGAAAAATATCAAACAACGTCGAATCTTCCTTATGTGACGGAAGAATTTGGAGAACTGCTTTTGCAGTCTGAAACGCAAGATGATACACCAAGTTGCAGTTTAGCAGAAGCATTAGAAAAGCAGGATTTGTTTATTAATTCTACATTAGCACAAATGGGATGTTCTCTATTGTGGAACTTGTTTCGCAACGGACTGACTGAAAACAGAGGTTTTTTCCTTAATCTAAAAAATTTCCATTCTCAACTGATAAAAATATAAAAAACCGCCTGACCAAAAGTTGGGCGGCAAAAATGCAATTCCTCCCTGCGGTCGGAAACGTATTTTTGCGGAAAGCGGAACAACCCCATTTCTAAAACAATTCCGGACTTTGGCTTTGGTTTGTTTTAGAAAAAAGGTTGTAAGTATTAACTGACTATAGAAAACTCGTTGTGCATAGTTTCAATTAAGCATTAAAATAGTTAGTTGAAACTATGCACTTTCAGTGCAAGAATTTCAGTTTCTATAAATTTTTTATTCGACACAGATGCACAGATAATAAAATGAATTTTTTAATATTTTATTATCTGTGCATCTGTGGAGTTTTTTAAACGAATTTCATTCGTTGTTCAAATCTATGGACTGAAAGTCCATAGTGGTTTAGTTATTTACAACAAGCATTTCCCTCTTGAATAGGTGGGCACTTTACTGTACCGTAACTACAAAACACGCAACAATCTCCCTTTATAGGTTTTAGAGTTGTTTTGCAACTCTCACACTGATAGAAAAATTGACAAGCATCAGTTGGCATTTCTTCGGATTTCTTATGTCCGCAGGTTGGACAAGTTATTTCGGATATTAAAATGATGTCCATTATGAAATAATTTTGCTTTTTAGTGATTTGTAACCAGTCGAGTTAATAGCTTTTTCGATTTGCTCGATGCTGGTTTGTTTGTTGTCGAACTTTACAATTGCGTTGCCTTTTTCGTAAGAAACAATAACTTCAACAATGCCTTTTAGTTTGCTAATTTCTGTCTTTACATGATGTTCACATCCTGAACAAGTCATTCCTTTAATAGTAAATTCAACTTTCTGAATTTTAGAAGTCGAGGTAACAATTGCCGTGATTTTTGTCTTCGGAACAAAGATGTGAGCATAACTCGGAAATGATAGAAGTAAAACTGATATTACGGTAATACTTCCTAAAAATGATTTCGTTTGCATAAAATTTTGTTTTTGATTTGTTTCACAATTACAGTCAATTTGTTTTTGAGGTTTCAGTTTTTGATACCAAGCAAAGCCAAGAACTAAAACAGTCATACCAATAAAATAAGGTCGAAAAGGTTCGAGCCACGAAAAGGTAGAAGCAATTCCGCTTGAACCCGCAACTATAGCCAAAATTGGCGTAATACAGCACAAGGACGAAGCAATTGCTGTCAAAAGTCCTGCACCGATTAATTTTTTTTCTGTTTTCATATTGCTTCCAAAATTTTGTTTTCATTAAGGATTTTGAAAAAAGGTTTGAGCATTTTTTCATACTCTTTTGCCAACGAATAGAAAATAGTTTGCGCTTGTCTTTCCGTTTCAATGAGTTTTCTGTCTTTGAGTTTTCGCAAGTGCTGAGAAACTGCCGAAATGGTCATACTGAGAATATCGCTTAGGTCGCAAACACAAAGTTTCTTTTCTTCATAAAGAAGAAAAAGTATTTTCAGTCTTACATTGTTACCCGCTAACTCAAGTCCGCTAGATAAATAATCAACTGTCCCTTTAATTTCACTAATCCGGTCTTTGCAACGCATTATCTGCTTAACGTCTGCCTGCTGCCTTATACAAGAAAGATTATCCATAAGTACAAAGATATGCAAATTGTTTATTTAAGCAAATACTAAAATACAAAAACATCTTTTTATACATTTTCATAAAAGGATAAAAGATTTCCGTATAAGTCTAATGCTGCAAATTCTCTTGTGCCATAATAGGTACTTTCTATCTCTGTTTTTTCATTGTGAAGCACCTCTTTTTCTTTTAGCTCCTTATACAGCTCTTCAACTCCTTTTACTTCAATTCTGCAACTGTGTGTTCCTGCTAAAAAGCTTTCTGCCCCACTACTAATCGGTTTTAGAAATAGAAAAATGCTTTTCCATTTCCAACTATAATTGCAGGAAGCCCACAAATGCAGCTCTATGTTGTCCCGAACCAAAATTGCAAAAGTGTCTTCCTTGTACCGACAATTAAAACCAAATTTGTCTTTGTAAAATTGAACTGCTTTGTCAATTTCCCTGACAGGAAATGCGGGTGTTGTCTTTATCAGTTCTATCATTGTCATGTGCAATTTTAAATTGTAATATTGTGCTAAATAGTCGAGACAGCACAAACGGGTTGAAAAAACGTTTTCGGTTTCCTGGCTTAGCTGTTTATCCTTTGTTTTAATAATTTAAAGATAATCCTATACCCCAGCCCATATCACTATCGTAATGTGTACGAATACCCACATTTTTATTGATAATATATTTTAGCTCTGTCATATACTCTTTATCGGTGTTGACCATAAAACCAGCCCTCAATCTCTTTGTGATGGGAATATCTTCACGCATTAAGGAAAGACGTACAATTCCATCGTGATATACCTCTGCCTGAAAGTTTACTAACATTGGCAAAGTGTACATAAAACCTAAACTAATGGCTCTACGTGTATCTTTTTCATTTTTCTGACCAAATAAATTGGTTTCGTGTTCATCCATA
>NZ_QNUG01000045.1 GCF_003385395.1 Epilithonimonas hispanica | reverse complement strand
TAATAATTCGTTAAATATTTGAATTTCAGAAACTTAAATATACGAATTATTACTTTTCATTGCAAATTTTATTTCATTTCTTATCCCGAACTCAGGTTAAAATAAGTCTTACGATTGATTTGCGTTGCCCCAAGAATACCTTTTGACCTGTAAGTCTGCAATGTTCGTTTGCTGATGTTGAGCAGTTGACAGGCTTCCTGCTGGTCGAGCCATTTCGTTGCCTGTTGCAGTGCTTTGTAGGGTGTAGTCATTTCCGCTATCAAATTGGAAACTTCCTTAACTTCCCTATGCAATGCTTTCAAAATCTGAATGTCTAAAACTGTTATTTCCATATCTGCATCATTTAATCAAAAGTAAAAGCAACTTATAAAGGTTGCTCCAATGTTGTAGTCAGAAGTAGCATTTGGCGTTCAGATGCTTAATACTCGACTATAATCCTAACTTTGGTTTATAGTTTTTTGGACGAACCTGTTGTGTTTGACTGTATTGTTTATTTTCAAAGCAGGTTTTTCATTTTTCTGTATAGTATGACTTTTTTGGTTTTTGTAATCCGAACGGATAACCGTTTTGGTAGCGCCTATGATACTTTCGGGTTCGGCAGGTTGCTTTGGCGGTTCAGTACGTTTACCTCCGAAGAGCTTTTGCCAATCTATTAAGCCTTTTGCTTCCCTGAACTGTCGTTTAAAGTTGGCGATGAAATTGGAAATCGGGTCGCTGTGTTTATCTACCTGCATAAAAGATGTATTCTTTTTTTTCTCAGATTTCTCTTTCTCTTTCTGCTCTTTGTCAGGTATTACTTTTTGTGCCATAGGTTCAAAATTTGCACCCAATATAGAACACAAGGGAATGTATTGTTTTCATTTGGCATTATGTGGCTTATGTTGGCACAATATGAATAGAAAGTAATCCTCAAAACACTTTAAATTTTCCTCGCAAAGCCCTCACACATTTAAAGAGTTTTGTAAGGATAAAGGAAAGCATACAAAAAACACCTATCCTTAGCCCTTACGTGTTTTTTGTACCCTTTCTTTGATTGGAATTGATTAAAAAAAGAATAAAAAAGGGAGCAAAGATAAGGCGGACAGCCACCGCACCGCCCGACCAAAAGACTACGGCATAATGGTAGGGCAAAAAGGTGGCTTCGCCGAGTTATTGTGTGATTGCCCTGCCACCCTTCGGGACTTATTCCGTTTCCTTTTGGTTTTTCCGCCTGTCCCCTTGTTAAAATGGCTTTCTTTTTTTTCTGTTTTTTTCTTTTGGAAAATAATTTTAAGAGGTAGAAACGTACCACCCACCACGTATAGTTATCAAAACAACGGTTTGTGTTTCTCGTCATAGATTTCCCTAATCAATTCCCCGAACTCCTGAAAGTGGTATTCGATAATGTTGTCCAGATACGCATAAATCGTCAGTTTGTCGATGCCCATAATATTTGTAAGCCTGTTAAATGTTTCGTGGTGTTCCTGCCGTACATACACTGATTTCCCCCTGCTTGCCGTTGTCGTGGGAATTTTGAAGAACCGTCCGCAGTAGTCCTCTTTGGTCAGCTTCTTTGGCTTGGAGGTGCTTTTTTTAGAATTGTTGACTGTTGGCTTTGAATGTTCCGTCTCAATTTCAGCAGGTTCTTCGGATGCCATTACACGCATAATCGCTTCCTCATCAACTTCGGGTTTGGCAAAGTCTTTCCTATGTGTTACTCCTTGTTGCTTCGTCAAAGGTTGATTCTTTTCATTGCCAAGAAAATTTTCTAAAGAAAATTCTTGTGCTTCGGATTGCTGTTCTTTGTTTTCTTCGTGTATCATATCTCTAAATTTTAATATTATATCCAATTAGCTGTTTGGCTAGCTAAGCAGTCAGTTGTATGTACGATTGTACCTATGTAACAACCTATCTACTTATGTACCTGCATACCCTTAATTAGCTGTTTCGTTAACTGAAAAGTGTATAATTCGTCTTCATTCAATCACGCAGATTTGCTGTCGGGATTTATGCAGATTTGCTACATAGTTAAGGTTATAACCAATCAGCCAGATAACCAGTTACAAAGGAAATAAAAGCCATTCCAATCCCCATAAAGGTGGTACTATTTGGCGTTTATTGGCTTTGTTTGGCGTGATTGTAAGTCGTTGTTATTCAAATAGTCTTATCGAACTTTGTAACGAAATCGATTAGCTTTTTCAGCTAACTCCAATACGTTTGCAAAACGGATTTTTCTGAACTCCTGTTCAGAGCAAGTTATCTCTTGAGGTCCTCGAAATAAATTTCCGCACCTCAAGAGCACTTGCCCTTGCAGGGGGCTGGAAACGGCTCCGAAGTCGCTCGTTTGTGTAAAATTAAGAATGGATTACTATGGAAGAGAAAAACAGAAAACAGATTAGGAAAACAGGAAGAAAACCAAAGATTGATCCTGCGGTGCATCGGTATTCCATCAACCTGAATGCAGAGGACAACGCCAAATTTCTTGCCCTCTTTGACCATTCAGAAATGAAAGCAATTGCTCATTTTATCACAGCCTGCATCTTTCAGAAGACGGTAAAGACCGTCAAAATTGATATGGATGCTATCGAATATCACGAAAAGTTGACCAAATTTTTCGGACAGTTTCGGGGAATAGCAACTAATTATAATCAGATTGTAAGGTTATTGAACGCTAATTTTTCAGAGAAAAAAGCATCTGCATACCTCTATAAATTAGAAAAACAAACAGCAGAAATGAAAGAACTGTTGCTAAAGGTTTTAATTCTTACCGATGAATTTGAAAAGAAATATCTAAATAAAGAGTGAAATTATGATTGCAAAAATCGGAAAAGGAAGCAATATGTACGGAGCGATTTTGTACAATCAGCAGAAAGTGGACAGGGAAAACGGAGCGGTTTTATTGCTGAACAGGATACCCGACACAATGAACGGCAGGTATTCCGTAGCATATTTCAATAAGTGCTTTGAACCGTATCTATCAGCAAATATCAAAACGGAAAAAACGGTACGGCATATTTCCTTGAACCCAGACCCGAAAGACAAGGTTAGCGATGAACAGTTTACGGAAATGGCACAGGAATATATGGAACGTATGGGCTACGGCAATCAGCCCTATATCGTTTTCAAACATATGGACATTGACCGAACGCACATTCATATCGTTTCGACCTGCGTGGGAATTGACGGAAAGAAAATCCCCGATGATTACGACCATCCACGTTCAATGGCAATCTGTCGGGATTTGGAACAGAAGTATAATCTACAAAAGGCTACTGAACAGGAGCAGAAACAAGCCAATAAAGTTTTCAAGCCTGTAAATCATAAAAATGGCGACATCAAAAGTCAGATTGCTTCGGTAGTACGGCATCTGCCAAAGTATTATAGCTTTTCAACTATGGGTAGCTACAATGCGTTACTTTCTCTTTTCAACATCACAGTGGAGGAAGTCAGAGGTGAACGGAACGGACAACCTGTAAACGGATTGGTGTATGTAGCATTGGACGAGAATGGAAACAAGGTTAGCAATCCGTTCAAAGCATCGCTATTCGGAAAAGATGCAGGCGTTGTACAACTTCAAAAACACCTTGAACAGTCCAAAGAGAAAATGAAAACCAATACTGCAAGGTCTGTTCTGAAAAACATGGTTGAACTTGCCATTCATACGACAAGCAACGAAACGGATTTTAAAAAGCAATTGTCCGAGCAGGGCATCAATACAGTTGTCCGTAGGAACGATAGCGGACGGATTTACGGTATGACATTTATTGACCACGAAAGCCGTAGCGTTTGGAACGGTTCGCAATTGGATAAAAACCTCTCGGCAAACGTGTTCAATGATTGGTGGAACAATGGAAACAAACCCGAATTGAAGATACAGAATAACCCTGTTTCTAAAGCAAATGAAATAGACAGCGTACCGACAAAAGACCTTTTTGAGTTTATCAGGCAGGAACATTCACTTAATACCTATATAGGATTATTTAATCTATTATCCGATACACAAGACGAGGATTATGAGGAAGAACAATTTGCCAAATTGATGAAAAAGAAAACGAAAAAAGGGAGAGGTTGAGATAGTATGAATAATAAAGGTAAAAAACACACATATGCTAGTGGTTTAAACAATATTTTATAAATTTAAACCATGTCTGAAATGAAAAAAATGGAACATTATGCAGGTCAAATTCTACGAATCGGATACTTTACTTAAAAATTATATATTGATGTTCGCCTACGCAGAGCTTTCTGTAAACGAGCTTTCAAAAACAAAATTTTTACCTGATAATGCCACCTCGCTTACTTTGTTTCTAAACCAAAATCCTTCAGTAACAGATTACTTCACAGGCAATACCGTTAATTACAGAATAGCTTTTGCAGGACAGCATTCCAAATCCGTGCTTTATACATCTAATGAGAACATCCGAATTATAAATATCGATTTTCTACCTTGGGGAGCTTACTCCGTTTTTGGACTAGAACAATCACAGTTCCATAATATCACCGTAGATGCTACCGAATTATTTCCAGCATTAAAAGATTTGTTGCCCGATTTGGAAGCTCATTTGCCCGATGATGAGTACTGTATGCGAATTTTGGAAAAATTTCTGATTTCCGAACTGCAAAAACGGTCAAAAAAAACCGATGAACGCATCATTAAAGCCAGCCAGGAAATTACAGAAAAATATGGCAACGTGCCTATAAAGGAAATTTGCAAAAAAGTGGATATGTCACATTCTGGGCTAACCAACCATTTTACGGAAATTATAGGTGTTAACCCCAAATTATTCGGACGTGTTGCCAGGTTTACTGCCGTTCAAAATTTTTTGGGAGAAAATCCCAATGCAGGTTGGTCAGATATTGTACACCAGTTTGATTATTTTGACCAAAACCATTTTATCCGTGAATTTAAACAGTTTACCGGAGCTGTTCCCAAAGACCGTAGAAAATGGGAAGCTTTGTTCAATCCCCTGAAGAAAGCCATAGAAGAAGGTTTCGAAACCGATGCCGAACAAATGAAACGTTACCGGGATGCTTCCCTATATCAGATTTTGCATTACATTAGTCCAGAACATTAGTATTTACCTTATTCATTATACACATTCAATCATTTTATAGGACAGCCCACTCAATTTAATATTTTTGAAGTGTATTTTACCGTATTTTTGAAGAAATACTTTTCATTCGGAATTTGTATGAACAAATAATTTTCACAATGATGATAAAGGCAATAATATTAGACGATGAAGAAAAGGGAACTTCTCTTTTAAACCATAAGCTTGCAGATTTTTCAGACAAATTAGAGGTTGTAGCCATTTTCAATGAACCCGAAAAAGCATTGACTATTATTAAAAATCTAGATATTGATGTTCTTTTTCTTGATATTGAGATGCCCAAAATCAACGGCTTTCAATTTTTGGAGCTCTTGGGGCAATTTAATTTTGAGGTTATTTTCGTAACTGCTTACGATGCCTATGTGCTGGATGCTCTTCGCAACAATGCGTTGGATTACCTGATGAAGCCTGTTGATCCCGAAGAATTGGAAGTAGCCATCAACAAGCTTGAAGAAAAAATTAGCAAAAAATCGAACATACAGCAAAACGGAAAAAAAGACAACGGGAGACTGTCTTTAGCTACCGCCGAAGGAATTTATTACATCAAAAAAAGCGATATTATCACCGTTGAAGCCATGAGTAATTACAGTGTTTTCCATGTCGTTTCTGGAAATAAGATTATTGTTTCGAAAACGCTGAAAGAATATGAAACGATACTTTCAGAAGACTGTTTTTTTAGGGTGAACCGCAGTGCGATTGTCAATTTGGAATATGTTGTAAAATTCCGAAAAGGCGATGTTTTGGAACTTGCAAATGGTGCAGAAATTGAAGTTTCTTCTACAAAAAAAGCAATGCTGCTTGAAAAACTGGCGTAAACTTTCCCATTCTAATATTCCGTAACGTTTAATCCTACTTTCTTTCTTCAATTTTTGGTAGACGCAGCAAAGAAATACAACCTTTTTCCCCTAAAGTGGCACGGTCTATAATTTCAAACGAGGCTTGCGTATCAGGATAATCGCTGTTCAGAATCTCGATACGGTCTTTTATAGAGGACACTCCAAATGATTTCTTTTTGTATCCCGGTGTTTCCGCCTTAGCGTTGCTCAATCCTGATCCGTTATCTATCACTTTTATTTCGATGTGCTTGTCGGTTTCTGCTACCGTAACAAGTAAAGATGCTCCCGACTCCCGTTCGTATCGCAAACCGTGAAGTATAGCATTTTCTATGAGGGGCTGTAACATCATTGGAGGAATGAGATACTGACGTAGATCCAGTCTTTTTTCGACTTCAAAACGGTAATCGAAATGTTTGCCGAAACGAATATGCTCGATATCGGTGTAGATTTTGTTGACCTTCCACTCACTATCTAATGTAGAAAGTGCCTGCGTAGAGTTTTCCAAGATCATACGGCTTAGCTTGGCAAATTTTTGTACCAATGAGCGTGCCATTTCAGGCTCGCTCTCTACTATATAGGCTTCGATGGAATTGAGGACGTTAAAAATAAAATGCGGATTCATCTGCGAACGAATAGCTTTCAGCTCGCTTTCGGTTACTTTATTTTTTTGCAGTAATTCTTCAGCTTCTTTTTCTTTCAGTTTATTTTCTGTTTTTAGCTGTTTCAAGCGGTTTTTATTCCACAAAAGAAAAAACAGCAATCCAACAATGAGTATTCCAATGAATCCGTACAGCCAGAATTGTCTCAGCATAAGCTTCGCCAGTTCATTCTCTTGTTGCAGACTTTTATTTCTATTCTCTGCTAATGCTTTTTCCTGAGTAGTTATTTTTAGTTTTTGAGTGTTTTCAGCGTTTTGTAATTTTTGATTTTCCAGTTCGGCTGATTGTAATTTTTGTTCTTGCTGCGTTTTGGCTAATTCGTTTTGATTAAGCTCATTCAACAAGATCTGTTGTTGAAGATTCAGGTTGTGTACAATTTGTTGGTGCTTGTATTGCTCTTCTTTTTTATCAAAATCATACTGCATTTGCAATCGTGTCAGCTTTCGGGTATTGTCCTGATTAGATATACTATCTGTCAACAGGTTACTGATTTGATAATATTTTTGAGCTGCGTCAGGTTGATACAGGTAATTATAAATCTTCATTAACTGGTCTGCACTTTCTTTCTGCACGTCGATAGATTTTACCTCTTTCCCTGTAGCATAAGCTTCAGAGGCTAGTTTTTCGGCTTCGCTGTAATTCTTGGTTTTGAAATAATAATCTGATAAACCTATTTTACTAACGGCTTGACTTTTTGTGTTTTTAGTTTCGGTCGTTATCTCGTATGCTTTACTGAAATAATAAAAGGCAGAATCGTTTTCGTTCAGATTGTTGTACCCACTGCCCAGATTGTTGTATATCTGCGAGAGCAATGTTTTATTCGCTTCGACCCCATTTTGCGCCAATGCTTTGTGTAGAAGTTCGTTGGACTTTTTGTAGTCTTTCTGTTTCTCATAAACCAGTGCCAGATTATTATAGTTTGTAGCCAAAACATTTGCCATAGCCGGTATTTTGCTATAAAAGCGAATGTTATCTTCCAGATGATGTTTTGCAAGATCAAAATCATTCATTTGCAGATAAATAGCAACAAGATTATTTTTTATCAAATGGATTGTTGGCTCGTCTTTGAGCGATTCTGCGATTTTCAGTCCTTGGTTTTGTGTTTCTAATGCTTCGGGTAGTTTAGATTGCATAATCTGCGCATTGCCTTTTGTTGCCAGAATACGGGGCATTTGCGACTGTACATTGTATTTTTTTGCCAATTCGTAAGCCTTTTGTGTAACTTTTTCCGCTTCTACAAATTTTCCTTGATAGAATAATGATGCTCCTTTTAGACGCGAAAGACTTACTGTTGTGCTGTTATCATTTTTTCGTTGAGCTGCCAATATAAGACGATCTATTTTGGAAGTAGCACCGGCAGGATCGGCAAGTATATTTTTCTCCAATGCCGAAATCAGTTCACTATTGGATGTAGAAGATGTCTTTTGTGATGTATAATTATTTATAAGCGCATCAAGGTTATTTTCCTGAGCCAAGGCACACAAGGAAAGACTACTGAATGCAATAATAAGAATAAGCTTATAAAAAAATGGCATTGGCTAAATGTTTATGTTTCAGGTAAAAATAGTAAATATTCAATATATAATCTAAATCTTCCCTTGTTGAATACGATGACTCACTCATTCAGTTTTGCGCTTTACTCATTTGGACAAATTTGCTTTGATTTTCTTGTTTCATTTGTCATATAATATGAATTGAAAATGGAAAATGGAGCGTTGAAAATAACATTAATACTTAAATCCAATTTTGCGATTTTATGCTATTTTCTGATTGCTCGTTTTTCTATTTTTCAACGATTTTTTAACGATAAAAAGTGAAGTTATGAAAAAAAGTAGAATCTATTCTTTGCTGTTGCTGGCAAGCTTCTTACTGTTGCTGTCTAACTGCTCAAGCGATGACAATAATCTGGAACCGGAAATCCCGGCAAACAACGACGTAAAAACCAAAGCAGGCTCAACCAACGGCGCCCCTTACAAGGTTTTCTATCAGGAAACCAACCAAGCCGATACCCGTAAAGGTCTTATTATCCTTGCCGTAGGCGATGGTGGCAATGAAAACGATGCCACGTTGAATGCCCAATGTACAGCTTTGGCAGATAAAGGATATGTGGCCATTACCACTACATACAGAACCAATTCGGAATATTATGCAGGGTTCAAAGAAGATATGGAACAGATTATTACCACAGAAACTACAGCCTTTGGCATTGCAAAAAATAAAGTAGTGCTTGGCGGATTGTCACGAGGAGGAAATCGCCTGCACGGTGCTGTTCTTCCTGCAAACCCACAGAATAACAGCTATCCCATAGAAGGTATAAAAGGCGTTATTCTTGAATGTGCAGGAGGTGATTATTGGAAAGGCAGAGGAATGCTTTATCCGGTACTGTTTATGAATAATAAGGTTGACGATGCGGTACAGACACCCGATGCCGAAACTTTTGTAAACGGTTTGCAAGAGAACGTTAATCCGGATGTGAAGGATAAAAGTAAAACGCTTATCGTTCCCGGATCAGGACATTGCACAAACGCTAATCAATACAAAGATTTTATAGTGAACAATATAGACAACTTATTCAATTGAAAATGGCTAAGAGCAAAAAAAATAATTAACATTTAAAATAGAAATAATATGAACAGAATAATCAAATTTATGATGCTTGTGGGTATAGTTACAAGTATTACATCTTGTTCCAGTGTACAACAGGCAGCACGTACAGTAAACAATTCGGGCATATTGAATACGCCTACATCATCTGGTACAGCAAAAAAAATGGGTAGCCTTGGTACAGGCGTTAGCAATGCTCAAAAAATCACAATGGGAACCTACTACATTATCAACGTGGGCAATCAAAAAGCATTGA
Source organism: Epilithonimonas hispanica (assembly GCF_003385395.1). Lineage (GTDB taxonomy): Bacteria > Bacteroidota > Bacteroidia > Flavobacteriales > Weeksellaceae > Epilithonimonas > Epilithonimonas hispanica. Next base: position 12,890 of record NZ_QNUG01000045.1, on the reverse strand, counting down.
CAAATCCCAAAAAAGAAAAATTTACAAAGCTTAGATTGGAAGATTTTGATGGTAGCAATTTGCAAAAATGGGAGGTCATCCAATCAAAAAACGGCACCATTCAACTCAAACAATTCGATACGCCAAACTGGTACGTTTATTTTTCTAACTCAAAGTGGCTAAGCGTAAACAGCGATGGTGCGGAAAATTTTACGTTTAAACCAGCTTCTGGTACAACGAATAGATTCCATTTTGTAAGCAGTACCTATGGCGGAAAAGTATTGATTTGGGATGGCGACCACAGCTACAACGGAACTCAAACAGCTGTATTAGAAAATAACAAATTTGACCAATGGGAGCTAGTTCCTGCGAGATAATAACTTTCAAAAAATATTATTATGAAAACATTATTAAAACTTACATGTGCAATCTTTGCGTTTACGTTGTTGTTTACAGCGTGTAGCAAAGACGATGATGATAGTGCTCCTCGCGTTGCCAAGGAAATAACATCAGCAGAACTTCTTAAATATAAAATAGTGGAGGAATTTGTTGCAAAACCAAACTATCAGCCACAATTTGGAGAGCACCCTATTCTGTTTGTAACCTATTTTTCCAAAGAAAATGAAACAAATAAAGTTAGCATGGCATGTTTTAATAACATTTCTTCGGATATGTCTATCGACAATATTTCTTATGATGCAAAAACGGGTATTACTACCGTTAGAACTTTTCTTGGCTTTTATGAATTGACTCGGGACGAAAATGATGACATTATTTTAAAAGGAAAATTAAACATTACAGATGGTGTTGATTTTAAAGATTATTGGAACTCGAATCATGTACAATTGATCTATCTCGAAAATACAATCCAGCCCGAAGAGCCTGAGAAATTCTTATTGGGCATAGCCAAAAGTACATATAGCGCAACTGTTGGAAATACTACAGCTTATTATGAATTTGACAATGAAATCAATTGGATGTATACAATCGGGGGTTATCCTACCACTTATCCATGGACTTATAGATTATTAGCAAAAACTATTGGTAAAGGTAAAGATAATGGCACGGCAAAATATGACAATCTTTTTGTAGAAATACCTTCTGGAAACGGATGGAAAGGAAGTAAAAAAGATGTGGCCTTACTTCTAATGCATACCTGGAACTCAAATAAAGAAACCGTTGGTCCTATTGGTATATATGAGAAGCATACTTGGAAATAATCTTTAAAAATTAATATTATGAAAAATCTAACAAAACTAACATTCGCACTTTTCGCATTTATGCTGTTGCTTACAGCGTGTGGCAAAGATGATGATAATTCACTTACTAAAGACAAAAAACTAACAAAGGTGATCTATCGACAAAATGTTAATTCAACTAAAGTTTTGAATTACAAATACGATTCTGACGGAAGACTTATTCAAATTGATTTGGATGATACAACAATGCCATTTATAAAATTCAATTACATCAATAAAGATCAAATAGGACGAATAGAATTCCCAAGTAATTCTATGTCTTTTGATTATACCTACACAGCCAATAGTCCTTTACCCAATTCTATATACATCGAAGATGGCTCTCATCACGCCACAGCTGATGTCACATTTATTGACGGAAATCTAAATTTTAAAACGGTTGATATAGATAGAACGCTAACTGCAGTAAATACTACAGATAGATCTTTTAAGAGTATAATAGATGGTGTTTCTTCATTTAAATTCAATTTTGATCATACTAAAAAAAATGGTTTGGGTAACCAAAAAGCACTCAATATTCCAATCGCATTAACCGGCAATATCGAAACTCTTTATTTACTTCAATTAAATACCCAAGTAATCAATAGCATTCAGCTTTCTAATGGAAATACACAAACATTAGAATTAGAATTTGAATACGACACCGAAGGCTATATCACCAAAACCAAGGATGGTAAAATAGAATATTTCTACCAATAATCGTTTGATAAAAGAAATAACGTCTACAATAGCAATGACTAATTATGAAAAATCTAACAAAACTAACAAATCTGACATTCGCACTCATCGCATTTACGCTGTTGTTCTCGGCGTGTAGCAGTAGCGACGACGATACACTACAACCGGAAAAGGTTGCTAAAGAAATCACCCGAGATGATTTAATGAATTATATGATTGTAGATGAATTTTTAGCCAAGCCTGAATATCAAAACCAATTAGGTACCAAACCTTACTTAATTGCCAGCTACGTTGCAGAATACAACAATGACGGTAAGCTTTATACCATTAGTGAAGGCTGGTTTGCTTCTGTTCTATATAACTTGGAACAAGACGAGGCGCTCACATACGATGCAAATACCGGCATTACAAAACTCAAAACCAAATGGGGCTATTATGAATTGACCAGAGATGCTAATGAGCAGATTGTTGTAAAAGGTAATTTCCATTTTGAGGATGACCCTAACAATCCCAATACCTATTGGTTTACATCAAGCTACACCCAATTGGTAAAAGTAGATGGTAAGGTTTACGACAATTCTACTTACAAAGCCGTAGAAAATCTTACAGGTTTTTATCGGTTCTCTATTGATTTTTGGCGATACAAACAAGATGCCGTCCCTATCGAAGGAGAATTGACCTGGCCTTACTATCTAAATCACAGAAATGTTTGGACAGGGCAAGACGGCGGAACAGAACAGCTATACAATGTTTTTATCGCCATTCCCAAAGGCAATGGTTGGAAAGGTAATCATAAAGACAAGGATATTCTATTGGTAAATACCGGAAAAACAATGACCACAGGAGATGTTGTTGTGTGCGAGAAAATGTAAAATTAATTGAAAATGGAGAATGGAGAGGTGAAAACGATAATACACTTTCAACTTTCACTTTTCAACTTTAAACTAAAGAAATATGAAAAATCTAATAAAAATTACATTCATCCTCTTCGTATTTACGTTGCTGTTTACAGCGTGTAGCAAAGATGATGATGATGCACAAGGCAATATCAACCAAAAACAATTACATGGCAAATGGGTCGTTAATGCAATGAGTGGAAAACTATTTGTAAAGGTTGGAAATATCCCCGAAACGGAAGTTCCGCTAATGTCTTTTTGGGGTGGTAAAATTTTCTATTTTGAAAACAACAACCGCTTAAGCGTTTTAGAAAATCAAACCGAGGTTTTGGACTTTGGACCTTACCAAATTAATGGCGATAACCTCACTGTTGTCAACGGACCAGGTGTTTTAAAAGTTGCTTTGTTAGGAAATAATGAAATGACCCTGACCAACAAACAAGAAGACTACTACAAAATGATGACTTTCTATAACAATCAAACCGAAAGCGAAGTTCGTCAAATGTATCGTGTAGAAGGCGATATTGTTTTTCATCTAAAGAGAAAATGAAATTAGTTGATAATCCATAATTAATCGTTACAGCCATTAATTAAATCTCGTATTATGAAAATTATAACAAAACTTACATTCGCAACCTTCGCGTTTACGCTGTTGTTTACGGCGTGTAGCAAAGATGATGAAACTCCGCAAACCGAATTCATTGCGTCGGAAATCAAACCTAAAGAATTGGAAGATTTTATGATTTTGGAGGAATATGTACCTAAGCCAGAATTTGTGAACACAAGGGGAAATAAATCTGTATTGTCTGTAACAAGGATTCTATATGATTTGAATGCAAATTATCACTATGTGTTATCGTCTGATGCAAAAAGCACAGATCAAACAACTTTAATGTCAACATACAATGCTACTACTGGTATTACATCTATAAATACCAATTTTGGATTTTATGATTTGACGCGAGATAACACCGGACAGATTATCGTGTTAAAATCAAGAAACAAAGAAAACAGCATAGATCTACTTAGTACCGATTATAATTCTCGACATATACAATTATTGAAAATAACACAAACGTACTACTATAATTCTTCTTACAAAAGAGTGATAGGTAATGGTTATTATCGCTTCAGGAGCTATGGCCTTGTTTGGAAATATGGAGAATTCGTTGAACCGCAATACGATGAATTAAACTGGTCTTTTACCGCTATGAATAATATGGTATGGAGAGGTAAAGATGGTGGATCAGCTCAATATAGAAATCTTTTCGTTGCTATACCTAAAGGTAACGGCTGGAAAGGAGATTACAAAGACAAAGATCTATTATTGGTGAATACATTGGAGAAAGACAATTACAAAGCTGTAGGAGACTTTGGCATTTGTACACCTATTAACTAAAGTATAATACATCAAATTGCTGTGGTTGCGCAATGCAATATAGACCACAATTACTCCAAGATGTCAAACTAATACATAAACTATTTACTATGAAAAATCTCTCAAAAATTACATTCATCCTCTTCGCGTTTACGCTGTTGTTTACAGCATGTAGCAAAAGCGACGACGACAACTCACTTACCAAAGACAAAAAACTAGTAAGTATTGTATTTCCTCCTGGTAGTCAAGGCAAACAGATGGTAGCTAATTACCGATACGATGACCAAGGGCGTTTAATAGAAATTGTACAGGAAAACCCTTATTTGGTGACATTTACATTTACCTATATGCTCGATGGCAGAGTAGAAAAAATAAAAGTATTAAAGGACTTCTTTGATCAAAAATATATTGATTACACTTTTTTTTATGAAAGCGAAAGCAAGATACCCAACCGGATTAGATACAGTGGCGCCGTGCCTACATATACCGCCGATGTTGTGAATATTGACAATACCTTATTTTGGAATAATGAAGATGGCGATGAATTTGTACTTGAAGGAGTAAATACGACCAATAATACATTTCAACGTTTGGTTGCAGGCGGTGTAACATTTACTCCACATTTCAATACCCAATTAAAAAATGGTTTAGCAGCACAAGCTGTACTTAATATTCCGTTTGCCATGCTTCAAGGTTACGAAGGAATTATTGTGTATTTCGGTTTGCAATTAAACTCGCAGCCTATCATAAGGCTGGAAACTTCTGACGGAGAGCTATATAACTGGCAATACGAGACCGATGCCGTAGGTTACATTACTAAAACCCCAGGAGGAATAGAATACCGTTATCAATAAATATTTATGAACTTTTAATAAAGAACAAGACAATGAAGACATTTAACACCATATTAAGCACTTTGTGTCTATTGGCTTTTCAAACTGTTTCAGCACAGGTTGTAAATGTACAAGAAGCTATCAAAAATGCACCCAAAGAAGTGCCCGATAAAGTCGGTTTTGTAAAAAAGGAGAACGGCAAAACTATATCCAGCAAAACGATTACGTATTCCTATGACAAAGAAGGACAGCTGACCGAAATCAAATCAAACACAGGTGATTACACTTTTAAATACAGCTATGCCACACAGGAATATGTATTCGGACCAAACGAAAGAGTAAGCAGCATCACCGTCATTTTTAAGAACAACAATTATGTAAAAGCAGATTTCACCTATAATAAAGTAGGTGAATTGTCTAAAATAGTTCGCAGCGGACAAGAACGAGATGCGTTTGAATTGTATTATGACAAAGGTACTTACACGTGGAAAGATAAAAAAGGGCGAACGAACAAGCTAAAAGTCGATGGATACAAAATTACAGAGCATCTTGTCGGTGGCGATGCCTTTATATTTACCTATGACAAGGGAAAAAACGGAATAGAAAATATGTTGAAGCCAATTACGCTAACGACCTATATGGCAATGGAATATTATAACACCGACTTCTACAGTAGTGGTTTCTTACAATGTATTATGCCACAGCCTTTGAAAAGCATCACCGATCCTCGCGAAAATGGGAAAATATACACTTTTTCTAATACAAAAGGTTTATACACTTACCTGAAAGAAAGTAGCGTCAAGGAGGGCACGTATCTTAATACTTGGACATTCAGCTATCGAAAACCGAAAACAGAAGTGAAAATTGATCCGAAAGTGTTGGGAAATAAAAAAGTGGATAAAATAAAAAAATAATGAAGAAATATATCATCATTGGTTTAGCGTTATCGCTATTATCTTGTGGAGAAAACCAAAAAACAGAACAATCAAACACAGAAAATAATCCTTCAGAACAGATCGCCAAAACGTTTGAAGAAATAACTAAAGAAGCTGATATCAACGGCAAATGGCAGATTACAAAAGTTTCTGGCGAACCGGTAAAAATCTACCCGTCAGGCAAAAGTAATCCGGGAATGGAAATTGATTTTAACCCAATATGGAAAGGAGGAACCTATGAATTTACCAACGGTATTTGTTTCCTGACCCTTCCAAACACACCAAAAGACCAAATTGGCGGTTACAAAGTAAAAGGCAATACCATTATCTTTGACAATACCGAGGGCGAAGAACAGCAAATGACATTCACCCTTGACGGCAATACGATGACGCTAAGCATAAACTCCGAGGCCTACCAAAAGCTCATCAAGCAGAAAAGCAACGAGAAGGTAGAAATGGACATCAGCAATCCGCTTGTCTTTCATTTGAAAAAGTAATTCATTATCAACGATTAATTGTCAATTACAAGAAACTTATAAAATGAAAAATTTGATAAAAATAGTTCTTCCTATTATCGCTCTTACACTTGCATCCATAGCTTGCAGTAAAGATGATACCGATAATGACAGAGAATTTCCACAAGAAAATCCCTTAACTTCTTTTTTGCAAAAGTCTGGTTTTGATGAATTAATTAATAATTACGAATTAGGTGCATCTGGCGAAATAGGATATAAATTCAAACCAAAGGTGAAGGGTACGATAAATGCTGTCACCCTGAAAATTCCAAGAGATAGAACCAATATACCCGTTACCATTTGGGATGCAGAAACGAGAGCTATTATCAAAACAGTGACCATTCCAATTGTAAAAGCCAACATTGAAGCCACTCAAAATATTCAACCAATAGAAATATTACCTACCAAAACGTATATCATCAGTGCTAATAACACGAGAAGTTATTATGAACGGATGAAAGCAGACCAATCTGATATCCGATACCCGATTGAAGCGGGTAACATATCAGTGCTTGGTGCAAACTATATGTTTAGTAGAGATATTCTAGGTCCAACTTTTCCAGAAAATGGTGAGGAGTTGCGTTATCTTTATGGTGACGTTAGTTTTGTATTCCAGCAGACAAATTACTGATCAGTAAGGATGAAAACATTATTTTTTTTAATAACGGCACTATCATTCAACAATGCAATGGCACAGGAGAAAGGAATACCATCTTGTTTTCAGAAAAAGATTGCCGAAAGCAAGGATTATCTGGGGCTTTACCTTGCCGAAATAGAGGGCGATATCTTGTATCATCTCAAAACAGCTCCATTGCCTGGTGCCGACATAATTAACGTTGCTCGTTTTTACGACAAAGACTGCAATCAGGCAAACAGTTCGGCTTCGGGTGGTATCACAGGCAGACCAAAAAATTATAAACCGTATAAAATCATCGAAACTTTGTGGGAAAAAGAAATTTTCCCGATGAAAAGCTTGTCGCAAACAAAACAAAAATTTGAATATATCAACAGCTACAATGTTGTTTCGCCATTCAAATTTGCAGACCATCAATCTTTTTATTTTTCATTTAAAGACGGTTTGCAACTTCTTGATAAAGGAAAAGTAACAAAAACCTACAAAATCATTCCAAAAAAATTGGTACATTACAGTTCATATAGCGGTAGTAATGAGCCTACCGAAAATATACCGGCCAATGCCTGGTTGTTTACATACAATGAAGGTTATTGGTTGCTCGTGGCTTCAGATAGAGGATACTTTAATTTATTTGAGACCGATAAAGAAGGGAATAGAATCAATAATAGAGCATGGATCTCCTTAGCACATTTAGAAAAATAAATATGGTAAGAAAAACAGTAGCAGCAGGTGTCTTATTTTTAATTTTTGCCTGTACAGAACAAGAAAAAAGGAATGCAAAGTCAGAAGTTACCGACACAGAAACTACAACACAAAATGATGATATTGCAAATGAAGCCCGAGAATGGCTTATGAAAAATATCACTAACTATTTTGCGACAGAAGAACTCGGCTCGCTTGATAGTTTTATGCAAAAAATGACAACAGCAGAATACTACGAATACAAAAACGATGCTACCAACGTAGATTTGGAGATAGATGGAAGCCTGACCGAAACACAGTTTCACGAAAAATGGAAAAATAAATTCGACACATCCAAAGCAGGTATAGGCACAGGTTTTCTGATTTCCGGGCAAGACTGGGATAAAATAGAATTCGAAAAATGTGACCTTATTTCTACGACAGAAAAAGGATTTTTGTTTGATGTTATCTTAAAAGACGAAACATTTCAGTCAAAATATCCAAGTAAAATACTAGTTGTACATTTAGGTGATGGTTACAAGATAGCAGATGTAATCGGCGAACATTAAATCTCATAATCTATGAGGTATGTTTTTATACTGTGATTCTTTTATTATATAATTTGTATATTTGCTACGAGTTAACGGAAACACATTGAAAAGCAAAGCAATAAGCACCGTTACCAAATCGTTACCTGACTTTATGATAATCTTTATAAAAGCCTAGTATTTAACCGATACAGCTTTTTCCTGAAAATTTTAAAATATAAACCCATCTTTCGTGCAAAGCTTCTAATAATTTCAAAGAAACCAAAGGCGAAAGATTGTTGTCTGGTAATTCTGCCCAAAGACTTTCTTCGTATGGTTTAATTGTGGGAATATTTTCTGTCAACGCTAATTTGAATCTCATATAACTATTGATATGGCTGTCTGCACAATGATGAACAACTTGAGTGATTGTCCAACCTTCTGGTCTATATTTTAATTGCAAATCTTTTTCGTCAAGATTTTGGATTTCAAATTTTACAAGGCTCGGAAAGTTTTCTATTTCAGAAATGGCGGAATCGATGATTTCTTTGGTTATGGATTCCGGTTTTACAAATTTCCCGACAGGATATTTTAATTGTTCTAGATTCATTATTTCAAATTCTTCATTAGGATTGCTTCCATTTTCTCGTAACCTAATTTGGTTGGATGAATTCCGTCTTCTGCGATTTCTTTTGACAATCCATTTTTTTCATCTTTCAAAACTGAATGATAATCGACATAAGTGATATGGTTTTTCAAAGCGTAATCTTTTATCATTTTGTTCAGAGCAATCACTTTTTCTGCAGGTTTCATATCTTTTTTCCAGGGATAATCGTAAGCCGGAAGAACAGAACACAAAACGACTTTGATGTTATTTTCTTTTGCCAACTCTGTCATTGAAACAATATTTCCGAAAACCTTATCCAAAGAAATCGGACCTTGATTTTCAGCAATATCATTGGTTCCGGCGAGAATAATGACACGTTTAGGTTTCAGTTTAATCACATCTTCTCGGAATCTCAAAAGCATCTGCGAAGTCACTTGTCCACCAATTCCTCGTCCAACAAAATTATTCTTCGTGAAAAATCCCGGGTCTGTGGCAAACCAACCTTCTGTAATAGAATCTCCCATTAAAACAGAAGTTGGGACTATGTTTTGGGAAATTACTTCTTGATTTTGTTTCTGATATTTGCCAAAATTGGCAAAGTCTTGAGCTGATAGCATTGTCGAAAGTATAATGGATGCAAAGGTTAGGAATTTCATATTCTATATTTGGTTATCAAATATAAGAAATGACAATAAACATATTTCTTTTTTAACCACAAAAGTCACAAAAGAGATATCCTAGGTGTTTAAATTTACATCAGAAATAATTTTACAACCATATAGGCACATAGCTTTTATGAAAAAGAAAAAGTAGTAAATATAGTGCTTCTATTTTTTCTTTTTGCGCCTAAAATTGTGGTTTTCTATGTGTCTATGTGGTTTTGATTAATTTATTACAAGCTCTAAGAAAAACGCGATTAAACTAAATATATGTCTTTTGTGGTTTCAAATAATAAAATCAATAATTTTACAAAATGGAAAACACTTCAAAAGACCCTTTGCACGGAAAAAGATTGGACGCGATTCTGGAGGAATTGCTAGAATACTACAAAGGTTATGGAGAATTGGGAAAACAAATTAATATCAAGTGTTTTACAGGCGAAAACCCAAGTGTGAATTCTTCTCTCAAATTTCTTCGTAAAACGCCTTGGGCAAGAACAAAAGTAGAAAGTTTGTATCTCTATGTTTTGAGACAGAAAAAGAAACAATCAAAACAGTAATAAAACCACAAAAGTCACAAAAGTTTTAATTTTCCTTATGTTTATCAAAAGTTCAAATAAGGATAATGACTTCAAATGTTAACTTTTTTGCTCTTTGAAAGATTTTCTTTTTTTGATTTTTCTGTTGTGACTTTGTGGTTTAATTTTTTTATAATTTTTAAACAGGCTCTAAGAAAAAAGACATTCGGCTGTTTGAAACCGAATGTCTATATATGATTATCCAAAAGCTCTTTTCAAAAGACTTTCCACTTTTGGTTCTCTTCCCCGGAAGTTTTTGTACAATTCCATTGGATTTTTGGTTCCTCCAGAAGAAAGAAGGATTTTATATTTTGAAGCAATTTCCGGATTGAAGATTCCGTTTTCTTTGAAATACTGGAAAGCATCCGCATCCAAAACCTCTGCCCATTTGTAAGAATAGTAACCTGCAGAATATCCACCTTGGAAGATATGTGAAAAACTTGGACTTGCTGCAGTTTCTGGATTACTTGGATAAAGATTAGTTGCTGCCGTTTTTTCCACCTCAAATTCTTTCACACTTTTATTCTCCAACGCTCCAACTTCTGAATGATAAGCCATATCCAACAATCCGAACCCAAGCTGTCTCAAAGTCTGATAACCTTCCATAAAAGATTTGCTTTCTGACAATTTTTCGATTTTTTCGGCTGGAAGAATTTCCCCGGTTTGATAATGTTTCGCAAAAGTTTCTAAAAACTCTGGTTCGTAGCAATAGTTCTCCAAAAACTGAGACGGCAATTCCACAAAATCCCACTTCACCGAAGTTCCAGAAAGGTTCGGGTATTGCGTGTCTGCCAAAACACCGTGAAGTGCGTGACCAAATTCGTGGAACAAAGTGGTTACTTCTTGGAAAGTCAACAAACTTGGTGTGTCTTTCGTAGGTTTTGTAAAGTTGCAAACAACAGAAATATGCGGACGAGAATTTTCTCCGTTTTGTTTGTATTGATTTTTATAGCTCGTCATCCAAGCGCCTGCGCGTTTTCCTTTTCTTGGATGATAATCTGCGTAGAGCAAGGATTTGTAATTTCCGTTTTCTGTGATTTCGTAGGTTTTAACATCCTGATGATATTTCTGAACATCATTAATTTCTTTAAACTCCAATCCGAATAATTTTCCGGCCAATCCAAAAACTGCTTCCTGAACTTTTTCCAATTGGAAATATGGTTTCAGTTCTTCATCATCAATATCGAATTTTTGTTTTCTTAATTTCTCGGCATAAAAAGCGTGGTCATAACTTTGTATATCATCAATTCCGTCAGCTTTTGCTAATGATTTCAATTCTTCGATTTCTTTTTGAGCGTAAGGTGTTGCTTTTTCAAGAAGTTCATTCAGAAACTCGAAAACTTTAGTCGGAGATTGTGCCATTCTTTCTTCCAGAACAAAATCTGCATAATTTTTATATCCCAACAATTCTGCTTTTTCCTGACGAAGTTTTACGATTTCTTTGATGAGATTTTGATTATCGAATTCTCCACCATCAAAGGATTTTTTCCCGTTGGCCAGAGCTAATTCTTTTCTCAATTCACGATTTTCTGCATACGTCATTGCCGGAAGATAACTTGGATATTGAAGCGTAATCACATAACCTTCCAAATCTTTTTCCTTCGCATCTTCCTCGTATTGTTGAAGAATGGCTTCAGGAATTCCTTTTAATTCTTCTTTATCCGTAATATGTTTGAAATAAGCATTCGTTGAGGCTAAAGCATTTTGCCCGAACTGAAGTGATTTGATAGACAAATCCATATTGATTTTCTCCAGTTTCTTTTTGTCTTCTTCACTTAATAATGCACCGCTTCTTACGAAACCTTTGTAAGTTTCGTTGAGTAAAGTTTGCTGTTCTTCGTTCAATGACAAACTGTCTTTTTGGTCGTAAACGCTTTTGATTCTTTCGAATAGTTTTTCGTTTTGAGAAATTTTGGAAGAAAATTCTGTCAAAAGTGGTGAAACTTCCTGAGCGATTTTCTGAATCTCATCATTGGTTTCAGCAGAATTCAGGTTGAAGAAAATGTTGGAAACTCTGTCTAGTTGTTCTCCTGAAAAAGCCATTGCTTCAATTGTATTTTCAAAAGTTGGTTTTTCAGGATTATTAGTGATTTCATCGATTTCTTTTTCAGAAGTTTTTACTAATTCCTGAAAAGCGGGAAGATAATGCTCTTCTTTGATTTCCTCAAAAGGTGCTGAAGTATATTTTGTATTGAATTTTTCTAAAAGTGGATTCATAAAGATGAATTATTAATGATTTTATGTTTGTCTCAAATCACAAATTTAGTACCTAAAGTTGAAAGTATGACAAAATTGCGCCCCGACTTGAACGGAGCTCATCCGCCGGAGGCGGATAGCGGGAGTGGAAGGCGGATAAAGGCGCCCCAATAAATATAATTCTAGGAAAAATTTTTGTGTTCAAATTCTTTTTAAATGTGTTTTGAACTTAAAACTAACGTTTTATTAAGCAAAGTCTAAAAATTATCAATATCATCGTGGGAATAATCATCGTTTATTCTGTGATTGCAATACTGTTTTTTGACAGCAAATGTCATAACTAACAAACCATCCGTTCTCAGAAGGTCTTGGAAAACTGAAAGAACTTTCTGAAAAATAAAAAAAGAATCCGTCTCACAACAAAATTTGAGGCGGATTTTTTTGTTATAAAAGTTTTTCAATATTTTAAGAAAAAGTGAAAAGTTGTCCTCTTCAGGCAACTTTCTTTCTTAAATTGTGTGCTAAAGCGTGTAAT
>NZ_QNUG01000044.1 GCF_003385395.1 Epilithonimonas hispanica | reverse complement strand
AGTAATTCGTTTAAATATTTGAATGTTAGATACTTAAATATACGAATTATTGCTATTTTACACAAATCTTATTTCTATTCTTATCCCGAACTCAGGTTAATTATACAAATTTCTAAAAAATAGAATGAATGAACTTATAAATAAATGGAAATATGTTATATCCAATTATAACAAAAACCTTCAAGAATTTTGAAGGTTTGTTCTGTAAGATTTATTTTTAAGAAAATTATTTTCTCGGTTTCAAAGATAAGTTATCCACATAAACAGCTTGATGAACACCATTCAAAAGAACTTTCAAACCTACATGGCTATCTTTTTTCAGACTAATATTAATGACTTTTTTCGCTTTTGTAATTTCTTGAGGTTTAGCGATGGAAACAAAAGATTTTTGGTCAGATGTTTTTCCAACTGAGAAAATCTCCATTGTAGTTTCTCCACCATTGTCTGTGATATCAAGACTTAAAGTATAGTTTCCTGCTTTTACTTTTGGTGTAATGAGATACATATTTTCCTTTGGGTCGGTCATAGAGTAGAAAATGACTTTTTTCTCACTAGCGTACAACATTGCTTTCCCTTTTTGAACTGTCCAGCATTGGTCTATATCTTTCCAAGCATCAAAATTTTCTGTGATTGCAGTAACAGTTTTGCATTGTGCATTGATTGTCAAAAGTCCTCCTAAAGTGAAGATTCCTCCGAATATTAGTTTTCTCATTTTTATTGATTTATTGTGATGTAAAAATAGATAAAAAAGCTTGTGTTGTAAAGTTTATTTTTAATGAATCTAAATAACTTACTGCTGATTACGATATGAGATCTACCATTAGGTACTCAATAGGTATCCAGACTCCGAACAGTCGGTACAGAAAAGGTACTCAATTGGTACAGAAAAGGTATTCAATTGGTACAGAAAAGGTACAGAAAAAGTACAGAAAGTGCACAAAAAGGTACAGAAAAGTACAGTAACTGAGCAAAAAGATACAGAAAAACATTCCAAAAGAAAAATAACAGCAATTTTTCTTTTATCCACTCCATTTTTTATGTATCATATTACATCATTCTCAGTGAGGATAATAGATACCAACTATTATTATTGAAACAAATAGCAAGTATGTAATCTCTATCAGGAAGAATTCAAAAAAAGCAATTATTATGGCATTACAGATTTTCAACAAGTGTGGGAGGAAACAAGAAATGGCGGAATTGCCTATCCTGGAGCAGAATAGAGACGCATTTTTTAATACAAAGAGTGGCTAATAAAAAGTTAGGTTTTTATTTTAGTAGATTAATCTCAATCAAATTATTGTCTTTTGCCAATCTTTCCAACGCTTCAGTATTCATTTCCTTTATGATTTCGGCAGATGTTCTCCATTTTCCAGTCCAATCGTGTTGGTCAGGAATTTGTCCCACTAAATCTGCGGTAGGATCTTGGCGATAATCTTTAAATTTCTTAACGAATTGATTATAATTTAATTGAATAATGCGGTAATTATTCAAATCAGGATAGACGAATGGTTCTTGATTAGATCTAATGCCTTTCAGTTCCCAAACGTGACTCTTATTACTGTCTTCAATCTTCAAAATCAAACCCGGTAAACCTTTGAATTTGTAAGGTCCATCTTGGATTGGGATATCTTTTGTGAACCAAGCCGTCCATTTTCTACCTCCAAATTCGGTGGTTGCTTTTTGAACATTATAATTCAGGATTTTAGAAAACTCGTTGGTCAATTTCCAATTGAGTTCTACATCTTGTTTTACTTTGTATTTGTCAGACATTAGCATTACCGTGTGAACCAGCTGATTGGAGTTAGGATATTTTGTAACCCATTCATTGACCAAAGGATTACCAGGAGGCATAGAGTTAATTCCTTTTTGATATGCTGCATACTGAGTAGAATCTGATTCATATCTTACGGAACTATAATATTCTGACCTGTCTTTTTGGATATTCAAAACCATTATTTCTCTTTTGATATCCGCTTTGTTGGTAGAATCAGGAATGAATTTGTATTCGTAGAGAAATTGTTTGTTTTGTCCGAAAATAAAATTGGAAAGAAGAACTAGAATTAATAAGTAATGGTTTTTCATAGTTAGAAGTTTGATTATTGTAAATATAGCTTGTTTCACTACCACTTTCATTCATAAAACTTCACAAACTTTGTTAAATAAAACTTATAGTTTCTCCGTCTTCAGCCTAAAAATTTCTTTACCATTAAAAACAATTACAGCCACAAAAATCAATGCATAAGAAACGATTTGAATTGGGTTCAAAGGTTCATTATAAACTGTGCTTGCTAAGATGAAAGCAATGATTGGATTGATATTCAGAATCATTCCCACTTTGGAAGATGCAATTCCGCTCAAAGCGAAAAGATTAAGTAATAACGGAATAATCGTGTACATCACCGCAATGATTTCTACAAAGAAGTAGAACTTAAATTCCGCTGGAATCGGTCCGGAATAACTCGGGAAAAATGGCAACAAAATCAAAGCCGCAATAATCATATGAAAATTGAGAACCAAAAACTTATCGAACTGTTTGTTTTGAGTTTGACAAATCAAATACATTGCATAAGTAAAACCAATGATACTGCTGTAAAACATATCGCTCAAACTGGTGTATGACAAAAGCAGACATCCCAAGAAACTTAGAAAAACAGATAACCATTGTAGTTTTGTTAATTTATCTTTGAGGATGAAATAAGCCAAAATCGTTGTGATAATCGGGCAAACGAGATAAGCGACCGAAGTGGCTCTCACATTCACGTGATTCATCACATAGATAAAAGAAAACCAATTCGCCGTCAACAAAATACTGCTGCCAACATTAACAATAATCGTTTTTCTTTTTTCCTTTTGAGAAATTGATTTGAAATAATTCAGATTTTGTTTCAGCTTTTCTCTTTTGAAAAGAATAGAAACCAATGACATAATTAACGCACAACTGAAAACCCTGTAAAAAAGAATGTCAGACGAAGCGTAAGAATGCAAAGGTTTCAGCACCAAACTGAAAGTTCCCCAAAGAGAAAATGCTAAAATAGCAGCTAGATAATGTCTTAGATTGTTCAAGATTGTTTCGTTTGGAATCAATTGCAAAAGTAGATAACTTTTGGTATAAATTCTCTATAAAACTATTGATTTACTCAATCTATAATTCCAATTTTCTTATCAATGCAATCAATGAAAATACTGTTGTTTAGGAAGATTTTATTGCCCAACATTCCCGTCATTCCAGAATACTTCATCATAGAAAACTGTGCATCAGAAAATCCTTGAACATAAGTGACTTGTTTTACAGGAATCTGCAGGTTTTTGAATGTGATATTCTCATTACAGTCGGTCGTGTATGTTGTCAGAACGTTGTTCCAAGATTGTGCTTTTTCGATGTTGATTTTTGAATTGGGTGATTTCAGATTTTGCCATTCTTCTTTGTAGGTCAGTAATTCGTAAGCGCTGGTTCCGGAATCGTAGAGGAATTTTCGTTCTTCACCTTTCAAAGTTCCATTAATAATAATTCTTCTTTTCTTGAATTTGAAATCAAAAAGTTGATTTTTAAACTCATTCGGGATTTCATTCAGATTAAAAACCACTTGATTACTTCTTAAATTAATCACAGTTTTTCGGTTTTCCAAAACATCAGAACCAATAGTTCCAAGGATTTTAATTGAATCTTTTTCTTCACTTTTTCCTTTGTCAAATATTTTAAATCGGTTGGATGAAATCTCGGTTTTTCCAATAAAGAAAGAAGTTTCAGCCCGGTCATTATTGATAGAGATTTCCTTAATGTTTTTAATTTGGTTAGAATAAAATACCGTGTAAGGCGAACCTGTATCAAATTGCATATAATAAGTGTCGGGATTTCCGGAAAAATGAATCGGCAAAAGCAAAACGTTTTTCTCATTTCCGAGCCAAGTAATTGGGATATTTCCGCTTTCGTTTTTGATGGTTAAATAATTGTCTTCCGGCGTAAATTTCCGGTCGAAATAAATATATCCGCTAACCAATATCAAAATCAAAACGGCTAAAAATCCTAAAGCTAATTTCTTAAAAAGTTTCATTGTCCAATTTTTCTGCAAGATTCGGTTTTTGAAATCGAAATTGCTGTAGAAATGATATGACAATTTTACGTCAGTTTTGTGACTTGGGTTATAAGAAGTTGTTTTTCAGTTTTATAGAAAGTGTGTTGTTTTGGTTGAGACTGATTCCATTTCTAATAACAATCCAAAGTTTGATGACGATAAAAGCAATTAATGGAATTAAAAACAGTGGAAATTTGATAGAAAACCAATGCTGAATAAACGGACTTAATATCAACGACACCGAAACAAAAGATGCCAAAATAATCTGAACACAAATAATGCTTTTTCCCAATTCTCGATTAACAGAATCCTGAGCTTTATAAGTCAAAATTGCCGGAAAAATAATGCCTCCAAACGGAATAATCAATCCGGATAAGGCAGAAAGATTGATGAGTTTTGCTCTGTCAATTTGGATATTTTCTTCCTTTGAAAACAGATTTTCTGGTTCAATTTCCAAAGTCTTTGCAATGGCTTTCAAAGTAAAACCTTTTGGGATATTTCCGGACTCGATTCTTTGAATGGTTCTTAACGAAAGTCCGGATTTTTCCGCTAGCTCGGTTTGAGTTAGGTTTTTGGCTTCGCGAAGGGTTTTGACTTTGGTTTGCATTCTATCTGAAAATAAAATAAAGAATTAAACCAATTAAACCAAAAATCAATACGTAAGTCTGAATGATTCTTCCTTCATTCATTGGATTGTTCTCAGTTTTCCTTTTTTCTTTTTCTCGTTTTAAAATTAAATAAAGAATAAAAACTGGAACTAATAAAACCAATACATATTCATAATCGCTATTTATCATACAATTTTTTTTATCAAACCTTATCCAGCGCAATCCTCTTTTTCTCTTTAGAATTCAGAAAATGAGTAGGAGAGAAGCCTGTGATTTTTTTGAACTGATTGGAAAGATGCTGAACACTTTTGTAACCCAATTTTTGGGAAATCTCAGTCAGATTCAGTTCTTTATAGAGTAGCAATTCTTTTACTTTTTCAATCTTTTGGAGTATGAAATATTGTTCTAAAGTCACATTTTCGTTTTGAGAAAAAAGCTTGGTAATAGAACTGTAATCTCTATGCAATTCCGAACTCAAAAATTCTGACAAAATAAAATCATCGCCCAAATCTTCTTCAGCAATTTTTGTGATCATCAAAGTTTTGATTTTCTCGATTTGCTTTTTAGAAGAATCTTCCAAGATTTCAAATCCAGTTGATTTAAGTTTCAGGTTCAGCATTTCGAGTTCTTGATTGGAAATTTCGTTTTTTGTTTCAACTTCGCCTAATGAAATTTGATTCACCTCAATTTTCAAATCCTCCAATATCGATTCCACCGCAGAGATGCAGCGGTTGCAAACCATGTTTTTGACAGCAATTTTCATCTTACTAATTTAAGGAATTATGCCTGAAAAATTGAATGTTTGTTTTTTAACGTCATGCCACAAAGATTTAAGAAAAAAATGTAGTGTCCAAGTTTAATGCGCAGATGATTTGGAGAAAAGATTAATAATCACCACACCTATCACGATAAAAGCAATCCCTAAAATAGCAGGAAAATCCAATGATTGTTTATAAACAAAATAGCCAACCGTGGAAATCAGAACAATACCAACAGCCGACCAAATGGCATAAGCGATACCAATTGGAATAGTTTTAATCGCAAAGGTCAATAGGTAAAAAGATAATGCTATTGCAACAATGAATATCAATGTTGGCAGAGGTTTGCTAAAGTTTTCTGTCTTTTTGAGGAATGATGTGCCAATGGTTTCACAGATAATGGCAGCTGCAAGGAAGAGGTGGTTTTTCATTGGTTTTTATAAAGCAGTTGTTGTAGAAGTAATACCATCTGGTCTCTCGATATTGATTTTTTTGACTTCTTTTCTTGTCTTTAAATCAATAACGGAAATATAATTATTTGGAGTACAGGAAATGAAAATTCGGTTACCAGGTACATCCATAAAGATTCCTGCACCTTGTCCGATGTTCATCTGTTATCTGAGGTAGGGAAATGTAAGCGAAAGT
Organism: Epilithonimonas hispanica; assembly: GCF_003385395.1. Taxonomy (GTDB): domain Bacteria; phylum Bacteroidota; class Bacteroidia; order Flavobacteriales; family Weeksellaceae; genus Epilithonimonas; species Epilithonimonas hispanica. The sequence goes on along the minus strand of NZ_QNUG01000044.1, from coordinate 17,142 downwards.
CTGTTCCGGATTGGTAACAATCTCGTGCGGATCTTCTCCCACGGGTATTTTAGAAACAACTTCTAAAGTTTTGTAGTCTAAAACGATTAGGCTTTTTTCGCCTTTAGACAAAGCTAAAATATAATTGGACTGGGCAGAAACAAAATTAGAAATGATTAGAATAATAAGATAAAAAACAAACTTCATTAGATTCGGAAATATGAATCTAAATTAAGGAAAGATTTTTACTTCTGTCTCGGTTTTCCAAAAGGATTGTAAGAGATTCCTACATTGAAATAGAAAGAAGGCTTGGCATTCATATCAAAAATATAATCGTTGAAAGAATCTTCTTTTGCAAATATTCTTGAGGAAGGTGTTGCGCGTAATCCTGCTTTCAAGGTTCCAATTAGATTATTCCCCAACTTATGCTCATACATTGCACCGGAATTGATTTCCAATTGTCGGAACTCGTAACGTTTGCCATCGGGATAGAGATAGAAATTGGTTCCGTCCATCTCGGTTCCAAGGGAAAGTCTTCCGTTTTTGAAAACATCTTTTCTCATCACCACTTTTTTCGGTAGAATGACATCAGCAACCCAACCATTATTGAATCTATGCTCATAGGTGAAAATAGGCATTGCGGGAACTTGAGAACTTGGGTCAATAATTACAGCAATACCAACGGTCATTTTTGTGTCAGCAGTAGCTTTCAAGACGAGACTCGCTGTTAGCATTCCTCGGATTCTTTCAAAATGTTGTTCACTGCCGTCCACAGATGCTGTTGCAGAATAGATGGCTATTTTGTTGAATAGTTTTGAAAATCTTGTCAAGCTCAACGCTTCCGAATGGTAATGGAAGTTTTGCTCGTTGTTGAACAAAGGCATTTCATTTTCAGACTCTAGATGTGTGAATCTGTAATTGAGACTTGTGCTCAGCATCCATTTTCTATTCTTGATGAAATAGACATTGGCATTAGCTTTTACCTGCTGGTAGTTTTTGATTTTGTTTTCAGGCAAATCTGCGTCATATAACTCGGGAGAGAATTTGTAAGGTGTCAGTTGAGTGAATTCGACATTCAGGTCTCTTGTTTGAGGGAATTTGTCTGAGACAAAAGCTACTACTTTTTGCGGAATACTGTCTTTCTTCTGCGCGATGATTTTGTTCAAAGGCAAGATAGCCAATGGAACGATGATTTTGTTTAAGATTTTCATAGTTTATTTTAAAGAATGGATAGCGGATTGAAAAAAATTAAAGATGAATATTTTGCTGTAGAACAAATCGATTCCGTTCTTTTTGATGAAGTCGAGATGGCGGGAAAAATCTGTAATATCATCTTCTTCTACAAAGACAAACCAAAGTTCCTGAAGCTGATTCTGAGCCTTAAATGCTACCGAAGTCAAAAGGTCCAATTGCAAATCATATTTGAAATCATAGAACAAGATTCCTTTTCTTACATTATCTTCTTCGATGATATTGATAGGATGACTGATGTAATCGATAACCGTCAAACTCTGATGATAAGATTCTATGAACTGATGCAAATCAATAACCTGAATTACTTTCTCTTCCTGTTGCGACGGTGTCATATAGAAACATTCTAGATCTATCTGGTCTGTCAACTCCTGAAAAACGTTAAGCTCCATATTTTTTAAATTTTACAAGGCAAAGGAATGGAGAATAACTATTGAGAAATGTTTTTTTATACAAACACCTCGATAAATTATACCAAATCCCTAGTCCTGAAAATTGGTATAAAAAACTTCGGGGTTCGTATAATATTATCTGGTTTGTGACCGTTATTAGTTATTTTTGAATTTTCAAAATCATATGCTGAAATATAAATCTAAAGAACTAAGAGATCATTTTTTCATTGATTTACTGATCAAAGATCAATACAAGATTTTGCGGCATATTGTATTTCTGCTTTTCTTCTTCGTATTGCTTTATTTTGCGAGATTTTGGCATTGGTATATTGAACCATATCGGTATGTTATTATGGTTTTTGTTTATCTCACACTGATTGCGATGGCATATATCAATATTTATATTCTGGTTCCTTTCTTCTTTTTCAAGACACGTTATATTGCTTATTTTGCTTTGTTGATATTGATGGGAGTTGTTAGTCTTAATATTATTGGTTATTGTTTTGATCATTTTTTCTCTGAATATAAAATAGAAGCTCTCAAATCCGAAGATAGAAAAGGAGGACTATACGAAGGTGTTCTGATGTGTGTGCCTATTATTTTCATCAGTACAACCTTTAAACTATTGCAGAAATGGACAAAAGACAACGAAAAAATTGCTGAGCTCAATAATCTAACTCTGAATATGGAATTGAAAGAATTGCGAAACCAAATCAATCCACATTTTCTATTCAATATGATGAATAATGTAAAAGCTCTGATAAGAACAGATCCAGAAAAAGCAACTATTGTTATCATCAAGTTGTCAGAGTTTCTGCGTTATCAATTGTATGAAAATAACGAGGAAAAAACCTTACTAACATCAGAAATAGAGTTTTTGTCCAACTTTATTAATCTGGAGAAAATAAGGAGAGAAAATTTTACTGTTGATATCAGAACAGAAACAGATAAAAAGATCCTGAACAGGACTTTCATTCCACCCAATCTATTCACAACTTTTGTAGAAAATGCCGTAAAACATAGTGTTGAGATAGATGGCGAGATATCTTATGTGAATATTAATATAGAAATCAAAAATCAGCATTTGCATTTTAGTTGTATTAATTCCCGAAATCCAAATTATTCCCTATCCAACGAAAAATGCGGAGGTCTTGGATTAGCGAATATCAAACGACGACTGGAACTTTTGTATCAAGACCAATTTGATTTGAAAATCACTTCAACAGATCAAGAATATATTGTTAACCTAATCATCCCAATATGAATTGTATCATCATAGATGACGAACCATTGGCTAGAGCAGAGATGCGGTCATTAATAAAAGAAGCATCAACTATCGAAATTTTAGGTGATTTTTCAAACGCCTTGACTGCTTTAGATTTTCTTAAAACTAAAGATGTTGATTTGATTTTTCTTGATATAGAAATGCCTTTGGTTACAGGGTTAGAATTCGCAGAACAACTTCCTAAACAGAGCTTGATTATCTTTACAACGGCATATTCTCAGTATGCTTTGAAAAGTTATGAATTGGACGCAATAGATTATCTCCTAAAACCAATTGAAAAACATCGGCTGGAAAAGGCCATCCAAAAAGCTGAGTTGTATAATCAATTACTTTCGCAATCTACCATTAAGAATACGATTGAATCTAATACCAATGATTTTCTTTTCATTAAATCTGACAGACGGTTTTATAAACTGAATTTTGATGAAATCAAATTCATAGAAGGTCTCAAAGATTATGTTGTCATTCATACGAAAACACAAAAGTTAATCACAGCAATGAATCTGAAAACAACACATCAGAAATTGCCTGTGCAAAATTTTCTACGTGTCAGCAAATCTTATGTGGTTAATATCAATTTCATCAATTCGTTTGACAATCATAATATTTTTGTTGATGAATCGGAGATTCCTTTGGGTGCGGTTTTTCGTGCGGAGTTTTTTCGTGTTTATTCTGGAGGTTCGCGTAATTTGGAGAATTAGAAAGTCAATAAAAAACCTCGTTTCTATATTTAGAACGAGGTTTTTTTTATTTCATTTAAAAATATAAGATTATACTTTTAAGATTTCCGCTTCTTTTACTTTCAAGTGTTCATCAGCTTTCTTCACATAAGCATCTGTCAAATCTTGGATATCTTTTTCTACACCTTTGATGAGGTCTTCTGCAACACCATCCAATCTTTTCAGTTCTTTGTTACCTTCTTGTCTTGCGTTTCTGATGGTTACTTTTGTTTGGTCGGTTTCGCCTTTAGCTTGTCTAGCCAGTTCGCGTCTTCTTTCCTCCGTCAAAGGTGGAACGTTGATGATGATAACATCACCATTATTAGAAGGAGCAAATCCAAGGTTGGAGTTTACAATTCCTTTGCTGATTGCACCTAAAGCCGTTCTGTCCCAAGGTTGGATAGAAAGTGTCATTGCATCTACTACAGATACGTTGGCAACTTGACTAAGAGGCGTTGGAGCTCCGTAATATTCTACCATTACGTCCTGAACCATAGATGTAGAAGCACGTCCGGCTCTAATTTTTTGAAAAGCGTGTTCCAAATGCTTGATTGCAGCATCCATCTCTTGCTTTACCGATGCTACAATGAGTTCTAATTCTTCCATTGTATATTTAAAATTTGATAATTGACACATATTTTATTAATAGATGATAACTTATAAACGATAAATAATCCGATATTAATATCATTGATCACTCATCTATTATCATTTATACGTTAACCAAGGTTCCGATATTTTCTCCTTCGATTAGTTTTTCTAAGTTTCCGGATTTATTCATATCAAAAACGATGATTGGTAATTTGTTTTCGTGGCTTAGTGTAAAGGCAGTCATATCCATTACTTTTAGGTTTTTTTCAAACACTTCGTCAAAAGACAAACTATTGAATTTCACTGCATCTACATTTTTTTCTGGGTCGCTGTCATAGATTCCGTCAACTCTTGTTCCTTTTAAGATGACATCAGCATCTATTTCGATTGCTCTAAGAGTTGCAGCGGTATCTGTTGTGAAGTAAGGATTCCCTGTTCCAGCTCCAAAGATTACGACTCTTCCTTTTTCAAGGTGACGTACAGCTTTTCTTTTGATGAATGGTTCAGCTACTTTGTTCATTTCGATAGCAGATTGTAATCTAGTCATTATACCGGCATCTTCCAAAGCTCCTTGTAGAGCCATCCCATTGATAACCGTGGCTAGCATTCCCATATAATCACCCTGAACTCTGTCCATTCCTTTAGCTGCGCCAGCTAATCCTCTGAAAATATTTCCACCACCAATTACGATTGCAACTTCACAGCCTTTGTCGACTACTTTTTTGATTTCGACAGCATATTCTTTCAGTCTGTCGTTGTCAATCCCGTATTGGCGTTCTCCCATTAGTGCTTCACCACTTAGTTTCAGGAGGATTCTTTTGTATTTCATCTATATTTTGTAATTACTTTTTATTTTGTCAATTGAAACATCTGAATCAAGATTTCAAAATTATTTTAAAATTTGACAGTGCAAATATAATGAAAGGAAAAGAATTACGTTAATGAAAAAGATAGTCGTATGAAAATTTTGATAAGCGTCAAAATAGATTATTTTTGCAAAGCTAAAATACAGTGTTGAAGAAGTTTTACAATCTTTTTTTTATCGTTATTTCGAGTGTGGTTTTTTCTCAAACAGGAACCACGGTTTATCAATTTCTTAATATTCCCATTTCTCCAAGACAAGCTGTTTTGGGAGATGCGATTTCTGTTCGTGATTATGATGTCAATTTTACGGCAGCCAATCCAGCTCTTATGAATCTTGAGATGGATAATATGTTATCTGTCAATTATGCATCTTATCTTGCAGATACAAAAATAGGTAGTATCAGCTATGTGAGGGATTTGGATTATGGGCACCTTATGTCTTTCAATGCAAGATATATGGATTATGGATCTATACCTAGAGCAGACGAGAATGCTGTTGTTAATGGAGATTTTTCTGCAATAGATGCATCTGTTGGAATTGGTTATGCTTATCAGTTCGAGGATAATTGGACGATTGGTATTAATGCGAATTATATTACTTCAAAAATAGATACCTATTCATCATCTGCTATTACTGGAAATGCGGGTGTAACTTATTATTTTGATAAAAGTAATGAAACACTTTCTTTAGTTTTTAGAAATTTTGGTTATCAGATAAGACCATACAATGGAGTAAGGGAAAGGTTGCCTTTCCGAGTAGATCTTGGTTATACAAAAATTTTGGATCAATTTCCGGTTGCATTAACTGTCACTGCACATGATCTGCAACAGATGGATATTTCCTCCACCACAGATATTAATGGACAGGAAACCAAATTTGGTAGGAAAGTGTTGGATCACTTATCTTTTGGAGCAGAATTGTTTCCAGGACAAGCTTTTAATCTTAGATTTGGATACAACGTAAAAAGAGGCGGCGAACTGGCAGTTTTGGACCAAAGAAGTTTTACTGGGCTATCAGCAGGTCTTAGTATCAAGATTTCTTCTTTCCGTTTTGATTATTCCCATATGCGTTATCACAATTCCTCTAATGTCAACATGTTGGGGCTTACAATGGATTTGATAGAACTTGGAGGGAATAGGAGATAGGTCCAATACTTTAATTTTCTTAAATATTTAATTTTTATTTTTTTGACATACTTATTACATTTGCAGTATGACAAAAAAACCGGTAATTGCTATCGATGGCTTTTCATCCACAGGGAAAAGTTCGATTTCTAAGATTATTGCTAAAAGATTAGGTCTTATCCATATGGATACAGGTGCTCTTTATAGAGGAATCACTTACTTTGCTTTACAGAATTGTACAGACGAAAACAAAAAACTGGATATCCATAAACTGATTTCTAACCTTCCAAATATTAATCTTGAGTTTCAAAACATTGATGGTGAATTGCAATTATTTCTTAATGGTAAAAACATTAATAAAGAGATTCGATTTCCGCAGGTTTCTGATAATGTAAGTCAGGTAGCAAAGGAGGCAGATATCAGAAATTTTTTATTGAAAACTCAACGCGAAATTACAGAAAAGGGCGGAGTCATAATGGATGGCAGAGATATCGGAACTGTTGTCTTGCCGAATGCCGATTACAAATTTTTCATGACAGCAAGTCAGGATGAACGTGCCAGAAGACGTTTCCTAGAATTGGAAGCAGCTGGAGAAAAAACGGATGTTGAAACTGTGAAGCAAAACCTAATTACCAGAGATAAAATTGATAGCGAAAGAGAGATTTCTCCTCTTAAACAAGCAGATGATGCTATTCTAATTGATAATACACACATCAATAAAGAAGAAACTATCGAACTTATATTGTCTTACATTAAAAAGTTTTAACAAAATTTTAAGAATAGGTTTCTTTCTTTGGCATTTTAGTTGTAAATTTAGAAATATCAATATTTAATTAACACAAAAATAATAACAATGTCAAAAAAATCAAACTCAGCAGCGGTCTTAGCTGCATTGTTGGCGGGAGCTGCTACAGGTGTCATTTTAGGATTACTTTATGCACCAGAAGAAGGTAAAGAAACAAGAAAAAAAATCAGAAACAAAGCTAACGATCTAAAAGATAAAGCTGTTGACGAATATGGTAAAACGTCTGAAATTGTAAAAGACAAATATTCTGAAGTTTCTCACAATGTGAAAGATAAATACAACTCTTTGTCATCTACTTTCAAAGAAACTGCTCAAAACGTAGCATCTACGGTAAAAGATAGCTATGACAAATATAAAGATCAGATAGTTTCTAAGACATCTGATGTTGTAAAAGACGTAGAAACTGAATTGGACGGTTTGAAATAAGCCTTATGATTAGTTTTCTCGGAAAGGAATTTAGTCTCTAAATTCCTTTTTTTTTAAATAAAAGTGTAATTTTAAATTTAATAAGATTATTATGATTGATATAATAAAAGATTATACGACCAAACGTCTGGACCTTCTTAAGCTCCAATTCACAGAGAAATCTTCACTATCTGCAGGGATTATTGCTTTTCTTTCGATTGTATTAATAGCATTCTCATTTTTTATTATTCTTTTTAATTTTGGAATTGCGTTTTTAATTGGTCAAGCTATTGGGAGTGTCGCATATGGATTTCTTATTGTAGCTGGATTTTATTTTGTATTAATGATTGCTGTATTCTTACTCAAGAAAAAGATTGTAACAGTAATTGCAAATCAAGTTATCGAATTTTTAAAAAAATAAATTATGGCTACAAAATATACTAATCTTGATGAATTAAGAAGCGAAAAGCGCCTTCTCAAAAAAGAAATTGAAGAGCTGGAAGATATCTTAACTTTTAAAAATAAAAAAGACAGTCTGAGTGTAATGACAAATGGTCTTACCGATAAATTCTTAAAAGAAACTGAAGATGAAGATGGTGAGAAATCTCTTTCTTTAGATACTCAAAATATTATGCGAGAAATCTCCTCTGGGATGAAGGAGACGGCTTCCAGAAAAAATGTTTTAAATTTGGCAAACGATAGCGTAAAATCTGGATTGCTGGAAACAACAATCAAAATGGGAACTGTAGCGCTGGTAAGTAATTTTGCAAAAAAAAGTGTGATGAATAAAAATTGGAAAAGAAAAGCTATAGGTCTCGCATTGGTGTATGTTGCTCCTTATGCTTTGAGATTTATCAGAAAAAAACTGGATGAATATCAGAAAAATAAGACAACATCCAGTATAGAGAAACTTATCTAAATTATTTTTTAGAAAAGATTTCTCCCAAGATGATTCCTGCTGACATAGAAACGTTCAAACTCTCTGTCGACTGAGAGTTTCCGAATCTTGGGATTGTAATTATTGTGGAAATAAGATCTTCTGTGGAAGGTCTTAATCCATTTCCTTCATTACCAAAAACCAAAGAGAATTGTTCTGGGAAATTGGTCTCATAGATGTTTTCACCATTCATATCAGTTCCGAAAATAGGGTGTTTGTATTCCTTAAGGTATTCTTCCAAATTGGTGTAAAAAACATTAACTCTTAGAAAAGAACCCATTGTAGCTTGGATTACTTTTGGGTTATAAACATCCACTGTATCATTACTACAAATAATCTGTTCTATCCCAAACCAATCTGCAAGTCTTATTATTGTTCCTAGATTTCCCGGATCCTGAATCCCATCCAAAATCAATTGAATAGAAACATTCTCCAAATATTTGTTTTCCGGAATTTTACAAACAGCAACCGAATCTTTTGGATGTTGAAGAAAACTTATTTTTTTGAGATCATTAGGCAAGATTTTCTCAATTTCATGCATTTTGAAAGTAATATTCTCCGGATCTATGGAGTATAGGTTTTCAATTTCGTAGTCAGAATTGGGTAGTTCTTTTATGATTTTATTACCTTCAACTAAAAACAAATTGTATTTTTGCCTGTATTTCTTTTTGTCCAGAGATTGTATAGTCTTTATAATATGAGCCGTAAGCATAGTAACAAATATTTTCAAAAATATCATATATTTTATTACTCCGCAATTTTAAGTGTGATTTTGTACGCATGTAATGTGACCAAAAAAGTTCCTGAAGGAGAATATCTTCTTACAAAAAACAAGTTCGAATACACAGATGGTAAGATTTTAGGTGATGAGCTTCCGGATCTAGTAGCTCAAAAACCGAATAAAAAAACACTGATGGTCGTTCCGTTGGGATTGATGTTTTATAATGCAGCTAATCCTAAGTATGATACAATTCTAAAAGAGTATATGACCTATCCAAGCGAAATGAGGAATCAGAAACTTAGGGATTCTCTTTTTGTGAAGTATAACCATCCAGAATATGTTGGAAAAAATCTTTTTTGGAACAGATTCTTTCACACAGTTGGAAATGCTCCAGTAATCTTAAACGATGCTAAAACAAAGCAAAGTGCAAAAAGTATCAATAATAGATTAATTAACCGAGGTTATTGGGATGCAGAGGTGAAAACTAATCTGGAAAAAGATTCTGCAGTAAAAAAAGCGGAAGTAGAATATGTTATCACTCATAAAGATCCAACCTATATCAAAGATTATTTTTACAATATTCCAGATCCAAATATAAGAGGGTTATATGAATCTAGGCTAGATAAAAGTCTTGTAAGAAAGGGACAAATTCTGGATGAAAGTGTTTTGGAGAAAGAAATCATCAGGATTAATGATTTGATGAAAGATAATGGTTATTATAAATTTAATAATGATAGTCAGGATATTTATTTTGTTGCAGATTCTTTGAAAAGTAGAAAGGATGTTCCTCTGGTGATGAATATTCATAAAGATTCCGTAGATACACCTTATAGAAAAGCTACTATTGGAAATATTAAGGTTTCTGTGGTTAGGAATCCTAATAATGTAGATAAACTGCCTCTCAAAGATAGTTTAAGAGGGATCTACATCAATAGAAGAGATAGTGCTTATAGCAAAAACTCTCTTTGGTTACCAGTTATTATTAAAAAAGGAGAAATCTATAAACAATCTGATCTTGATCTTACGAGACGAAATCTGATTGCAATGAACAATTTTACAATTCTAAAAGCTTCTGATGAACTTCGTAAAGAAGGAACAGCTGCAGAAAGAGATAGTATTATTGATGTAGAATATGTTCTTAGACCTTTGCCGAAATATGAGTTTAATATTGCAACGGATATTCACTATTCTCAGATTCTTAATTTTGGTTTTTCTCCATCAGTAGATCTTACAACTAGAAATGTTTTTGGCGGAGCAGAGAATTTGATAACTAGTTTCTCCGGAGTTATTGGTACAACAAAAGATCCTAAAAATCCGGACGCTCTTTTCAATGCTTATGAGTTATCTGCTCAGACTTCGCTCCAATTTCCTAGATTGTTGGTTCCTTTTAGAAAATATTATAAAGTAGTTCCTAAAAGATATTCTCCCACAACAAGTCTTAATCTAGGAGCATCTGTACAGAATAATATTGGATTGGGAAGAATTAACTTCAATACAGGTCTTAATTACGCAGCTAATGTTGATGATGGAAGGATTCAGCATCGGTTAACATTATTCAATACCCAATTAAGTTTAACTCAGAATAAAGATAATTATTACGATTATTTTCCGGCAGAAGACATTATACGGCAAGCTGTTTTTGCTTGGTATGAAACTATTTATCCCAATGTGAATACTGATAATTATTCTTACGATGAGATCTCAAAAATGATTGTTAATGATCAGGCTTTCTTAGCATCTATTCCAGAAGCAGATCAAGATACAATGAATGCTTTTAGACAATCTCTTATTAATAAAGATCGTCAGACGCAGGATGTCATCATCTCTTCTGCTATTTATAGTTTCATCTACAATGAGATTGGGAAAAAAGATTATGCCAACCCAATGTTTTTTAGTGGGAAAGTAGAGGTGGCCGGTAATGTTCTTAATATGCTGTCTAAAAGAGAGCAAGAGGATGGTGTCTTGTCTGGGAATTCCAAAACGATATTCAAGATTCCTTTTTCTCAATTTATCAAATTTGATTTTGATTTTAAGAAATATTTCTCTTTTTTCAATGAAAGAGCCAAGCCTCATACTTTGGCGTTTCGTCAATTTGTAGGGATTGGGATTCCATACGGTAATTCTTCGTCAATGCCTTTTATAAGATCTTATTTCAACGGTGGAGCTTATGATATTAGAGCCTGGATGGCTTTTGGTGGGTTAGGACCTGCAGATTCTCAATTAGACAGAAGGATACGTTCTTATGCAATGGATAATGTTAAATTGACAACTAGTATAGAGTACAGGCTTCCCTTAACAGATACGTTTGAAGCTGCTCTTTTTACAGATGCTGGAAACATATGGGGACTCAAGGATAATGGTTTTGGAGATCAGTTCAAATTCAAAAAATTCATTAGTCAAATGGGAGTTGGTAGTGGATTCGGGATTAGAATGAACATAGCTTATGTAAATCTCAGATTGGATATGGCTTACAAAATGCACGATCCAAATAGACCAGAGGGTGAGAGATGGGTTATTGACAAGATCAAGCTTTTACAACCAACTTTTAACTTTGCAATAGGTTATCCATTCTAAAAATTAGTATTATACAAAAATGCGTTTTCTAAAATTTATCATCATTATAATTCTCGCTCTATTCGGGGTTTACTCACTTTCTATGAATTTTGTAGATGAAAGCAAGAGTTTTGTTCATCATTCGGAGATTGCTTATCCCGTAGATAAGGTTTTTCCACAGTTCAATAATCTTCAGAACTTCACTTCTTGGAATGATTTTTTTAATGAAAAAGAAGATGCTAGTTACAGTTTCTTTACACCGTATCAAGGTTTGGGAAGTGCGATGAAATTTTCTGATCCAAAAAATAGTGATCATGGCGATCTTTTTATTAGATACTCTAATGAGAATCGTTCAATACGTTACCAACTTTTTGAAGGAGATAGCGATAATCCCTATTTGATAGATGTAAAGTTCATTCCGTCTGGTGATAAAACAAAATTGATTTGGAATATTCATACGCCTAAAAGGGATTATTTGCAAAGGTCACTCAACTTGGTTGCAGAAGATTTTTTTGTAGAGAATATTGATAAAAGTATGAAAAATCTTTTCCAACTTTTGGGTAACAAAGTGGATAAAGATCAACTTTTGGCTTCTGTAAAATACGATAGCGTAATGGTAGAAAACCGAGAAGGAGGGCTGCTTTTGGGAGTTAATGTTAGTACGAGAAATACAAAGGAAATTCTCTTCAAAAACGTGATGATGAATCATAGTAAGGTTCTTAACTTTGTGAAATCCGATTTGGCAAAAAAAGATGATGAATTTGGAAATCCTGTTTTGTTAATTAACCCTGCTAATCTAAAAGATAAAGAGATTTCCTATTTCTATGGTATTCCATTGTCAAAAAGAGTTTCTGTAAGTGATAATAATTTCAACTTTCAAACTCTTAATGCCTCCAAAACTTATGTGATTTATTTTCAAGGAAATTACAATGATAGAGTGAAGAACATCCAAGAACTACTAAAAATGGCAAAGAAGGATACGCTCAGAAATGGTCAGTTAATCGAAGAGTTTTTGGAAGAACCTGCTGACATTCAGGATGTAAAACTAAAATTGTCACTTCCGGTTTTTCGTTAAAAAAATCTGATAAATATCACGTATATTTAGCGGAATAAATCAGTACATTTAATGTTGATCAGCAAAAATTTAGTAATTTTGTTGACAATTATTTAATATTAAAAAAAATAACAGATAATCTGTAATAATGGATAAATTTTCATTTCTAAATGCCGTACATGCTCAGTTGATAGACGACATGTATGCGCAGTACCAAAAATACCCAGACTCTTTGGAAGCTTCTTGGAAATCTTTTTTTCAAGGTTTTGATTTCGCATTAGAATATTATGGAGAAGATGGAGAGATTGAAGTTTCAAAACCACAATCTTCCGCTCCTGTTCAATATGCGCAACAAGCTGTTACGAATAATTCAGTTTCTGAAGATATTTCAAAAGAATTTAAGGTTGTTAATCTAATTGAAGCTTATCGCTCAAGAGGTCACCTTTTCACAAAAACAAATCCAGTAAGAGAAAGAAGACATTACTTTCCAACACTTGATATAGAAAACTTCGGATTGTCCAAGGACGATTTGAATAAAAAATTCAATTCTGCAACTCAAACGGGGATGCCAGGTCCTGCAACTTTGCAAGAGATTATTACACATCTTCAGAACATCTATTGTGATTCTATTGGTGTAGAATATATGCACATCCAGAATGTAGAGGAGAAAAAATGGATTATGGAATGGGTTAACGTTAACGAAAACCATCCAAGCCTTTCTGCTCCGGAAAAAACAGAAATACTTTTCAAATTAAACCAAGCGGTGGCATTTGAAAATTATCTTCATACAAAATTTGTTGGTCAAAAACGTTTCTCTCTTGAAGGTGGCGAATCTTTGATTCCTGCACTTGACCAATTGATTACACGTTCTTCACAATTAGGTGTTGATGAGGTTGTTCTTGGAATGGCTCACAGAGGACGCCTTAATGTTTTGACTAATATTTTCCAAAAGTCTTACAAACAGATTTTCTCAGAATTCGAAGGGAAAGAATTTGAAGAAGATGTTTTCTCTGGTGATGTTAAGTATCACTTGGGTTCTTCTAAAAAAATCACGACTGCAAATGGAGAAGAAGTAAGGATCAACCTTACTCCAAATCCTTCCCACCTTGAAACGGTTGGTGCTCTTGTAGAAGGAATCTGTAGAGCTAAAGTTGACAATACTTACAAAGACGATTATTCCAAAGTTTTACCAATTGTAATCCACGGTGATGGTGCCATTGCAGGACAAGGTATCGTTTACGAGATTGCTCAGATGATGAATCTTGAAGGTTACAGAACAGGAGGAACAGTTCACATTGTTGTGAATAATCAAGTTTCTTTCACAACCAATTATATGGATGCAAGGTCGTCAGTTTACTGTACAGATATTGCAAAAGTGACAGATTCTCCAGTGATGCATATCAATGCTGATGACGTAGAAGCTGTTGTTCACGCAATTAGATTTGCTGCAGATTTCCGTGCTAAGTTTGGTAAAGATGTTTATATCGATCTTTTAGGATATAGAAAATATGGACATAACGAAGGTGATGAACCAAGGTTTACTCAACCAAATCTTTATAAAACGATTTCAAAACATCAGAATCCAAGAGAGATCTATAAAGAGCTTTTGATTAAGGAAAATGTTGTTTCTGACGAAGTTTTGAAAAAAATGGAGCAGGAGTTCAAAGCTTTGCTTGATGAAAACTTTGATGCTTCCAAAGAAATCGAAAGAAACACAATGGACGTCTTTATGAAAGAGGACTGGACAGATTTCCCAATTGGGTCTAAAGGTGCAGTTACAAAATCTGATGTTGATACAAAATACGATTTAGAAAAACTTAAAGAATTAGCAGTTAAAATTTCTACACTTCCAGGAGATAAGAAATTCATCAATAAAATTACCCGTCTTTTTGAAAACAGAATCAAAATGGTGGAGAATAATTCTTTGGATTGGGCAGTAGGAGAGTTGTTGGCTTATGCTACACTTTTGACCGAAGGTTACAATGTGAGAATCTCTGGAGAAGATGTGGAAAGAGGGACGTTCTCTCACCGTCACGCAGTTGTGAAAACAGAAGATACAGAAGAAGAATACATCCCACTTCGTCACGTCAACGAGCAAAGATTTGATGTTTATAATTCTCACTTGTCAGAATATGGTGTTCTAGGTTATGACTACGGTTATGCGATGGCAGCGCCTAAAACATTGACTATTTGGGAAGCTCAGTTTGGAGATTTTACTAATGGAGCTCAGATTATTGTTGATCAATATTTGGTTGCTGCTGAAGAAAAATGGAAAATCCAAAACGGATTGGTAATGATGTTACCTCACGGGTCTGAAGGTCAAGGTGCGGAACACTCTTCTGCTAGACTTGAGAGATTCTTGACACTTTGTGCTAACGAAAATATAATTGTTGCAAACATTACTTCTCCTGCAAACTATTTCCATTTGTTGAGAAGACAGATGAAATTTGGATTCAGAAAGCCATTGGTTATCATGACACCTAAATCTCTATTGAGACATCCAAAAGTGGTTTCTCCTTTGGAAGATTTAGCAAACGGAAGTTTCCAAACTGTTTTGGATGACCCTACTGCAGATGCTTCAAAAGTTGAAAGAGTAGTGCTTTGTACGGGTAAATTATATTACGATTTATTAGCTAAAAAAGAAGAAATCAATGATGATAAAGTAGCTTTGGTAAGATTGGAGCAAGTTTATCCATTGGATTTTGAAAAAATCAATTCCATCTTTGATAAATATAAAAACAAGAAAGAATTAATCTGGGCTCAGGAAGAACCTGAAAATATGGGTGCTTGGAGTTTCATCTTAAGAAACTTCCGTGATACAAATATCCAATTGATTTCTCCTGTTGCTAGTGGAACACCAGCTCCGGGAAGTCATAAGATGTTTGAGAAAAACCAAACCAAAATTATCAATTCGGTTTTTCAATGCAATGATGAACCTGCAAAAAAACCAGTAACGGCTTAATAAATTAATAAACTATAAAGAATAACAGTTTCGGCTGTTCTGAAATTAAAAACAATTATTAGTATGTCAATATTAGAAATGAAAGTTCCTTCACCGGGAGAATCAATCACAGAAGTTGAAATTGCAACGTGGTTAGTCCAAGACGGTGATTATGTAGAAAAAGACCAGCCGATTGCAGAAGTAGATTCTGACAAGGCGACTTTGGAACTTCCTGCTGAGCAGAGTGGTGTTATCACTTTGAAAGCTGAAGAAGGAGAAGTGGTACAAGTTGGTCAGGTGGTTTGTCTTATCGATATGGATGCTGCAAAACCTGCAGGAGGTGATGCTGAAGCTCCGAAAGAAGAACCAAAAGCAGAAGTTAAAAAAGAAGAGCCAGCTCCAGTAAAAGCAGAAGCTCCAAAAGTTGAAACTTACGCTGCTCAAACACCTTCTCCTGCTGCTAAAAAAATCCTTGACGAAAAAGGAATTGCTCCAAGCCAAGTAACAGGTTCTGGTAGAGATGGCAGAATCACAAAAGATGACGCTGTAACAGCTTCTGTTCCTGCAATGGGAAGTGCTCCAGCTGGTGGAAGTAGATCTCAATCAACTACAAAACTTTCAGTTCTTAGAAGAAAAATTGCTGCAAGATTGGTTTCTGTTAAAAACGAAACTGCAATGTTGACGACTTTCAACGAGGTTGATATGTCAGAAATCTTCAGAATCAGAAAACAATACAAAGAAGAATTTGCTGCAAAACACGGGATTGGACTTGGATTTATGTCTTTCTTTACAAAAGCTGTAACTAGAGCATTGAAACTTTATCCAGACGTGAACGCATCTATCGACGGAGATTTTAAAGTGAATTATGATTTTGCAGATATTTCTATCGCAGTTTCCGGACCAAAAGGTTTGATGGTTCCTGTTCTTAGAAATGCCGAGAATATGACGCTTAGAGGTGTTGAAGCTAATATCAAAGATTTGGCAATCAAAGTAAGAGATGGTAAAATCAGTGTTGACGAAATGACTGGTGGAACTTTCACTATTACAAACGGTGGAACTTTTGGTTCTATGATGTCAACACCAATTATCAATCCTCCTCAATCTGCAATCTTGGGAATGCACAATATCCTTCAAAGACCAATGGCAATTGACGGGCAAGTTGTTATCAGACCAATGATGTATGTTGCATTATCTTATGACCACCGAATCATCGATGGAAAAGAGTCTGTTGGTTTCTTGGTGGCTGTGAAAGAAGCGATTGACAATCCAGTAGAATTCCTAATGGATGGCGATGAAAGAAAAGCATTAGAATTGTAAGAAATTACAAATCAAGATAAGATATTAAAAGAGAGCAATTTTGCTAGTCATGGTCGGAAAAAAAATCCGGCCATTTTTTATGTTTTGGTTTTAAAAACTTTTGTAGGGTCTCCTCCTGCAAAAACGATTAAAATAGCCGTAATCATATCTCGAAGTTCCATTGTTATTCGTCTTTTTGCGGTTTTGTACCCCAGATTATTTGT
>NZ_QNUG01000043.1 GCF_003385395.1 Epilithonimonas hispanica | reverse complement strand
CTTGAAATTCATAGACAAATATCTGATTATCAGATATAAATATACAAAAAATAACAATTATAACCAAAAAAAATCCGCCTCAAGTTGTGAGACGGATTCATTTATTGACGTATTTATTACAGTTTGCTAAGAGTAACATTGTGAATAATTTAGGAAAAATAAATTTCGTAAATTTGAGCTTTGGGGTATAATGAATAAAAAATTACTTTCTGAACGCGATATGGAAATGGCGGAAATTGATGAACCTATTCGCGAAACCTACTATAAAGGTAATCAGAAATTCGATGAAGTTTCCCCAAAATACGCACTAATGAGTTCTCACGCCGGGAGACGAACTTTTATCTGCAACGCTTTGGCTTTAGGAATTCCACCGCAGGTCGTGATGAAGTGGACAGGTCACAGTGATTATGCTGCGATGAAGCCCTATATTGATATTGCAGATCAAACAAAAATAAATGCTATGGCAAAGTTTAATATGTTGTAAACCCTAACTTTTTTAAGGAAGTAGTTTAGCTTCTAAAATAATTCCCTATCTTTGTGCTGTTTACTTACAATGGTCGGAAATTTTAAAATACTATTCCTTTCCCTTACACTGGCGTTATTTCTGGCGCCAGGGATTTCTCAGGCTTGCAGTAAAAAGGAGAAGCAGGTTATTAAAACCGCGACCAGTTCCCAAACTTTCATAAAACAGTCATTCGCACAGATACAGCCGTCTTGCGACAGCGACGATTGCAAAGAAGAATGCTGTCACCCAAAATCACACAATTGTCAAACCGATGGATGCTCAGGAAATTGCAGCGGAAACCTTTGCAGCTCTGCTCAGTACACCGTTCTAGCGGACAGCAAATTTTTAGAGGATTCTAAAAACGAAGCGTCCGGTTACGAAGACAAAAATGCTAATTTCTTTTATCAGAATCCTCATTACTCCGGTGGATTCCATACCATTTGGGAACCGCCCAAAATAGGTTAAGATCTTCTTTTACAGCCCGAATTGTGTCTGGTCGTGAAGTGTTTATGACACTTTAGCCCGTTCTTTTTTAGCGGCGCTGTAAATACATTTGAACTTCAAACGCTCCTTTAAGCTCTTTCAAAATAGACTTTCCTTTTTTAGTAAAGGATAATTTGAGGAACCGGATGTTCAAAAGCACTTTCTCAAACAAGGAGGCTCACTATTAACCTATAATATAAAATTTAATGAAGAATATTCTTTTGGGAATACTCGCTTTTATAGCGGTGTTCCTCGTTTCCTGCAACAATTCAAAAGCTGAAAGTACACAAATTGCGGTCGCAAAGTTCACCACCGGTGACATTGTTCCCAACGATGAGGTATGTATGGTAAACAATGCCTATATGGGCAAAAAACAGCTCGAAGTAAAACATGACGGCAAAACCTATTATGGTTGCTGTGAAAACTGCAAACTCAGAATCCCGCAGGAAGAAAATGCCCGCATGGCATACGATCCCATATCTCATCAACTCATCGATAAAGCAACCGCAATTATTGCGATCTCTGATAAAAATGATAATGTCGTGTACTTCGAAAATAAAGCAAACTACGAAGCCTTTTTTAAAAAATAATCAATAACCTTTAACCTGATAAAATAATGAAAACAATACTATTCAGCCTTTTGGCAATCGGCACTTTTGCATTCACTTCTTGTAAGGAAAACAAAGAACAGAAAAACACCACTGGTACAACCATGCAGCATGATATGAGTACAATGTCGGACAGTTCAGCGATGGACAATATGGCAATGGATGCTAAGGTAACCGTGACCACCGCCAAAAAAACTACCGCTGACCTTACGGAGCTCTATTCTCATTACACCCACCTTACATTCGCGTTGTCCGGTGATGATGATAAAGAAGCGGTGAGTGCGGCCAAAGGGATCCTCGCTTCTTTTCCCAAAATAGACAAAAACGGTTTTTCTGCTGAACAGAAAAAAGAATTTGCTGATCTCGAATCAAGCATCAGTGAAAACGCCGAGCACATTGCAGATAACGCCGGAAAGATTGATCATCAGCGCGAACATCTGGATTTAATGAGCGCAGATTTTTACGACCTGCTGAAAGATTTCGGAACTCCAAAACCGGTGTACAAAGTATTCTGCCCGATGTATAATGATAACAAAGGGGCCTTCTGGCTTAGCGATTCACGTGAGGTGAAGAATCCTTATTTAGGCAAAGAAATGCTTTCATGTGGCGAGGTTCAGGAAGAAATTAAGTAAAACCGTACAGAATCATGATTCAAAATTTAATCAAACTGTCCCTCCGCAACAGGTATTTCGTTTTGCTGATAGCAATCGGCCTTTTTATCTGGGGTATTTTTGCGGTAAGGGACAATCCCATCGATGCAATTCCGGATCTGAGTGAGAACCAGGTCATCGTTTTTACGGAGTGGATGGGCAGAAGTCCCCAGATTATTGAAGATCAGGTGACTTTCCCGCTGGTCAGCAACCTTCAGGGAATTCCGAAAATTAAGAACATCCGCGCCTCTTCCATGTTTGGGATGAGTTTCGTGTATGTCATTTTCGAAGATAATGTGGACATATATTGGGCCAGAACCAGGGTAATGGAACGGCTTAATTATGCGCAGCGCTTACTCCCGCAGGATGTTACCCCTACTCTCGGACCGGATGGCACCGGTGTAGGTCACGTCTTCTGGTATCATTTCGATGCACCCAAAATGGATTTGGGAGACCAGCGTGCCCTTCAGGACTGGTATGTAAAGTTTGCGCTTCAGACGGTTCCCGGTGTGGCGGAAGTAGCCTCCTTTGGCGGCTTCGAAAAACAGTACCAACTCATTGTAGATCCTGTAAAACTCCAGTACTATAACGTATCCCTCATGGATGTGATGAACAAAGTGAAAGCCAACAATAATGATGTGGGCGGACGTAAATTTGAGATGGCCGATATGGCCTATATCATTCGCGGCCTGGGTTATATCAAGAACGTAGCCGATATCGAGGAAATTGCTTTGGGAAATTACAACGGAATTCCTGTGCGGGTGAAAGACATTGGTTCTGTACAGATGGGTGGCGATTTGCGTCTGGGTATTTTTGATGCAGACGGTGAAGGCGAAGTCGTGGGCGGTATCGTAGTGGCACGGTATGGCGAAAATGCGGATAAGGTCATCAACGATGTGAAAGAGAAAATGAAGGACGTTGAAAAAGGACTCCCTGAAGGCGTCACCTTCAAGACATCGTACGACCGCAGTACGCTGATTGAAGGGGCAATAGACAATATTAAAACCAAGCTGATTGAAGAAATTATCGTGGTGGCAATCATTGTTATTCTGTTCCTATTCCACTGGCGAAGTGCATTGAGCATCATCATTCAGATTCCGGTCACCATTGCCATCAGTTTTATTCTGCTCAATGCGTTTGGACTTTCCTCCAATATCATGTCCCTTACAGGAATTGCGCTGGCAATTGGGGTGATTGTAGATAACGGAATTATCATGTCTGAAAATGCCTATAAAAATCTCTCCGATTGGCAGAACCATCAACAAAATAAAAACCCATAACAATGAAGACCAACTGGTTTAAAAATATATTCAGAAAAAAAGACAAAGAGAAAGACAGTTACGTTAAAATTCCCGAAGACATTCGGTTGAAGATTATCGAAAAATCATCCTTACAGGTATCCAGAGGCGTATTTTTTTCTACGGTAATCATCGTGGTTTCTTTTCTCCCGGTATTTATGTTGACCGGTCAGGAAGGTAAACTTTTTCATCCGCTGGCGTACACTAAAACATTCATCCTGATTGTTGATGCAATCCTGGTGCTTACCCTTGCCCCGGTGCTCATCTCCTTTTTCATGAAGGGAAAATTTAAGGACGATAATAAAAACCCAATAAACAGAGGCTTGGAACGGATTTACGAACCGCTGATAAGATGGTGCATGAAATGGAAAAAAACCACGCTGGGAATTAATATTTTGGCACTGCTCATCAGTATTCCAATGATAATGAACCTTGGACGTGAGTTTATGCCGCCTTTGGATGAAGGATCCCTGCTCTTTATGCCGGTTACCCTTCCCGATATTTCAAACTCTGAAGCCAAAAGATTACTGCAGGTACAGGATAAAATCATTAAGGGAATTCCGGAAGTGGATCATGTCCTCGGAAAAGCCGGAAGAGCCAACACGGCGACAGATAATTCACCCATCTCCATGATTGAAACCATTATTTTGTTGAAACCGCAAAGCGAATGGCGCGAGGGCAAAACAAAAGATGATCTCATCAATGAGCTGAATGCCAAACTGCAGATTCCAGGCGTAACCAATGGCTGGACCATGCCGATTTCCAACCGGATCAATATGCTTTCAACAGGGATTAGAACGGATGTGGGCGTAAAAGTGTACGGACAGAACCTGGACAGTATCGCGGTCCTTTCCGAAAAAATAAAAAAGGAACTCACCGGTATTGAAGGAATAAAAGACATGTACGTAGAACCCATTACCGGCGGAAAATATGTGGATATTGAAGTGAAACGCGAAGAAATAGGAAGATACGGCCTAAGTGTGGATGATGTAAATGCCGTCGTGGAAAGTGCCCTCGGCGGAATGAAACTCACCACCACCGTGGAAGGCCGACAGCGCTTTTCGGTAAATGCCAGATACGGCCAGGATTTCAGAAATAATTTGGAATCTCTGAGAAGGCTGCCCATGCAGACGATGGAATTTGGTTCCATTCCGCTAAGTGCAGTGGCTGACATTCGTCTTACAGAAGGACCACCAATGATCAATTCTGAAAACGCAATGTTGCGCGGAACCGTTCTGTTCAACGTACGCGACCGGGATTTAGGCAGTACCGTAGAAGAAGCCCAGGCAAAACTCAATAACATGGTGAACAAAATGCCTAAAGGTTATTTCGTGGAATGGAGCGGACAGTACGAAAACCTGATTCGCGGTGAGCAGACTTTAAAAATGATTATGCCCCTCGTACTAATAGTGATTTTCCTTTCGATGTATTTTGCGTTCAATTCTTACCGCGAAGCTTTCTTTAATCTCATCAGTATTCCTTTTGCCTTAATCGGCGGTGTATTCATGATTTCGCTTTGGGGCGTCAATCTCTCTGTAGCAGTAGCAGTCGGCTTTATTGCCCTGTTCGGACTTGCGGTAGAAACCGGAATTGTGATGGTCATTTACCTGAACGATGCCATGATTCAGCTTATTGCCAAAAATGGCAACTCACGGGAGACCATTACCAATGAAGAACTTCGGGAGTACGTCATTAATGGAGCAGCCAAAAGATTAAGACCTAAAATTATGACCGTGTGTGTCACCCTCTTCGGACTTGTACCAATCCTTTGGAGCCACGGCGTGGGAAGTGATATGATGAAACCAATCGTATTACCGATGGTGGGTGGCGTTTTTACTTCCGCAATTCACATCCTGTTGGTAACCCCCATTATCTTTTACATGCAGAAAGAATGGGAACTGAATAAACTGGGAAAAATTGACGTCCTCGACGCTTCCCATTAATCCTTAATTATTACAAAATGATAAAATTCATAATAACAGGAGTACTTACCTTGCTTTTTACCGCCACTTTTGCTCAGCAAATGTCCCTGCCCGCTGTAATGGACAGTATCGCAGCCAACCATCCGGTGGTTAAAATGTATAATGCGGAAGTCCGGTCAATGGACGCTGCGGCCAAAGGCGCAAGAAGCTGGATGCCCCCAACCGTTGGAGCCGGTTTCTTCATGACGCCCTATAATCCAAAACTCTGGCAGCGCGACGGCGATATGCTCGGTATGGGCTCAGTAGCAGTTTCGGTAGAACAGATGTTGCCCAACAGAAAGAAACTCGATGCCAACGAGAATCTGATGAAGGCAATGTCCTCTGTGGAAAAGGAAAAACTTTTTGCCGCCCTCAATGAAAACTTTCAGGATGCGAAAAAACTGTATTACAGTTCAATCGTCCTGGATAAAAAGCTGCAGGTCGTAAAGGAAAACGAAAAGATGCTTGATTTCATGATCAGAAACGCCGAGATCCGGTACAAAAACGGGCTTTCCAAAATATCTGCATATTACAAAGCCAAAGCCGCCCTCGGAAGCTCCAAAAACATGCAGCTCATGTACGAGAATGACCTCCGCGTCAACCGGATCCGGTTGAATGCCCTCATGGGAAGAGACCCGCTCGCGCCACTGGAGATTGAACCGGAATACAACCTGAATGATTATTCTCTCGAGACTTTTGGTCAGGATCTATTTTATCAGAACAGAAGTGATCTCCGCGGCATCGACCGGGAAATCAATATTGCCAAACTCAAACAGGATCTGGAAAAGCAGAATCTAAAGCCGGAATTTGGCGTAAAGTTCGAAAACATGTTTGGTTTTGGCGGCCAGCCCATGCAGTTTTCACTCATGCTGATGGCAAAGCTGCCGTTTGTTTCCTGGGCTTCAGGCATGAATAAAGCCAATATTGAAAGTCTCAAACTGAAAGAAGAGGCCTTGCAGGCACAGAAAGAAATGATGGTGAACGAATACAGTGGAATGGCCTACGGAATGCGCAACGAACTGGACCTGAATAAAAATCAGCTCAAACTCTATGAAGACACCATTATTCCGGCCTTAAAAAACAACTACAAATCCATGCAGTTAGGCTACGAGCAGAATACGGAAGAACTCTTCATGTTGTACGATGCCTGGGAACAGCTGAATATGACCCAATTGGAATATTTCGAGATCCTGACCAAAGCACTGCAGACGCAAACTGAAATTGACCGCTTAATTGAAAGAAGATGAGAAAAATTATAATATTCACTATGCTTTTATTTGGTTTGACGGCGTGTGACAAAGTTAAGTTCTGGGAAGATAAGCACTCGGCAGAAGCTGCAATGCATACTTATACCTGTCCGATGCACCCGGAAGTGATTTCAGACAAACCCGGCAAATGTCCCAAATGTGGGATGGATTTGGTCCTGAAAGATGCCCCTGAAAAAAAGGAAGAGGGGATTAAACTCGACGATCTGCTGAAACCAACCAATGAATTTGTAGTGTCGGAACAGCCCGTAATAAAAGTAAAAAGAGAAAACATACCCACCACGGTTGATGCTTTAGGGACGGTAGAATACGATACTCGACAGATTGGCAGTATTTCCTCACGCGTTGCGGGCCGTATCGAAAAACTCTATGTGCGGTATAAATACCAGAAAGTGTCCAAAGGCCAGCGCATTTTAGATATATACAGCCCGGAACTGTTAACCGCGCAGCAAAACCTGCTCTTCGTTATTAAAAATGACCGCTCAAACAAAACAATGATCGATGCTTCACGCCAGAAACTCCTTCTTTTGGGAATGCCGGCTTCACAGATTCAGAAAGTCATCCAGCGAGGGAAACCTGATCTCACAGTTCCGGTTTTCAGCAATTACAGCGGACACATTCAGCAGGCAGGATCGGCAGGAAGCATGGGGTCATCACCACAATCTGCACCCGCAATGGTTTCAAATACGGCAGCCACCGCTGAACTACCCCTAAAAGAGGGAATGTATCTTCAAAAAGGACAGAATATTTTCAGTGTCTACAATCCCAACAGAACCTGGGCTCTGATCAATATTTTCTCTGAAGACATCGCACTGGTCAGCAAAGGACAGTCAGTCATGATCATCCCAGAAGCCAATCCGGAGAGCCGCTTCAAAGGAACCATCGGTTTTATTGAACCGTTCTTCAGGCAGGGCAGCAAAACCGTAACGGCGCGCGTCTATTTTGATAATTCCACCGCAAAAATTCCTGTCGGAAGTCAGGTGAAAGCGGAGATTATGAGCCACAACAGAATGGCAGACTGGCTGCCGAAATCAGCGGTGGTTTCTTTAGGGATTGATAAAATCGCGTTCAAAAAAGTAGAAGGCGGTTTTATTGCCCATAAAGTTGTTACCGGCGCGGTGGTAGGCGATAAAATTCAGATCGTGAGTGGTTTGCTTCCTGAAGATGGAGTTGCCGAAAATGCACAGTACCTGATGGACAGCGAAAGTTTCATAAAAATTAACAGATAAAAATTGATAAGATGAAATTCAATATTTTAATGCTGGCCTTGCTGGTTTTTCTTTACTCCTGTAAAAAGGAGGAAGATCCGCATGCCGGCCACGATATCTACTACACCTGTTCCATGCACCCGCAGGTAGTCTCCGATAAACCCGGAAAATGCCCCATTTGTCATATGGATTTGGTGCCTGTCGAGAAGAAAAAGAATGCTGATCCTAACGAAATTATCTTGAATGACGAGCAGGTTAAACTTGGGAATATCAAAACAGTCGCGCTATCAGATGGGTCTATGGCTGATAAACTTACGCTGACCGGAACACTCAATTTTAATCAGTACCAAATGCAGGCAGTAAGTTCAAGAGTAATGGGTAGAGTTGAACGGTTGTATTATAAAAACATTGGCGATTTTGTTCCGAAGGGGGCGCCGTTGGTCGATATTTACAGTGAAGAACTCAATAATGCAAAGCAGGAATATTTGCTGGCATTAGAAAGACGCAAGCTGTTCGTCGGTAATACTTCCATTGATTTTGATCAGTTGCTCCAAAGTTCCCGCAACAAGCTTTATTTATGGGGAATGTCCGAAGGCCAGATCAAACAGCTGGAAAGATCAGGAAAAGCCACACCTACTACTACCGTGTTCAGCAATGCGGCCGGTTACATCACCGATCTGAGCATTGCCGAAGGCGATTATCTTGCCGAAGGTGGCACCATCGTGAATCTGGCAGATCTTTCATCGCTTTGGGCAGAGGCGCAGGTCTATTCCTCTCAAATGGCTCTCCTTCAGAAAGACAGCAAGGTCACCGTATATATTCCCGATCTGGATAATTTGAAGATTAATGGGAAGGTTGATTTTACAAACCCTGAAATAAGCGCCTCCAGCAGGATAAATCTGGTGCGCATTTCCGTGCCTAACAAAGGAAATCTGCTGAAACCCGGCATGCCGGTATATGTTCTGGTGGAAAACAAATCCCGTGATGGTCTTTCAATGCCTGTGGATGCGGTAATCAGGGATGGCAAATCTTCCACGGTGTGGGTGAAAACCGCGAAGAACACCTTCGTCAACAGAATGGTGGAAACGGGTCTCGAATATGAAGACAGAATAGAAATCACATCAGGAATTAAGGCGGGAGACGAAGTAGTGGTCTCCGGGGCCTACCTGCTGAACAGCGAATATATATTTAAGAAAGGGGCAGATCCCATGGCGGGTCACGATATGAGCACCATGTAATATGAGAAAATTGAATATCATAGGTTGGCTGTCGGTGATAGTAGTGGCGGTTGTTTTAGCCATTCAGTTCATACCGGTGGAGCGTAATGTCTCCACCGTTCCGCCAGGTCAAAGTTTTGAAAAAACCGAAAAGGTGCCCGCCAACGTGGCTGCAATCCTTAAAGTTTCCTGCTATGACTGTCATTCAAATAATACCCGTTATCCCTGGTATTCGGTATTACAGCCGGGCGCGTGGTTCATGGCCCGGCATATTAAAAAAGGCAAAGAAGAACTCAATTTTGATGAGTTCAATAACTATTCAAAAAGACGTAAAAAAGCAAAAATAAAAAGCATCATCAGCCAGATTGAGAAAGACGAAATGCCTTTAAAATCATACCGCATGATGCACGGAAACGCCAGATTATCAGCGGATGAAAAAAAAGAACTGTTAGATTTTTTTCGTGACAACGAATATAGTAAGTAACGCAGAACATAAGAAATGACGCTCGACTTTGGTTTTTAGAGTATCAGAAATGGCCGTTTAGAATAAAAAAGGATCGGAAAA
Source organism: Epilithonimonas hispanica (assembly GCF_003385395.1). GTDB lineage: Bacteria > Bacteroidota > Bacteroidia > Flavobacteriales > Weeksellaceae > Epilithonimonas > Epilithonimonas hispanica. The sequence continues at coordinate 14,464 of NZ_QNUG01000043.1, read as the reverse complement.
GACTATGCTGTAGAATCAACAAAAATTAAAAACAACGTGATGAAATTAAATATTAAAAATATGGTTTGCAGCCGATGTCTCAAAGTGCTTAGGCAAGAGCTTGAACAACTGGGAATTAAGGTTTCATCAATTGAACTCGGGGTATTGGTAATCGACGAGATGGCTGGTAATCATACTGAAATCATGGCGAAAATTGAAAGCGTTCTCCATACCAATAAATTTGAAATAATCCATAGTCCAGAGGAAGTGCTCGTCGAAAAAATCAAACATTTTTTACTTCGTAAAATAGAAGAGCTCCCTCTTGATTCCACAGTAAACCTATCTCAAACTTTAAGCGCAGAGTTCAACCATGAATATAAATCATTGAGCAAGCTGTTCTCGCACCTTGAAAATACAACAGTGGAAAAGTATTTTATTAATTTAAAAATAGAGAAAGTAAAACAACTTATTCAGCTCAGGCAGTACACCTTTTCAGAAATAGGGCATCTCCTGGATTACAGCAGCGTCAACCACCTATCTAGACAGTTTAAAGAGATTACCGGAGAGAGCATGACAGAGTATAAAAATGCTGAACTAGCCAATCGAAGATCCTATGATGAAATTAGTTAACCTTAGAACTTAGGCGTACGAAATTATAAATAGGAAATAGTTGCGAAATAGAAACGGCAATCACAGAGACGTTTGCGCAACTCTCGATAAACTTCAGGTATAGTTTTGATGTTACTTGGCCTTTTTTTCAAAGCGAAATTATACAGAAACTAACGAAAATTATGCAGAACATCCGTTTAAGAAACTTGTACTTTTACAGTAGTAATTACAACCAGCTCGCTTTCAAAAACTACTTTATTGCAACACGAGTTTGGTCAAAATACGGCTCACAGAACGTATTTTAAACGGATAGTGGGAAATTTACAATGTATAAAATAATAAAATCGACCAAAATGAAACAACAAATTGAAATAACAGGAATGTCCTGCGAAGGCTGCGTTAAAAATGTCGAAAAAGCGTTGAAAGAAATTGATGGCGTACAGAATGTAAAAGCGAGTCTGCATCCACCACGCGCAGTTATTGAAGCAGAGAAATCGATTAATACAGCGCAGTTAACGCAAGCCTTGGCGAAAGTAGGTTATAGTATTGCCGGCGCTTCCGTAGATGAGAATTTAAAAAAGTCTGGTGGCTCCTGTTGCTGTTGAAAAGTATGAACTGCGCGGGCAAGTATAATGTTAGTACGATGTGAACGATAACGGTAGAAATGCTCCGCTGAAAACTAAGTGAAAGAAGCAACTAAATTTTTTTTTAAAAAAATCAAAGTAGCCAGCAATAGCTTGCCTGATCGAACGCACTTATGATTGCGACAGTATTGGCGCAGAAATTGCATATTTATTGAAAAAACCAACCTATTTATTAACATAAAAACCAACAATTATGACAGGTTATCACACGTACCAAAGTTGTATTGAAGCATGTTTAAAATGTGCTGCAATATGTAATCACTGTGCTTCATCATGCACTGAGGAAGAAGATGTAAAAATGATGGCGAGATGCATTCAGTTAGACATGGAATGCGCAGCGATCTGCTATGCATCAGCACAGTTAATGAGCCTCGGCAGCGACAAAGCAAAAGACATTTGCCGTATTTGTGCCGACATCTGTGAAGCATGTGCTGCAGAATGTGAAAAACATGCACAACATGGAATGGATCATTGCCGTGAATGTGCAGAAGCTTGCAGAAAATGCGCCGAAGAATGCCGGAAAATGGCAGCGTAATTTAAAACGGGTGGTGATTTTAATGATTGCCACTCTTTTTATCTACATCCTAACGACCAAATTAAAATCTATTAAACGAAAAAATTTTTTACCCCGACATTGGTTGTCATAATGACCATGCTATTTGTTATGGTCAGCAGTTGCGGCAATAACGATAATAGCAATACCAATAGTAGTAATACTGATAAACCATCTTCATTGCCAAGGGCTAAAGTTTATGTAGCCAATGAAGCCGGAGGCAGTGTTTCAGTTATTGATCTTCAGGATAGCTTAAAAACTACAAGCATTGACTTAAGTGATAGCGCCGGAACTATGTTTATGGCCCATAATGTTCAGGTGGCCCCCAATGGAAAATCTGTTTGGGTGGCGGCAGCAAGTATGGACAGCAGTAAAACAAATTACTTAATAGTTATTGACCCAAACAGCGGTACAATAAAAGAGCGTGTGCTGTTAGGTAAAGATCTACACGTGGCCCATGTAGTTTTAGACGATCAATCAAAGAATGCATTTGTAACCGCAGGTGAAACGAATGAGGTCATACAAGTAGATGCAACGACCTATCAGGTGGTACGGAAGTTTGATTTAGGTGCAAAACATGCACCACATGGTTTGCGCTACGCTAAAGGCAAATTGTATGTAGCCAATATGGACGGAAAAAGCATGTCTGTCATTACTGTAGCTGATGGCAAAGTAACTGATATTCCTCTTGGCGGAATAGCTCCACAGGTGGCAGTTACCCGTGATGATAAATTTATTTTCATCTCTTTATACGACACAAAAGAGGTGATACAGTATGACCTTAAAAATGGTCAACTAAACAGAATACCATTACCTGCTACTGCTCAAGGTCCAATTCAGTTGTATGCTACCCCTGATAGTAAGTTACTGTATGTGGCTGACCAGGGAGAGTTACTCGGAAGACCGGTTTCAAACGAGGTTTATGTAATAGACATACCAAACGCAAAAGTGATAAGTACCATTAAAGTTGGTAAGAAGGCACACGGTGTTGTAGCAAGCAACGACGGCAAATCAGTTTATGTAACAAATACTATAGACAATACAGTTTCTGTGATTGATGTGGCAAGTCAAAAAGTAATCCACACAATCCCGGTTGGCAAAGGCCCTAATGGAATAAGCTATTGGTTTGAAACTGGCGGTATGCCGTAAACAGGATATTAAAGGAAATAGATATCAAAGAACATTCTAGTAATATCAATTTATATAAATTAAGCTAAATAAATTTATTATGGAAAAGATTAAAGTAGCCGTAAACGGATATGGTGTCATTGGCAAACGGGTTGCCGATGCCGTACAGATGCAGGAAGACATGGAACTGTCAGGTGTATGTGATGTGGTAACTGACTGGCGCATTCAAATGGCAGTATTGAAAAAATATCCCGTGTTTGCTTCCGATGACATGTTTAAAACAAAGATGAACGAAGCAGGAATAAATTCATCAGGCACGTTGAACGATCTGCTTGCATCCTCAGATATTATTGTGGATTGTACGCCCAAAAAAATTGCGGCTCAAAATATAGAGCTTTATAAAAAACTTGGTAAAAAGTTTATATTACAAGGAGGTGAAAAGCATGAAGCAACCGGTCATTCCTTTAGTGCCGAAAATAATTATGCAACTGCAATTAACCTTGATGCTACAAGAGTAGTTTCCTGTAACACTACTTCCATTGTAAGAACACTAACCGCACTGAAGAATGCAGGCTTGCTCTTAAAAGCAAGAGGCACTTTACTTCGTCGTGCAACCGACCCATGGGAAAGCCATTTGACCGGGATTATGAATACCCTGGTTCCCGAAAAAGAAATACCAAGTCATCAGGGGCCGGATGCGCAATCCGTTGACCCCTCTTTTGACGTTATCACATCAGCAGTTAAAGTACCGGAAACGTTAAGCCATCTACATTACTGGAATGTACAGTTGACCAGAAAGGCCGATAAGGAAGAAGTTTTGGATGCGTTCAATAAATCTACCAGAATTGCAATGATTAAATACAGCGATGAGTTAGCCGCTAATAATACAGTTAAGGAATTAATGCTTGCAATAGGCCGCCCTTATGGAGATATGTATGAAGTAGCCTTGTGGCAAGACATGCTGAAAGTGGTTGGAGATGAAGTGTTCTATGCTTACCTAGTCGATAATCAGGCTATCGTAATCCCCGAAACCATTGACGCTATCCGTGCCCTAACCGGAATTGAACCAGACGCTGAAAAGTCGATACTTAAGACCAACGAAAGCCTTGGAGTTAAACAGAGTTTTTATTAGGAGTAAGCAAAAAGTAAATTATCAAATTAATAAAACGAAATGTTAAGGAAAATGGTTTTGTACCCTGCAAATATTTGTAAGACGCGCACTTCCGCAAATGCCTATTTCTAAAACAAATAGAAATTTAGGGATTAAATTAAAGTTTAAAAAAAAATGAAAATGAACGATAACATTGCAGACTTATTAGGCAAGAAGGCAGCCTTCTATTTGGATCACGTTTGCCAAAAAATTACAAAAGATGAACTGCTGACTCCAGGCAAATACAGTCTGGAAAAGGTCTTTGGCGATAGCAACAGAAACCCGCAGGTTCTGCGGAGTCTCGCTCAACTTTACGGTCAGGGTAATCTTGGCGGCACGGGTTATCTGAGCATTCTTCCTGTTGATCAGGGTATTGAGCATAGTGCTGTATACTCGTTTTATAAAAACCCCGACTATTTCGACCCTGAAAACATTTTAAAACTTGCACTCGAAGCTGGTTGTAACGGTGTGGCCTCTACTTTTGGGGGGCTAGCTCTATATGCCCGAAAATATGCACATAAAATCCCTTTTATCATAAAAATTAATCACAATGAATTACTAAGTTTTCCAAATAAATATGACCAAACGCTATTTGGAAAAGTAAAAAACGCCTGGGATATGGGGGCAGTTGCCATAGGAGCAACCATCTATTTTGGTTCCGAAGAAAGCGACAGACAGATCAAAGAAATTGCCGAGGCGTTTGAGCACGCCCATCAGCTCGGTATGGCGACTATATTATGGTGCTATCTTCGAAATGAGGCATTTAAAACAGCAGATCAGGATTATCACTCCGCTGCGGATTTAACAGGACAAGCCAATCATATCGGAGTAACAATTCAAGCTGATATTATTAAACAAAAATTGCCGACAAATAATTTTGGATTCAAAAACATTAAGTTCGGTAAATACGATGACGCGATGTATGAGGCACTAACAACTCCCCACCCGATTGACCTCTGCAGGCTGCAGGTAGCGAACTGTTACATGGGCAAAATCGGATTAATTAACTCCGGTGGCGATTCAAAAGGTGAGTCAGATCTGCTTGAGGCCATTACAACAGCGGTCATCAACAAAAGAGCGGGCGGCACTGGACTGATTATGGGTCGGAAGGCATTTCAGCGCCCGTTTAAAGACGGTGTGAACTTGCTACAAAGGGTACAGAGTGTATATCTCGATAATAAGATAACAGTTGCCTAAAATAAGTTTCAACAAACTATCAGAAAATGAAGATTCCCATTAGCATCGTAAAAAAGTCCGGAGATATTGTCGCATTTGATGTCGAAAAACTCATTAATTCACTTAGGCGCGCGTCTGCTGGGGAAAACGTCATTCAGCAAATCGTTGGTGAGGTTCAGTCCACGATTTACGAAGGCATGACCACCACAAAGATCTATAAAATTGCTTTTGATTTGTTAAAAAAATATTCCCGCGTAAGTGCTTCAAAATACAAACTCAAAAACGCACTCTTTGAATTGGGTCCCTCCGGTTTTCCTTTTGAAAAATTAGTGGGCAAACTGATGGCTCATGAAGGTTTTTCCACCCAGGTTGGGGTCATTGTTCAGGGAAATTGCGTGTCGCATGAAATAGATGTCATCGCTGACAAAGACGACCAGCACTGTTTTATTGAATGTAAATTTCACAGCGACCAAGGGAGATTTTGCAATGTAAAAATTCCTCTGTATGTCAATTCCAGATTTCTGGATGTAGAAAAACAGTGGAAAAAACAAAAAAGTAACGAAGGAAAAATATCTAAAGGAGGTGTGTACACCAATACAAGATTCACTTCTGATGCCACACAATATGGGAAATGTGCAGGTTTACTAATGGCAAGCTGGGACTATCCTTTTGGGAACGGTTTAAAAGAGAGAATAGACAAATCCGGTTTGCATCCATTAACCGCATTAACGACCCTGACAAAAAACGAGAAAACAAAATTGTTAGACCTTGGTGTAGTTCTTTGCAGAGAAATTTACGAAAACCCGGGGGTCTTAAACCAAATCGGACTTGCAAAACCACGCCATAAAAACATTATCGAAGACGCAAAAGAATTATGCACTCAGCACTAAATCAATCTGCCCAATGAAAAATACAAAAATTACCATTCATTTTTTGGGCGCTGCGGGTACAGTAACGGGTTCCAAATATTTAATCGATACAGGAGCACATCAACTCCTAATCGACTGCGGACTTTTTCAAGGATTAAAGGAATTACGACTTAAAAACTGGGAGTATCCGCCTGTGGACGTTTCAGATATTGATGCCGTATTATTGACACATGGCCATTTCGACCACACAGGATACCTTCCCCGATTGGTAAAATATGGTTTTAACGGACCAGTTTACGGAACAAATCCAACTTTGGATATTGCCACAATCGTTCTGAACGACAGTGCCAAAATACAGGAACAGGAAGCAGCGCGAGCCAATAAGGAAGGCTACTCCAAACACAGTCTCGCAGAACCGCTGTACGGCCTGAAGGATGTAGAAAAAACATTGCCCCATTTTAAGGAGGTTCCGCCATCACAGTGGATTCCTTTGTTTGATGGTATCAATGCACGGTTTCAGTACAATGGGCATATTTTGGGTGCAGCTTTCATTGAGTTGGATGTACATGGCATACGTTTTGTTTTTTCCGGAGATATTGGACGTACCAATGATCTACTGCTATATCCACCCCTGAAACCAGAAAAGGCAGATGTTCTTTTTATCGAATCGACCTACGGAGGAAGGTTTCATCCTGATGAAGTAGAGGCAATTCCGCAGATTGAAAAATTAGTCAATGATACTATCAACAGAGGTGGCAGCCTGTTTATCCCAAGTTTTTCGGTTGAACGCGCCCAATTGATGATGCTTATTTTATGGAAGTTGCTAAAGGAAAACCAAATACCCAAAGTACCGATAATCATGGACAGTCCGATGGGAGCCAGCATACTCGATCTGTTTTACCGTACCAGAGATTGGCACCGGTTAACAACCGACGAATGTGATGAAATGTGCGATCATTTCACGGTGGTCAGCAGCTATCAGGAAACCATGGAGTTGCGGTCCGACAACAAACCAAAAATTGTTATCGCCGGCAGCGGGATGCTCACCGGTGGCAGAATGCTCAACTATCTTGAAACCCAGGCGCAAAACCCTGATAATACCCTGCTTTTTGTCGGCTATCAGGCCGAAGGAACCCGTGGAAGAAAACTATTGGATGGTGAGAAAAAACTAAAAGTGTATGGAAAATGGGTTCCTTTCAATATGGAAATAGCGGAAATTGAAGGACTATCTTCACATGCAGACCACAATGAACTCATTGGTTGGATGAATGAAATAACAAATATTCCTGAAAGAATTTTCATCGTACATGGGGAAAAGGAAGGCGCAGAAGCGCTACAGCTGGGCATAAAAGAAACCTACGGCTGGGATTCGCAAATACCGCAACTTTATGATATTGAAGAATTATAATTTGGAGAGATGAATCATATAACAGACAGTAAAATCAAGCATTCAAATGAGACCAACTGGTATGTGATTACCGGCGGACCCAGTACCGGAAAAACAACGACCATTGATTTGCTTCAGAAGCAAGGTTACCTTACGACAATTGAACACGCCAGGCATTACATTGATACCATGCATAATGAAGGAAATTCTGTTGAAGAAATCAGAAGCAATAAAAAGAAATTTCAATTGGGCGTGTTAGATATGCAGATTGCCCAAGAAGGATCGCTCAATAAGGAGGATATGGTTTTTTTGGACAGGGCTATCCCGGACGCAATGGCTTATTATCAATTTTTAAACTTGGATTATGATGAAAAGTTACTTAATGCCGTCAACGGGGTTTCCTACAAAAAAATATTTATTCTAGACCGATTGCCTTTTACCAAAGACTATGCGAGAACCGAAAATGAAGACGATCAAAAACTAATTCATCAGTTGATAATAGAAAGCTATACCAATCTCGGTTTCCCTATCGTTTTTGTTCCGGTTTTGCCTCCCGAAGAAAGAGTGAAATTCATTTTAGATAATTTATGAACAAAAAATATTCATCCAAATTGTTAACATATAAGAAATTATTATTATGAAAAATTCAGAACATGATCACAACATGCTTAAGGATACTGATTCAGCAACAGACAATCATTCCAAACATGAAATGGAATCGAGCAAGGAGTCTGTACAGCACGCGCAAAAAAGCCATGCCTCTGCATACAAAAAGTTATTTTGGATGCTTCTGATTTCCTTTATTTCAATGTTTATACTAATGTATGCGATGGTGGACAAGCTGGCTAATGTAATTCCAAACATAAACCAGTTATACATGGCAGGCCTGATGGCTTCTCCTATGTTAATCATCGAACTGCTGTTAATGGGGAAGATGTATCCCAACAAAAAACTCAATAAAATTCTTATGGGCCTCGGAGTGCTGATGATGGTGCTGTTTTGGTCCGGGATCCGGCAGCAGACAGCCGTGGGAGATGTCCAGTTTCTAAAGTCCATGATTCCACACCATGCAGGGGCTATTCTTATGGTCGAAGAAAGTAATCTGGTCGATCCGGAAGTGAGAAAGTTGGGCGAGGAAATTATCAAAGCACAGGAGGAGGAAATTGCCGTCATGAGGGCGAAAATTAAGGAACTTCAAACCCGGAAGTAATCTCAAATAGCAGAATTTAACGCAAAAAAAATGAATTATGAAAAAATACACCTGTCCCATGCATCCCCAGATATTGAAGGACGAACCGGGGAAATGTCCACTTTGCGGAATGAACTTAATTCCCTTGGGAGGAACCGCCCGACCTGAAAAAGACGAACACAGCCATCATCATCAGAATCATGATCATCACTCAGAATCTGATAGTTCAGCGGCGGGATTTGACAAACATGCAGGTCATCATACTCCGGATTTCCTGAAGAGATTCTGGATCTCTTTGGCACTTACCGTTCCGGTCCTTCTGCTTTCTCATATGATTCAGCAGTGGCTTGGTTTCACAATTGCTTTTAACGGTGATAAATATGTACTTCTGGTTTTGGGAAGTATTATTTATTTCTACGGTGGAATGCCTTTTTTCAAAGGGTTTTTGGGCGAAGTGAAAGCCGGAGCTATTGGGATGATGACGCTCGTTGCTTTGGCAATTACTGTAGCTTATGTCTATTCCGTTGCAGTCGTATTCGGGCTGCCGGGCATGGATTTCTTCTGGGAACTTGCCACCTTAATTGTGATCATGCTTCTTGGGCACTGGCTCGAGATGCGTTCGCAGATGGCTGCTTCAAAAGCGTTGCAATCTCTAGTTGCCTTACTACCAAATGACGTAACCGTCGAGCAGAACGGAAGTCCGGTTAAAATAAAACTGGAACAGCTGAAAAACGGAGATACTGTAATCATAAGACCGGGCGAAAAAGTCGCCGCTGACGGTCTGATTGTCGAGGGCAGTTCCAATTTAAATGAAAGCATGCTGACCGGAGAAAGTGTTCCTGTAAGAAAAGAGTCCGGTGGAAAGGTTATCGCAGGGTCTATCAATGGAGACGGGGCTTTAAAGATAAAAGCAACAGGGGTTGGAAAGGATTCGTACCTCAATAAGGTCATTAATTTGGTTCAGGATGCGCAGGCAGCAAAGTCGAACACTCAGAATCTGGCGGATAAAGTAGCCAAATGGCTTACTATAGTAGCAATTGTGGTGGGAGTAGGAACTTTCGCTTACTGGTACATCACCATGGGAGATTTGGCTTTTGCTCTGGAACGGATGGTAACGGTAATGGTAACGTCCTGCCCTCATGCTTTAGGAGTGGCAATCCCTCTGGTGGTGGCCATTTCCACTACACTTTCAGCGACAAATGGTTTACTCATCAGAAACCGCACGGCTTTTGAAACCACCAGAAAATTATCGACCATTATTTTCGATAAAACCGGCACCCTTACGAAAGGTTCCCACACTGTGCAGAAAATCATTCCTCTAACGGAACACTATTCGGAAAACGATTTACTCCAGTATGCAGCAGCAGTGCAGCAGAACTCCGAACATCATATTGCAAAAGGAATCATGCAGACCCTTTCTGAGAGAAAACTGGAGCTATGGAAGTCAGACAATTTCCGCTACATGCAGGGAATTGGAGTTACAGGAATGGTTAGTGGTAAATCGGTAGTCGCGGCCGGTCCTAATTATTTTGTTCAAAACAATAAACAGGTACCTGCCATTCCGGAAGAAATCAACCAGGATGCAGAAACAGTGAACTTTATTTTGATTGATGACGTGCCCGTGGGTATTGTTTCTTTAGCAGATACCATTCGCGAAGGCGCAAAAGAAGCTATTGACCAACTTCGAAGCATGAACATTAAATCATTCCTGCTTACAGGTGATAACGAAAAGGTAGCGGCGGCGGTGTCAAAGCAGTTAGGAATGGACGGATATTTGGCAAATGTACTTCCGCACCACAAACAGGAAAAAGTAAAAGAATTTCAGGATAAAGGAGAAATCGTTGCCATGACAGGTGACGGCGTAAATGATGCACCGGCTTTGGCAGCAGCAGATGTAGGCATTGCAGTTGGCAGCGGAACTGATGTTGCTGCCGAAACCGCAGATATTATTCTGGTGAACAGCGATCCTCGGGATGTTGTAAAAATGATAGACTTTGGAAAAAAGACCTACAGTAAAATGATCCAGAATCTGGTGTGGGCAGTGGGCTATAACGTCGTGGCTATTCCACTTGCTGCAGGTGTTCTGTATCCCACATATGTCCTGAGTCCCGCCATGGGCGCAGTGCTGATGAGTGTCAGTACCATCGTGGTCGCACTTAATGCAAGTTTGTTAAAAATTAAATAATCACAGGATGAAATATATATTTTCGCTCTTCCTATTTATGGCAATGTCCATAAACAGTTATTCACAGAGCACCAAAACCGTGTACACCTGCCCGATGCATCCACAGGTCGTGAAATCAGCACCCGGTAACTGCCCATTTGCGGCATGACACTGGTGAAGAAAACCGTTACTGAGAAAAAAACGGCGGCCAAATCCGCAGCTGCTCCTAAAAAAGTTACAGCAGTTAAAAAAACTACGGCTAAGAAACCTGAAATTACCGCTGCAAAAACAAAGACGGTAACGGAAGTTAAAAAAACGGTCCTGCCAAAGGCTAAACCAACACCGAAAGATCCAGCCGCCGTTAAGACCCCACAACATCAAACTTCAAATCATAATCAGCATGAAGCTGCGCAAAAAAGTTACACATGTCCGATGCACCCCGAGGTCGTATCAGACAAACCCGGACAGTGTCCGAAATGCGGAATGAATCTGGTCCTTCAAGAAAAAAAAGAAGATCATTCTGCACACGGAAGTACCCAAATGGATGGTGAACACAAAATGGTGATGCCGATGCCTGAAAAAAACCTGAAAGGAGGGCGCAAAGTGACGTATCATCTTTATGTAAAAGATACACTCGTGAATTTTGCTGGTAAGGAGAAAAGAGCCATAGCGGTAAACGGGCAGATTCCGATGCCAAAACTGGAGTTTTATGAGGGCGATACGGCGGAAGTGATTGTCCATAATTTAATGGACGAAGAAACTTCTCTGCACTGGCACGGTCTTCATCTTCCAAATAAAGAAGATGGGGTTCCCTGGCTTACCCAGAAACCCATTCCACCACATTCAACCTACACGTATTCGTTTCCGATCATCCAAAACGGAACCCACTGGTATCACTCACATACTGGCCTGCAGGAGCAGATTGGAATGTATGGGATGATGATTCTGAAAAAACGTCCCGAAGATCCTACCTTCCGGAAAGGGATAGATGATCTGCCCACAGAGCATCTTATCCTTAGCGAGTGGACAAACCTGAACCCCAATAATGTTCAGCGGATGCTTCACAACGCCAATGACTGGTTTGCTATTAAAAAAGGCAGTACTCAAAGTTATGCCGAAGCCATTAAAGAAGGCCACTTTAAAACAAAACTCACCAACGAGTGGAAGCGGATGCTGGCCATGGACGTGAGTGACGTGTATTATGACGCCTTTCTGATTAACGGTAAAATAGAAAGCCAGCTCGCAGGATACAAAGCCGGTGACAAAGTACGGCTGCAAATAGCCAACGGCGGGGCTTCCTCTTATTTCTGGCTTAATTATGCGGGCGGAAAAATTAAAGTAGTGGCCAGTGACGGACTGGATATTGAACCCGTGGAGGTAGACCGTCTAATCCTTGCTGTTTCTGAAACTGTGGATATTGTAGTTGAAATTCCGGAAGAAAACACCTCCTATGAACTCCTCGTTACCCCCGAAGACCGAACGAAATCAGCATCTGTTTATATTGGAGAAGGAGCTACGAAATCCCATGATCCATTACCCAAACTCAAATATTTTGAAGGAATGAGGATGATGAATGACATGATGAAGATGAACGGTGACATGAAAGATATGGGCATGAAGATGAGTTATCAGACGATGGATATGAATCAGGTGATGTACCCTGAGATTAATGCTGAAAACAATGCAGCAATGCCGATGAATACAATGGACAACAGTGATGCGGAAATGGATCACTCAAAGCACCAGATGCCTGCTTCCGGGATTACCACCTTGAATTACGAAATGATGAAGTCGCCTTATGACACTTCGCTTCCGAAAGACAGTCCCGTGCGCGAGCTCAAGTTTACCCTTACGGGAAACATGAACCGCTACGTTTGGAGCATGGACGATAGAGTCCTGGCAGAATCGGACAAAATATTGGTGAAGAAAGGGGAAATTCTCCGCATTACCCTTTTCAATAACTCAATGATGCGTCACCCGATGCACCTGCACGGTTTTGATTTTCGGGTACTCAACAAAAATGGCGTTCAGGCACCCCTCAAAAATGTGTTGGATATTATGCCGATGGAAACTAATGTCATCGAATTTGAAGCAAAAACTGACGGGGACTGGTTTTTCCACTGTCACATCCTCTATCACATGATGGCGGGGATGAACCGTGTTTTTGCTGTTGGTGATTATCAGAATCCTTTGCTGCCCGATAAAGCTTCAGCTTACAAAAAGCTCCAGCGCGAAAGTAACATGTGGCACCTTATGGCCGAAAACGATTTTGCTACTAATGGTAACGACGGGATGGCGAGGATCTCAAATGCCCGCTGGGAATTGGGAACAGAATGGCGTTTAGGTTACAATCCCCATCACGGCTACGAGGTGGAAACCCAACTCGGCAGGTATGTGGACCGTATGCAGTGGCTGAAACCATTTATCGGATTTAACTATCGTTATAGAAAGATTGACAGGAATAATATTGAAAAAAACCTTTTTGGACAGGCATCTACTAAAGATGAAAGAAAAACTTTCAGCGCTGGTATCATGTATAAACTCCCGATGTTGGTGGACCTGCAGGCAGAAATATTTACAGACGGAATTGTAAGGTTCCAGCTGAAACGTGAAGACATTCCGTTGACTGCGCGTTTGCGCGGGGCATTCATGGTCAATACCGACAAAGAATATATGGCAGGTCTTAAATATATCGTCACAAAAAATATCGGAATCTCAACCCACTACGACAGCGATATGAGCTGGGGTGCAGGGATTACTTTGAATTATTAAGATACTTGTTGATGAGCAATGTTTAATAGGGTGCAACACGTTAAATAAAGACCGATTGCACTTTATTTTGCTCGTACGCAGCCAGATATGTAATAAAGGAAGGGGGAAAATACTTATTACGAAGAAATTTGAAGTATCAATTTCTAGTCCCTACTTCTAAAATCAGGGACTAAATCGGGGATTGTTTAATGGTTTATACGATGCCTTATGCGTTTATAAAATTATCTAACTTGCTTACTGTCAGTAAAATGATGACTTACATTGCTTTATTGGTTTAAATAAAAACTCCCTGTGGAACTACATGAGCATTTTGATGAAATTCACCCAAAAGTTTTAAATTTTTTAAATGACAATGAAGAGAAGATAATTGAGGGCTACGAAGAAAATGACGGGCACCCATTTCAGCATGTCTTTAATTCTTTTCTAAATTTATTTAAAGTAAGGTTTCCTCTTGTAACAAATTCAGAAGTTAACATTTTTAGATATTTTTTTGTTGAAAAGTTGCAAAGTCACTTCCGCAAAGAACTTCAGGACTCAATTGAAGTATGCAGTCAAACATATTTTGGAAATTACTACATAACATTCGTGAAGATAAATCTCGATCCGAAAGATGTTTCTTCTGTTTATGCCGTTAAACCTAAACTTGACAACCCAAGGACTGCCAAGCAACATGGGGCATTCTTAATTTTTGGTATTAGTCCATCATTATTTACTGTTTTCGGGTTATATAAACCAATGGCTAAATTTAACCTGAGTTCGGGTTAAGCGAAGTTCAAAAATAATTGACCGTCATTTACTTTTTTCAAGTTGAGTGACGGTTTTTTTGGAAAGAAACAATAGGCTG
>NZ_QNUG01000042.1 GCF_003385395.1 Epilithonimonas hispanica | reverse complement strand
ATAGCTGTCATCAAACGAAAGCTGCCATTTCTACCAAAAGAAGAATTTTTATCAATAAAAAATTCAAATAATATTTGCTCTTTAACATAGAAATCTTTGCGTTAAAAAATAAATTTTAAAGATATTTCTCAATAATTGGAATAGCAATTTCAGCCATCATTCCGTAACCTTTTTCGTTGGGATGAACGCCGTCTTTGGAAAGTAAAATTTCTTTATCCTGCAAAAAAGCAGAATGAAAATCAATATAATTTAATGAGTTTTCAGTCGCAATGTTTTTAAGGATTTGATTATAAATTAAAACATCTTCATTGGTTCTCACTTTTCCAGTTGGAGAAACTTTCGAATCAATGTTTTCTGAAATAGGAAGAATACTTACAAGATAGATGTCTTTAGAATATTGCTTTGCATTTTGAACAGCAGTTTCAATATTAGTTTTAAATTGTTCAGGATTTAGCAATTGAGTTTCTTCTTTTTTTGCTAAATCATTGGCGCCATAACCAAGAAAAATGATATTCCCATCAGTGGAATTTCTGGCTTTCATTTCGTGCGGAATTCTTTTGAGCAAACCTTCCGTTGTTTCGCCACCAATTCCGAGATTGAAAAGAATTAATTCATTACTACCTTCATTATATTTTTGCAAAGCATATCGTTTCAGGATATCAACCCAGCCTCCAAAAACGCCATCATATTCGCCGTAAGTAATGCTGTCTCCGAAGAATAATCCATAAATCATCTTTTTCATTGTCTTGTTTTAAATCAGTCCAAAATTAGTTTAATATTCTGATGCGATTCTATAATTTCAACTAAAATTTCGAATAAAGTTTGTCCTTTTCCATCCATCAAATCACCCAGTTTTTGTTTAATCAAATCGACATTGAAAGGTTTCCCGATTCGGATCTTGTTTTCATAAAATTCTTTAGTTAAATCAAAACCTAAATCCTCTTTTGACTTCTCAGAATCTTTCCAAGTAATATCGGAATCAACGCCGTAAAGTATATCATCGAAACCATCCAAGGTCCCGACTTTCCAGTCTTCATCTTTCATGAAAAGCTGGGAGATTTCTTCGTAGAAACCTTCCAAATCTGAAAAATGACCGCCATTGATGACAGTCATTTTTTTATTATTGATTCCCTTTTTCATTTAATTATTTCCTTAGATAGATATTTCCATATTTGGATTCAAGGCTGTATTGTGGCCCGTTTCCAAATGTTGTCGTAACTAATGTATGAAAATCATCCGAATCTTTCCCGGCAAATTTGGCGTCCAAATTAGAATAGATTTGCCCATAATAGGTTTCTGCAGAAAGTTTCCCAATATTTTTCTCCAAAATTGTAGCATCGATTCCGCCATAAATTGCGTTAACATTGATTTCTCCACCGAAGTTTCTAACTTCTACCAATCCATATTTGGCTTCTATTTGAGTTTTAAGAGATTTCGGAACTTTGATTTCTAATTCAATATTGATATCAACTCCGTTGGACATCGTGTTGAAAGTGACACCGTTGGTTTTACAATATTGCTGATAATCTTCTTTGGTTTTAAAAGTTAGTTTTTCATTGCCTTTATGAACCGTGATTCTGTGAGGAAGATTGTCTATTCCCGAAACATTTCCTACAATAACAAGAGAATTGCTATCTTTTGATTCTTTGATTTGAAAAGCGTCATTATTGTCATTGTCATTGATGTTGACAGTTCCCGAAATCTGAACTTCGTCTTTGTCCCAAGTGCTGATTTTAATCAATTGAGGATAATCAAACTTCAAAGATATATTTTGATTTTTAGTCGCAGGAAAGCTTTTATTAATCTGTGTTTGTGCTGTAATCACTCCGAATATGAAAGTCATTACAAAAATTATCAGCCTTTTCATTTTGCTCTCAAATAGATTTTACTGTAATCTGAACGAACTTCTATATCCGTTCCGCCACCATTTACTTTTCCGACAAGATCATTGCCATACTTAATCAAATCGTCCTCTGTTTTCTTCTCTTGCTCAATTTTAAAATCCGGAGAAATATAGATTTCGCCATACGAAGTGGTCGCTTTTAGGTTGGCTTTTACAGATTTTGGAAGCGTAACATCCGTATGGCCATACACCGAAATAATGGATAATGGACCTTTCACATTTTGGCTGAAAACAGCTTCCACATTTCCATAGATAGACTTTACAGTTGCCGGTCCTGTGATATTTTCTAGCTGAACATTGTTGTAAGTTGCAGCGATCTCAATCTCATTTTGCATATTTCTGAAAACAACTTTTCCGCCGTATTGAGACTGATGTTTAAATGAAACAATCACATTCTCAGGAACTAATATTTTAATCGATGGAGAGGAGATTTTTTTCAATGGATTAACTTCCAAAACGCCATCTTTTTCAGAAACACTGATTCCGAGTCCCGTGTTGTCTATAAGTCCTAAAGCATTGACTGCCTGTAGCCCTTCTGCACGTTTGTCTTCTGCAGGCGTTTTACCTTCCAAAGAGAAAACGATTTCATTGCCTTTATAACCTTCTACTATTACTTGCCCAAGATTGATGAGTAATTTTCCTTTGCTTTTGTTGACTTTGTAAGTCTTCGTGTTTTCTGTTGTTGTAATTGCTTGAGTTGTATTTTCCTGCGCTTGGAAGGAAACCGTCATCAAAGCGAACATAATCAAATATATCTTATTCATAATGTTTAAATTGTTAATAATTATTGAGTTATTTATATAAAAGCTTTTAATATTTCATTAAAACAGCGTATGCTTCGTCTTTCACAAAATCTACTGTTGTTGGGTCTTTAGCAAGTGCCATAAGTTTTGCATTAACTTCTGGACTCAACTCTGATGATGGTTTTTCAGCCAAAAAGGAAATTAATTCTTTCTGTACCATCGGGTCATTCTGTTGAATGAAAATCTGTTGAAATCTATCTGTTACAACAGAATTTTGTCTCTGCATTTCTAAGGCTGAAACTGCAGACAATCTTACATTCGTGTTTTCGTCTGAGATGGCTTTTTCAGAAAGCAAATCGATTATTTTCGAATCATAATCAGAAAAATCCTTTATCAAAGCAATCCCTTGCAATCTGGAACTTGCAGAAAATTCATTATTCATCAATTCTATTGCACTTGCTTTATCAGAATGATTTTCATTTTCGATATTATAATTTGGAACAAAATTTTGATTATCTATTGATTGTTTTGGAGAATCAGAACTGTTATTTGCAAGAACTTTTGCAGTGTTTTTTTGTATTTTATTTTCTATTATTGATGTTTCTAATCCATTCTTTGGAATTGAAGTTTCAACGAGGTTTTCATCTTCTTTTTTAGGAGTTTGCTTCGTTGCAATAACAGTTTTATCGATTTCTTTTTCCTGCCATAAATTAAAGATTCCCAAACTTAAAATAACTGCAATGGAAGAGGCGATTGCCCAAGTTTTCAATGGTAATATCGAACGTGTTTTCCCAACGGATGGAGTAGTGTTATCCAGCTTGGACATTATTTTGTCAAACATTTCGTCAGGAACTTCGAGATTATCGAATTCATCTCGGTGTTCATTGATATATTTTTTAAGCGAATCTTTCATAATGTAGATACTTATTGTTTTTTAAAGGTCATATGTTATCGCCTTATCTTTGTAGGTTTTTGTGCGCCAATTTTTGGTTAAAGGCGATTTCATTCTGGTGTTTTGGGTTTAATTTTTCAAAAATTTTCTTTTTAGCACGGTGATAATAACTTCTTACAGTTCCGTGCGGTATATTTAAAATCTTTGCTATTTCTTCCTGTGGCATTTCCTCGAACAAATAAAGATTGACAATTGTTCTTGTCTGCAAAGGAAATCCTGCAATAATATTTTGAAGTTCTTTCACACGAGATTCCATAGTCAGCTTTGCCTCCAATTCGTCATCTTCTATGTCCAATATTTTATCATCTTCAATTTCAGTAAAATAGATTTTATTTTTCCGAAGAAAATTAAGCGATTGATTGATGGCGATTCGCTTGATCCAACCTCCAAAACTTTCTACATTTTTCAGGGATTTGATTTCAGAAAATGCTTTTAAAAAAACCTCCTGAAGAATATCTTCTGCGTCCTCTCTATCATTGACGATACGATAGATGGAATTGAAAACAGCCTTAGAATAACGATGATAGAGCAGAGAATACCCCGAATTGTCTCCCGAACTGCATCGTTCCAACAATTCTTTGTCACTGATATTTTCTGTTGATGCTTTCAAAAAGTTATTTGTTTTTTTCCGATTCTATATAATAGACGCAAACCAATTACAAATGTTGCAGTTTTTTATGTTTTTTTCTGATTTTTTTAATTATTGTTCACAGGATTTGGTTTCAATAGGGATTTTAAAAATATCAATTTTTTCTTTTTCCGTTTTGTTGTACATCTCTTTAGCTTCTTTGCTATCTACGCTTAGGCCGTGATAGACGTAAGTAAAGGTATTATTAGGAGAATTAAGATTGGCGAAAATCATCGATGGGTCTTTTTGATATTTGCTCCAAAATGTTTCCCATTGTTTTGGCGTGAGGTTCACTTTGGAATCGTATGCATTACGTCCTTCAATATTATATTGTTCTTTGGTAAGACCTTTAATTTCGAAAATAAAATTCTCCTCAGAATCTGATATTTTCAGAATAAGTCCTGGTAAACCAAAAAACTTGTAAGGTCCATCGCTTATCGGGATTTCATTGGTAAACCACGCAATCCATTTTCTACCTCCAAAATTTATTTCCGCTTTCTGAATATTATAATTGAATAACTTACTTTTTTCCTGTTGAATTTTCCAAATTGGTTTGCAAGCATAAGTTGTTAAATAGACTTTGTCGAAAAAATTTTCTTCAGTAATTGTAGTTTGAGATTTCAAATCTTTATGAATTAAAGGCTGTAATTTCCATTGTAGCTTTGGGCTTGGAAAACTTCTGCTTCCCTCATCCACCAACTTGGTTTTTAACGAATCATATTTGAATTTTGCCAAAGATTCGAAATAAGAATTGTCATCATTTTTTAAAAGAACAGTTAACTCCGAGTTGTAGTCTTTTGAGTGTTCTTCGGTTTTCCATTTGAAAGCATAGATGATTTTGTATGATTGTGAAAATATTGCAATGGAACTGCTTAATGCAGATAAGCTTAATAATAGTTTGAGTTTCATATAATAGTTTTTGATGATTTTGCTATTATTAAGATGCAGGATTGTAAATAATGTTGCAATTTGTATAAAAAAAATGACCGCCAAGATTGACAGCCATTTTTATTTTATTTCGATTTTGATTTAAAACAAATGAATTAAGTAAGCCAATAGAACTAAACTATATTTGTAAGTAATAATTCCTAAAAACAAACAAATCAAACTCTTAACGTAATTCAAAAAGTTCTTTTCTCCGAAAAATTGTCCAATTGCCCAAACAAAATAAACCTGAACCAGATATATTCCAACTTGAGCGATAATAAATAAATTAAATAGCTTTCCAATCAATAAAAAGATTAAAGCTGAAATAAAAAACACGCCGAAAATGTATGATAGTAAGACAAAAATCTCAAATATATTGAAGCCTTTTTTGTAAAAGAATATTTTCGTCCAAAGCGCCATGAAAAATCCAATAATCAAAGCCGAGTAGCCTAAATGAGAATCTATCCAACTGTTTATAGCTTCAATTATGATTGTTTTCCCATTGCGTATTTCCAATTCCTTTGATGTTAAATATCAGAACATCAATATGAAACAGATGAATCAAAAACGTATAAATAACCGCTGAAAAAACCAAAAATACAATTGGTTTTACATATTTTTCACGATTTTCTCTAAGATATTCTCTTACCGCTTTTCCAGGTCGAATTAACAGCTCTTTGAAGGTAAAAAGAAAGCCTTTGTCAAAATGTAAAAGGTGCTGAATCTCGTGCGAAATGTATTTTGCGTCTATTCTTTGATTTCTTTTTTAGGCTCAGAAGAATGTTCTTCGTTCATTGGTTAGTTTTTTCTAATTGTAATGATACAAAAATAGGAACTTATTTATTAAATTAATATTAAAAAACCTCATAGAATAAAGGAATCTATGAGGTTTTATTTATTGTTTATTTGAAGTATTCAACTCCGTTTTTAAATATATTGTGATAATTCGCAGTTGGAATATTTTTCATCAAACCTTCTGCAAAACGTTCCGGGTGACCCATTCTGCCGAAGATTTTTCCGTCAGGACTTGTGATTCCTTCAATTCCGAATAATGAATTATTTGGATTGAATGGCATTGCGTGAGCGATGTTTCCTTCTAAATCCAAATATTGAGTCGCAATCTGTCCGTTCTCATACAACTTCTGAATTTCTGCTTCTGAAGCCATAAAACGACCTTCACCGTGAGAAATTGGAATGGTGAAAACCTGGTCTTTCATTCCTTTTAACCAAGGCGATTCGTCATTCACAACTCTTACATTTACCATCTGAGAAATGTGTCTTCTGATCGCATTGTGAGCTAAAGTCGGAGAATTTTCATCCAAATCTTTGATTCTTCCATAAGGTAACAATCCAGATTTCACCAACGCTTGGAAACCGTTACAGATACCGATAATCATCCCGTCTCTGTCAAGCAATTCGTGAACGGCATTTTTCATCTTTTCGTTTTTCAAAACGTTAACAATGAATTTTGCAGAACCATCCGGCTCATCACCCGCAGAGAAGCCTCCTGAGAAAGCCAAAATCTGAGAAGTTTTGATTTCTTCTACCCACGCATCAATACTTTCATCCAATAACTGGTGATTGATGTTGATCAAAGGCAGACTGCTGATTACAGCACCTTCTTTTGCGAAAGCGTTCAATGTATCGTACTCACAGTTTGTACCCGGGAAAACCGGTGCGAATACTTTCGGCTGAGCAATTCCGTGCTTTTTGATGATAATATTTCCTGGGTTGATTGAGTTTAGTTTTTCGTCGATCTCAACTGTTATTTTTTCTTTTTCAAGCGTTGGGAAAAGGTTTTCAAAAGTATTTGTATTAGCTGTTAACAATTTTTCAATCGCAAATTCAGCATCATTAATTTTAATAACATTTGAATCTTTAACTTCTCCAATTAATTGAAGATTTACAGTGCTTAATTCTTCTTTAGATTCGATGATCAGGCTACCGATATTTTTAGCTAATAAAGCCGTTTCATCAACCGTAATTTCAGCTCCTAATCTATTTCCGAAGCTCATTTTTGCTAAAGCAACTGCAACTCCACCTTCTTTTACCGTTTTTATTGAAACGATTTTTCCGGCTTTAATGTTTTCGAAAATGAATTCATAAACATCTTTTAAAGCATCGTAATTCGGAAGTCCGTTTTCCTGAGCAATATGATTGAAGAAATATACTTTATTTCCTTCACTTTTAAATTCAGGAGAAATAATATTTTTCTTTTCTCCGTTGGCACAAGCGAAAGAAATCAATGTTGGCGGAACATTCAAATCCTGATACGTTCCACTCATTGAATCTTTACCTCCAATGGCTGCCAAACCGAAATTAATCTGAGCATCATAAGCTCCCAACAAAGAAGCCAAAGGTTTACCCCATTTTTCAGGATTCTGGCCTAATTTTTCAAAATATTCCTGGAAGCTGAATCTGATATTTTTGTAATCGCCACCCATCGCAACGATTTTCGCAACACTTTCTACAACAGCGTAAGAAGCTCCCAACAAAGAATTCTGCTTAGAAATCTCCGCATCAAATCCCCAACTCGCCAAAGAAACGGTTTCAATATTTTTTGCTCCGATAATTGGCAAAGTCTGAACACTACCTTCCATCAAAGTCTGCTGATATTTTCCACCTAAAGGCATTGCAACCGTGGTCGCACCAATCGATGAATCGAACATTTCCAACAAACCTTTTTGAGAAGCAACATTTTTATCGCTTAATATTTTTAAGAAATTTTCTTCATTGAATGCAGGAGTTTCTTCTTTTACTTCATTAAGATGCGTAATCTTAACCTCCTGACTTTTTGAACAACCGTTCGTATCTAAAAATTCCCTTGAAAGGTCAACAATTTTATCGCCTTTCCAGAACATCTGCATTCTACCGGAATCTGTCACTTTTGCAACTTCAACAGCTACAATATTTTCAGCTTCACAGAATTTGATGAATTTTTCTTTATCTTTTGGTTCAACCACAACCGCCATTCTTTCCTGAGATTCAGAAATAGCAAGCTCGGTTCCATTTAAACCTTCATATTTTAAAGGTAAAACATCCAGATTAACTTCTAAAGAATCTGCGATTTCTCCGATAGCCACAGAAACACCTCCAGCTCCAAAGTCATTAGATTTTTTGATCAATCTCGTTACTTCAGGATTTCTGAATAATCTTTGAATTTTACGTTCTTCAACCGCATTTCCTTTCTGAACTTCAGAACTCATTGTATGAATCGAAGTTTCGTCCTGTTCCTTTGAACTTCCGCTTGCTCCTCCAACTCCGTCACGACCCGTTGCTCCTCCTAAAATAATGATAGAATCACCTGCTTCAGGCTTTTCACGTCTCACCCAATCCACAGGAACCGCTCCGGCAACGAAACCAACTTCCATTCTCTTTGCTTTGTAACCTTCATCGTAAATTTCGGAAACCATTGTAGTTGCCAAACCGATTTGGTTACCGTAAGAAGAATAGCCATTCGCAGCCTGTTTTGTGATTGTTTTTTGAGGTAATTTACCAGGTAAAGTTTTGTCAACCGATTCTAAAACGTCTGCAGCACCCGTTAATCTCATCGCCTGGAAAACGAAAGAGCGTCCAGACAAAGGATCTCTGATCGCACCACCTAAACAAGTAGATGCTCCACCAAAAGGTTCAATTTCTGTTGGATGATTGTGCGTTTCATTTTTAAATAATAAATACCAAGGCTCTTTTTTACCATCGTATTCAGCTTCGATTTGGATGGTACAAGCGTTGATCTCGTCAGATACAACAAGGTTTTCCAACTGACCTGTCTTATGGAAATATCTTCCGCAAACAGTCGCCAAATCCATTAAGGAGATTGGTTTCAATTCGCGTCCTAAGAATTTTCTTTTTTCGATATAATCATTGAAAATGGTTTCCAATGTATGTTTAAACTGTCCTTCAAACTCAATATTTGACAACTCTGTTTCAAACGTTGTGTGACGGCAGTGGTCGCTCCAGTACGTGTCTAGAACTTTCAATTCCGTTTCCGTTGGATCTCTCTGTTCGGATTTAAAATATTCCTGAATGAATTTCAAATCGTCCAAACCTAATGCAAAACCGTGAGAATTATAGAAGTCAGCAAGCTGAACATCATCAAAATCGTTAAAACCTTCGTGAACAATAACCTTTGACGGCGTTTCTTCCGCAGGAATATCTAAAATTGACAAATCTTTTTCCTGAGATTCAACCTTATTAATTAAAAGATCTTTGACTTTAAGTAAATCAGATTCGGAAATTCCTTCAAACTCAATTAATTTTCCGCTTCTTACTTTAGATTTCTCATTTCCAGTCAATAAAGCGATACATTGCTGAGCAGAATCCGCACGCTGGTCGTATTGCCCCGGTAAAAATTCCAATGCGAAATGAGTTCCTTTTGCAGGATTTTCCTCGATTAAAATATCAGTAACCAGATCTACGAAAGTGCTGTTCACTACTTTTTCGAATTCACCATCATTTAATCCAAAAATATCGTAAACGTTATACACTTTTACGCTTTGGATAGACGGAACAACTGCTTTTACTTCATCAAAAATTTTTGGACTTTCTACATCGAAAATTCCTCTTTTTTCTACGAAAATTCTTTTGTTCATTTTTATAGATATAAGATTTTAGCTTTCATTCTAAAATCATTTATTAGATTTATTTTAATAAAAAATGCAGTCGAAGAGACTGCAAGTTATTTTATACTTTAAGGTCAGCTTCCAAGCCAATCAAATCCTGATTCGCATCAATAATCGGCTGAACTTCATTCGCAATGAATTCCTCCGTCTGAATTGGCGCAAAACCGATGAAATTTTTCGGGTCGAGAACTTCTTTTAATTTTGATTTATCTAATTTCAATGAATCATCATTTAAAATTCTATCGATAAGGTCGTTTTCTTTCCCTTCTTCTTTTACCTTTTTAGACGCTTCCATAGAATGAACTCTGATTACTTCGTGAATTTCCTGACGGTCACCACCAGCTTTCACTTCTTCCATAATGATGTATTCCGTCGCCATGAAAGGAAGTTCTTCCATAATATGTTTGTTGATTCTGTTTGGATAAACCACGATTCCGTTCATAATGTTGTTCCAAATCAATAAAATCGCATCAACAGCCAAAAACGCCTGAGGAATTGTTAATCTCTTGTTTGCAGAATCGTCCAAAGTTCTTTCAAACCATTGTGTTGAAGCGACCATTGCAGAACTTGTCGTTAAAGACATTACATATTTTGCCAATGCTCCAATTCTTTCACTTCTCATTGGATTACGCTTGTAAGCCATTGCAGATGAACCGATTTGGTTTTTCTCGAATGGTTCTTCAATCTCTTTAAGGTTTTGAAGAAGACGTAAATCGTTTGTGAATTTATGTGCAGATTGCGCGATATTTCCTAATAAAGCTACAACTTTAGCATCTATTTTTCTGTCATAAGTCTGTCCGGAAACTCCGAAAACTTTTTCGAAGCCGAATCTTTTTGACAATTCTTTATCTAAATGTTTTACTTTAGAATAATCTCCGTTGAAAAGTTCCAAGAAACTGGCAGCAGTTCCTGTAGTTCCTTTTACCCCTCTGAATCTTAATGTTTCTAAGAAGAAATCCAATTCTTCGATATCAAGAACTAAACTCTGCAACCAAAGTGTTGCTCTTTTTCCAACAGTCGTTAACTGAGCCGGTTGGAAGTGTGTGAATCCTAAAGTCGGTAAATCTTTATATTGAATAGCAAAATCAGAAAGATTTTTCATCACGTTCACCAACTTTTTCTTTAAAATTAAAAGTCCGTCACGGATTTGAATTAAATCTGTATTATCTCCTACAAACGCCGAAGTTGCCCCCAAGTGAATAATTCCTTTTGCAGAAGGCGCCACATCACCATAAGCGTGAACGTGAGCCATTACATCATGACGGAATTTTTTCTCATAAGCTGCAGCTGCATCATAATCAATATTCTCTGCATTGGCTTTCAACTCAGCGATTTGCTCGTCTGTGATGTCAAGTCCAAGATCTTTTTCGATTTCAGCAAGAGCAATCCAGAGTTTTCTCCAGTTTTGAAACTTGTTGTTGTGCGAGAAATTAAACAGCATTTCTTCACTGGAATAGCGCTCTTCCAATGGATTTTTGTAGGAATTCATTTCTTTCTTTTTACTTTTTTTAGATTAGGACAAAAATAAGGATTTTAGATGAGAGTTAATAACTTGATTTTTAAATTAATTTTTAGTGATTTTGACGCGAATTTTAAATTTAAACAATACTTTTGACGTTGGTTTGAATTAATGAAAAAATTAATTTTGTCACTTCGTTTTAAAAACAAAGAAAGGAAATGGCAACAATTAAGAAATTGGAAATCAAAAAAAAATATTAAAAAATTAGAAGATAAGAATCTTTCTTTCAGAGTTTTTGAATTGAATGAGGAAAATTTAAACCAATATTTAAAACCACATAAAAAAGACCATTTCTTTATTATTGTCATTGAAAAGGGGACTTTAGAACTTCATATAGAAGAAAAATTCATTATCTGAAAGCTGGAAAAATTTTTGTTGTCTTTCCGGAGCAGGTTCATTTTATTTCAAATTGTAGTGAAGATTTGAAAGATAAAATTATTTTGTTTGAAGAAATATTATTCTGCTCGGATATTCTGAAAAACGAATTGAGTACCTATAATGTCAACCTTTCCACGCAGCTGAATTGTACGATTTTATCTTCGAGTGATTTTGAACAAAGTCTTAATTCCATTCAAATCATTCAAGGGATTTATCAAAAACCGAGTCTTATTAAAAAAGAACAAGCGAGATTTTTGATTAAAATTTTTCTTTTAGGTTTGATAGAATCCGTTCACGGCTTGCATCATATTTTACATAAAGAAACGGCTGATAAACCTATTTATGTTCGATTTAAAAAATTACTGAACGAACATTATAAACAACACAGAACTGTTCAGTATTATGCGGAAAAATTAGCAATTACTCCAAAAAAATTAAATTCAGTTACCAAAAAACATTGTGGAGAAACAGCCATTCAGGCTATTCATAACAGGATTTTAATGGAAATCAAACGTCAACTGATGTTTTCTGATTTGTCTCACAAAGAAATTGCTTTCGACTTGGGTTTTCCTTCCGAATGTTATCCGTTATAACGCTCAAGCATCAAATCGTTTTCCAGATTTGGCAAGAGTAATCGGTAAAGAAACTGCTGAAGAATTGGCACAGGCAATTGAAACTTTACGTTCTGAATTTAACAATCAATCAGCAATCAAAGAATTTGGAATTTCCAGAGAAGATTGGGATAAGAATCTTGATTATATCGCAAACAACGCTTTAATTGACCCTTGTACAGGTTTCAACCCGAGAGTTCCAACTTTAGAAGAGTTGAAAGCAATTTACAATGCTTGTTATGAAGGCTTAGTTTATGCAGAAGAAGTAATTGCTGGATAATTCTAAAGTTAAATATTATATAAAAAACAGGAAATCTCATTGAGGTTTCCTGTTTTTTATATTCTAATAATATAGGTAATGTTTATTTTTGAATATTTCTTTTTTATAATGTTATAATTTAACCAAATTATAATTTTTTAATCCAATAATCGGCGAGATATTTGTATCTCTAAATTTAAATCTAATATAATGGTATCAAAAATTACATCAGAAATCAAAGTCAGTGTAACAACAGATTATGATAACCATAATAGCTATCCTTCTGAAAATCGTTATGTTTTCCGTTATAATATTGAAATCGAAAATCTAAGTAATGTTGCTGTGAGGTTGCTTTCGAGAAAATGGATGATTTATGATCTAGGATTTGGTTTTACCGAAGTTGAAGGTGCCGGTGTTATTGGTCTCACTCCAGTGATTGAAAGTGGCGAAAAGTTTAATTATTTTTCTAATGTGATTGTAAAATCGGGTGTGGGTAATATGGAAGGTTCTTATCTTTTTGAAAATGCCAATCATGAAACTTTTGATGTAAGTATTCCCAAATTTAATCTTGTTTCGGAAGTTTTGAGTAATTAAAGAATCTTAATTCTTTTACTGAAGACATCTTTAACTTCATCATTTCGACTAATCATCAATCTTTCGAAACTTAACAACGAAATTTTAGCACAAACCTCTGCATCTGCGTCTGCGCGGTGGTGATTGAATTTGATTTGATGTTGTTCTGCAAGATTTTTTAAACCATAACTTTTAAGGTCTTTCCATGCTTTTTTTGCAATTCCGATGCTACATAGATAGTTAATATTCGGTTTGAAGAAACCATAATGGTCCAAACATCCTCGCAAAACTCCAGCGTCAAAAGCAGCGTTATGAGCAATCATTAAGTTTCCATACATAAGATTTTCAACTTCGTACCAAACATCGGCAAAAGTAGGAGCGTGTTGTACATCTTCTGGTGTAATGCCGTGAACAGCAACATTATGATGATTGAAATAAGGAAAAGATGGCGGTTTTATAAGCCAAGATTTTGTTTCTTTGATTTGACCATTTTCTACAATACAAACGCCCAATTCACAAGCAGAATTTTTCTCGTGAGTTGCGGTTTCGAAATCGAGAGCTATAAAATCCATCTTTAATTATTTTTTTGAACCAAGAAAATGTTTGAAAATCAACCATTTTGATTGATAATAATGATTAATCTGATTTTTCTGTCTCAGTTGAATAGACTTTGGCAATTGCCAATAAAATCCCATATGTGATTTGAAAACAGCCCAAAGATGTGAAAATCCATTTTTCAATCCAAAATAAATTCCTGCAACTCCATCTAAAGAAAGTCTTAGAAACAGAATGAAAAATACCTTGTAGGAAGGCAAATTCTTCAGCATCATTGTCAGGTTATTTCTGAAATTGAGATAGGTTTTTTGAGGATTTTGTTTATTAAGTGTTCCTCCGCCAACGTGATAAACTTTGGATTTTCCAGTATAATAGATTTTTCTTCCAGCATTTTTCAATCTCCAGCAAAGGTCAATTTCTTCCTGATGAGCAAAGAATCTTTCATCAAAACCATTCATATTCCAAAAATCTTCTGAACGAATGAATAGCGAACATCCGGAAGCCCAAAAGATTTCTGTCTCATCATCGTATTGGCCGTTATCAATTTCTATATCATCGAAAACTCTTCCTCTACAATAAGGATAACCTAAATTATCTATTAAACCGCCACCAGCTCCTGCAAATTCGAATTTATCTTTTTGATTATAATCCAGAATTTTTGGCTGAATTGCTGCGATATTTGTGTCCTCAGAAAATAATTTTGTGATTGGAGAAATCCAGTTTTTTGTAACTTCTACATCTGAGTTTAATAGACAATAGATGTCAGCTTTGATATATTTTAAACCTTCATTATAACCTGCAGCAAAACCAGAATTGCTAGAGTTTTGAACGATTTTAACCGACGGAAAATTTGATTTTAAAAAATGAATAGAATCATCTGTCGAAGCATTATCAATGACGTATATTTCTGATTCAGAAGAATATTGAATTACATATGGTAAGAATTTTTCTAACCAATTTTTCCCATTCCAATTCAGTATGGCAATTGCAATCGTCATTTACTCGTCGTATTTTTTAATATAATCTTTGTATTTCCATCTTCTGTGTGACCAAAGCCAATTGTCTGGTCTTTTGTTGATGGTGTTTTCCAATAATGTGTGGAATTTTCTAACTACTTCGTGTTCTACAAATTTTTCCCCTTCAGGATAGATTCTGTGATAATTGACTTGATAAAATCCTCGTTTGACTTTCTTCAACTCGCAATAGATAAAGACCATATCCATTCTTGTTGAAAGCTTGTCGTAACCTACAAAAGCAGGTGTTTTTTGATTCAGAAATTTCAGGCCGTAATTAACAGAATGTACATTTGGAGTCTGATCTGCTACAAACATATAAATTGAATTTCCGTCATTGGGAGTTCGGAAAATATGTTTGATAACCTCATTAGCTTCCAGAGATTTGTTATTAAATCTATTTCTGATTAATTTGATTTTTTGTTCCCAGAACTTACTGCTCATTTTTCTATAAACAGGATGACAGTCTTTTTGAGGAACAATGGTTGCCAATGCATTGAACCATTCCCAATTGAAAACGTGGCCAGATAAGAGAATGACGTTTTTACCTTCGGCTTTTGCTTCGTGAAAAACTTCTTGATTCAGATGTTGCATCCTAACTCTGGATTCTACATTGCTTATGGTGAAAGCTTTCAGCATTTCAGCAAGATAGTCACAGAAATTGGAAAAGAATTTTTTTGAAATATCTGTGATTTCTTTATCCGATTTTTCAGGAAAAGAATTTTTTAAATTATCTAATACTTCTTTTTTCCTATATCCAATAATATAATAATTAATAAAGAATAATATATCTGAAAAAATATATAATATTCTAAGAGGTAATCTGGAAATTAGTAATAATATGCTGAATAGAAATTGATTCAAACTATTGTGTTTATTGGCAAATATACTGAAAAATGGCTGAATTTTTGATTAACTTTGAAGTTAATATTTAATCAATTATAAATAATAATGAGAAAATCTGTAAAGAAATTGTTATTTGTTGGAGGCGTATTTTTATTTTCTCTTACAAATGCTCAAACTACACAGCTTACCAAAGAGCAAATCGAGGCTAAGAAAAAGGCTGCTGCTGAAGAAAAAGCGAAATTACCCAAGCCATATCATCCTGAAGCTAATGCTGAATCTGATATTCGAAATATTGTAAAATTGGCCAAGAAAGAGCATAAAAATGTTATAATACAAGCTGGAGGTAACTGGTGTATCTGGTGTTTGAGATTTAATAATTATGTTCAACAGACGTCTGAATTGAAGCAAATTGTTGATGATAATTATATTTATTACCATTTGAATTGGTCTCCTGAAAATAAAAATGAAAAAATATTTTCTAGTTATGGGAATCCAGGAGAAAAATTTGGTTATCCAGTGTTTATTATTTTGAATGAAGATGGAAAACAAATACATACACAAGACAGCGCCGTTCTAGAGGAGGGTAGTGGTTATAGCCTAGAAAAAGTTAAAGATTTTTTCAATGCTTGGAAACCAAAGAAGTCTTAATTATATTTAAAATAAAAAACCACTTCGTTTGAAGTGGTTTTTTTATGCTTTTGAAAATATTTCAATTAAGCTTCTTCAGAAGTAGTTTCTTCTTCAACTTTAGCTTTTGGAGCGGCTGGTTTAGGAGCTTCTACTGGAGCATCAGAAACGATTGCAAAATCGAAGTTGTATTCTACATTTCTGTGAAGTCTGATCAATGCAGTTGCAGTACCAGTTCTCTTGATTGTATTTCCAGGGATTTTGATATATTTTTTATCAACACTTATACCAGCTTTTGCTAAAGCAGCAGCAAGATCAGCATTGTTGATAGAACCAAATAATCTGTCACCAGAACCTACTTTTGCAGGAATAGTGATAGAAGTTTTCTTCAATTGCTCAACTACAGCATTTGCAGCAGAAATCAATTTAGCTTCTTCTTCTTTTCTAGCTTCCAAAGTAGCCTCTAGAGCTGCTTTGTTTTTAGGAGTTGCTAATAAAGCAAAACCTTGAGGTAATAAAAAGTTACGAGCGTAACCTGGTTTTACATTTACTGTATCGAACTCAAGTCCTAAGTTTTCTACGTCTTGTTTTAGGATAATTTCCATTGTTGTTGTCTTGTTTAGATTCTAGAAGTTAGAGTTTAGAAGTGAGAAATTAGAAAAATCTAAAATCTTATATCTGATATCTAATATCTAAAACAGTTAGAATTAAATTATTATTCAGCAACAAAAGAAGCAGGCAAGCCTACTTCTTTTATTATTTTTTCTTATTTCAATAAGTCAGCTACGTAAGGCATCAAAGCAAGGTGTCTTGCTCTTTTGATAGCAGCAGATACTTTTCTTTGGTATTTAAGAGAAGTCCCTGTGTATCTTCTTGGTAAGATTTTACCTTGTTCGTTTACGAATTGTAAAAGGAAGTCAGCATCTTTGTAATCTACGTGCTTAATACCAAACTTTTTGAATCTACAATATTTCTTTTCAGATTTTGTATTGATATCAAGTGGAGTAAGGAATTTTACTTCTGATTCACCTCCAGCAGAGGCTTGTTTTGCCATATCATCTATTGCCATTGTTTTAAATTTTAAAGGTTAATAATTAAGCTTTAGCAGATTTTAGTTTGCTTCTTCTTGTTACTGCATAATCTACAGCGTGCTTGTCAAGTTTAGTCGTTAAGTAACGGATAACTCTCTCATCACGTTTGAAAGCAGTTTCTAGGTCTGCAACTACAGTTCCTTCTCCTTTGAATTCGATTAGTGTGTAAAAACCATTCTTTTTCAATTGGATAGGATAAGCTAATTTCTTAAGTCCCCAATTTTCTTTGGCAACGATTTCGCAATTGTTTGAAGCTAATAGGTCTTCAAATTTTTTCACTGCTTCCTCCACCTGAGCGTCAGATAGAACGGGAGTTAAAATGAAAACAGTTTCGTAATTGTTCATAATGTTAATTAATTTTAATTAAAAATTCGAGTTGCAAAACTACAATTTTTTTCTGAATTACAAATAATTTATTCAGAATTTAAAAAGTAAAACATGAACATGCAGATTTGCCTTCTCTGTAATTAATAGATTTTTAATAAAAAAAATCCCGTCATTTATGACGGGACTAAATTTGATTAATATAAAAATTACTTCTTGATTACTTTTGTAGAAGTAGAAGTACCATCTTCTAATGTAGTAGTAACAACATATACGCCTGTGTTGAATCTGCTGAAATCAATTTGAGATTTAGCCTCATTCAATTCTTTTGTGAACAATTGTTTGCCTGCAGTGTCGTAAACTTTTACGTTTTTAATTTTACCTTGAGCCTCTATGTTAAAGATGTCTTTAACTGGATTAGGATAAGATCTGATACTATTTTTAGTGGTTTCTGAAACAGCAAGTGTGCCAACATTAATTGTGTAATCTTCTGCTTGTCCAAAGCTACCACCTACGCAAGGGTCTGCTAAGTTTGTGGTCCCGAATAATTTTTTGACACGCATTCTGGTGTTTCCTATTGCTGCACCTGCAGGTACGGTGATATTGTAAGTAAGTTCTTTTGTGTCTGTTCCTGTAGAATTTGTAATAGATCCTACAGAATAAGCTTCGTCGGCATCTGCAAAGTCTTTGTCTTGATTCCAGTCGATATAAACCATGAAGTTATTAGCCCAATTACCTCCTGTATTTCCTTTTATTGTTATGGCGTGTGTGCTACCTAATGTAACATTGCCAACTTGATCTAGGAAGAATTCGTGTGCAGTACCGCCACTTGTTGATGCCGATGTTGTGTTGTCTATGCCTGCAAAGTTAACTAATGTTATAGGTTCTACTGTGAAAGAGTATGTTAAAGGTCCGCAATATGTAGTTTCTATGGTTGTGAAAGAAAATGTAGTACATCCTGTTGCGGAGCCAATTGTATTTTTAGGAACTGCTTTCCAATAGTATGTTGAAGATCCATCAAGATTAGCTGCTGTATAAGTTGTGCCTGTAACATTGCTAACCAAAGTTGTTGGGTTAGGATTTTTGTCTAAATAGATATCGTAAGAATCTACAGTTCCAGTAGCTGGGGCTGACCAAGAGAATGTTTGGGAAACGTAATTAAGGTTGGTTGCTCCATTTGCTGGAGATACTAAAGTAGCGCAACCAGGCGCAACTGTAGGTGCCGCGGAGACGCTTACGTCATCAATATGTAGAGCAAACATATCTGTTGAGCTGTGATGTCTGAATGCTACATAAACTTGTGATTGACCAGCAAATGAAGATAAGTCAATGCTTTTTGAATAAAATATACCGCCAACACCGTTTGTGGAGGCGTTCTC
Source organism: Epilithonimonas hispanica (assembly GCF_003385395.1). Lineage (GTDB taxonomy): Bacteria > Bacteroidota > Bacteroidia > Flavobacteriales > Weeksellaceae > Epilithonimonas > Epilithonimonas hispanica. The sequence continues at coordinate 6,448 of NZ_QNUG01000042.1, read as the reverse complement.
AGTTAATAGAGGCGTGGTTGCTAAAAATGCAGCAACACTGTTTGTTGTTGCAACATATACAGAGTATGTTTCATTGGCCCAATCTGGATCTTGTGCTTTTACTTTGAATTTAAGTACCGCTGAAGTTGCAGTAGATAAGTTGATTGCAGGTGATACGATGTAGTTGTCAGGTGTTAAAGCTGTGAAACTTGCGTTGTCATAAGAATAAGAGGCGATAGCAGGTGTGATCCCTGCAGGTTCGGTTAGTGCTACTGTTTCCCATTCAAAGCCATCGCCGTCTTGATCGTATAGAGTCCAATCGGAGATGTCTTCATCGTCGAAGTTGTCTGAAAAATAAGTTTGACCGAAACCAAACATTGGTAAAGCTACAAAAGCTAAACGTAGTAAAGATTTTTTCATAAAGATAATTTTTCAATTCTCTCAAATTTAGTTAAATTAATTTAAAATAACCAAATATTTGTTATTAAAATTATCAATTATTTATTTTATTTCACTTGTTGTTGTCATTTTGATTGTTTAAATATTTCGTTAAAGGTGTGTGATATTCGAATATTTTTTTTAAATAATATTATTTTTTTAAAGAAATCATTAAAAATTTTCTTAAAATAAAAATTTGAAAAAATCTTAAATGTTTGCTTAATGAAGGGCTTGTTTATCAAATGATTAAGCTTTCGGGATTATGAAGTCGAATAATATTAGCTCCTTTTTCTAATAACTTATAATGCAGATCTAGTGTTTCTTGCTCGACCTCATTTGGTTGTTTACCAAATGGTTTATAGATAAATGATTTTTTTGAGATTCCCGCCAGAATCGGCAATTCTCCAAATCCAATATATTCAAAATCCTCAATCATTTGATATTGATCTTCAATAGTTTTTCCGAAGCCAAATCCAGGGTCGAGGATAATGTCTTTGATTCCTTTCTGCTTTAAAAGATTTACCTTTTCTGAGAAGAATCGATTGATTGATAAAACGACATCATCAAATCTATTCTTCTCGTGCATCGATTCATAAGTCGGGTTGATATGCATTAATATATATGGTAAACCAATTTCTGCAACTGTATCCAAAAGTTCAGAATCAAATTGTCCCGCAGAGATATCATTCACAATATCAATTCCTTCATCAAAACCTAATTTTACAACTTCTGAATAAAATGTATCGAGCGAAATCAAACTTTCCGGAAATTCTTTCTTGATTAATGAAATAACATTTCCAATTCTTCTGATTTCTTCATCAGCTTTCAAATATTCAGCATTCGGACGGGTTGATTGTGCGCCAACGTCAATAATTGTTGCGCCATTTTTCAATAAATTCTCAGCTTGATGCAAAGCCGATTTCTCATTATTGAATTTTCCTCCATCAGAAAAAGAATCTGGCGTCAGATTCAAAATTCCCATTAATTTTGGCTTTGATAAATCTATCAATCTGCCGTTACAATTGATTGAAAAATGTTTTGATTGATTAGAATTGGTAATAGAAAATTCCATTTGAAATTTTTATAAAAATGTGAAGTAAATTTTATGTGAAAAATATTATTTTAATTAGTCAAAGCGTAGACCGCAAAACTTGCTAACCAATGGTCGCCTCCATAATTGCCTTGAAAAATAATTGGAAGAGAGTTTTCAATAAACTTTTCTCTGGAAATTTCAAATTGTTTTCTAATTGTATTTTTTTCTGGTAAAGCATTGATAATATTTTTCATTGCCCAAGCTTTCGAAAATGATAGTCCCACAAGATGAACCGTTTGATAATCATTAACATCACTTATGATAGGAATTTGTTCAATGTTTTCCAAGCTTCTTTTTTCGTAAAATTGATTCAGCCATTTTTCAAAGTCTTTCTGAGGCAAAATTCTACTCATCAATTCTGCAATTTCTAAACTGGGAGAAAAGAAATCGCTTCCATCAGGTTCTAGGTAAGCTGGTGTTTTAGTATTGTTTAAATAGAAAATTTTAGCTTTTTCAGATAATTCTTTCTCGAAGGATTTATCTCCAACTTGCCTTGCCCAATCTATTGCAAAACTCATTGCAAATGCGGTATTCGGATGAACGCCGGTTCTATTAGGATAAGTTTGTTTGGGTAAATATGCTTTCCAAAGTCTCAGAATTTCATCTGTCAAAGGTTTTAAATCTTGATGCCATATTTTGGCTTTTGGATGATTCCATCTTGCTAATTCTTCATCCAGTTTCAAAATCCAAGCCCAACCGTAAGTTCTTTCAAAATTTTGCGCCACTTGATATTTAGTAAAATAAGAAGCTTCTTCTTTGATTTTTTCAGGTGAAAATGATTCATCTAGAATTGAAATAATTTTATCTTTATTTTCTAAATCCGGTACAGTTCTCAGTAATCTCACCAACATCCAATGCCCGTGAACTGAGCTATGCCAATCAAAACAACCATAAAAACTCGGGTGTAATTCTTTTGGAGTTAGAACAGCATCTTTTTCAGTATTAATAACGTGTGCGGTTTTATTCGGATACTCTTGATTGATGCATTTTAACGGCATCGAAGCAAGTTGGTTGGCCATTTCTGTTGTTAGTTTCAACTTCTGTTGAGCATTGATAAAAATAGAAGGTATCAGAAAAAAAGAAACGGCAAATTTCATATAGTAATTTTAGAGTCATAAAAATAGATAATTTTTCTGATTATTTTCAATAAATTAACTCCAAACAAAATTTGTATCTTTGACCAATTAGACAGATTTATGCACAATACTTCCGCTCAGTTTGACGACGTTATCAAGGCTTGTAGAGACCTTTTCGAAAAGAAAATGAAAGATTATGGAACCGCTTGGCGTGTTCTTCGTCCAAGTTCTATCACAGACCAGATCTACATCAAAGTCAGCAGAATCAGAACGTTGCAAATAACGGATGTGAAAATGGTGGATGAAAGTGAGGAAGACGAATTCATTGCGATTATTAATTATTCTATTATTGGATTGATTCAGTTGGAGAAAGGTTTTTCTGATGAACTGAATGCCAATCCTGATGACATCATCAACCTTTACGATTCTTACGCTCAAAAAGCAAAAGAGCTGATGGAACGCAAAAATCACGATTATGGTGAAGCTTGGAGAGATATGAGAATTTCGTCCATTACAGATTTGATCTATCAAAAAGTTTTAAGAACTAAACAGATAGAAGATAATCAAGGAAAAACTTTGGTTTCCGAAGGTTTGGATGCCAACTATTTTGATATGTTGAATTATGCTGTTTTTTGTCTGATTAAATTTAAAAATTAATACCGAAAAAAATTATGAAAGCAATTCTACGCTATATTGTTGCTCTGATATTCATTGCTTCCGGATTTGTAAAAGCTGTTGATTTGAAAGGGTTTTCTTTCAAATTAGAGGAATATTTTTCGCCAATTGTTTTCAATTTACCGTTTTTGGAAAAATATGCTTTGGCATTTTCAATTATTGTAGTTGTTCTGGAATTGATTCTTGGATTTATGTTATTGATGAAAATCAAGCTTAAACTAACACTTTATGCACTGATTGTACTTTGCGTTTTCTTTGGTTTTCTGACATTTTATTCAGCTTATTATAATGTGGTTACAGATTGTGGGTGTTTCGGAGATGCGCTAAAGTTTACTCCTTGGCAATCATTCTGGAAAGATATTACACTTTTGGTTTTATTATTAATTCTGGCTGTTCTTTACAGAAAAAGAGAAGAAGATGAAAAGGTTAGATTTGGAAAATTACCATTATTAGTTGTTTTTGTTTTAGTAATGATTTTTGTGATGTACAGAGGAATTGCTCACGAACCGATGATAGATTTCCGAGCTTATTCTATCGGAACTGACTTAGCGGCTGAGAAGCAAAAAATTGCACAAAATCCTTCGGAGTATAAGACGTTTTATTCACTTAAAAATTCCAAAACTGGCGAAGTAAAAAAAGTTGACCAAGACGAATATATCAATAAGGAATATTGGAAAGACACGACTTGGCAAATTGAAGATGGAAAAACAACTTCGGAAATCTCCAAAAAAGGTTACGAATCTGAAATCTCCAAATTCAAAATTGAAGATGTGAATGGAAATCCTATCACAGATGAAATCTTGAAAGAGCCAAGAGTTATTATTGTATTTACTTACAAACCAAAAGAAGCTGATGCAGAATTGGTTAAAAAAACTGAAACTAAAGCCTTATCAGAAAAAGCTAAAGTGATAGGTGTAAGTACGAATCCTAATTTCTATAAACAAATCTCAAATTATATGATGGATGAGATTGCGATTAAAACCATTGCAAGAAGTAATCCTTTTGTGTTGGTTTTGGAAAAAGGAAAAGTGGTTGAGAAATTGGGAGCAAAAGATTATTTAAATCAAGATTAAATTATATAATGAGAAAATCAAATAAACCAATTGCTGGATATCATTTACTAATGATTTTGTCAGCTGTGGACGGAATTATAAAGCCAGAAGAAGGACTCAAAGTTCAGGAATATATGGCAGAAGAATTTCCGTTTCGTTTGAATTTGGACGACGAATTGGAAATCATTGCTCAATTAACAGCAGATCAATGGCAAGAGCACTTCGAATTCCATGCAAAATGTTTCGAAGAAGATTCTACAGAACAAGAAAGAAAAGATTTCATCCAATCTGCAAAGTCACTAATCAAGGCAGATAACGAGGTGTCTGATGAAGAACATGATTTTTATACATTACTAAAGAATATTTGGAAATTAAATTAAAATATAATGAGAAAGAACATTGTTGCAGGAAACTGGAAAATGAACAAAACTTATGCTGAAGCTCAAGAATTATTTGCTCAGCTTTTAGATTACAAAAAAAATAACACAACAAACTGCGAGGTTTACATTGCTCCGCCAGCTTTGTACCTTACAACTGCGAAAGAAGTTTTCAAAAATGGAGAAGTAGGAGTATATTCTCAGGACGTTTCCGAATATGCTAGTGGAGCTTACACAGGTGAAATTTCTGTAGATATGTTAGCTTCTGTTGATGTAAACGGTAGTTTGGTTTCACATTCCGAGAGAAGAACTTTCCACGGAGAAACCGATAGCCACGCCAATAGAAAAGTAAAAGCACTTTTGGACAAAGGTTTGACGCCGATCTATTGCAACGGTGAAAAATTAGAGGAGAGAAAAGCAGGAAGACATTTCGAGGTTGTTAAAAACCAAACAGAAATGGCTCTTTTCACTTTATCTGCCGAAGAAATCAAAAAAGTTGTGATTGCTTACGAACCGGTTTGGGCAATCGGAACAGGTGAAACAGCAACTGCGGAACAAGCTCAGGAAGTTCACGCTTACATTAGAAGCCTGATTGCTGACAAGTACGGAAAAGAAGTTGCTGACGAAGTTTCTATCCTTTACGGAGGAAGTGTGAAGCCGGACAATGCAAAAGAAATTTTCTCTCAGCCAGATGTTGACGGAGGCTTGATTGGAGGCGCTGCCCTTAAAATCGAAGATTTTTCAAAAATCATTGAAGGATTCAATTCTTAATCAATAAAATATATAAAATGTCAAAGTAATATCTTTTTACTTTGACATTTTTTTAGGAGCTTAATCCCGCTGTAGTTTATCCTGAGCTTGTCGAAGGGTTGCAATCTTTTTTGCATCACGATTGGTTATTCAAAATCAAATGAAGTTCACGCAAAAAAGGATTTCCACTGCAATCGGGGCTATGGGATTTTTTATCCAAACCAATTTGTCTTTCAATTTGAAGATTATTCAAAATTAACACAATGAAAATAGAACACTTAGGAATTGCTGTAAAATCTCTATCAGATTCAGATGATTTGTTTTCCCGACTATTAGGCAAATCCAATTACAAACAAGAATCTGTAGAAAGAGAAGGTGTAACCACATCTTTTTACGAAATTGGAGAAAGCAAAATCGAACTTTTGGAAGCTACAAACCCCGAAAGTCCAATCGTCAAATTCCTCGATAAAAAAGGAGAAGGAATCCATCACATCGCATTTGGCGTAGAAAATATCCAAACAGAAATCGAAAGATTAAAAAAAGAAGGATTTATTTTCATCTCAGAAGAACCCAAAGAAGGTGCTGATAATAAATTAGTTGTATTTATTCACCCCAAATCTACCAATGGTGTGCTGGTAGAATTGTGTCAAGAAAAACCCTAAAACATTTGGAAGATAAAGAAATTTTGTTATTTTTGCACTCACAAAATTTAACCAAATTTTGAGGTCCTATAGCTCAGTTGGTTAGAGCACCTGACTCATAATCAGGTGGTCCCTGGTTCGAGCCCAGGTGGGACCACAAAAACGCCTTTTTTAAGGCGTTTTTTTTGTTTATTTCGCTTAAATACAGCTATTTACATTTTTTTTGAAAAAATAATTTATCAATTTTTATCATTATTTCGGTAACAATGGATCAGTACCAAAACTTGTGTTTAAGCAAAAATGTTTTGTAGTCTGAATAGAAAAAACGCCCGATCCCTAACTCCTCTGAAGTTGCTTCTAAATTTTT